>DASXEA010000010.1:0-1611 GCA_036490345.1 Rhizomicrobium sp. | reverse complement strand
GGCGACGACTGGGATTTCCGCCTTTACGTCGTCCGCTTCGGCAGCGACGTCTACCGCTTCATCTTCGCCGCTAAGAGCTTCACCGCCCAGACCGATCGCGTGTTTCGCGCCTCGGTCGGCACGTTCCGCCGCATGAGTCTCGCGGAGATACAGCATGCGCGGCCGCTGCACCTGATGGTAGTAACCGTAGGACCCCGTGATACTGTCGAGAAGCTCGCCAGCCGTATGGCGGTGCCTGACCGACAAGTCGAGCAATTTCGCGTACTTAACGGCCTTAGCCCGAGCGATACGCTGCGGCCCGGCGGTGAGGTCAAAATCGTCGTCGAGTAGCGCCAGCCCCGTTTTCCATGTGCTGCCCGTTTTCCATGTGCTGCCTGTTTTCCATGTCCTGAACCTGCGATGGGGAAGGGCGGTTTTTTATCTGTTCCGCCAGCTTGGCCCGCGCTATCATGACAGTAAGGCCGAACCGGCCAAGAAGGGGGGAGCGTATGTCGATTGTGACGCGGGCGTTGCCCGTTGCCATATCGCTTACGGTCGTTGCGGTTCTTACCGCGATCCTGTGGTATCTGAAGCTGTCGCCGCTCGGCTTGCGCGATCCGGTTTTCTTTTACGTGCTGCCGATCGTTCTTGTCGCCATCATCTATGGCCGAGGGCCAGCGCTGCTTGGCGTGTGCGCAGCGTTTTTGTGCGCTGACTACTTTTTGTATGACCCGCTTTATTCGCTCGACATTTCGAGCCGCGTCGAGTTTGGCGACTTAGCCTGCTTTTCGCTGCTGGCGCTGATCGGCGTCAAATGCGTGGGCGAAGTGTTTCGGCCGCTGGTCAAGCCGAAAAAGTCGCGGATTTAGCGCTTCTCGCGCCGGTCATCAGAACTGAGATGCAAGCTGGTTGAGGCCCATACCGCGCGCCAGCGTGCGGACCTCATCCTTCTGCTCGTCCGAAAAGCTCATGATCAAGGGAATCGCGGCCGACTTCAGATCCTGAACTTGGGCGCTGTCGGGATTCATCTCGCCTGCGGCACCGCGCGCACGCGCCTCACGCTCGCGCTCGACGCCGACGTTGCGCAGCGCGAGGGCGACGGCCGGCCACATCTGCTCCTGATTGGGTGTGAGGTTGAGGCGTCGCTTGATGCTCACAAGCTGTGCGTCGTCAAACATGTGGGAGGGACGCGCCGCGTGCCGCACCGCTGCCAGATGCGGCTTAGGCGTGCCGGCGAGTTCCCGCGGCTTCGGCAAGATCGGCGCCGCAGCGACGCGGGTCGTGGCACCCGGCGGCATCGATGAAAGGTCCGCGACCTGGACCGGACTAGGCTCCGCGGCCGCCTCTTGTGGCGGCGCGGGTTCTGCCGCCTGCGCCGCCTCTGGCTGGGCCGGACCCATGGGTTCGGGCGCGAACAGCGCGCGGTTGGCGTTATGGATCACCACCGTGGATTCGGAAGCGAGCTGATAGGATGGCGCCGCAGGCGCCGGGGCACTAAGCGGGGTTTCTTGGAAATCGCTCGGGAAACGGAGCGCCACGGCCTGCGCCGCTGTCGGGGCGCTGGAAGCCTGGCTGCTGCGCACGGCCGCCGCGTTCCAACTGCCGAGCGCGTATCCCACGATTGCCGCTACG
>DASXEA010000089.1:0-35542 GCA_036490345.1 Rhizomicrobium sp. | reverse complement strand
CAGATTGTCCGTCTGGATAGGTTTATGACGTACGATCGGCCCTTGCCCAGGAGATAAACGTGTCCACCGCCGCAATCTTCGCTTCAAGATCGCGAATTTCGCGTGGAGCTCCCGTCGCATCGTCGCTATGAGAATGAGCGTCGATGTAACGCGACAGGTCTTCGTACAGTGAGCAAATGTCCTCCACTTTGGCATTGTCCCAATTAACGTTCCGCAGGGCCGTTACCCGAATCTGCTCACTCCATCGCTGTACCGTCGCCTTGAGCAGGCGGCCGGCTACGGCCACTTCAAGCGTGGTTCGCAGCGCTCCCATACCATTGGTAATCAATGTCGCCCGGGCGCCCCCAGAAAGTGTTCGCGCTTGCGCCAACGCATCCTTCGCTCGTTGGGTCGTCTTATGCGTTTTGTCCGTATCTGGACAGTCCCCGAGAGCCACGTCGCCGGGTTGGCCATCGCGATCGCGCTGAATCCAGTGCGTGAAGGTGTCTACCGCCGAGGCTTCAGATGCGACGAGCAGCTGATTCAAGAATATCAAATCGTGTGTGAAAATCGCGACTTGGCGAAGCTTCCCTGCCTGTTAACACCCATAGTGCAGCTGCGATAAATGCAGCACAACTTCATGCCATCACGCGCTTTCTGCCGTGCCGCCCACACTACAAGCAATTGCGATGTGTTGCCGATACCTGCGAGGCAATGAGAGTCGCTAAAAACGCATCAATCATCGTCGCTCGGACGAGGCCGCTATCACGCTGATGCAAATGCGCCGAAAGCGCTTTGGCGCGGCAAGCGGCGGGGTTAGAGAGCCTAACGCGAGCCTAATAGAATCAGAAACGCAGCTAAGTCATTGAAAGTATTGGCGCACCCGGAGCGATTCGAACGCCCGACCCCCAGATTCGTAGTCTGGTGCTCTATCCAGCTGAGCTACGGGTGCATACCGGAAGGGCGCAGAACCTAATGAGGGGCGCCGGCCGATGCAAGCCAAGTCCGCCGCGATGCGCGCCGGCCGCCGGAGTTCCATCCGCAGGCGGTTCTCTTTTGCTCCCTTGTGGCGCGCGGCAGGCGTGGTTAAGACTGGCCGCGACACTCTGCGGGCATGAGCGGGCAAAGCGATGAAACGGACGGGCGTGGCGGGAGCGCGGCTTCTTGCTCTGATTCTCATGGGTGCCGCGCTGGACCTGTCCGGCTGCGCCAGTATCGATTCCGCGCTAACCCGGCGCGAAGCAACGCATGCGGCGCGACCTGTCCAGCCGACCCTGGCCAATAGCGGGGAGGGGGCAGAAGCACAGGCCGAATCTCCCCCTGCGGCCGCGCCCGTTGCTCCGACTCCGCCGCCCCCGGCTGCCGTGGTCCAGGCTGCGCCCGTGGCGGTTGAAAACGGCTCGGACACCGGCACCAGCGTCAACAAATCCATCCAGAGCCTGCGCGGACAGCTGCAAACCATCGAGACAGCCCTCGCGGCTGCTGCGCAGCGACAATCCGAAATCTCGGGCCGTGACGCCCAGGCGATCACAACCTATGAGGAAGGCGACGCCCATATCGCGATCCGCCTCCAGGTGGGCACGACGCGGGGCAATCCACAACTCGTCGGTGAATGGAACAATGCCCAAAGCGCACTCGACACGCTGACGTCGGACATCAACGCGCTGGCGGCAATTGGCACGGAGCTCTCGGGACAGTCTGCTTCGGCCCGTCAAATCCTGCAGACGGTGGGCGCCACGCTGAATGCCCCCGGCGCAGTCGACGAAGATCATCGCCAGCTTACGGTTCTGGATGACGAAGCGCATCGCACCGTCGCGACGCTCGACCGGATGCTGACCGAAATCGGCCACACGGTGGAACGCCAGACCGCTTATGTCGCGGCCGAGCGCCCTCGCCTGGCGCGTCTGGCCGGCGCGATCCGGAGCGGTGAGCTTGAAAACGGTGTCGCAGCGCCTTTCATGAATTCGGGCATGAATTCGGCCATGCATTCGGCCGTGGAGGCGTCGCCGACGGTTGCGGGCGCACCCATCGCGACGATCAAGTTCGATCACGCGGGCACCGATTACCAGAAGATGCTGTACGCGGCGCTTTCCCAGTCGCTCCAGTCGCGGCCCAGCGCCTCATTTGAAGTTGTCGCGGTATCTCCCACTCGCGGGACGGCCAAGGCCGTGCAACTCGCGCAGATCGATGCCGAACATCACGCGCAGGACGTCATGCATTCCATGAACCAGATGGGAGTGCCCCCCGCGCGCATGGGCGTATCGTCGTCGACAGACCCTGCGATCGCAACGACCGAAGTGCGCGTCTACGTCAAGTAGAACGGAAGCGCCGGCTCATGTGACTCCGTGCGCGGCGAGCCACGCGCGCGAGCGCGTCCATGCCGCCTGCGCGTCCGCCGCGTTGTAGGTGGGACGGTAATCGGCAAAGAATCCGTGGCCGGTGTCCATGAAGACATCGATCCGGCAGTCGAGCTTGCCGGCTTTGGCCAGCGCCACGCGCATCTCTTCCACGTCGGAAAGATGGATGCCGGTGTCCTGGCCCCCATAGAAGCCCAGCACCGGCGCTTTTAGCGCACCGGCAATTTCCAGGGGATAGACGGGCCGCAGCGGACTGGGCGGCACCGGACCGCGCAACGGACCATAGAAAGCCAGACCCGCCTTCAGGGCCGTACTGTGCGCGGCGTAAAGCCAGACGATCCTGCCACCCCAGCAAAATCCGATGATTCCGAGTCTGGCGGCGTCGCCGTTCTCTCTGGCCGCGAAGGCCGTCGCGGCATCCAGATCCGTCATCACGCCCGCATCGGGCACTTTCGACACGACCTCCGAGACCAATGCGTGGATATCGGTATATTTCCCCGGGTCGCCGTATCGCGCATAGAGCGATGGGGCGATCGCATAGAAACCCAGCTTCGCAAAGCGACGGCAAATATCCTTGATGTGTTCATGGACGCCAAAAATCTCCTGAACCACCAGGATGACAGGGTGCTTTGTCCCTTTGGCCGGACGGGCGCGATACGCCGGAACCTCGCCGTCTCCCGTGGGAATGCGGACTTCACCCGCATCCAGCCCGTCCGCACTCGTGATGATGGCGCCTGCGCGCACCGGGCCCGCGGCGAGCGTAAACCCTGCCACCAGCGATGTCGCTGCAAAACTGCGGCGCGAAAGGCCGAGCTCGGTTGTCATAAGCCTTGTCTCCCCAATGCGAAGCGGTCGCGATACGATATCATATCGCCCACCGTCTCGGCTTCGTAAACGCCCCGCGCGATCGCACGTGCCATGCAGTCGGCCGCGATCATTCCCAACTGCGTGACATGAAACGCGCGCGGTTCCGGCACGTCCACTATCCCTGCCGAAAGGGCAAAGACCGTATCGCCGTCGAACGGGGTGTGCACGGGTCGAAGCGCCCGCGCGAATCCGTCTGCCGCCATGATTGCGAGCCGCCGGAGTTCGATGCGGGACAGGACCGCATCCGTTGCGACAATGCCGATGGTCGTGTTCGCGCCAACCCGCGGCGCCATTTTCATGTCCGTGGGAACTTCCAGATCGATGGTACCAAAGTCTGCGGGCAGGCGCCGGCCCCCGAATTCGTTCCCTTGCTCGCAGGCAAAGGCCCAGAACACGTCGGTTTGCGGAATAAGCGGCGAGCCTACTGCGTTGACGATCACGATGGTGCCCACCGCAAAGCCGTCGTCGGTGACTGCCGAAGCGCTGCCTGTGCCGCCTTTATAGAGCCCGGCGCGGGCACCCAGTCCGGCACCAGCGTTGCCAAGCGCGAAATCCGGCGAGGCGTGCAAGAGCGCCGTCTGCGCGAGCCGGCGATAGGGAGGCGTTTCGCCCCAGTTTTTGTCGCCGCCATTGGCGAGATCGAAAATGATCGCTCCCGGCACGATGGGCGCCGTCGGCGCGCCCGGGACGAGATCGAAGCCGCGTCTTTGCGCGCCAAGCGCTGCCGTCACGCTGCCCGCCGCATCGAGCCCGTAGACGGAGCCGCCAGACAACGCAATCGCATCCACAAGGCCGCCCAGGCTGACGGGATCGAGCGCGTCGGTCTCCCGCGTTCCGGGCGCGCCGCCCCTAACGTCGACGGCTGCCGCCATCGCTTTCCGTGCCAAAAGCACGGTGACGCCGGTGCAGGCGAGGTGGTCCTCGGCGTGGCCGACCGCAAGGCCGGCGACATCGGTAATCAGATTGCGCTTGCCCGGCCGCGTCATCGCTGGCAACCGTAACCGGACCCGATCGGGGCGAAAAGAGAGGAAGCTTTCGATGAGCGCAGGTCGCCGTTTTTGTTCGCGATGCCTGGTACTCCTTTCACGAGCATCGGGGGTCGGCGCGGGCGTCCTCTGGCTCGTGTCTGGCGTACAAGCGGCACCGATTGTCGCGCGGCACGACATGGTGGCGGCTGCGAATCCGTATGCGGTGGACGCCGGCCTGCAAATGCTCCGGGCCGGCGGTTCAGCCGTGGATGCGGCGATCGCCGTGCAGATGGTGCTCACCCTTGTCGAGCCCGAATCCTCCGGAATCGGGGGCGGCGCCTTCATGCTGGTCTACGATCCCGAGGCGAAGCGGGTGCGAAGCTTCGATGGACGGGAAATGGCGCCGGCTTCGGCCACGCCCGGTATGTTCCTCGATTCGAAGGGGCAGCCCCGAGCGCATCTCGATGCCATTCCCGGAGGTCTGTCGGTTGGCGTTCCGGGCGACGTCGCCGTTCTCGAACTTGCACACAAGCGTTATGGCAAATTGCCATGGTCGAGGCTTTTCGCGCCCGCAATCGCCCTCGCCGAGAAAGGCTTTCCGGTCGGGCGCAAGCTCTCGGCCACGCTGGCCGAACATCCTGAAATGGCGCGGATGCCCGACATCAAGACCTATTTTTACAAACCCAACGGCATGCCCCTGAAACAGGGAGAATGGCTCAAGAATCCAGAACTCGCCTCGACGTTGCGGGCGATCGCGAATGGCGGGGCAAAGGCCTTCTATTCCGGGACGATCGCCCAGGCGATCGTCGACAAGGTCAATCATGCTCCGGTCAATCCTTCTCACATGACGCTCGCCGATCTGGCCAACTACGTCGCGAAAGAGCGCGAACCAGTCTGCGGCGACTATCGCGAATATCATTTGTGTTCGATGGGGCCGCCCAGTTCGGGCGGCATTTCGGTACTGCAGATCCTTGGCATGCTCGAACATTTTCCGTCGAAGGCGCTGCAACCGAATTCGCTTTCGGAGATCCATCTCTTTTCGGAAGCGAGCCGCCTTGCGTTTGCCGATCGGGCCATGTGGCTTGCCGACCCCGACGCAGTGCATGTTCCCGTCGCCGGATTGCTCGATCGCGACTATCTCAAGGCCCGCGGAAATCTGATCGATCGTGCGCGGGACATGGGAATGGCCGCCGCGGGAGAGCCGCCACGCAGCCACGCCAGCCTCGCACCGCAGACGAGTCCGCAGCTGCCGGGCACCAGCCATCTTTCGATCGTCGATGATCACGGCGAGGCCGTGTCGATGACGACGACCATCGAATACACCTTCGGGGCGGAAATGATGGCGAAGGGATTTTTTCTCAACAATGAGCTTACCGACTTTTCCTTCGAGCCCGAGCGAAACGGCAAGCCGGTTGCGAATGCACCTGGTCCGGGCAAACGACCCATGAGCGCGATGTCGCCCACGATCGTTTTCGATCGCAAGGGCAATTTCAAGTTTGCCGTAGGCTCACCCGGTGGGCCGATCATCATTCCCTATGTGGCGGAGTCGCTGATTGCGATGATCGATGGCGGACTTGATCCGCAGACCACCGTGGCACTTCCCCATCACGCCAATCCGAACGGCCCCACGATCCTCGAAAAGGATACGCCGATCGTCGACTATGCATCGGAACTCACGGCCATGGGCCACACGGTGCGCATTTTCCCGCTCGAAAGCGGCCTCAACATCGTCGAGCGCGTGCCGGGGGGGTATATCGGAGGCTCAGATCCGCGCCGCGACGGAATCGCCAAGGGGGATTGAAAGTCGTCTACTTCGCAATGACGCAGAACAGGCGTTGGAAGGGAAAGAGTGTGATGTTGTTCCCGCGCATCGGATAGGCGCGCGCCACGCGGGCGCGGTATTCGGCGAGAAAGCTTTCGCGCTCTTCGCCGTCGAGCGCCGCGGCGAATGGCCTTAGTCCTGTCCCCAATGTCCAGCGATAGACGGCGTCCGGACCTTCGAGAAGCTGCACATAGCGTGTCTCCCAGATATCGATCCGGCGCGCCGTTGCCGCGAACAGGTCGTAATAGGCATCCGGCTCCAGCACGTTCCACCAGTCGCGCACGCCGTCGAGCTTCCCGTGCCATCGCGGTTCTGCCGCCAGCTCGGCCATCAGAGCGTGACTCGGTTCACGAAAGTTGCGCGGCATCTGGAAAGCCAGCACGCCATCCGGACCAAGAAAGGAAAACAGGCGCGGAAGAAGGGCTGCATGGTCGGGAAGCCATTGCAGGGTTGCATTTGCGAAAATGAGATCGCAGGCCCCGTCGGGCGCCCAGGTTGCGACGTCGGCTTCCACCCACTGTGCTTGCGAGGGTGTGGCGCGTGCCGCGGCGAGCATGTCGGCGGAACTATCGATTCCGGCGATCCCGGCATTGGGCCATTTCTGCGCGAGGAGCGCCGTCGAATTTCCCGGCCCACATCCGAGGTCGGCAATGCGATGCGGTACGGCAAGCTCCACGCGCGACAGCAGGTCGCGTGCCGGTCGTGTTCGTTCGTCGGCGAAGGCAAGATAGGTCTTTGGGTCCCAGGGCATCCTAGATGCACTCGCGGTCCGGAACGTCGATGCGGAATGACGTTCCGTTCTCGCCTGTGAATTCGAGCACGACATCGCCCCCATGCGCACGCGCCAGGTCGCGCGCGATCGCCAGACCAAGACCGGTCCCTCCCGGCCGCCCGGCTGCCGTAAAAGGCTGGAACAAGGTGTCGCGTACTGCATCAGGGATGCCGGGACCGAAATCGCGGACGTGAATTGCGACTTTGGTACCGACACGCTCCGCACTCAACTCGATGCGGCCCGCACCATCCGCCGCCTCCGCGGCGTTGCGCGCGAGATTGAGCAGGATGCGATAAATCTGTTCACGATCGGCATCCAATTCCAGGCCGGTGCCACAGTCGATGGCAATGCCCGAGCCTTCGGCCATGTCGGCGATTTCCTCAAGCAGTGGCCGCAACAGGAAATGGGCACGATGCGGCGGGTGCTCGTCGGCGCGCCCGAAACGGAGCGTACGCGTCGCCAACGTCACCGCATGGTCAAGCGACGCGACGAGGCGCGGCGCCAAATGCTGAACGACCGGATCGTCGACGCGCGCGAGTCGATCGGAGGCGAGCTGCGCACTGGCCAGCATGTTGCGCAGATCGTGCTGAATTTTGGCGACGGCGCTGCCGAGAGCCGCAAGACGGGCCTTTTGCTGAAGAAATCCGAAAATGTCGCGCTGCATGGACGCGAGTTCACGTTCCGCCGTACCGATTTCGTCGCGCCGTTCCGACGCCGTCACAATGCGGCTCGCATCTTCGGGATCTTCCCGGAAGCGCACCATGGCGCGCGTCAGCTGACCCATCGGACGCACCAGCACAAGATAGAGACTTAGAAACACCAAAACGGCGGTCGCGACCGAAATCAGCAACGCGAGCAGCACAAGCCGTCCCGCGTAGGAAAGCAGCGCGCTGCGGATTGGCGCCTCTTCGGTGATGACTTCCAAATTCTGTGCGTGCGGGATGCGGGTCGGGCCGATGACGTTGAGCGTCCGGTTGCCGCCGATGAAAAGGCAGTTCAGCGCGTCGGCCATTTGCAGCATCAGGCCCTGGTTTCGCAGGTCGATCGTCATGTCGAAATGGGAGGGTTCGTCATGCGCGAGAAAGAGATCGGTCTGATCCGGTCGTTTGAGCATCACTGCCATGGCCCCCGCTCTGGCGAGCAATTCATGGCGCAAACCTTCGGATAGCCCCTCCCCGACGGCTTCCGTGAAGGGAAGAATGGCAATCTCGGCGCTATCGATGTGGGTCTCGAGAAGGCTTCGATAGTCGCGCCCCAGCGAAGGCACGAAGATCAGGACTTCCGTCAGCAGCACGTAAAGCAGCGTGAGCAGGAGCAACCGGCCGGAAAGGCTGTGTGCCAGCAATTCCCACGCCTGGCCGATACGGACGGCCGGCCGGGTCAGGCGCTGGGGTGTCCCCAGTCTGGGCACGGCTTTCGCGGCCGAAGGCTCTATCGCCACGGCAGAGGCCGCATCTGGGCGCACGGAACAGCAGATTCCATTCTTGCCCCGGTTTCCGATAGGGTACACATAACATAGGGACGGTTGCCGTCGCCTTCACGAACCCGAGCGGTCCGAAGGTTGACAGCGGGCCGGCCGCTCTTTAGAAGCTCGACGCCTTTTCAAGGCTTTTCTTGGCCTTTTCCCGGAGCGACATGCCATGAAGCGCACCTACCAGCCGAGCAAGATTGTGCGCAAGCGTCGTCACGGGTTCCGTGCGCGCATGGCTACTGCCGGAGGCAGGAAAGTGCTGGCGCGGCGCAGGGCGCACGGGCGCAAGAGGCTCTCCGCCTGACAGACCGCGGCCCTGAGGGTCAAGAAGCCCCCAGGCGGGGCCTGATTGTCGAAAAACTCAAGAAACGAGCCGATTTCCTTAGGGCAGCGCGCGGAATTCGGCGCGCGAGCAATAGCCTCACCCTGGAACTTTCCCCCAATCCGGCGCTCGGGCCTGCGCATGTGCGTGTCGGCTTCACGGCGAGCCGAAAGGTCGGCATCGCCGTACAGCGAAATCGTGCGCGCCGGCGATTGCGGGCTGCCGCCGCGGCAGTCCTTCCCCTTTATGCCCGCGCCGGCAATGACTATGTTCTGGTCGCTCGACCGAGCACCTTGAGTCGGCCATTTGGTGCGTTGCTGGGCGATTTGAAAGCAGCGCTCGCAGCGGCTCATGCGAGGCTCAGCCCGTCTCAGGCAGGAGAAGTCCGGTGAGGGATCAGGACGCCAGCCCCATGCGCCGGTTTGTGCGCGGGTTCGTCGTCGCCCCGATCCATCTCTATCGATGGATCGTGTCGCCCCTTTTTCCACCCCGGTGCCGGTTCGAGCCCAGTTGCTCGGAATACGCGCTTGACGCCATCAGGATCCACGGCGCGGGGCGCGGCCTGGGGCTGGCGGTGCGACGGCTCGCCCGTTGTCATCCTTTTGCGTGGCTCGGCGGTTCGTCGGGCTTTGATCCTGTTCCACCTCTTCGCCGGCACCCCAGTCCATGAACGAAAATCGGAATCTGATTATCGCCTGTGCGCTTTCGGCTCTCGTGTGGATGGGCTGGTACTATTTTGTCGAACAGCCGCAAATGGAAGCGGCGCGCATCCACCAGGCCCAGCTGCACCGGCCGCCGGTGCATCCCGCCCAGGCACCGGCTGCCGCCGCCGGAGCGGGGGTGTTGTCGCGCGCACAGGCGCTCGCACAGACCGGAGCCCGCGTCGCGATCGATACGCCGACACTCGATGGCTCCCTGCAATTGAAGGGGGCGCGTTTCGACGATCTGAGACTGAAGCGTTATCGCGAAACTCTCGACCCCAAGAGTCCCGAAATTACGCTGCTGTCGCCTCAGCACACGCATTTTCCGTATTATGCCGAGTTCGGATTTGTCGCGGCAGCGGGCAGCGCGGTGAAGACGCCCGACGATACGACGATCTGGTCAGTATCGCAGGGGCGGATCCTGACGCCGACATCATCGGTGACTTTGACCTGGAACAATGGTCAGGGCCTGACGTTTTCCCGGCAGATCAGCATCGACAATCAATACATGTTCACGGTGCGGGATTCGGTCGCCAATCGCAGCGGTCACCCGGTCACGCTCTTTCCCTATGCCTATGTCGCCCGCGACGGATTCCCCGAGAGCAAACACTATTGGGTGCTGCATGAAGGATTCGTAGGAGCGGCCGACGGAACGTTGAAGGACGCAAGCTACGACGACTTCAAGGACAATAAGCCGCCGCAGACATTTCACTCTTCCGGCGGCTGGGTGGGCATAACCGACAAATACTGGATGGCGGCTGCCATTCCGCCGCAGAACATGGCCTTTGATGGCTCCTACGGCGTGACGCAACTGGCGAGCGTCAAAGCCTATCAGGCAGACTACCGGCTGGAAGGGCGACAGGTGGCGGCCGGCGCGACACTCGCCCTGACCCAGCACCTGTTCGCCGGCGCCAAGATTGTCACGACCATCCGGCACTATCAGAACACGCTCGGCATTCAGCGCTTCGATCTTGCGATTGATTGGGGCTGGTTCATTTTTCTGACGAAGCCGATCTTCCTGCTTCTCGACTTCCTCTACGGTTTTCTGGGGAATTTTGGCGTCGCCATCCTGTTACTCACCGTCGTGATCAAGTTGCTCTTTTTCCCGCTTGCGGATGCGTCTTACCGGTCGATGAGCCGGATGAAAAAGCTGCAGCCGGAAATCGAAAAACTGCGCGAACGTTTCGCTGACGACAAGATGCGTCAGCAACAGGAGATGATGGAGCTTTACAAGCGCGAGAAGGTGAACCCGCTTTCGGGCTGCCTGCCGATGCTGATCCAGATTCCGGTGTTCTTCTCGTTATACAAGGTTCTGTTCGTTACGATCGAGATGCGGCACGCGCCATTCTTTGGCTGGATTCACGACCTGTCGGCACCGGATCCCACCTCGTTCGTCAATCTGTTCGGACTGCTGCCGTTCGCCGTGCCTGCGTTCCTCCCCACCTTCGTGCATATCGGAATCTGGCCGATTCTGATGGGCGCAACGCAGTGGCTGCAGACGAAGCTCAATCCTGCGCCCGCCGATCCCATGCAGGCTCGCATGTTCGCTTTCATGCCGATCATCTTCACCTTCATGCTCGCCACGTTCCCGGCCGGATTGGTGATCTACTGGACATGGAACAATCTTCTCTCCGTCGCGCAGCAATATGTGATGATGCGGCGGCAGGGGGTGGAGGTGCGGTTGTTGGGCAGGTTCAATCCTTTCGGCTTGCTGCGTCGCAATGAGAACAGCGAAGCCGGCGCCAAAACACCGGTCGGGCAATGAGACGTCGGGCTTCCGGCAACACATGATGGACGGGCGCAAGTTGTTTGCGGGTCCCTGCGAATTCGTGGCGGGGGCCGCCACTATCGATGCAGTGCCCAAACGCAGTCTGCCGGAGGTTGCGTTTGTCGGCCGCTCCAATGTCGGCAAGTCAAGTCTTGTCAACGCGCTGACCGGGCGTCGCACATTGGCGCGGGTGTCGCACACGCCCGGGGCAACGCGCCAAATCAATTTCTTTCGTTTGCGGGACACGTGCCTGCTCGTCGATTTGCCGGGATATGGTTATGCACGCGCGTCCAAGGCACTGACGGCCGAATGGCAGGACCTGATATTCGCCTATCTTCGCGGGCGCCAGAGTTTGCGACGTGCCTTTGTTTTGATCGATGCGCGACGCGGCATTCTTCCTGTCGATCGCGAAGCGATGGGCCTTCTCGATCAGGCCGCGGTGTCTTATGTCGGGGTCCTGACCAAACTGGATTCGCTGTCGCCGGCCGAAGGCGTGGCGGCCGCCGCCGCCTGCGCCGAGGAACTCAAGCGCCGCACGGCCGCCTATCCTGAAATATTTGCCACTTCGGCCCGCGATGGCGAGGGCCTCGACGCGCTCCGCGATCACGTCGCTGTGCTGGCAGAACCCTCCGGGCATGGGCTATAAGCCTCCCGTCCGGCCGATGGGGTGTGAATGGCGTTGCAGGATGAAACCGGTCAGGATCGCAACCTTCGCGTCATGGCGCGGTGGCGGTCGACGGCGCGCGTCCTCGTCGAAGCTCTGCCCTATATTCTGCGCTATGACGGCCAGACGATCGTCGTGAAATATGGCGGCCACGCGATGGAAAACGGCGTGTCCGAGCATTTCGCGCAGGACATTGTGCTGATGAAGCAGACCGGGATTGATCCGGTCATCGTGCATGGCGGCGGCCCGCAGATCGGTTCGATGCTGTCGAGGCTGTCGATTCCGTCATCGTTTGTAGACGGGCTGCGGGTGACCGACGAGGCGGCCATTGAAGTCGTCGAAATGGTGCTGACCGGATCCATCAACAAGCAGATCGTCAGTGGAATCAATGCTGCGGGCGGGCGCGCCGTCGGCCTTTCCGGCAAAGACGGAAATCTGGTGGTCGCGCGCAAGCTGGAGCGCATGAAACTCGATCCGATGACTTCGGAATCCAGGCCGGTCGATCTCGGTTTCGTTGGACAACCGGAAACGATCAATCCGGAAGTGCTGCGCACGATCATCAATTCCGACCTTATTCCCGTAATTGCGCCCATCGGCGTGGGACGAAGGGGCGAGACCTACAATATCAACGCCGACACCGTTGCAGGCTCGGTGGCCGGTGCGATGAAATCGGCACGCCTTCTTCTGCTGACCGACGTGGAAGGCGTGCTTGATCGGGAAGGCAAGCTCATTCCGCGCCTTTCAATCGCCGAAGCGCGCGCCCTGATTGCCGACGGGACGATCTCCGGTGGCATGATTCCCAAGATCGAGACCGCAATCGATGCCGTCGATGCCGGCGTCGCGGCGGCGGTCATTCTGGATGGGCGTATTCCGCACGTGTTGCTGCTCGAATTGTTTACCGAGCACGGTGCTGGAACAATGATCACGGCGGAATGAAGCGTCTTGTATTGTTCTGCGCAGGCGTTCTCTGCGCCCTGTTGGGCCGTGCTCCACCGGCTGCAGCGGAAATGCGCGTCTGCAATCAGACAAGCTATGTCCTCTACGCTGCGATCGGGTACGAATCGGGTTTGCAGATGCTTTCGCGGGGATGGGCGCGCGTCGTTCCTGGCGATTGCACGACCATGATCACCGGACGGCTGACCCAGCCGGTCTATTTTCTGTATGCGCGCAGTTCGCAGGCCCATCGCGGACCGGCTCATGCCTGGGGCGGTTCCATTCGCATTTGCGCGCGCGACGTCAAATTCGCCTTCGACATGCCGGTGGGAACGGCCCATTGTGCTTCCGACGACGCCTATCTCATGCCGTTCGCCTCGGTCGTGACAGGGCGCGCGACGCGCTGGACGACGACGCTGTCCGAGGCCACCCATTTCGCTACACCGGAAGCTGCCCGCGCGGCGGGGATAGATCGTTTGCTCGGCGATATCGGATACGGAACGGGACCGAGCGGCGTGCGCACTTCGAAGGCGCGCAATGCGGCCCTTGGTGCCTTCCGGGCCCGCATGCACATGCCTTCCAACGCCAGTCCCGCCGATCTGTTCGATGCGCTGGAGACCGAGGCCTTCAAGGCGGCGGCACCGGAAGGCTATTCCATCTGCAATGACGGCGAGGCCGAAGTCTGGGCGGCGATCGGCCTGCGGACAGGCGATCAATATGTTTCGCGCGGGTGGTGGGACATCGCGCCAGGCGCCTGCGCCAAGGTGCTGACCACGCCGCTCGCGACGGACAAGGTCTATCTTTATGTGAGGAAGCACGGCAATCCCCGCCTCGTTTCCGGGGCCGCGAATTTCTGCACCGCCGATGTCGCGTTCGAAATATTCGGCGACACGCGCTGCACCGCCCGCGGCCTTGCCGATACCGGCTTTGCCCCCACCATCACAAAGGGCGTTACCGGCTATGCCGCTCACCTCGGCAATGACGGATTGCTGCCACCGGCGCCGCGCATTGTGCCAGGCAAGCGAGGGCACTGAAGCCTGCGTCCGCGCGCTGAGGCGCCAAAACTGTCCGGCAAGGCCTATCCGACATGTAGGATTCCGCCTTAAACGGCTTGCCGTTCCTTTAATTTTTGCTAAGCTTGTCACATAAGTGGCACATTTTGTCACACCAGGGGAGCGGGAGCGCCATGAGTACGCAAAGTGTTGCGCAAGCTTTTACACGCTTGCTGGAGGACCCTGCCTATCGCGGATTGGTAGCGCGGAATGCGGCAGAGCTGGATGCCTGGGATCTCGACACCCTGGAGCGCCGGATGCTCGCCGAGGAAGCCGCGAACGGCTTTTCGAGCCCGGATATCGGCAGCGGGGTGGTCATGACCTTTTTGCGTGGGGCAGCGCTGCCGCCGCGCGTGGCATCGGATCTGGGTGTGGCCCTCAACAAGGCGCACGGGCTGCCCACGGCGAGCTTTACCGAGCCGGGCTTTGTTTCGGGATCGGCCTGCTGTCCCTGGGGACATCCGCCCGTCCCGGCTCTCGGCGGTATGCTGGAATGAATGCGCCCGTCCATCCCGATCGCGACAAGCGGTCGGGGGGACGCTGGTCGACGCCGGGACTGGTCGTCGAGTTGCTGCAGCTTGCGGCAATCGAGCGGGCGACCGCGCATGTTCAGGCGGGGTGGCTCGCCAAAATTTCCGGGCTCGATCAAAAGCTGCATTTCGCAACAGCGGTCGAAAGCAACATGTCGCGCGCCGCGGCCTTGCGGCAGCACGCATCGCGTCTTCTGGAACGGGATGGCACTGCCCTCCGCGCCCAACGCGGCTGGATCGCGCCGCTGCGCGACCTGGACGCAAGCAGCGATCACGCAGAGGTTTGCGCTGCGCTGGCCGGCGTGACCGGCTTCCTGCTGACGCGTTATGACGATCTCGTTTCCCGTCTCGATCCTCTCTGCGACTCGCGGCTGATCGCGACGTTGCGGGGCGCGCGCGATGTCCTGTCGGCACAACGCGATGCAGTGGCGAGCCGCAGCGGCGCGGCGTCCTTCGCAGAAGCTCTTCGAGCGGCAGCCGCTGCCGACGATGATACCGTCGCCCTGGATGAGATGCTGTGGCGGCCCGTTGACCGGGTTGCGGTGCCCGTGAGGCCCGCCGGTCGGCCGCGCCCGGAAGCCGGCGCCCGCGCGCATTTGCGGTCGGTGTCGCGGCTTGAACCGGAAGATATCGCGGCGGAACTCAACGACAATGTCATGGCCGAACTCGCCGCGATGGAATTGCTCGCGCGCTGCTCCTATGAGCACCCCGACCTTTCGTGGTCGTTTCACGCGTCGCTCGCCGCGCATGTCTCCGATGAAGCGCGCCATGCGGCGATCTTTCGCCGCCTGATGGTGTCGCGCGGCATCGACGAGTGCGATCTGCCGCAGCACGCGGCCAATTACGAATTCGCCTATGAATTTCCCGAATGCGCACCGGGCAGCAAACACGAGCTGATCTGGCGCATCCTCATCCTTTGCACGGTGCTCGAAGCACTTGCCGTCGACAAGCTGCCCGTCGAAATCGCCACACGCGACTGGCTTGGCCAGTCCGACATTGCCCGCGCACTCGACTACATTGCCGCCGACGAATTGTTCCACACCGAGAACGGCCTGCGGCTGACCCGCGAATTGTGCAAGGCGGAACACCTCGATCCCATGCTCGAACGCGAGCTTGTGCATGGCCGGTTTTTCGGACGGCAACGCAATGTGCGCGCCCGTTATCTTCAGGCCGATCCGGAACGCGCGGCGCGGGAAATCGAAATCGTCGACAGCCCCGATCCGGATGGAATCGCGTTTGTTTCACGCACCGAGGTCGAGCTGCGTCGGCGTGCATCGTTTACGGAAGAAGAGTGCGAACAGGTCGATCGCTGGGGTTACAACCCGCGCTCGGCGCTGCCGCGAAACTGAACGCTCGGCCAGACGGCCGCGCGCAATGTGTTCAAATTCGGGGTTTTCACGGGGAGAATAGTCATGACCGGCATTTCACGAAAATTGTCCATAGCGATCGCCGCCGCTTCACTGGGTATTGGCGGTGCTGCCACGGCGCAGACCTTTTCGACCCTTTATCAGTTTGGCGCCGTTCCCGATGGACAGGCTCCGCGCGGCATGCTCGCGCAAGGCCGGGACGGATCGCTTCTGGGCACCACGCTCAATGGCGGCGCCTCGAATGAAGGGGCCGTGTTTTCGCTCGGCCTCGACGGCAAGGAAGGCGTTCTGGCGAGTTTCGCCGACAGCAGCGGTGGCATTCACTGCAACAGCGGCATCGTGATCGGGACCGATGGCAATTTTTACGGTGCCTGTCCCGATGGAAGTGCGCCGAACAATTTCGGCACGGTGTTCGAATATGCCGGCGCCACAGGATTGTTCACACTGCACAGTTTCGATGGCACGGATGGCCAATTGCCGGATCTGGGTGACCCCGTTCAGGGCAGTGACGGCAGATTCTATGGCGTTACCGAAGCGGGCGGCGTGAACAATGCGGGCACGGCGTTCGCTGTCGGGGCCGACGGCA
Source organism: Rhizomicrobium sp. (assembly GCA_036490345.1). Lineage (GTDB taxonomy): Bacteria > Pseudomonadota > Alphaproteobacteria > Micropepsales > Micropepsaceae > Rhizomicrobium. Next base: position 19,383 of record DASXEA010000089.1, on the reverse strand, counting down.
GTGTTTCGGTGCTGTACAATTTCGGCGGCTCCAAGGGCGATGCGAGCGGCCCGTCCGGACCGCTCATGCTGTCCTCCGACGGCAACTTCTATGGTACGACGATGAGCGGCGGCGCGGCTGGCGCGGGCACGGTGTTCAGCATGACGCCGACCGGGCAACTCACCATCCTGCACAGCTTTGCCACCAGCAAGAAGGATGGCTCCGGGCCCTCCGGCGGCGTCGTCCAGGACAAAAGCGGCACGCTCTATGGCGTGACGTTCGGTGGCGGAGCAAATAATCTGGGAACGGTCTATGCCTTGAGCACGAAAGGCAAGAACAAAACCCTTCATGATTTCAGCACGTCAGACGTCGCATGGTATCCCTGCGACTCGCTTGCGCTCGCAACGGATCGAAATCTTTATGGCGGCGCGTCGACCTGCATCGACGGGAAATGTGGGACGGCTGCGGTATTCGAAGTCACCACAAAGGGCCAGTTCAAGGTGCTGCATACGCTCGATCCGGCTACCGAAGGGACCAAGATATCGGGACCGCTCCTGCTTGACACGAACGGCACGTTTTACGGCACCACGGAACAGGGCGGCTCATCAGGCAACGGCACGGTGTTCAGCCTGAACACGGGTCTGGCGCCCTTCGCCAGCCTCTCGCCGTCCTCCGGCGCCGAGGGGGCTACAATCGGGATCTATGGGCAGGGCTTTACGCAGAAAGGCACCAAAGTGTCGTTCGCCGGCACGAATGCCGCCTTCAAGGAGGTCACGCCGAACTTTCTGCAGGCCGTGGTTCCCTCCGGTGCTGCGAGCGGGACGGTCACCGTAAAAACGCCGGGCGGCAAGCTGAAGAGCCTTCAGACGTTCACCGTTTCACGCTAGCCGGAACGAGTCAGCTTGCGCTCTCCGCGCTGTAGCGCGCGAGCAGACCCGTGCGCACGGCAAATCGGAAGATGCCCATGAAGAGAATGGCCGCGAGCACGATATACAGCACGGAAAGCGCCAGGCCGATGCCGAGACTGCCCCAGTCGGCCTGCCGCCCCTGCACGACGGCGCGCATGCTTTCGAACACATAAGCCGGCGGGAGAATGCGCGACACCGCCTGCATCCACGGCGGGAGCGTCGAGACGGGGTAAAAAACGCCGGCAAATGGCGCGATCATCGCCGGCAGCGGCCAGACGAACCATTCCGAAGCTGGTCCCAGTCTCAGCACCATCGCAATCGCGGCGATGCCCAGCGCGATGCCGGTCAGAAACAGCACGAGCAGGAAAGGCAAGAGCGCGACGCCATAGGCGAGGAATGAGAGACCGAAAGCAAGGCTTGCCAGCACGATCATCGTCGCAAGGCCGACTAGGCTCGTGACGACAGCCGTGATCACCAGCCCCGTCACATATTCGGAGATCAGAAGCGGCGTGGCGAAGACATTGAGAAAATTTCGCGACCACACATCCTCGAGGAATGCCGTCGAAAGCCCCTGCATCACCCGGGTGAGGAAGTCCCACAACAACACGGCACCAAGCAGTGCCGGAACAAAGTTCCCACCGTGGAGCGAAATGGTGTTGAGATAGCGCGTGATGAATCCCCACAGCACGATATCGATTCCCACCCACGCGAAAAGCGGAACGAGCCGCGTCGGGCTGCCGCGATAGAGATAGAACTGCCTGAGCGCGATGGCGGCGATGCGTCCGGGATTCATGCCGGCGCCCTCTCGTGCAGCGTTTCATGGGCCACCGCGACGAACAGATCTTCGAGATCCGCCGCACCATGTGCCTGCGGCAGCAGTTTGGGATCACCTTCGAGCAACACCCTACCGCGGGACAGGAACATCACACGATCACAGGTCTCCTCCACCTCATGCATGTTGTGGCTGGTCCAGAGCACCGCGCTTGCCTGATCGTGCGCGAAGGCACAGATCGTCCTGCGCACGTCGCGCGCGGTCGAGGGATCAAGCGATGCGGTTGGTTCATCGAGAAGCAGCAGCTTCGGCTTGTTGAGCAGCGCCTTGGCGAGCGAGAGCCGCGTCTGTTCGCCCGAAGAGAGAAGACCGCTCTTGGTATCGCGAAAGCGCACGAGATCGAAGGCAGCCAGCATTTCCTCGACGCGCTCGCCAAGCGGGCGCACGCCGTAGATGAGGCCGAAGACGCGCAAATTCTCGATGACGGTCAGATTGCCCGGCAGCGCGGCGTAGACGGCCGAGAAATTGGTGTGGGCCAGCGCGTCGCTGCGCTTTTTCAGAAGATCGATTCCATCGATGGTGATGCTGCCGGAGGTTGGGGCCAGGACGCCCAGCACCATGTTGACCGTGGTGGTTTTGCCGGCACCGTTCGGGCCCAGGAGGCCAACAATCTCGCCGGGCGCCACGGCGAAGGAAATCCCGTCGACTGCCCGCGTGGTGCCGTAGGTTTTGCAAAGGTCGGAAACAGCGAGGAGGGGCGTCAAAGTGTCGGTCCGGCGGGAGCTTGCCTCGCCTTGTGCCATTGCCCATCTTCATCCGCAATGCAGCAGGACAAAGAGCGCAGCACCCTCGCCGGTCCGGATTTCCGGCACGTAAACGCGTGGCTGTTCGATCTCGACAATACGCTCTATCCCGCCGCGTGTGCCTTGTTCGACCAGATCGAAGCGCGGATGACGGCCTTTGTGCAGCAACGTTTCGCCCTCGGGTTCGAAGAGGCGCGCCGGTTGCAAAAGGCCTACTACCGCGAGCACGGCACGACGCTGAACGGGCTGATGCGCGAACATGGCGTCGATCCGGATCTCTATCTCGATTTTGTCCATGACATCGATCTGTCGGCGCTTGCGGTCGATGACGCACTGGCCGCGGCGCTGCTGCGTCTGCCGGGCAGGAGATTTGTCTTCACCAATGGCTGCCGCCGCCATGCCACGCGGGTGCTGCAGCGGCTCGCGGTTGCACATCTATTCGACGAGGTGTGGGATATTCGCACGATCGGATTCCGGCCGAAGCCCGATGCACAATCCTATCGCGCGGTGCTCGACAGGGCCGGAATCGAGGCACGCAGGAGCGCGATGTTCGAAGACATGGCGCGCAATCTCGTGCCGGCGCATGCGCTCGGCATGACCACTGTCCTGATCAGGAATGAATCGCCGTGGTCGAAGCAGGGCCCGGACCATCCCATCGCAACCCGCGAACACATTCACTACGAAACGGATGATCTCGCTGGCTTCTTGAATGCAGTGGTGACTGCGGAAAATCACCAAAGCAAATCCGTCATGGCCGGGCGGCCCGAACCACCGCGCTAGTCGCGGTGGGCAGGGCGTCCCGGCCACCCATGACCACCATGTTGGGAGAACTCTGGCACATTTTGGCGACAACCGACTCGTAGGCTCGCAGCGAAAGCTCAACACCTGGCAGCCTTGCGCGAGCGGCTTCTCATTGCTGTCTACGTGGTGGCCAACAAGCGTCATGGAACGCTCTATATCGGCGTGACGTCAAATCTTGTTCACTGCGTTCAGCAGCATCGTGATGGAGTCTTCGAAGGCTTCACCAAAAAGTACAGCCTCAAGCGGCTGGTCTGGTATGCAGAGCTTGAGCGCATCGACGACGCAATCCATCGCGAAAGCGCGCTGAAGAAGTACAAGAGGGATTGGAAAATCAACCTTATCGAGCGCGAAAATCCCTGCCGGGATGATTTGTATCCCGGACTCTTGCGTCGATTCGAAGGGCACGGGTGGCCTGGACGCGCTCCGCTCTGCTCCGCGCCGCCCGGCCATGACGAGTTTGGGGGAAAATGATTTGCGTACGTCATCGCAGCGAAGATTGCAGGTTTTCTGAATGGCCCGGAGATAGCAAAATCTTTCCTGAACCGTCATGGCCGGGCGGCCCGAACCACCGCGCTTGTCGCGGTGGGCAGGGCGTCCCGGCCACCCATGACCACCGTTCTTGATGAGAATGCGACGAATCCCAATTTGCGCCGGACTGGAAGGGCATGGGTGGCCGGGACGCGCTACGCTCTGCTCCGCGCCGCCCGGCCATGACGAGTTTGGGGGAGAGTGTGGATGAGATGCGTGCACGGCGGATTTTTTGGTGATGACGAGAAACTCTTCAACCCGTCATGGCCGGGCGGCCCGAACCACCGCGCTTGTCGCGGTGGGCAGGGCGTCCCGGCCACCCATGACCACGGCTCTTGACGAGAAATTTCGTGAACGCATAGAAAAAATGAAAGGCCCTCAATCCACGATGTGATACACGGGCGCCTTTTCCATTTCCCATTTGCCCGATTGGCGCTCGTAGCGCGAGAGGGTGAAGCAGTGCCAGTCGGTGTCGTCGAGCTTCGGGTGATCGGCGCGGTAGTAGTAGCCAGGCCAGCGCGTTTCCGTGCGGAACATCGTGTGCTGCGCTACGGCTTCCGAGGCCAGCACGCGATGCTGCAGCTCCCAGGCGCGCTGCAACTGATGCAGATCTTCCGCGCCGAGAAAAGCGAGATCCTCCTTGAGCATCTGCAGCAACTCGAGACCGCGGGTCAGCAGCGGTTCGTTGGTCGTGTAATGGGCGCTGATGCCGCCCACATATTCGTCCATGATTTTTTCGAGGCGCTGCAAGCCGTGTAGCGGCAGCAGATAGCTCGGCGACACTGTGCCTCCGACGATCTCATTGCGACCGACCGCATATGTCTCCATCGGCCTGTAGACCGCCTTGCGGAGATCTTCCACTTCGGCGTCGCTCACAAGCGGATGGTCGCGGCCCAGATCGTTGACGTAGTTGACGGCCGCCTTCGCCGCGATGCGTCCTTCGGTGAAAGAGCCCGATGAGAATTTGTGCGCCGTCCCGCCGATCGTGTCGCCGGCGCCAAACAGCCCGGCCACAGTCATCATGCGGTTGTAGCCCCATTGATATTCCGCCGGAGCATAATCCGACGGGCCGCTGGCCCAGGCACCGGAGCATGTGGCGTGAGACCCCATCACATAGGGCTCCGACGTCGTCAGTTCCGGGTTGATGTGCTTGGGGTCGATATTCTGCGACGCCCAGACCACTGCCTGTCCGATCGTCATGCCGAGGAAGTTTTCCCAGCCCACCGTTTCCTTGTGCGGATCCTGGAAGGCTTCCCTGGTCACCATGCGGATCGGACCGCGCCCCGCCTTCACTTCTTCAAGGAAGGCATGGTTGCGCAGACAGGTCGGCACCGGATGGTGGTCGACATAGTCGCCGATGGTCTTGCGCAATTCTGCGAACCAGCGCGACTCATATTCCTCGCCATAGGCGTTCTGCGTGTAGGTCTTCAGATGCAGGAAGTAGGCGCCGACAGGGCCGTAGCCATCCTTGAAGCGTGTAAGGACAATGCGATTTTCCATCTGCATCATCTTGGCGCCGGCGAGGATCGGCAGCGCATAGGCGGAGGCACTGCTCCACGGCGCATACCAGGTGCGGCCCATGCCTTCGCCCACGGAGCGTGGCTTGAAGATGTGCGAGGCGCCGCCGGCACACACGATGACGGCTTTGGCGCGGAAGACGTAGAAATCGCCGGTGCGGACATTGAAGCCGACGGCGCCGGCCACGCGATCGGGATTGGTGCTGTCCGTCAGAAGATGCGTCACCATGATCCGGTTGTAGATCTCGGTGGCAGCCTTGCGCGCGGCTTCAGCGACGATGGGCTTGTAGCTCTCGCCGTGAATCATGATCTGCCATTTGCCCTCGCGCTGATAGCGACCCGTTTCCGGGTCTTTCATGATGGGCAGCCCCCATTCTTCGAATTTGTGCACGGTGGCATCGACGTGACGGGCGATATCGTAACCCAGGTCCTCGCGCACCAGCCCCATGAGATCGTTGCGCGCATAGCGCACATGATCTTCCGGCTGGTTTTCGTTCCACTGCATGCCCATGTAGCAATTGATCGCATAAAGGCCCTGGGCCACGGCGCCGCTGCGCTCGATATTGGCCTTTTCGACGCAGACGATCTTGAGGTCGCGGCCCCAATAGCGCGATTCATACGTGGCGCCGCAGCCCGCCATGCCGCCGCCAATGACCAGAATGTCCGAGTCGACGTGGACCGTCTTTCGGCGTGAGAACAAAGCCATCAGTGCGCCTCGTGTAATAGGCAGGTACCTGAACTCGTGATGAGGAAGGGATTCACGCGGAGACGGGGAGACGCGGAGACAGCAGGCCGAACCGCAAAGGCGCAAAGACGCAGAGGCTCTTTGCGCGCGCCGCGCGCGGTTTTCTTCTTTGCGTCTCTGCGTGCAATCGTTTGCTGAAGCAGCTGGCTGCACATCACAGAACGCCCATCTTCAGGCGATTGCGTGCGAGGACCGGCAACGCTCCGATGTGCAGTGCGTCGGGCTCGTGGGCGAGTTCCTGGCTTTTCAGGGCTTCCGGCTTCGGCGCCTCATACTCGGCCGGGGATTTGATCGAGCCCCAGGGCGTGGTGCGGATCGGAGACACGAAATCCTTTTCCCTGCCGTCGCGGAACCTGATCTTCCAGGACACCGTGCCCTTTTCTTCTTCGCGCAGCACGCGCACGCTGTGACCGAGCGGCGCGAAGTCGGCGTAGCCGCGCACATCGATGGCGTTTTGTGGGCAGGCCTTCACGCAGGAATAGCATTCCCAGCAGAAATTGGGTTCGATGTTCAGCGCGCGGCGATAGGTCTCGTCGATATGCATGATGTCCGAAGGACAGACGTCGACGCAGTAGCCGCAGCCGTCGCAGCGCGTCATGTAGACGAAAGTGGGCATGGTGCTCCTTGCTCGGCGCGTGGTTCGATCAATAGTGCTTTGGCGGCGTGCGGGCGCTGCCGAAGGCAGCCGGCTTGTCGGCGGGCAGCGGAAGATTGCTGCGAAATCCATTCGATTCTTCCAGGTGCTTCTGCAACGCCGCCGCGGGCTTGAAGAACATGTGCGAGAATTTGGACCACGGTATGGCGCCGAAGAGCACGACGGTAGAAAAGAGGTAGAGCCCGAGGGCCGCATCCGTCCATTCGCTGCCGTCCGATTGCAGCCACGACCAGACGAGAGCAAGCGCTCCGTTGGCCAGCAGCGAAAGCACGAACAGGTCGGCGCGCACCACGCGGAATGGCGATTTTCCTTCCGCTACAACATCGACCCGGATGAAAAACCAGAACCAGATGTTGCCGACGCAGACGAGCATCGCTCCCAGATACCAGAGCCGCGGCAGAATTTCAGGCGCCGGCATGTCGGGTGTGGGGTACGCGAACACCAGAATGACAGTCGTCACGACGTAGAGAAGAAAACCGTACATGGTGACGAGATGGGCGAGCCTGCGTCGCGGATTGCAGAATTCGCCCGATGTCAGCCCCTCGATTGCGGTCTTGATCGCTATGCCGCCCATTTCGCCGGCGCCGACTTTGCGGCTCCCCCGCTTTCCGGCGGCTCGCCAATTGTTGAAGAAGTAGCGGGCGCTCTTCTTGTGAGTCATGTCGAAAAGCGTGCCCAGGACGACGAAAGCGATCATGACCGCCACGAAGGCCTGCATGACCATGGGTGGCACCTGGGCCGCCAGCCCAGAGAACGGATTGTCGGTGAACATCAAATCATCCCGTTGACGGCTGGGATCATAGACGCGGCCATCATTGGCACAATAGGTCGGCGACCAAAGAACGCGGGGAATCGTCCCCGGAAGTGGTGGCGCAAGGCCGGTCCGGATTGTGCTTCAAAATGTGCGGCCGCATGCTAAGGCCATGCGGTAACCCGTGCGAGAGCCGACATGACGGACACGCTGGCATCCACTATCGACGAAGCTTGGGAGGCGCGAGACACGCTCGGTGCGGGCACGGATGGTCCCGTGCGCGAGGCTGTGGAATCAGCGTTGAAGGGCCTGGACGAGGGCAGGCTGCGCGTCGCCGAGAAATATGCCGGCGACTGGCATGTCCATCAATGGCTGAAGAAAGCCGTGCTCCTGTCGTTCCGCCTGAACGATATGCAGGCGATCGCGGGCGGGCCAGGCGGTGCACCGTGGTGGGACAAGGTCGATTCCAAATTTCTCGGCTGGGGTGAGGAGGAATTCCGCGCCGCCGGCTTCCGCGCCGTGCCGGGTGCGGTGGTGCGCCATTCTGCCTTTGTCGGCAGGGGCGTCGTGCTGATGCCGAGCTTCGTCAATGTCGGCGCCCATGTCGGCGACAACACAATGGTGGACACGTGGGCAACCATCGGCTCCTGCGCCCAGATCGGCCGCGGCTGTCACATCTCCGGGGGCGCCGGGATCGGCGGCGTGCTGGAGCCGTTGCAGGCCCAGCCCGTCATCATCGAGGACAATTGTTTCATCGGCGCGCGTTCGGAAGTGGCCGAAGGTGTGATCGTGGGCGAGGGCTCCGTGCTGTCGATGGGGGTCTTCCTCGGCCAGTCCACCAGGATCGTCGACCGCGCGACAGGCGAAATCCATTATGGCCGCGTGCCGCCCTATTCGGTGGTGGTACCGGGTTCGCTGCCGCAGGGAAGCGATCGCCCGTCGCTCGCCTGCGCCGTGATCGTCAAACGCGTCGACGAACGCACCCGCGCCAAGACGTCGATCAACGAACTGCTGCGGGACTGAGAATTTTGCCGGAGGACCGATGAACGCGCTCGACAAATGGGACAGTTTCTACGTCATCGTCGGCTCGTCGGCGGGCGCGCTGATCGGTCTGCAATTCGTCGTCATGACGCTCATCGCCGATCGGCCGCCGCCGCGACGATCGGCAATGGCCGGGCGCGCCTTTTCCACGCCGACCATCGTGCATTTCAGCATCGTTCTTCTCATCGCCGCGCTGCTGCGCGCACCGTGGCCAAGTCTGGATGCGGTTCCGATCATTGCAGGATTGATTGGCATAGGTGGCACGGTCTATGGCCTGCTCACATGGTGGCGCATGGCCATGCAGAGCGCGTACACGCCCGACCTGGAGGATTGGTCGTTCCATATCCTTGCGCCGCTCGCGGCCTATCTTTTCCTGATAGGTGCGGCCTGGTATGCGCATCGCGACCTGCAGACGTCGCTCTTCGCCATCGGTGGCGCCTCGCTGATTCTCCTGTTCGTCGCCATCCACAATGCATGGGATGCCACCGCCTATCATGTGCTCGTCACCTGGCAGCGCGAGCAGGATAAGGCGTAGCGATCTGGTTCCGTTTATGGTTTCGAAGCTCGAGGAACATCGATCTGGCCTTTGTGTGAAAAGGCGCTACGCGCCCATGACTTGACTCGATGTCGATGTATTGCTACCCATACTAGGAGAGCAATACAGCCATACTCCCATGAAAACCACAATTGACGTTTCGGATCAATTGCTGCGCGAGGCCCGCAGATTGGCGGATCGCGAGGGGGTGACGCTTAGAGCCGTGGTAGAACGCGGGCTGAATCGCGTCATCGGCGAGACCAGACGATCGGCGCCGGCATTCAAGCTGCGGGACGTTTCGTTTGCAGGTAACGGGTTGCAGGCGGAATTCCGCGAGGCATCGTGGGAAACGCTGCGCAAAGAGATGTACCGAGGGCGAGGCGGTTGATCGCCGTAGACACGAACATCCTTGTCTATGAACATCGCGCGGATTCTCCTTTTCACAAGGCCGCGCGCGAACGCATCGTTTCTCTGGCCGAAGGCCCTGCGCTCTGGGCGATTCCGTGGCCCTGCGTGCACGAATTTCTGGCGATCGTAACCCATCCGCGCATCTACGCGCCGCCAACGCCGTTGGCGCAAGCGCTGGATCAGGTGGAAGCCTGGTTGGAGTCTCCAACCCTGCGCTTGCTGGCAGAGAGCGAAACGCATTGGACACAGCTGCGCGAACTTCTGGTCCATGCGCAAATCGCCGGACCGCAAATCCACGACGCGCGCGTCGCAGCGCTCTGCCGGCAGCACGGTGTGCGCGAGCTGTGGTCGGCTGACCGGGATTTTGGCCGATTTCCGGATCTCGCGGTCACCAATCCGCTTATTCCGACGAGTGCGATATAAGTCGATCAAGCCTTCCGGTCCCGCCGCCTCTCGCATCCATCAGGAAGCGGCGAGACCAATGCCTATTCGGCGGGCGGGCGGGTGAAGAACCAGTCATGGCCTTCCGGGTCGCGCGCCCAATAGGTGCGGCCGTAGCTCTGGTCCGAGATGTCGTGAACGATTTCCGCCCCGGCCTGTTTGGCACGGGCGCAATGTGCGTCCACATCGTCGAGATAGATGAACACGCCGGCGGTGCGTGCCTTCGCCTGGGTGGGCGATGTGCTTTCGAATTGCGTGGCGGCGGTGCCCATCATCACCACGCCGGTCCCGAAGCGAACCTCGCCGTGATGGCGGCCGCCGCCGCTGTCGATGACCATGAGTTTCTCGAAGCCGAAAGACTGGACCAGCCAGTCCGCGGCTTTGGGTACATCGGCGTAGTAGAGATAGGGGATCACCTGGGCCATGCCGGCCGGCGGGATTTGCGTCATCGAAATCTCCTGCGTTGCGGATGCGCGTTGATAGGCCGCCGCAGATGCCGGCGTATTGGACAAATTTTACCGTGCTGGCGCGGCGGCAGCCACCGGGTCGGGCAAAAGGCCTCGCAGGAACTCCGACGGCGTAACGCCGGCAAAGTCGCGGAAATCGCGATTGAGATGCGCCTGGTCGTAATAGCCGCAATCCAGTGCCAGATCGGCCCGGCGCGCCGCATCGCCGGCACGAAGCAGGCGGACGGCTCGGGCGAAGCGCATGACGCGTCCGGCGCGCCGCGGTGTCAGGCCGAAATCGCGGCGAAAACTGCCGATCAGCCGCTTGTGACTCCAGCCGAGTTCGCCGGCCATGGCGCCGATGGCGATCTGGCCGTGATGCGAGCGCAATTTGCGCCATGCCCAGGCAAGTTCGCCGGATCCCGCTTCGCTCGCAGCAAAACGCCGAAGGAAAAACGCATCGAGCAGCGCAAAACGGTCGTCCCATGCGGCTTCGCGCAGCCGTGCGAGCAGCACCTCGCCGTCGTGGCCCAGCACATCTTCCAGCGCCACGACGCGATTGGCGATCTCGCAAAGCGGCCGGTTGAGAAGCCGCAAGGCGCCCAGCGGGGTAAAATCGACCTGCAGGCAAGAGATGTCTCTGGCCGATTCCACCAGCGTGTAGTGTTCGTCGAGCCCGGAGAGGAAGGAATCGGCGATACGCCTGCCATCGGTTTCGCTGGTCAGATGCCACAGTGCGCCGAGATTGAAGACGATGGGAATTTTGGGGACCGGCGTTTCGCGCATCACCGATGGCTGCGTGCCGCACTGGGCGAAGCCGCGATAAATGCCTTCCACGAACGGCGCCAACCGCGGATCGGGTGCGCAGGACGCGGCTACGACGAAGCCCGCCTCACTTTCCCTTTGCACGATCCGTGCGCTGCCGTTCATGGGCCTCGTTCCGCGCGCGTGCTGCACGCATCAGCTAACGTATGGGCACTATCAAGGCTTCGTCTCTGCGCCCACCGCGGCGGCCAGCATAGCAGGATCCAGTCCGAGCGCCTGGATGATAGGCGCGAAGGCCGCGAATTGTGCCATGCCCGTCTGTCCGAGAGTCAACCCGCCATCGACCACCAGCGCCTGGCCGGTGACGAAATCCGATCCGTCCGAAGCCAGATAAAGCGCGGCTTCGGCGATGTCGCGCGGGCGGCCGCCGCGCGGAATGGGCTGCGAGTTCTTTGCCGCTTCGGCGATGGCGTCGGCCGACGCATCGGAGACCTGACGCGGCAGGCCGATGCTGGCGCCGAAGATCGAGGTCGCGATCAGCCCCGGACAGATGCAATTCACCCGGATACGAAAGGGTGCGAGCTGCGGGGCGGCCACATGCGTCATGTGGATCAGCGCAGCCTTGGCGATCGAATAGAGGATCGGGCCATAACCTGCCTGCAGGCCGGCGACCGAAGCGGTCGAGATGATCGAGCCCGCGCCGGTGCGCCTCATGGCGGGTACGGCATGCCTGATCCCGAACAAAGCGGCGCGCACATGCAGATGCATCACGGAATCGAAGCCTTCGGCCGTCACACCGTCCACGGGTTCGGGCGCCCCACCGGCGCCGGCATTGTTGAACAGGCAATCGAGCCGGCCAAAATGGCGCGGCGCTGCTTCGACAGCCTGGGCGATCTCGTCCTCGCGCGTCACGTCGCAATGGACATAGCGCACGAGCCCGCGATGCTTTTCCTCCAGTGCCGCGCCTTTGTCGTCCTGGATATCGGCGGCAATCACGCGCGCGCCCTCGCGCACGAAGAGCTCCGTCGTGCCCAGCCCGATGCCGCTGGTGGCACCGGTGATGACCGTGACCTTGCCTTCGAGACGACCGGTCATGATGTGCCCCTTCATTGACCGCGGGCCGCAGCGCGGCCTAAATCCACGCCATATGACGGACCCGATTTCCCTCGCGCAAGAGCTCATCCGCTGCCCTTCCGTGACGCCCGCAGATGCCGGCGCGATCGGCGTGCTCGAGCGCGCGCTGTCGCCGCTCGGCTTTTCCTGCAGGCGGCTGAGATTCGAAGCGCCAGGCACTGCGCCGATCGACAATCTTTATGCGCGGGTGGGTCATGGCGCGCCGCATTTCTGTTTTGCCGGCCACACCGATGTCGTGCCGCCGGGCGAGACGTCGCTGTGGCGCCATGATCCGTTCGCGGCGCTGATCGATGGCGACATGCTTTACGGCCGCGGCGCTGCCGACATGAAATCGGCGGTCGCAGCTTTCGTGGCGGCCGCCGAACGCTCTGTGACCAAAGGCTTTGCCGGCTCCATCAGCCTTCTCATCACCGGCGACGAGGAAGGCCCCGCCGTGAATGGCACCGCTGCCGTGCTGGGCTGGATGAAAGAACAGGGCGAGCGCATCGACCATTGCATCGTCGGCGAACCGACGGCCACCGCGCGCGCGGGTGACACGATCAAGATCGGCCGTCGCGGCAGCATGCGGGTCGACCTGGAAGTCGAAGGCGTGCAGGGGCATACGGCCTATCCGCAACGGGCCACCAACCCCATCCCGATCCTCGCCACCATCGTCTCGCGCCTGGCGGCTACGCCTATCGATCAGGGTACGGAGCATTTCGAGCCAACCACGCTCGCCTTCACCACCTTCGATGTCGGAAATCCCGCGGGCAATGTGTCGCCGGCGCTGGCGCGCGCATCGGGCAATCTCCGCTTCAATGACCTGCAGACACCGGACACGCTGCTCGCACGCATGCGTGCGGTGGCCGAGTCGACGGCACGGGACATGGGCGGCAATGCCCGCATCGCCCATCATGTGGGCGCGCTGCCGTTCCTGACGGCGCCCGGCGCTTTCACCGATCTGCTGGCGCAGGCCATCGCGAGCGTGAACCGTGCGGCGCCCGAATTGTCCACTGGCGGCGGCACGTCCGATGCGCGCTTCATCAAGGATCATTGTCCCGTCGCGGAAGTGGGCCTGCCGGGGACGACGATGCACAAGATCGACGAATGCGCGCCGGTGGGTGAAATCCGGCGATTGACCGATATCTACGCCGCGATCCTCGAACGCTATTTCGCGGCGCCGCCGGCTTGACCGCTTCCAACGATGCACCGATCGGCGTGTTTGATTCCGGCATGGGCGGGTTGACGGTGATGCGCGCGCTCATGGCGCGGCTGCCGGATGAATCCTTCGTCTATCTGGGCGATACGGCGCGGTTGCCTTACGGCACCAAGAGTGGCGACACCGTCACGCGCTATGCCGTGCAGGCAGCGCGCGCACTGGCGAAACGGCGCGTCAAGCTGATCGTGATCGCCTGCAACACGGCGTCGGCTGTGGCGTTGCCGGCGCTCGAAGCGGCGCTGGCGCCCGTGCCGGTGATTGGCGTGGTCGAGCCAGGCGCTGCGGCAGCTTTGGCGGCCACGCCCAACGGCCCCATCGCCGTTCTCGCGACCGAGGGCACGGTGCGTGGCGGCGCCTATCTCCGCGCCATCCATGCGCGCAATCCCGAGGTGCAGGTTGTGCAGCAGGCCTGTCCGCTTTTCGTGCCGTTGGCCGAGGAAGGCCTTATCGATCACGAACTCGCGCGCGGCGCAGCGCGCCACTATCTAGAGCCACTCCTGGCCGATGTGAAGCCCGGCTGCATCCTGCTCGGCTGCACGCATTACCCTGTGCTCGGCCCCACTATCGCCGCGGTCGTAGGTCGTGACATTCCGCTGGTCGACAGCGCGGCGACGACAGCGGAGGCCGTGGCTGCGTTGCTCGTGGAACGAGGCCTCGCGCGAACATCCGGCGCGAAGCCGCTGCCCAATGTTTTCCTCGCCACCGATGCTGTGGAGCGCATGGCGCGGGTGGGAGAAATCTTCCTCGGCGCCGCCATACCGGCGCAATCGGTCGAACTGGTCGATCTTCAGGAAGGGTAATCGACCTTCACGAGATAGAGCCCGTGCGGGGGTGCTACGGGGCCGCAGCGGCTGCGGTCGCGGGCCGCGAGCGCGCGCGCGACCTCGCGGGGTTGCCACTTGCCTTCGCCGACCAGCTTCAGCGAGCCGACCATCGAACGGACCTGATTGTGCAGGAACGACCGTGCTTTGGCCCCGATCTGGATCTCGTCGGCCACACGCGAGACGCGCAGTACGTCGAGAGTCTTCTCCGGCGATTTCGCCTGGCATTCCGACGCGCGGAAGGTCGTGAAATCATGCGCGCCAACGAGATGCTGCGCAGCCAGGTGCATCGCGTCGGCGTCGAGTTCGCGCGAGATGTGCCAGGCGCGGCCATGCTCGAGCGCCAGCGGCGCACGCCGGCAAATGATGCGGTAGAGATAACTTCGCGCGACCGCGGAAAAGCGCGCATGGAAATCGGGCGGCGCCACAGCCGCATCGAGCACGGCCACAGGACGCGGCCGCAGGTGGTGGTTCAGCGCGTCGCGCAACCGTCCGGACGCGAATTCCTTCTCGAGATCGAAATGCGCGACCTGACCCAGGGCATGCACGCCGGCATCGGTGCGGCCCGCGCCGGTGACCGTGACCTTTTCCCCGCAGAGCAGGAACACCGCTTCCTCGAGCGACGCCTGGACCGACGGACCATTGTCCTGCCGCTGCCAGCCGGCAAACGGCGTGCCGTCATATTCGACGGTGAGACGATAGCGGACCGGCATTCAGGTGGGCGTCGTGCGGCCGATCATCGCCGCCAGAGGGT
This sequence comes from Rhizomicrobium sp., assembly GCA_036490345.1. GTDB lineage: Bacteria > Pseudomonadota > Alphaproteobacteria > Micropepsales > Micropepsaceae > Rhizomicrobium. The sequence continues at coordinate 4,381 of DASXEA010000089.1, read as the reverse complement.
CTGGAATTGCGGGTGATGCAGCGGACCGCATTGCAGCGCGATCCACGGCTCGCGCAAATTGGGCCAGTGATCGAAGACGGCGTTTTCAAAGCCGCGAAAGCCGTCGTCGAGTTCGTCCACTGTCACCTTCGTGGTGCCGGCGTAAAATGTCGCGAAAAACAGATCGAGCGCGATGTGGTCGCGCACGCCGCAATCGATCTGCGTGACGTCTTCCCAGCGCATGTCCATGCGCACGCGGCGGTTCTTGACCGCAAAACCATCGCGCGTGACGTCGATCCCCGCGGCCTTCCTGCCGCGCGCGCGCCACGAATTGCCGATGCGCCGCAACAGCGACGGGCGCAATTCCTTGCTCACAGCGTCTCTCCCTTGTGCAGCGGAAAACCGCGCAGAAATTCCGCGGTGTCCATCGGGCCGCGTCCGGCGCGTTGCAGGCGCAGCAGCTTCAGAACGCCATCGCCGCAGGCCACCGTCAACGCGTCGTCGAGCAATGCGCCCGGCGTGCCGCGGCCCTCGGCCGGCAGGGCGTCGAGGATCTTCACGCGTTCGCCCTTCGCCTCGCACCACGCACCCGGATGCGGCGAAAGCCCGCGAATGAGGCAATCGATCTCCGCGGCCGGGCGGCTCCAGTCGATCCGCGCTTCGTCTTTCGCGATCTTCTTCGCATAGGTCACGCCGTCTTCTGCCTGCGGTTGCGTCTGCGCATTGCCGCGTTCGACCGCGCCCAGGGCCCGCACCATCAGATCGGCGCCGAGCCGTGCCAGCTCGTCATGCAGCGCGCCATAGGTTTTGCGGCGGATGGGGGTGCGTTCGGCCAGCAGCACGGGGCCGGTGTCGAGGCCCTCTTCCATGCGCATCGCCATCACCCCCGTCTCGGCATCGCCCGCCATGATCGCCCGCTGGATCGGTGCGGCGCCACGCCAGCGCGGCAGGAGCGAGGCGTGCAGGTTGAAGCAGCCCAGTTTCGGCGCATCGAGTACGGCGCGGGGCAGGATGAGTCCATAGGCGACGACCACGGCGGCGTCCGCCTTGAGTGCGGCCAACGTCTCCTGCTCTTCGGCGTCGCGCAGCGTCGCGGGCGTGCGGATCGCAAGTCCATGCGCCGCGGCCAGCTTCGTCACCGGCGAGGGATCGGGCTTCAGCCCGCGTCCCCTGGGGCGCGGCGGCTGGGAATAGACGCAGGCGATCTCATGCCCCTGGCCGATCAGTTCGGCGAGCGTGGGCACCGCGAAATCGGGCGTGCCCATGAAGACGAGGCGGAGCGTCATGCGGCGCCGTTACCCGGCCTGTTGCAGCCGCTTGGCCTTGGCAAGGCGCTTCAGCGCCATGGCGCGCTTGAGGCGCGAGAGATGATCGACGAACAACACCCCTTCGAGATGATCCATCTCGTGCTGCAGGCAGGTCGCCAGCATGCCTTCGGCGTCGAGTGTCTGGCTCTGGCCGTTCTCGTCGAGATATTCGGCCCTGATCTGCGCCGGCCGTTCCACTTCTTCCCAGATGTCGGGCACCGAGAGGCAGCCCTCCTGGCACACCGCCAGCTCTTCCGACACCCAGAGGAGCTTGGGGTTGATGAAGACGCGCGGCTCCTTGCGGCCATCCTTCTGCGCCAGATCCATCACCAGTATGCGTTTGGGCACGCCGATCTGCGCGGCGGCGAGGCCGATGCCGTCGGCGGCATACATGCTGTCCAGCATGTCCTCGGCGAGGCGCTTCAGATCGGCATCCACGGTGCCCACCGTTTCGGACACGGATTTGAGGCGCGGATCGGGCGCGATCAGGATGGGGCGGGCGGCCATCAGCCGGAAATAGGCGAGCGCCCCCGCAGGGTCAAGACAAGGCGCGTTGCCAACGGAAGGCACCTCCACTCGCCGTCATCCGGGCCGGTAGGGGCCGCCATCGGTCCGCGGCTCTTTTCCGTGGCCCAGATGCCATTTTTCCCTGCCCCCGGTGCTGTTGGGAGAAAATTTCCGTTTCAAATCAACACACTAGACAGGGTTTGGGTACGATTTTTTGATATTTCCCTGCCATTTTCCCTGAAGCAGGGAAAGGTTCACCTCGCGTCCCGCCGGTCGTGCCTTCAGGGTCACAATGTAACCATTTTGGTTTTAGTGTCAAGCGACTGAAGAGGTGTCCCGCGACGACGGGACCGGGGATTGCGCACCATCGCGTGCCGCCAAAGCTGACGAATTCAACGTCGTCACCCAAGGCCAGCGGAGCCCCATCTTCGTCAAGGGCCACAAGCACCGCATCAAGAACCACCTCAGCCAATTCGTTGGCGACAAGGTGCTTTCCGAAATTGCTCCCGGCATGGTGCAGGACTACCGCACCCACCGAACGAAGACCGGCAACGCGCGCAGCGTTCAGATGAGTGCTCCCAGCGGAGAAGTGCTGCACGAGCCACGGGCTCGCAGCACCCTTCACCAGGAAATTGTCTGCCCCGGGAGATACGCAAGACGGCCCAGCGTCATTGCTGGCTGCCGTTCCTCCCTGACATTTCACCGCCCTGCAAGAGTTCAGGCAAGATCACGCATCGCGCGTGGTTCTCACCCGATGGGATCGCTGTGCGATTCCACCGCGATATCGTCTGGGTGCATTCGTTTCCAAACGGCAATGGCTGCTGGTTGCGACTGATGGCGGACATGTTCGCTGTCCAACTCGGCCAACCGCGCTTCACCTGGGGCACCAGCACACTGCGTGCGCCGGACGAAATCCGAAAGGCCTACATCACCGCGCAACAAGCTGTGGACATTCACAACTTCTCCTTAGTCTTGAGCTTTGCAAGGTCTTGACCAAAGGCGTGCCCAATTAAAACTTGGCGGTTCGCGAATGTTCGCTAAAATTGCATTCATTCATCGGTGGGGCGACTGAGGCGATTTTAAGAGTTTCCTAAATCGGATCAGCGGTTCGCGCACTGTGCTCGGGGGCAGTTAGATGAGCGAGACGATAACAATCGGGATTGATCTCGGCACGACCAACTCGTCCATTTTGGCGCTCGCCAAATTCGAGGAAGCGAACAAATACGCGTCGAACTGGGGCCGTCTGCACCTCAAATGGGGCGAGGCATTGCTCTGGTCCGGCGACAAGACGGGTGCACAGAAGCAATTCATCGCCGCGCATCTGGACTTGACCCTGGAGGAAAAGTCGCAGCTCCCGGGGGTATGCTCCGGTGGCTGACGATTTTGAAAACGCGTTACCACATGCCGGGTCGGCAAAGTCTGGCGGCGTATCGGCCTCGGCGATGGCTGCACTTGGTTCGGCGGCGCGCGAGACAGCGGACGACTATCTCAAAAGGCAGAATGCACTTGCAGATCTCCAGATGGATCAGATCAGGTTGCAGAATGAGAATCTGCAGCAGCAGGATCGTTACGAGCGGTCTCACCTCTGGTGGCGCAGATTCAACGATCAGATGAAGGGAGCGCTTCAGATGATCTTCGTTGCTCTGGCCCTGGTGGTTTTAATCGGAGTTGGCGCGGCGGTGTGGAGTGCAGGCCACGCTGATGGTCTGATAATCGAATCGTTCTCCGTCCCGCCGGATATGCTGCAGAAAGGCCTCTCGGGCGAGGTGATCGCTGGCAAGGTGCTGGACCTGCTGCAGACGTTTCAGCGTCAGACCCAATCCAGCCGCGCTGCCACGTCTTACGCGAACGATTGGGGTAACGACATCAAGGTGCAGATCCCCAACACCGGCGTTTCGGTCGGCGAGTTGAATCGTTATTTGCATCAATGGCTGGGTCACGAGACCCATATCTCCGGCGAGGTATACCGCACAGCCACCGGCCTGGCTCTCAATGCGCGCGTGGGAACCGAGCCGGGACAGACGTTCGCGGGGAAGGAAGCAGCCTTTGATAACCTGGTGCGGAATGCGGCGGAATCCATTTACCGCGTCACGCAGCCTTACCGTTACGCCGAGTATGTTGCAGGTTACGGCCGGAAACCCGAAGCCATTGCGGTTTATAACGAGCTTGCTGCAACCGGTCCCGCTGCCGAACGCCCCTGGGCTTATATGGGTCTTGCCGGAATCCAGGGCGCGGATGGTCATCTCCATGAGGCGGAATTTCTCCTCGAGCGCGCCACAGTTATCGCGCCTAATCTTGCGCTGCCCTACGTCAATCTCGCGTACCGCGCATACCAGCTCGAACATATCGATGAGGACATTGCTTCTGCGAAGACGTTTCTCGAACTGGTGAAGACCGGAAAATCTTCGCAGCTCGACCCCGCCAAGGTTGCCGAATTCACGTTAAACATGACAGACATGATATTGATCGTGACCAAGGACTTTGCGCCCCTGATCTCCCATGCTCGAGCTCAACTTGAGGAGCCCAACATCAGCGGCGGGTGGGACGAGGCGGATGAAGATCTTCTGCTCGCCTGCAGCGGCACGCAC
>DASXEA010000088.1:0-92094 GCA_036490345.1 Rhizomicrobium sp. | reverse complement strand
GCAGCATGGAAACCGGCGCAGGCACGCTTGTCGTGGTGGCGAACGGCATTCCTTCGCAGCCTGTCAATGTGACGGTGCAGTAGCGCCTGCGGTTTCATTCGGTCTGCCGATCCGGCGAAGCGGTTTTCTGCTTCGCCGGATCTCTTCTTGAAAACGATCGCGTCGCGCAGTCAATGCGCGGGAGCGCCATCCCAGAACGGCCGCGTGCGCGCGAGTTTTTTCCAGCGGCCGAGCGTCTCGCCCCATTTGTGCGCCGCGCTTTGCAGATGCCAGCCATAAATGGCACCGGCCGCGAATCCGAGTTCGGCGTCGATGCCGGAAGCGTTCGGCGACAGAACGAGGGCATCGAGGATTTTCCTGGCGACGGCTACATCGTTCAGTGCGCCAAGCACGTCCTGCATGCCGCTTAAGCGGCTGACGAATTTCGCGACCCGGCCCGCCTCGAAGAACGGCGCAAAAAATTCTGCCGTGTAGCGAAGCTTCTTGAGGCTTATCCGGAATGCGTGGCGTTCGTTCTCGCTCGAGGAGTCCAGGGTACGGGCGCGCTTGCAGGCCTTGCGATAGCGGTGATCCAGCATGCGTTGTGCCAGATGCCGCGCCGGCTGGCTGAAGGCAGCCCCACCCGTTGCGGAACGGCCGACCGCGAATGGCAGATCGCGGTCCACCAGTTCCGTCAGGTCGTGCATGAAGGCGCGAAAATGCATTCCGCGCAATTCCGCTACGGCGTCGCCCCACGCGCCGGCTCGCGCCTCTTTCATCCGCGATCGCAATCGGGCGAAGGCGTGTTGTGCGCCGTTGGCGCGCGCCGGTGTTTCGAACAGATGATCGAGAAACACGTCGAGATCGCGCGCCGGTCCCAGGCGGCCCGCCAGGTCCTTTGCCTTAAGCGCGATCGCTTCGGTGTGCGGCGTACGGAAGTCGTCGCCGAACGCGGCCAGCGCTACGCGCAGCCGCCTCATGGCCACGCGCATCTGGTGAAGCCCTTCGGCCTGATGGGCCTCAACGGTTGCGGCTTCGTTCGCCGCGATGTGCCAGCGGCATTGCACGATCGTCAGCCGGAACGCGTCCAGAGCCGTCGCATCGGCGGGCACGAGTGCGCGCTGTGCCTTTTGCGGGCGCGGGGGCAGGGCCGAAGTGCGAGGCTTGCGCTGCGGCGGGGGGACGAGGGTGAGGGCGCGCCCGGTCGAAACGCCCATGTACGGCGCGTCGAGGTTCAATTCGAATTGCTGGATTCTGGCCTGGGACACTTGCCACTCCCGGTCGCCCTGGGCGACCGCGCGGCATCATCCACGAATCCGGACCGCCATCAACCGGCCATCCGTACCGGCAGGCCGGCCTCGGCAAGCGCATGCCTGGCTTTGGCGATCGTCGCCTCTCCGAAATGGAAGATCGAGGCCGCCAGCACCGCACTCGCATGGCCGTCACGGATTCCCTCGACGAGATGCTCGACACTCCCAACGCCGCCGCTGGCCACGACCGGTACGGATGCCGCGTCGCAGACCGCCCGCAGGAGCGCGATGTCGTATCCTTCCCGGGTCCCGTCCCGGTCCATGGAGGTGAGCAGGATTTCGCCCGCACCCAAATCCGCCAGCCGGCGTGCATAGGCGATGGCGTCGATGCCGGTCGCCCTCCGCCCGCCATGGGTGAAGACCTCGAAGTGCCCCGGCGCAATCTGTTTGGCATCGATGGCCGCGACGACGCACTGGCTGCCGAATTTCGCAGCGGCCTCCGCGATGAATTGCGGCCGGCGCACGGCCTCGGTGTTCACGGCGATCTTGTCGGCGCCGGCAAGAAGAAGGGCGCGGATATCCTCGAGCGTGCGCACGCCGCCGCCGACCGTCAGGGGAACGAAGCAGACTTCGGCGGTGCGCCGAACCGTATCGAGGAGAATGCCCCGCCCTTCGGCGCTGGCTGCGATATCGAGAAAGCACAATTCGTCGGCGCCCGCTTCGTCGTAAAGGATCGCCTGCTCGACGGGATCGCCGGCGTCGCGCAGCGCCTTGAATCGAACCCCTTTCACCACGCGCCCGTCCTTCACATCGAGACAGGGAATGATGCGAACCTTGAGCATCGTCTAGCGCTTGAGCCGCGCCCAGGCGGCGATCGTGAACAGTGCCCGGCCGCAGACGGCCTCGGCGGGGATTGCGGTCGTCTTGCAGAGCGCTTCTGTTTCGAGAAGGAGATCGAGCGCATCGGCCAGGCGTTCTTCGTTCCAATCGCGCAGCTGCGCGCGAAACGATGCCTGGCGGGTGAAGTGGATGGGCGGGCGTACCTGGCGCAGCACGCCGTCCGGGCTCTCGCCCTTCTCTACGCGCGCTCTCGCCAGCGCGAGGCGCTGAAAATGGCCGATGGCAGTGCGCAGTATGGCGATCGGCGAAATTCCCGCGACGGCAAGCCGTTCAAGTCCGCGGTCGAGGTTCGGCGGATCGCCGCGGCCGGCGGCATCGCAGACGTCTTCGATCCGCGCTTCGGCTTCGTCGCCCATCACGGCGCGTATGTCCGCGAGCGAGAGCCGCTTTTGGCCGTGGGCGTAGAGCGCAAGCTTTTCGAGCTCCCGGCGCGTGGTGCCGCGATCGGCGCCGAGCAGCGAAACGGCTTCGGCCAGTGCATCTTGTGCCAGTTCCGTGCCCGCCGCCTTAAGCGTGCTTCTTACGAGTTCGCCGATCGTTTCCGGGGAATCCAGATAGCAGGCAATCGCGGCCGCATTGTCCGCCTCTTCGAAACTGGCGCGCAACGCCGCCCCCTTCGCGAGTTCGCCCCCTTCCACCACGATCAGCGCATCGCCCGAAGGTTGCGCGAAATATTGCGTGAACAGGTTGGCCAGGGCATTGCCGGCATCGCGCACGCGCACCACGCGGCGGCCGCCAGTCATCGAAAGGGCGGCGGCTTCATCGAACAGCCGCGCGCGATCGTCGAGCAAAGCGGCGCCGTCGAATTCGACGACGCGAAACGGGTCGCCCAGATCGGGCACGATCGATTTGGTGAGCCGGTCTGCCCGTTCGTGAACCAGTCCCTGATCCGGTCCAAACAACAAGGCTGCGACATACCGGTCGGGGAATTTCTCGACCAGACGTTCGACCTCGGCCGGCCGGATCAGCACGCGGCACCCGTCGGATAGCAACAAGCCATGCGTTTGCCCTCGTGCGTCAGCCGTGATGCGCGAAGAACACGCCCAGATCGATGCGAATGCGATCGGCGATGTCGTGCGCGCCGAGACGCTGGGCGTCCTGCTGGGCGACGAGGGTGGCGTAGGGAGAGGCGACAACGTCGTAGCCCGACACCGTCGTCTCGGTTCCCTTGGTCAGGGTTTTGCCGTCATGCATGTCGGCCAGTTCGTAGGTTGCGCTCAGCGTGTAGCGATAGCGCGTGATCGAGGCATTGGTCTGAACCGCGACGCCCTCGATTGTCTGTTTGACCTCGACCTGGAGCCTGTAGAGAGCGCTGTCGGTCTTTTGCGTTCCGCGCAGCAGATCGATCAGGGAGTTGCGGACTTCGTAACCCACGCGTTCGCCGTCGATCGGTTCGACATAGATCGTCTTGAAGATCTGCTGGCCTTGCGCGTCATCGCCGGCGCGCGCGAACAGCGGATGGAAGCCGCATCCCTGAAGGGCCAAAACGACAGGCAGCACGGCCAGCGCGTGCGCCCTCATGTGACGATGTTCACAATGCGCCGTGGCACGACGATGACGCGGCGCGGGGGCTTCTCTCCCAGTGTCCGCACGACTCCCTCCAGAGCCATGGCCGCCGCGCGGGCCGTCTGTTCGTCGGCGTCATGGGCGATGGTGATCTCGCCACGGCGCTTTCCGTCCACCTGGACGGCGATCGTGATCGTATCGGTCGCCACCAGAGCGGGATCGGCGCTCGGCCATGGCTCTTCCGCCAGCAGCGACGCATGGCCAAGCTCCTGCCAGCAGGACTCCGCAAGATGCGGCATCATGGGGCCGATCAGTTTGGTCAGGAACTCCAGCGCTTCCCGCTGCACGGCTTCAGGCGTTTCGGGCGGTGCCGCACCGATCGCGTTGGCAAGCTCATAAAGCCGGGCTACCGCGCGGTTGAACCGCAGGGCTTCGAGATCTTCCGTCACCCAGGCGACGGCACGATGGCTCGCTCTGCGCAGCGCGCCAGCCGATTCCGGCAGGTCGGCCGGGATCGGTGTGCCCGGCGGTGGAAGGCCTTTCGCGTCGGTGACGAGACGATGCACGCGCTGCACGAAACGCCAGCATCCTTCGGCGCCGGTCTGCGTCCATTCGATGTCGCGTTCCGGCGGCGTATCCGAAAGCATGAACCAGCGAATCGTATCGGCGCCGTAAAGATCGATGATGGGTTCCGGCGCCACCACGTTCTTTTTCGATTTCGACATCTTCTCCGACGGACCGATCGTGACCGGCTCATCGGTGCCGCGCCGGAATGCCTGGCCTTCGCGTTTATCGACCTCCGCCGGTTCGAGCCATTCGCCGCGCCCGTCGCGATAGGTTTCGTGGCAGACCATGCCTTGCGTGAACAGGCCCGCAAACGGCTCATCGACCCTGCCCAGACCCATGCGGTGCAGGCTGCGCATGAAGAAGCGCGAATAGAGCAGATGCAGAATCGCGTGTTCGATACCGCCAATATACTGGTCGACGGGCAGCCAATATTCCGTCGCGGCGCGATCGAGCGGAGCGGCCGCCTCGACATCGCAGAACCGCGCAAAGTACCACGACGAGTCGACGAACGTATCGAGCGTGTCGGTATCGCGACGTGCCTCGCCGCCGCAGGACGGACAGGCGACGTGTTTCCATGCAGGATGGTGATCGAGCGGATTGCCCGGCGTGTCGAACCGCGCGTCGTCGGGCAGCAGCACGGGAAGGTCGGAATCCTTCACCGGCACGATGCCGCAGGACGGACAATGCACCATCGGAATGGGGCAGCCCCAGTAACGCTGGCGCGACACGAGCCAATCGCGCAGGCGATACTGCACGACGGCTACGCCCTGTTTCTGCTCCTCGAGACGCCGCGCCACTTCGGCTTTGGCCGCATCGATGTTCAAGCCATCGAGGAAGCGCGAATGGGCAAGCCGCCCCGGCCCCACATAGGCTTCCGTGCCGACCGAAAAGCTCTCGGGATCGGCGTCGTCCGGAATCACCACCGGCAAAACGGGCAGGCCGTATTTCCGGGCAAATTCGAGATCGCGCTGGTCGTGCGCCGGGCAACCGAAAATGGCGCCCGTGCCGTAACCCATCAGCACGAAGTTCGCGACGAAAACCGGCAGCTCCCAATCGGGATCGAGCGGATGGCGCGCCTTCAGGCCGGTGTCGTAGCCGCGCTTCTCCGCTGATTCGATGGCTTCTTCCGCCGTACCGAGCTGGCGGCATTCCGCCACGAATTGCGCGAGCTGCGCATCCGTTTCGGCCAGCCGTTGGGTCAGCGGGTGATCGGGCGACAAAGCGACGAAGCTCGCGCCGAACAGCGTGTCCGGCCGCGTCGAAAATACATCGACATCTTCGCCATGGGAGAGGCCAAAGCGGAATCGCATCCCTTCCGAGCGGCCGATCCAGTTTTTCTGCATCAGCCGGACCTTGTCGGGCCAGCGTTCGAGTTCGCCGAGGCCGGAAAGCAGGTCGTCGGCGAAATCGGTGATCCGGAAGAACCATTGCGACAGTTTGCGCCGCTCGACGGGGGCGCCCGAGCGCCAGCCCTTGCCCTCGATCACCTGCTCGTTGGCGAGCACGGTGTGATCCACCGGGTCCCAGTTCACGTCCGCTTCGGCGCGATAGACGAGGCCGGCGCGGAAGAATTCGACGAAAAGCTTCTGCTGGTGGCGGTAGTAGGAAGGGTCGCAGGTCGCGAATTCCCGGCTCCAGTCGATCGACAGGCCCATCGCTTGCAACTGCGTCCGCATCGCCGCGATGTTGGCGTAGGTCCAGTCGCGGGGATTGACACCCCTCGCGCGCGCCGCGTTTTCGGCCGGAAGGCCGAAGGCGTCCCATCCCATCGGATGCAGCACATTGTAGCCCTGGGCACGGCGAAAGCGCGCCAGGACGTCGCCCATCGTGTAGTTGCGCACATGGCCGATATGGATGCGTCCCGACGGATAGGGAAACATCTCGAGCACGTAATATTTGGGCTGAGCCGAATCGTTTACGGCGGCAAAGACCTTGCGTTCGGCCCATGCCGCCTGCCAGCGCGCCTCGGATGCCTGGGCGTTGTACCGCGCCATTTCCTGAAACCTCATTCCCGCCCGCACAAGGGGCGGGAGTGGTTTAGCCGCCGGCGGGCTCGCTGGCGAGCCTGAGTTCGCGCGCGCGGGTGAGAATGGCGTCTTCGAGCTTGGTGGCCGTTTCGGGATTCACCTGGGCATCCGCCCATGCTTCCCCGGCACGCGTCTGGCGAAACACGGCAATCTTGATGCCGTCGGCCCTGAGCCGGCGGTCGAGAATGTAGATCGTGATCTTCATGCGCTCGTTCTGATCGCTCGGCGCCGAATACCAATCGGTAATGATCACCCCGCCGAACGGATCGGCCGAGGCCAGCGGCATGAACGACAACGTGTCGAGCGTAGCGTGCCAGAGATACGAGTTGACGCCCAGCGTCACCCGGCCGCTATCGCTCGAGATCGAGGTCGTGCCGCTGGTGATGTCGGTGGTGGTGTCGTCCGACGAACCGCAGGCGGTGAGCAGCAACGCGCCAAGAACGACCGGGAATATTCGCATCGACTGAATCGTCCTATCCTTGCCGCGAGCCCCGCCCGCGGAATATCCCCCGCCGCGGCTTATAAGGTTACCGTGCCGGGCGCGCAACGGCAGGGGAAAGGACCGATGTGCCCCCAACCCATTTCTGTATCACGAAACCGACGCCAAACCTGCGCCCGGGCGGCGGCGGCCGGCATTTTCGTGGCCGATATGGCGTTCGCCTGTGGATGGCAGCGTGGTTCTTCCTTGCGGTGCCCCCTGCGAGTGCCGGATCCCTGACGGATTGGAGCCTTTCACCGGTCTCGGGCGGGTTCGACGATTGGACGGCCACGCTGGAGGGCACGGCTTCGGGTGCGCTTTACGCCGGCAGCGGTGCCGGCCTCGACCGGACAGGCGTTACCGGGTCGCTCCTGTTGCTGCCGCGGCTCCGGCGAGACTTCGACAATGGCTGGGAGCTCGGTCTTCACGCCGCCATTCTCGCACATCACGATGCTCTGTCGGGCGACAGCTATGGCGACCGCGTGTTCGAGAAGTTCTACGTTTCGCTCGACACGCAATATGGGCGTTTCGAGCTGGGCCAGCAGGATGGCGCGGCCTATCAGCTGGCGGTCACGGGGCCGAAAGTCGATGCGACGGCTTCGCTGGACGACGCCAATGTGAGCTTTCATCGCGATCCCGCGACGGGCCGCGCGTTTGTCGATCTGTTCCCTCTGCGCGTTGCGGAGTTCGCCACCGCGAACGATGCCAAGCTTTCGTATTTCTCGCCGGTTCTGTACGGGCTGGAATTTGCCGCATCCTTCACACCGCGCGATGTGCGCGGCGGTCTGCCCTTCGTCGCCGCCGATCCCGATACGGCCGATCGGCAATCCGGTCTCGCGGAAGCGGCGCTCGGTTACACCACGGCGCTCGGGCCCGCGACGGTCACGGCCTATGCCGGTGGCGTGCTCGGGCAGATCACCGACCGGATGCCTGACCACGAGGGGCTGCGCGACTGGGCGATCGGCGGTGGCGTGGACGTGCCGCTCGACACGCTGAAACTGTCGTTCGGGGGCGCCTGGCGCCAATCCAACGCGTACACGTTCGACATCGCCGACGCGTTCGCGGACGGCGCCCTGACGCGCGGCGCACGGCTGAGCGCCAGCCTTACTTCAGGCCCATGGATCGCTGGGGTCGAGTATGCGATCGCGCGCGCCGACCAGGCGGGCACGCTGCCTTCGCTCGCGCAAACCGGCTACGAACCGTCGCTCGCCTATGTCTTCAATTCCAACCTTCAGCTCACGCTCGGTTGGCAAATGCAGCATTTTATGCGCAGCAGCGGCACGTTCTTCAATGGGGATCAAAGCGTCGATCTCAGCGCCCTGTTCCTGCACGCGGCGCTGCATGTGTGACCTTATTTCTCCATGCTGAAGACGACGCCGTAACCAAAAGTGCCGCCAACCACAGCCGTTCCGTAGAGCACTTCATTTTTGAGAAGCAATGACGCGGCGGGATCGCGGCCGCCGAGCCCTTTGAATTTGCCAACCTGTGTCTCTGTCCCATTGGGCGTGATTTTGAAAACCAGACCGCACTCGCTGCAATGCCTGCTTTGCGACGTGGCCGCCAGGCCGTAAAGATTGCCCACCTTGTCCAGGATGACGCCGGCTGCCGGCTTGTACACTGATCCAAAGGGGAAGGAGTAGAGAACGGATTCCGTACCCTCGGGCGTCACCTTGAACACCGTGCCGTTGCGGCCGGCCCCTTCAGCAACTGTGGCCCCGTATAGATTACCGGAGCGATCAGCCACTACGCCGAATTCTGGAAATGCGCCGTCACTGACGCCCTGAAAAGCATAAACGACACTCAGCGTTCCGTCAGGCGCGAGTTTGAACACAGTCCCGCAGCCAGAGGGGTTGCAACCAGTTCCTCCGCCATGTGACGTGGTGCCATATAGATTCCCCGACTTGTCCATGATCATGCCGCCAGCCGGGATTCCTCCCTCACTGCCGCCGGAAAACGTGTGGAGCACTTTCAATCTTCCCACCGGCGAAGCCCGGAATACAACGCCGCAGCATTGATTTTTGCCCCCGCCCGCGGCCTCACCAAACAAATTGTCTTTCCTGTCGATGGTGAGACTCGAAGACGGATACTCCCCATCGGTGCCGCCACTAAAGCTGTGCAGCACGGTTTCGGTACCGTCGGCGGCAAGTTTATAGACGGTGCCGAACCCCTCATCGCTGCTGCAGTCACCGCCTTTTGCCGTTGTGCCGTACAGATTGCCGGCCTGGTCCGCCACCAGACCGCCGTTCGGGTTCGCACCGTCACAGCCACCGGTGAACGCATACAGGACGGTCTCTGTGCCGTCCGGTGCTAGCCGATACACCGTTCCGCAACCGCCGCTATCTCCGCTGTGGCAATTTGTGCCACTGCCGCCTTGGACGGTCGTGCCGTACAGATTGTTGGATTGATCCGAAATCAGGGGACTCTGTGGATTTGCGCCATCGCTTCCGCCCTGGAAGGTGTGAACAACGACGTCCGAGCCGCGTGCAGGTACCGCGGCAATTCCGGCGGCTACGCAGCAAGCGCGAATTCGTCCGCGGATCATCTTCCCCTCTATCGGCATCGGCGCCCTTCCAAAACGTGGGCAAATGCTAGCACCGAAACGTCGCCGGCGTTCATTTGTGGCATTCCCAGGCCGCGTCGGCCGGAACGATAGGCGCCGCCTCTCCGTTCCGGTCAAGAGGCCGCTTTGGAAAAGGACTTGACTGACATGCGAGGACCATTTGTGGCAGCCTGCGTGGTGGCTGCTCTGGCGCCGTTTCGCGCTCTCGCTTGTGACGGACCGGCAGCGATGTCGGTCGCGATCTCCACCGATGGCCAGAAGGTCACCGTCACCGATATCGGGCGCCAGCCGGTCGATGTCAGCTTCCAGGCCTGGGGCACGAATTACGATCTGCAGCTCGCGCCGGGACAGTCCGGTACGCCGATCAACCAGGGCATCAACCAGCGCTATATGAGCGGCTATCAGACCTGTTACGCCCGGATTACGGCGCCCGTCCGCTGATCGCCGCCATGGTGGTGTGGCGGCGGCATCGCTGTTAGATGTCGTGACTGCAAATCGATTCTCCGCCCTTCCATGACTGCTCCGTCTGCGCTTGCCACTGCCGCGGCTTCCCAGCATTGCGCGGGCGGCATCGACACCTCTTTTGTAGCGCTCGGCCCGCTGAAGGTGGCGTTTCTGGGCGTGGTGCAGGGCATCACCGAACTCCTGCCCGTCTCGTCCACCGCCCATATGCGTGCCATTCCCGCGTTGCTCGGCTGGCCCGACCCGGGCTCGGCTTTTTCGGCCGCGATGCAGCTCGCCGCTTTGGCCGCGGTGCTCGCCTATTTCCGCAGCGATCTGACAGGGCTCGTCTCCGGCTCGCTGGGTGCGCTCCGCCGGCGCGACTGGCGCGATCACGATTTCCGCCTCGCTATGGCGATCGTGATCGCCACGATCCCCATCGCGATCGCGGGCGCCTTGCTGTCGAAGGTTCTGAACGCCTGCCACACGCCGCTGCGCACGCCATTGCTGATCGGTGTCGCCTGTGTGGCGCTGGCTGTTCTGCTCGGCCTGGCGGAGCTGTCGGCGCGGCATGTGCGCAGTGCCGACCGGCTCAGGCTGCGCGACGCGGTGCTCATCGGCCTGGCGCAAATGGGCGCGCTCATTCCCGGCGTGTCGCGTTCCGGCTCGACGCTGACCGCGGCACTCGCGCTCGGCTTCACCCGGGAGGACGCTGCCCGCGTCGCCTTCCTGCTCGGCATTCCCGCCATCGCGCTGGCCGGATTTCACGAACTCTGGGAGCTGCACAAGATCGGCCTGGGCGCGGATGGCTGGTTCGTGCTCGCCATCGGTCTCGTCACATCGAGCGTGTCGTCCTTCTTTGCCATCTGGGGCCTGATGCGGTTCCTGGAGAATTTCTCGACCTGGCCGCTGGTGATCTATCGCGCCGCGTTCGGCCTGCTGCTGATCGCGGGTGCCGAACTCCACTGGTTTCACTGACGCGTCACACCGCCAGTGCGCCGATCGCGGCCAGGCCTGCGAGCGCGCCGGGCGCAAGGCGTCTCGCCGTCTGCGCATCGACGCCGCCCAGCGCATAGACCGGAATGTTCACGCAACGCGCGATGGCCTGTGCGCGGCAGGGGCCGAGTGCCGCGCCGCCGGGATGGCTCTGCGTGGGAAAGATCGGCGCGAGAAACACCGCATCGGCGCGCGACCGTTCCGCCCGGGCGCAGGCCGCCAGCGAATGCGCCGCACAGGTGATGAGCCAGCCGGGCCGGCGTGTCCGCCAATGCATCGCCATGCTGTGCTCCGCTTCCGCCAGGTGCAGCCCCTGTGCGCCCATGCGTGCGGCGAGCGCGGCATCGCCGGCCACGATCCACACAAGGCTGCGCCGCCTCGCCAGAGGCGCGACTTCGCCCGCAAGCCGCGCACGGTCCGCGTTGTCGCGGGCCCGCAACACCACCAGACTGCCGCGTGGCAGCGCGCCAATCGCCGCCAATGGATCGGGCAGGCGCAGATCGTCGGTGAACAGCGCCAAGGATGGGAGGTTTGGAAGCAGGCTTGCGCCCGCGGCGCGATTGAGCCACATCGCCCGTCTTGCCAGACACATTCGCGCAAGCACGCCGGTCATCGATGTCCCTGTCGCCCGAAACAACGCCGCCTGAGGCAGCATCGCCCGAAACGGGCCTCGCCGATGTCCTCGCACGGATCGCGGCGGCGCGGAAAGCGGCGCGGGCCCCCGCCGGTGCGACCACGCTCGTCGCCGTCTCGAAAACCTTTGAGGGGGCCCGGATCCGTCCGGTGCTCGCGGCGGGCCAGCGTGTGTTCGGCGAAAACCGCGTGCAGGAGGCCGAACGCAAATGGCCGGAACTGCGCGCGGAATTTCCCGACTCGGAATTGCACCTGATCGGGCCGCTGCAATCCAACAAGGTGCGCGAGGCCGTGGCGCTGTTCGACGCCATCCATGCGCTCGATCGGCCGAAGCTCGCCCATGCGCTGCAGGCCGAGATCGCGCGCACCGGCCGTGCGCCGACGCTGTTCATTCAGGTCAACACGGGTGAGGAGCCGCAAAAGGCGGGTGTGATCCCGACAGACGCCGCTTCGTTTGTCGCGCTGTGCCGCGATTCGCTCGGCTTGCCGGTCAAGGGGCTCATGTGCATCCCGCCGCATGACGAGCCGCCCGCGCCGCATTTCGCGCTGCTCGCGAAAATCGCGCACGAACAGGGCCTGCCTTTGCTCAGCATGGGCATGAGTGCCGATTTCGAAACCGCGATCCGATTCGGCGCCACCCATGTGCGGGTGGGCTCGGCAATCTTCGGCGCGCGCTAGTTTGCCGCCACCGCGAGTGTCGCGCTCTGGCGATAGGCATCGCTCGCGCGCTGCGGCGTATCCTCGCCATGGCCGAGAAAGGCCAGCACCGTGTCGCCCAGATCCTTGCCGGTCAGTTTCTGGAAGACCAGCTCGCCCACGGAAGACGCAAGTCCCATCAGCCCGCCATAAAGCGTGTCGCCCACCACGCGCTCGACGGGATCGATCGTGTCATGCGTCACCGCGCGATACAGCGTCGCCACCACGGGAATGTGCTGCAGCGGATTGAGCACGTCGAGCATGTCGCTCAGGAACTCATGGCCGTCATGCACCGCCGGCGCCGCAGGCGAAGCCGCCACGGGCGCGGACGCGTTCAAGGACGACAGGGTCGTCGCGGCTGAAATCACGTTCATCGCGCATTGCCTAGCAAGCCTCCTGCCAGCCATGAGGCCGCGTTTTGCCCGGTTTGTTGGGCCGATCGCATGCCCGGCTATGCTTGGTGAATTGTCACCCCGGCAAAATCTGCCGCCGCGCGCGCGCCGGGTGTCCGCAGGCCGAACGAGGAGTTATATTGGAATGAGCGCATAGTAGGGCGCGGCTTCAGCGGCTATGGCGAATCGGACTCGATCCTGTTCCGGGTCCGGATCGTCAAATATTCGAGTTGCTGGTGGTGGGTGTTTGGATCGCGATCGATGCAGCTTTGCAGAGGCGGACGTCTCGAGCCGTTCAGATGAATGGACTTCCCGCGGATTGCGGTCCGTCCGTCCAAATGTTACGCGAAGCGGGTGCTACAATCGACCATCGGGCAGGGGGAATCAAGAAATGCTGCGCATTTTATTGCGATGGTCCGGCGTCTCGCTGACAATGAGTTTGTTGCTCGTCGGTCTAACGACTCCGTCGCGAAGTGCCGGCACGGAACATGTGCTGTTTCGCTTCAACAATTTGCAGAAAGGCGGATATCCAATCGGGCCGGTGTATGGCTCGGGCAGTTATCTTTATGGATCGGCATTTGCCGGCGGTACGTTTGGTGGCGGCGTGGTTTTTCGAATTTCCGGAAATGGAAAGGAGAAGATTCTTTACAATTTCAGAGGTGACACTGACGGTTGGGGGCCAAATTCGCTTCTGATTTCCGACAGCGACGGCAATATGTTCGGAACTACCCAGGATGGTGGCATGAACGGCGGGTGTTTCAGTCGGGGGTGTGGCACGGTTTTCAGGCTCTCGCCGGATGGAACCGAGACCGTCCTCCACGCCTTTACCGCGCAGAGCGATGGTCTTGTCCCTTTTTACGGCCTCGTGATGGATCGCAAAGGCAATCTTTTCGGTACGACGATCTATGGCGGAAGCGGTGATTGCCAAAGCGAATTTGTCGCGGGATGCGGAACGGTTTTCGAAATCGCGGCGGATGGGAAGGAATCGGTGCTTTATTCCTTCACGGGCGGGGCCGACGGGGCGACGCCCTATACGGGCCTGGTTGGCGACAAGACAGGGAATCTATACGGCACGACATCATCCGGCGGCGCAACACCATGCAACGACGGCGCTGGTTGCGGTACCGTCTTCAGACTGTCGCCGGGCGGATCGCTGACGACCGTCTATCGGTTTCAGGGAGGAAGTGACGGCTGGAATCCAAGCGGCGGCCTTGTGCTCGATCGGAGCGGCAATCTCTACGGAGCGACCCACTGGGGTGGTGGCAACGGTTGCGGGGGGGCGGGCTGCGGTATCGTATTCAAGGTATCACCGGATGGCATCGAAACAGTGGTTCATGCCTTTGCCGGAGGCGCCGATGGCGCCAATCCCTCCTCTGGACTGACTGCCGACAACTCCAGAAATCTCTTTGGTGCCACCGCGCAAGGGGGGAACAGTTCCAATTGCAATTTTGACTCGATTGGTTGTGGCACGATTTTCACGGTGGGCCCGGACGGAACGGAAACGGTGCTCTATGCTTTCCAGGGCGGCCGCGACGGCGAGGCTCCTTACGCGATCCCCACACTGAAAGGCGGACGCATCTTTGGAAGCACGCAGTTTGGGGGAAGAGAAAGTCAGTATTGCGGGACGGACACATTTTCAGGGTGCGGCACGCTGTTTGAAATCAGGCAGTGAATTCGCTGCGGCTTAAAAGCGGGCCGGGAGGTGGCATAAGCGGTTATCGCGAAACGGAGCCGATCATGTTTTGGATCGGGGTCGCAATCGATTCGACGATGCTGGCCGTGGGTATTTCGATCCTGATTGGTGCCAGCCTCCAGGATCAGACTGAAAAATCTGGTGACAGAAGCAACACCCCGCGCAGTCGCCGACCAGGTGGAACATCGCTTCCGTCACCCGGTTCCTTCCATCACGGAACGACGTTGTAGGTGCCGTATCCGACTTCCTTGAGTGTGACGCCATCCTGCGAGCCGAATTCCCACCAGCAGGCGCCGTTGACCAGCGGATAGTTCAGAAAATAGATGTCGCCCTCGGGCAGACCCCCGGCGTTGACGATGGTTTCCTCAAATTCCATTTCCTTGTTGGTGCTGCAGGACGGGCCGGGCTGCGTGGCCGACAGGGCGTGCTGGCTCCAGTTCTTTTTGACAACGATGCCAATGCCGGGAATGGGGTTCGATTGCGCGCAGCCCGTGTGGATTGTGCCCCAGAGAGTCGTAGTGGAGTCGTAAGTGAAGGTCGCCAACCCACATTGCGCGCCGCCGGCAAAAAATTCGACGTTGAACTGTTTGGTCTTCGGCACTTCGCCCGCGCCCAGGGCAGGCGACGCACTGGCAGAAAATACATATGCGCCGGCGCAGACCATGATTGCGGACGACGCCAGAAATCGGATTGTCATGTTCATCGTGTTCCCCTCCCAGAGAATGGGGAACGATAGCACGTGCGGCACTCCGCGGCCAGTTGGACGAGTGTTGCATATTCCAAAGGCACGACCTCCGATGCCGGGGAAGGGTTCGCTACGAAAGATTGGCGATGGGAATCTCGCAGATCCATGAAGTTTGCGGTTCGCGTCGCGCGCAATACGGATGTTTTTGCATCACCATGGCCGGCTCGGCGACCGGCCACGGTGAAGATGGATGTGGGATCGCGCGTGCGAAGCGACGTGAGACGAAAAAATTCGCCTGACAGCACTGGCATTGCTTGAGAGGCACGCAACCCCGCGGGGAGCGGTTCAGGGCTTCACGCCATAAAGCGCGTATAGGTCGGCGATCTCGAAATCCGCGTCGTGCGCAGCAGCGATGTCGGCATTGCCCCCGGTCGTGTCTCCCAGGCGGAGTTTTGCCAGTCCGCCCACATAAAGCGCCTCGGCAAAGCGCCGCCGGGATCTCTCGGCAGCGGCGCAATCGGCTACAGCAGCGGTGTAGTTGCCCATCCGGAAGTACACAAAGCACCGATTCTGGAGAACATCTCGTTCGTCGCTAACGCCCTTCAGGGACTCGTTGCAATCGGCCAACGCGCGATCGAGCGGATGGCCGCGCACGGCGCGCACCCAGCAGCGCGAATTCAATCGGTCCGGGTTGTCTCCAGATGTTTCGCGCGCAGCTTCGTAGTCGGCAGCGGCTTTTTGAGGCTGGCCAAGATCCGCGTAGGCATCGCCGCGCGCTTCAAAGGCGTCCGCGTAGGTTCGCTTCCCGCCGATCGCGCTCGTAAAGTCGGCGACGGCGAGATCGGTCTTGCCAACGAGCATATAGAGCAGGCCGCGATCGTAATATGCTTCCGCACGCAGCTCGGGAAGTTGCCCGCCACCCACGCCGAACCCCGTCCAAGCGGTGGCGGAGCCATTATGAATGGCGCTCGTGCATACGCTGATGTCCGAGTCGATGGAGTAGTGCAGCCGCGGCTCGGTCGGGCATATGCCACCGCCGACTTGCACCGCGAAGCCTGTCGCCAACAAGGACGCCACGGAGAGCAAAAGCATCACGGTTGCGCGCGTCGTAGAGCCTTTTTCACGTGCGCGCTGCGTCGCAAGTCCCATCGACGCCAACGCCACGCCGACCGTGTCGACGCGCGCAGAAAGTCTCTTCGATGCATGATGGCTTTCCCCCAGAAAGTGGGGAACGTTAGAGCGGCGAGGATTTCCGGACAATATGGCCTGTCACCATGGCCTGTCTCCAAGCCGCGCATCCGGCAGTCGCAGCGACTCTCAACCGTGGTGGCGAAGTCCCGGCTCGGCATTCACGAAGCGGATGCCGACGGCGTTTTGGGCCGCAATGGCGCGACAGGTGCGCTCAAGGCCATCGCGCGCTCTTGCCGGCAGCGATCCCAGGGCGGCGGTGACGGTCATCATCTCGTCCCAATGGTCGATCGCGACATGTGCGCCGGCCATCGCATGGCAGGGGTTTTTCTCGCTCATGCATGGGGAATGCGCAAAGCCCGGGGTTCGTGCCCGAGCATTGATGCTGTTCGCGGAGGGGGCGGCGTTCACCAAAGATATCGGTTGACAATAAAACCGTATCGGTTATAATTCGGCCATGATGATTGCGATGATCCTTTTGCTGCAGAACGCCTGGTGGACGCTTTGCCTGCTTCACGGGAAAACATCAGGGAAGTTTTTTTCGACGCGCTGGAAAGCGAGCAAATCCGTGCCCTTGTGCAGCCAGGGCAGGGGAAAACTGCCGTATCGCAGCGAAAACGGGAGCGGACACGGCGTGCGAGGTGCCGCCTCAGCGCCGGTCGACGGGGGCACACAAATGCGCCTCGCTTCGCCCGGATTGGCGAAGGGGCTCACATTGCACCCACCAGGTCATCGAAGCGCGGCGACACTTGCGGCCTCGACTACAGACCCGCCAGCTCCGGCCAGGACACGGCGGAAACCTATGTCTACCGCACCATGGCGGAAGACGATCACTCGCGTTCACTGGCGGAATGGCGACGTTCCGCGTCGTCCCGATGGGCGGTCAATGGAAGCTCGACGGCGGGCCACGACGCCGCCATAGACAAAGGAGCCGTCGGCGCAATTGGGGGCGCTGCAGAATGTGTGGATCGCGTGGAATGTGCGGGCCGGGGCCATGCCCGCGGCACCCACCAGACCGGATGCCGATAGCATCAGTGTACGGATAATGAAATCCCGAGAAAGCCCTTGCGTTGTCATGATCGTCTCCCCGTGTCCATGACGGACACTCGGGGGTCCACTTTGGCACGAAAAGGGCAGGGCGGGCCTATTCGTTGATATTCGCGAAGCCGATGAGGCGCCAGCCGCCGTCGCGTTTGGCGAAGTAATAGTCGTAGCCGTTGCAATCGATCGACCAGGAATCGGCGCCGAAATTCTTGGGGTCGAGGGCGAAATCCGGCGCGCTGTCGCGGATACAATCGACCGTCTGGCCATCGGCAAAGATGTCGGTAAAGCGCGCCTTGTCGGTCAGGAATTTCTGCTGTGGCAAGGTTGGCGGCATCTGGAATTCCGAGATCACGAGCGGAAAGTGCGACAGGCCCGCGACCTCCTTCAGATCGTGGGCCGCGATGGCTTTGGCGAGCGCTTTGCGGGCGACGGCGAGATCCGGCGGTGGCGCGCCTGCTGCGTTCGCCACGCCAGCCGCTGCCAGACAGCACCCGAGCAGCCCCGCAATCGATTTTGCCTTCATGATGTTCCCTCCAACCGGCAATCGCCCCGCGCGGGACGCGCAGGCCGCAGCCTATCATGAGCCGCGAGCGGCGACACGCCACGCTCGCAGGCGATGAAGCGTCCTACCGGTTCGCCTATATAGAGGCAGAGGGAGACCGAATCTGTTCCGCTTCGACAATTCCTATGCGCGGCTGCCAGGGCATTTCTATGCCAGGCTCGATCCCGTGCGTGTGTCGGCGCCGCGCCTGATCGCACTCAACGAGCCACTCGCAGAGGAACTGGGGTTCGATCCTCTCGCACTCGCCTCGCCCGAAGGTCTCGCGGTGCTGTCCGGCAATCGTGTG
The DNA here is from genome assembly GCA_036490345.1 of Rhizomicrobium sp. Taxonomy (GTDB): domain Bacteria; phylum Pseudomonadota; class Alphaproteobacteria; order Micropepsales; family Micropepsaceae; genus Rhizomicrobium. The sequence continues at coordinate 74,211 of DASXEA010000088.1, read as the reverse complement.
CCGGAAGGCGCCGAGCCGCTCGCCATGGCCTATGCCGGCCATCAATTCGGGCATTTCGTGCCGCAACTCGGCGACGGCCGCGCCATCCTGCTGGGCGAAGTGGTCGCGCGGGACGGCACGCGGCTCGACATCCAGCTGAAGGGCTCCGGACCCACGCCGTTCTCCCGCAATGGCGATGGACGGGCGGCCCTGGGGCCGGTGCTGCGCGAATATATCGTAAGCGAGGCGATGCAGGCGCTGGGCGTGCCGACGACGCGCTCATTGGCGGCCGTGACCAGTGGGGATTCGATCCTGCGTCAGGAAGGCATGTTGCCGGGTGCGGTGCTGACGCGCGTCGCAAAAAGCCATCTGCGCGTCGGCACGTTTGAATTCTTCGCGAGCCGCGGCGATACGGAAGCTGTGCGCACGCTCGCCGATTACGCCATCGCCAGGCTCTATCCCGAGGCAGCACACGCGCCGTCACCGCCTCTTGCCTTCCTGGAAGGCGTGATAGCGCACACCGCAGATCTGATCGCCAAATGGCAATGCATCGGCTTCATCCATGGCGTGATGAACACCGACAACACATCGATCGCCGGCGAAACCATCGATTACGGTCCGTGTGCCTTCATGGATGCCTACGATCCGGGAACCGTGTTCAGCTCGATCGATCACGCCGGCCGCTATGCCTATGACAACCAGCCGCGCATCGCGTGGTGGAATCTGACGCGCCTCGCACAGACTCTTCTTCCGCTGCTTGGTGAAAGCGAAAACGCCGGCCTCGCAGCGGCGCAGCAGGCGCTGGATGCCTATCCCGCCTTGTTCGAACGGGCCTATGCAAACGGGCTCAGGGCAAAGGTGGGATTGGCGGAAATCCGTGAAGGGGATTCGCAGCTGATTGCCGATCTCTTCCGTCACATGGCCGATGCCCACGCCGATTTCACCCTGACGTTTCGCCTTCTGTGCGACAGCGCAGAAGGGCATGAAGACTCCCTGCGCGCGCTGTTCGCCAATCCGTCGGCGCTGGACGCGTGGCTCGTCACATGGCGGCAGCGGCTGGCGCGGGAGGACCATGTGTCGCCGGCACAGCGGGCCGCCGCGATGCGCGCCGTCAATCCGGCCTTCATTCCCCGCAACCATCGCATCGCGACTGTTATTGCAGCGGCGCAGGACAGAGGCGATTTCGCGCCATTCCACGAGCTGGTGCAGGTTCTGCGCTCGCCCTACGCCGAACAGCCTGCCTTCGCGGCCTACGCTGTGCCGCCCGAGCCGGATGAGATTGTCGCGCAGACCTTTTGCGGCACCTGAGCGGCAACGGCAGGAGAGAAGTGGCCTCCGGACATGCTATGCTGGCGGCCCGGGAATCAGGACAGCGACGAGGCGAACAATGACACATTCCATCGAAGGGCGCGCCGATATGCAGAACGCGCTGCACGCTCATTGGCGGCTGTTCGCTTTCGAAGGCTTCGTTCTGCTTGGTCTGGGCACAGCGGCCATTCTTGTGCCGGCACTCGCCAGCCTCGCGGTCGCCGTGTTCCTCGGCTGGATTTTCCTGGCCGCGGGATTCTTCGGCATCGTCATGAGCGTCGCCGGTCGGCAGGCGCCGGGCTTCTGGTGGTCGCTCGTTTCCGCCATCGTCAGTCTCGTCGCCGGGGGTGCGCTGATCGGCTGGCCAGTTGCCGGGTCGATGTCGCTGACCTTCGTGCTGACGGCCTTTCTCATCGCCGATGGCGTGCTCACGATTCTGTTTGCGCTGGAACACCGGCGGCAATTGTCGCAGCGCTGGGTGTGGCTGCTGATCAACGGCGTGCTCGATCTGCTGCTCGCGGCGCTCATCGTGCTCGCGCTGCCGGCCTCGGCACTCTGGGCGCTCGGCATCATCGTCGGGATCGATCTGATCTTTGCCGGCTGGTCGCTGATCGCGATGGCCATGGCCGCGCGCAAATCCGCTACCGCCTGACAGGCCGTCGTTCGGTTGCTGCCGCTGTAGGGAAACGCAGAGGCGCAAAGGCGCAGCAGAATTTTGCACGCCTTGCGAACGTCTTTCTCTTCGTCGCGTTGCTACGGCCCTGCGATAAACTCCGATGTCTTTGCGCCTCTGCGCCTCTGCGTCTCTGCGGTTTAGCTTCGCGCGCAGAAGATGCGCGGCAAATCACGCTCAATGTGCTGGGCCGCCTTTATCGCCACCGGTCGCCAGGCTGTGCGGCGAAGGTTTTGAGCACGTAAGGCCAGGGGATGATGATGGGAAAGATCACGCCCATCAGGCAGGCCTGCGCGGTGTCGAGCGTGTCTGCATCCATGTGATGGTTTATCCAGAGCGGCAGCGCGATGACGGTCAGCCAGATCGTCTTCCACAGCAATTCGAACAGCAGCAGCGGCAGCATGCGCAGCGGATAGCGCAAGCCGAGCACTGCCAGCGCCGAAAGCGCGCCGAACATGCTGTCGGCCACGCCATGCATCAATTCCCAGGGCTTCGGGTGGTGCAGGATAACAGGCCAGATCTGCGAGCCCAGCCCTACGACCAGAAGCAGATAGCCGGCGCGCAAAGCGTAGAGCCGCCACACCGGCACGTCGGTGGTCAAAGCGCGCGGCGTCGTCGACAGAGGAAACGTCGCGGTTGCGGTCATGGTCATTATTCCACCGCCTTCAGGATCTTTTCGACTGCCGAAAGTCGTGCGTTGATCTCGGAGAGACCGGTCTGCATTGCCGACAGGGATGTCGCGTTTGCCGATTGCGCCGCAACCGCTTTTTCCGCCAGCGAGCGATAGGCGGTTTCGGTCAGGACTTTCGCCTGCGCCTGACGTGAAGCCGCGAAATATTTCATCCCAAAAATGCACACGATCGTGCCCAGCACGAGTCCTATGGTGAGGAAGTAGACGTGTTCAGACATGGCGACGGCCTTTCATGAGTCCGACTTGGTGGAGGTTGCGGTGAGGGTTTTGACGGCGTCGGCAATCGCCGCCGGCGTCAGCGCGAAGTCGAAATCTTCGACTTCGAAATAGTTGAGGGCCTTGCCGTCGCCGGAGAGTTCGAGCCGGCTTTTGACCAGGCCTGCCTCTTCCAGCTTCTGCAGATGCAGATGCAGCAGCGGGCGGCTGATGCCCACCTCGCGCGCCAGCTGGCTGACATAATTGCGGCCGTCGGATTTCAGCGCCGCGACGATCTTCAGGCGCGGCGGGCTGGCGAGGGCCGCAAGCACCGCAAGCAACTGGTCTCCGGTGATCGCCAACCCACAGCTCCAACAGTCATGTGTCAAAGATTATTTACATATGAAAGACAGGGAAGTCAAGAGACGAATTCGCAGGTTTCCCGCCTGCCGTCACGGCGAGGCTCGGCGTGACTTGCTGTCCGGCCATGCCATAGATTGTGCGGGTCCGCAGTGTTTCGGGGGCTGTCCGGAAATGGCGATGGAGTCGCCTCGCCCTTCAGGCAGGGCAAGAAAGCTGCTGCATTTCCTCGCGAGCGTCGCCATCGCGCTGGTGCTCGGCAAAATTTCCGAAGTGCTGCTTCAGCCTGAAACCATCGATCGTCTGAAGACGGCGCAGACCGAGGCCTATCATGCTGCAAGCACTTTCCAGCCCTGGCATCTGGCCGGTCTGTATGTATGCGAATTCGAAGAAGCGGCGGGCGCCGGCGCGCTATGCGGCTCAGCAACGGAGGGCGCGACGGGCCTGCAGCCCTACACGTCACCTTCGCCGCAGCATCGAGGCGCCGGCGTTTTCGCGCCCATCGAAGCTCTTCTGGGTTTGCTGGACCGCCTGATCGAACAGCCTTCGACCTTTGGCTCCGTCTTCGCCATCCTACAGTTTCTCGCGGGCCTTCTCGTGATGATCGGCATCGGTTTTGGGAAGCGGGAGAGGGGCAGCGGCTACTATTTGCTTGGGCTGCCGCTCGGCACGGTGTTTTTTGGCTATGTCGCGGGTTGGTGCACGCAGATGCTCATGCTGGCCGAACTCTGGCTCTTCAGCTGGTTCACCCAGCTCGCCGCGCTCTGCTGCGGCAGCGCCGGGCTTGCCTTCTTCGGCTACGAATTTTGCATCAAGGCCGCCGAAGTGAAGGCGCACGAACTCGCCACCCACACGCTGACCCGGCAATGAGCAATGCTTCACTGGTGGCAAGCGGCTTTGCCCGGTCCAAAATGAAAGGGCCGCCCCTTGCGAGGCGACCCCGGCATTGTCAGTTGGCAGCCCGATGGGCCGCGTGTGCGGTCAGGCCGCACGAACCTCCGAAATAGCGAAGATCCAGTTCGCGGCTGGCCGCAGGTCGTGACAATGAGACACTGGATCACCTCCTTCCGTTGTTGTTGCCGGCGCCGAGTCTAAACGAAGTTTGCGCGCAGGATCAATTCGCATTTGCGCGATCGGAGTGACGCGCGATCAAAGCTGATGCCCGGATTTCTCTGCCTTGGTGCGCAGATAGCCGCGGTTGTGCGGATTGGCTGGGAAGGCGTGCGGCACGCGTTCGGTGACCGTGATGCCCGCGGCTTCGAGTGCCTCGACCTTCAGCGGATTGTTGGTCAGCAGGCGAATGGATTTGAATCCCAGAAGCTGCAGCATCTTTGCCGCGACGCCGTAGAGGCGTTCGTCGGGTTCGAAGCCGAGGCGCTCGTTCGCTTCGACCGTGTCGAAGCCCTGATCCTGCAACCGGTAGGCGCGCAATTTGTTGATGAGGCCGATGCCGCGGCCCTCCTGCGCGAGATAGAGCAACGCGCCGCCGCCTGCCGCCGCGATGGTCGCAATCGCGCCGCGCAGCTGGTCGCCGCAATCGCATTTGAGCGAACCGAGCAGGTCACCGGTGAAGCATTCCGAATGCAGGCGCACCAGCACGGGCTTGTCCGGCGGCGGATCGCCGATGATCACGGCAAACTGTTCCGGCTCGCCGTTTCCGGCGCGGAACGCTGCGAGCTCGGCCTGTTCGGCACCTTCGAGCGGCACGCGGGCGCGGGTGACCAGACGCAGCGAACGCACCACTTCGGATTCGTAGTCGGCAATGGTCGTGGCGGGGAGCGTGCAGGCCGTGTCCGGCAGACCCATCCCTCCTGTGGCGACCACGGCCGAAGGCAGCAAGCCGGCCAGCTTGGCGAGTTTCACCGCGGCCGCGAAACTTTCGGGCAACGGCTCGCGCCGCGTCTCGAACGGGCCTTTGAGGGGGGCCGCGAGGTCGGTCGAGGGGTCCGCGATCGCCAGCAGGCGCAAGGCGGTCAAAGGCGGCTCCGGCATCACCGCGACAATTTCCGGCGTGTAGAGGCGGATCTTGAGTGTCCGGGCGCGCTGGTGGGTCAACAGCAGCAGCGGCGCCGGGTCGAGCTGCGTTAAGGCCTCATCCCCGACGGTTTCCGTGGCCCAGGCGAGGATTTCGCCACCAGAGGTGTCAACAATCCGCACCGCCGCTCCCAGGCGGAGGGCGTCGGCAGCACGCGCAATCCCGTCCAGGCCGGGACTCGCAGGAAATTGATGGCTTGCAGGGGCTTCGGGCGGGGCCGGCATCGCTCCTCACATACACTGTGCCTTCGAAACCGGGTAGGCTCCCGGCCGAACAGACCAGGGAGTGGCGTATGGCGGGCACGAGACGGGTCTTGCTGCTGGACGATGACACGATGCTGCGGAGCTCGCTGGCGGAGCAATTGGCCCAGGACGACGAATTCACCCCCGTCCAGGCCGGCACCTGCGCCGAAGCCCGCGAACTGGCCAAAGACGGTCTCTACGAATTCATGATCCTGGACGTCGGTCTGCCCGATGGTGACGGCCGCACGTTGTGCCGCGAATTCCGCGAAACGGGGATCACCTGCCCGATCATTCTTCTGACCGCGATGGATTCCGATTCCGACATCATTGCGGGGTTGGGATCCGGCGCGAACGATCATATCGCCAAACCCTTTCGTTTTGCGGTGCTGGCCGCACGCATCCATGCCCATCTGCGCAGCCACGAGCAGAGCGAGGAAGCCGTCTATCGCATCGGGCCTTATACGTTTCGTCCCAGCGCCAAACTGCTGCTGGATCCCAAGGGCAAAAAAATCCGGCTGACGGAAAAGGAGACCAACATCCTGAAATATCTGCATCGCTGCGGCGCTACGGTGGCGCGCGAGACGCTGCTGCACGAGGTCTGGGGTTACAATCCTGCGGTCACGACACACACGCTGGAGACCCACATCTACCGGTTGCGCCAGAAGATCGAGAACAATCCCGGCAGCGCCCAGATCCTTTTGACGGAGAGCGGCGGTTACCGGCTTTCCGCCTGAGGCGGGTCGCTAGTTTGTTCTCCTGCGCCTTACGCGGGCCTGTATTGCGTTTTAGCCGCTCTATACGCACGAGAGGGGACAGCCCTATGTCGTGCGGGACGAACATGACGGACGCGGCGGAGTGCGCTTGAAATGACCCAGAACTGGACCTCGATCTTCGGCGACGCGGCGGTTGCAACGCTCCTGATCCTTCCGTCTTTTGGTTCGATGGGGCCGGCCGAAGCCGGCGGTCCGCCGACGCCGCCGGCCCCCCCCGCGCCTCCGGCGCCCATGGTTCACGTAGCTCCCGCCGGGCAGGGTGGCGACTGGTCCAGCTGGGCGCCGCGCAACTACAACACGCGTGGCCTCAGGGTCGATGATTTCGTCGGCACCGTGCTGGTCAATGTGCGCGACGGCGGCCCCATGACGGTCGAAGCCTGGGGGGCGCGCGAACGCCTGAAGGGCCTTCATGTCAGCCAGGATGATGGCCGGCTCGAGATCAAGGGATCGCAGCTCTACGACAGTCAGTCGGTCTGGGACTGGAAGCACTGGTTCGATTTCTCCAATCTCACGGAAGAGACGTCGCGCAACCTGACCGTGCGCATCACGGTGCCCCGCGGCACGGATGTCGATATCGAATCTCTCGTGGGCAACGCCACGATCGGCGACACGCAGGGCACCCTGCGCCTCGATGCGGCGGCGACAAAGGCCGTTATCGGCCACATCGCGAGCGCCGATATCGAGGTGGGTGGATCCGGCCGTATCGATATCGCCTCCGTCACCGGCACGCTCAAGCTCGATGTCGGCGGCTCGGGCAAGATCACTGTCGGCTCGGTCGGCAATGTGAAAGCCGACATCGCGGGCTCCGGCGATGCGCGGATCGGCGCAATCGCGGGCGGGCTCGATATCGATATCGCCGGCTCGGGCGATGTCGTCGCCGCACGCGTCAATGGTCCGACGCGTGTCGATATTGCTGGTTCCGGCTCGGTCAAGATCGCCGACGGCACCGCCGATCCCCTGCACGTGCAAATCATGGGCGCCGGCAATTTCAACTTCGGCGGTGTTGCCATCAATCCGCACATCGAAGCCTTCGGCTCCGGCAATGTGCATATCAAATCCTATCGCGGCCATATGGACAGCGAAGGCATGGCGGATGTGAAGATCGGCGACTGAGAACGCCAATCTTTAACGCTCGTTAACGATATTGGGCCAAAGAGGCGGGGCTTCAGCCTCGCCTCGGGCGTTATGGCCACCAAACCCGAAGTTCCTCCGCGCACGCGCGCCCGGATCGCCAAGATCGCCGCAAGGCCTGCGGCGGCATCGCGCGCGACGCGACGTCCGAAAGCGACCTGGCCCTATGCGGTGACGCTGCTATTCGCCTGGGGGCTGATCCTGGGCGCGATCTTTGCGTTCCATGAGATCTCCAACCTGCCAGACATGAACGGGCTGTTCTCCCGTGCGCCCTCCAACGACATCACGCTGCTCGACAGGAATGGCCATCCCGTCATTCGTCGCGGATTTACCCAGGGCGGGATGGTCGCGATGCACAGCCTGCCGTCCTACGTCCCGAACGCCTTCATCGCCATCGAGGACCGACGCTTCCGCGAACATATCGGTCTGGATCCCATCGGACTCGTGCGCGCCGCAGCGGAAAATCTGATCGCGGGGCATGTCGTGCAGGGCGGCTCGACGCTGACGCAGCAACTCGCCAAAAATCTGTTCCTGGAATCGAAACGCACGCTCGACCGCAAATTCCAGGAAGCGTTTCTCGCGCTCTATCTGGAGTCGCGATACAGCAAGGATCAGATCCTCACGCTCTATCTCAATCACGTCTATTTCGGCGCCGGCGTGTACGGCATCGAGGCGGCGGCCGAACATTTCTTCAACAAGCCCGCCACAGCCCTTTCGCTGGGCGAATCAGCGATGCTTGCCGGAAGCGTCAAGGCGCCGGCGCGGTTCAATCCGCTTGCCGATCCCGCTGCGTCTTTCGCGCGTGGCGAAACCGTTCTGCGTGCCATGCAGGATGCCGGATTCATTTCGCCACGCGAACGTGCGGCTGCGGCCTCGTCGCGACCCGCGGTGGCGCCAGCCAGCTCGACACCCGGTCTCGGCTATTTCGCCGATTGGGTGATTGCGCGCATCCCCGGCTATGTCGGTGGCGTAAGCGAGCCCCTGATCGTCGAAACGACGCTGGACGCCGAGCAACAGCTGCAGGCTGAGCACGCGTTGGATTCGGGGTTGAACCGTGAAGGCGGAACGCTGCAAGCCGGCGAAGGCGCACTCCTCGCCATGACACCCGACGGTGCGGTTCGCGCGATGGTCGGCGGCCGATCCTATGCCCAAAGCCCGTTCAACCGCGCCACCGATGCGAAGCGCCAACCCGGTTCCGCGTTCAAGCCTTTCGTCTATCTCACGGCCTTCGAACATGGCCGCAAACCGGACGATGTGCTGAACGATGGCCCCGTCGATTTTCGCGGCTGGCAACCGGGCAATTACGAAGGCAAATATGAGGGCCCGATCACGCTCACGCGCGCATTCGCCAAATCGTCGAATGCTGTCGCCGCCCGGCTGACGATGGAAGCCGGGCCGCGTGCGGTGGCGGCCACGGCCCACCGGCTTGGCATCGTCTCGCCGCTCGATCCGGTCCCCGCGCTTGCGCTGGGCGTATCGAGCGTCACGCCGCTCGAGCTGGTGAGCGCCTATGCGCCTTTCGCGAATGGCGGCGAAGGCGTGCTGCCCTATGGGATACTTCGTATACGGACGAAATCGGGCCGTGTTCTTTATGCCCGTTCCGGCTCGGGCGAGGGGCGGGTGATGTCGCAGGCCAATGCGGCCCAGGTCACGACATTGATGGTGGCGACCGTGACCAGCGGCACGGGCAAGGCCGCCAGGCTTGCCGAACGTCCTTCTGCCGGCAAGACAGGAACGACCCAGGATTTCCGCGATGCCTGGTTCGTGGGGTTCAGCTCCGATCTCGTCTGCGGTGTCTGGATCGGCAACGACAACGAAGCGCCCATGCATCATGCCACCGGCGGCACGCTGCCCGCGCGGGTGTTTCACGATTTCATGGAAGAGGCCGAACACGGCGCGCCAAGCCGGCCGCTTGTTTCGCTGCGAGCACCGCTGACAAATGCATCGCCCGCGCCGGCAGACGCGTCAAAGGCCGCGCCAGACACGTTTCAGCATCTGCTGGATTCGCTCTTGAGCGCGACGTGACGCCTATTGCGGATTGCGCGGCGCGTAGCGGTGCAGGAACGGGCCGTTTTCGCTGAGCCACGCCTGCGGCTTCTCGACATCGCCGACGATCTCGCTGACCAGATTCCAGAAGCGCGTGCCGTGATTCATGTGGCGCAGGTGGGCGACCTCATGCGCCACGACGTAGTCGAGCACGAAGGGAGGAGCCAGCACGAGGCGCCAGGAAAAGGACAGCGCGCGCGTGGTGGAGCAAGAGCCCCAGCGGCTTGCCGTGTCGCGCACCGTGATGCGTTTGGCTTTTACGCCGACCAGCGCGGAAAACTCCTGCGTGCGGGCATCGAGCACCTTGCGGGCTTCGCGCTTGAGAAAGTCGAGCAGGCGGCGCGATGCATGTTCCGGCTGTCCGGTGACGCGGATGATGCGCTCGCCGCGCTCGATCCAGACCGGCGCCCGGCCGCGCGCTGCTTCCACGATCCTGTGCTCAATGCCGCGAAAGGGAATGCGCGCACCCGGCAGGAGCTCGACGCGTTCGGGCACATTCGCGAGGCGGAGTGCGATCCAGGCGGATTCCGAGCGTGCGAAATCGAGCGCATGATCCAGCGCGCGCCGCGAAGGCGCCACGACGCTCACTTCCCCGGTCGAAGGATGGACCTTGACAATGAGCCGCCGCGCCCGCGTGTTGAGGCGCACCGTGACGGGAACCGGCTGGCCGTCGATGCGCAGCAACTCGCGCTTCGGGCGGCTGGTTCGAGGAGTCTCGGACTTACGCATGGGACTTCCCTTTGCCGACACGGCTTGCTTCTCTCATTCTCCGACAGGGAGACCCTTCGACATGCCAGATCGGCCCCGTTTTCACCTCGCCTTCCCCGTCGACGATCTGGCCGGGGCGCGAGCTTTCTATGGCGGCCTACTGGGATGCCGGGAGGGTCGCTCCGCGGATGATTGGGTCGATTTCGATTTCTATGGGCACCAGATCGTCGCTCATTTAAGCGCCCCGGAGCCTGTGGACAAAGCCCATAATTGGGTTGATGGCGAACATGTTCCGGTGCGTCATTTTGGCGTCATTCTGGGGACCGCCGAATGGCACGCGCTGGCTGCAAAACTTCAGGAAAATGGCGCAAAATTCATCATCGAACCCGGCTTAAGGTTTGCGGGGGAGCCCGGCGAGCAGGTAACCATGTTCGTGAAAGATCCAAGTGGCAATGCTTTGGAGTTCAAAGCCTTCGCCGACGACACGATGGTGTTCGCAAAATGAACCGTTCCGGGTGGATAGCGATCGGCGAAGGCGCGGTGGCTCTGGGGCTACTGTTGGGAGCCCTGGGCTTTCAATATCTTGCCAGGCTGCCGCCCTGCGAAATGTGCCTGTGGCAGCGGTGGCCGCATATCGCCGCTGCGGTGGTGGGCCTGGGCGGGCCGCTTCTGATTCAGACGCGCCTCCTGGAGCGTAGCGCCGCTGCCAGTCTGGCCGCGTTGGCGGCGCTGCTATTGGCCATATCCGGCGCTATCGGCGCCTATCATGCGGGCGTGGAGTGGCATTGGTGGCCGGGGCCGTCCACCTGCACCGGCCCGGCCTTTCACTATACGGGCGGGCCGCTCGACCTGAACCAGCCCACCGTATTGTGCGACATCGCGGCCTGGCGGCTCTTTGGCCTGTCGCTCGCCGGATATAACGCCCTTATCTCATTCGGCACGGCGGCCGCGGGGGCGATCCTGCTGGCGCGCGGGGAGAACAGGGGGTGAGCGCCCGAGGGCGCCGTCCCGCAAGCCCGGGCGAAGCCGCCACTGAGAAGACCGCGCGCATGATCCGCGTGGACCATGCGGGCGAATATGGCGCCGTAAGCATCTATCGCGGCCAGCTTGCCGTCCTCGGCGAACGGACTGAGGCGCGCGAAGCCGCGGCCGCCATCCGGGAAATGGCCGAACAGGAAAAGCACCACCTGGAGCGTTTCGATCGGCTGGTGATCGAAAGACGGGTGCGGCCGACCGCGCTGGCGCCACTCTGGAACGTGGCGGGCTTTGTGCTCGGCGCCGCGACCGCTCTTATGGGGCCGAAAGCCGCGATGGCATGCACGGCCGCTGTGGAAGACGTGATCGATGACCACTATGCGCGGCAGGTCGAGCATCTTGGCGCCGATCCGGAGTTGCGCGCGACCGTCGAGAATTTTCGCAACGACGAAATCGCGCATCGCAACGAGGCGCTGGCGCATGGCGCGGCCGAGGTGCCGGGCTATCGCGTTCTGACGGAGTCGATCAAGGCCGCGTGCCGGCTGGCGATCGCGCTCTCCGAAAGGATATGAGCGCTTCCGACGACCGCCATGTCCGTCTCGCGGCCGCATCGAATCCGCGCCGCGCCAGCGCGGCCGATGCACCAGAATTGTCACGCCTGTTTGCGGCGGCTTTCGTGAACGATCCCGTGATGGACTGGGTGGCGCGCCGCGACGCCAAACGCGCCGTCGCGCTCGAGCATTTCTTCTTCTGGCTGCTCACAGTCCGCGCCGTTCCTTTCGGCGAAGTGTGGATGGCAGACGGGGCAGCGGCCATCTGGCTGCCTCCGGGTGTCCCGGCAACGGCGGGTGGCCTTGTCGAACAGCTTCGACTCTTGCCCATGTTTCTTGGACTGTGCGGCGTGACGCGTCTTCTGCGCGGCCAGGCGATCGCGGACGCCATGGAAAAACATCATCCTGCCGAACCGCATTTCTATCTCGCCTTCGTCGCGGTCGCGCCGTCGCTGCAAGGCAGCGGTCTCGGTTCGGCAATTCTGGCGGCGACGCTCGCACGCCCTGATTCTGCGGGGCTGCCCGCCTATCTCGAGAATTCCAATCCAAAAAACACGCCGCTCTATGCGCGGCATGGATTTGCCACCCGGGCCAATATCGCCCCACCGGGCGCGCCGCCGCTGCTCGCGATGTGGCGCAACCCACAGCAGGATCGCGTTCAGGGTTCGAGTTCGCTGTCCCAGTAGAGAAAATCCGCCCAGGACTGGTGCAGGTAATTCGGCGGGAACAGCCGTCCGTTGTTGCGCAATTCGTTGATCGTCGGCTCGTGCGGACGGTGCTTGGGATGCATGCCGGCCTGATGGGAAAGCCTGCCACCCTTCAGCAGGTTGCAGGGTGCGCACGCCGCCACAACATTGTCCCACGTCGTGCGGCCGCCGCGCGAACGCGGAATGACATGATCGAAGGTAAGATCGTCCTCGGCGCCGCAATACTGGCATTCGAAACAGTCGCGCAGGAACACGTTGAAGCGCGTAAAGGCCGGATGGCGGGCCGGGCGCACATAGGTCTTCAGGCACACGACTGAAGGCAGCTTCATCTCGAAGCTGGGCGAGCGCACGATGCGCTCATATTCGGCGAGAATGTTCACGCGTTCCAGAAAGACGGCCTTGATGGCGTCCTGCCAGGACCAGAGCGACAACGGATAATAGCTCAGCGGACGGTAGTCCGCATTGAGAACAAGAGCCGGGCAATTGTCGGGAACGCGCGCGGCGGCTAACACGGGTTCACTCCACTGAAGACCTGACCTCCTACCAAAGCTGCGCGGACCTTAGGGGTGCCCGCGCCGCTTTGCCAGTACTCTAGCCGATTCGATGTGTCCGTTCTGCGACGGCCTCAGCCGACGGTGCAGCAAATTCCGCCCGCCGGCGGCCGCAGCAGCCCGCGTACCGCCATCGCCAAGAAACGCCCGCCAAGGTCCATTCCTTCGGCATCGATCCCGTGGCCGAGGCCGGGTGAAAGATGGAATTGAACACCGATTCCGGCATGGCCCAGCGCCGCGGCTGCGGCGATTGTGGCTTCCACCGGGATCATCGTGTCGGCATCGCCGTGGATGAGCAGAACCGGCGGTGCCCTGTCCTGCTGCGGCGGGGGCGGCGCGGCGAGCATGCCGGAAAAGCCCAGGATCGCAAGCGGCGGCACGGCGCGCCTCAGGCCCACATGTAGCGCCATCATGGTGCCCTGGCTGAACCCTGCCAGCACAAGCCGGTCGCCGGGCAGTTCGAGGCGCTTCAGTTCGGCGTCCAGAAAATCGGTCAGCGCGGACGCCGCGGATTCGGCGCCGCGCCGCGCTTCCTCGGGGTCCAGCCGCGAAATCGCAAACCATTGATAGCCGGCGCCCGGGCAGCGCTCCGGCGCATTCGGCGCCACGAAGGCCGTGGTCGGCAGAAGGCTCTGCCAATGGGGTGCAAGGCCCAGCAGATCGTTTCCGTCCGCACCGTAACCGTGGCAAAGAACCACCAGATGCGTGGCATCGCCGCGCGCCGGCGGCAGCCTTGGGCCGTTCAGCTTCTTATGACCGAACACGATTGCCATCCTTTGCCTGATCCATGGATGTGATGATTGTCACGCGCTTCGCGCCCAGTCCAACGGGCTATCTGCATCTCGGTCATGCCCTGGCGGCCCTCGTTGCGCACGATGCGGCACAGGCCGGCGGCGGCCGCTTCCTGCTGCGCATCGAAGACCTCGATGTGGCCCGGGCGCGCGAGGAGTTTGTCAGGGCGATCGAGGAGGACCTGCACTGGCTCGGCCTGGCATGGGAACAGCCGGTGATGCGCCAATCCGCCCGATCGCCGGCCTACAGGGCTGCGCTCGATCGCCTCGCGGCGCGGGAGCTTCTCTATCCGTGCTTTTGCACGCGGGCCGAAATCGCGCTCGAGATTGCGCGTGCCAGCGAGGCGCCGCATGGCCCCGACGGCCCCCTTTATCCTGGCACCTGCCGGTCGCTGAACCCGCGCGAGCGCGAGCGCCGAATGGCAGCCGGCCATCCCTATGCGCTGCGATTCGACAGCGTCGCGGCTGCAAGGCTGCTTCCCGAACTCACGTTTTGCGACAAGGGCGAGAGTGGTGAGGAAACGCGCATGACACGGGTCGATCCGCTGCTGTTTGGTGACGCCGTGCTGGCGCGCAAGGAAACGCCTGCTGCCTATCATCTCGCGGTTGTCGTGGATGACGCCGAACAAAACGTCACGCTCGTTACGCGCGGCCAGGATCTTTTGCCCGCCACACACTTTCAGCGCATCTTGCAGACTCTCCTTGGGTTGCCCGAGCCGCACTACGCGCACCATCATCTCGTGACGAATGCAGTTGGCGTCAAGCTTTCCAAGCGTGACGGAGCTCTCTCATTGCGTGCGTTGCGCGCCGGCGGCCACTCTGCCGTGGAGGTGCGAGACTTGGCTTTGCAGTCGTACTCGCAAGGGTTGTGACGTGGAACCTTCCACTGGTAGCCGCGTTTTCGCTCGCCCGGAATGGGTCTGCCCTTTGGCCGGATGAACAATCCGTCGAGGGGCGGAACTTTTTGGCGCTCCGCTGCTTTTTAGCGATTGTAAGACACTCACTCGACAGGCACGGATGCGAAAAGTCACGCGCACGCAGCGCGGCGACGCGACTCTCTTTTGCCGGGAACAGCGTAGCCGCCAATGGATTTCCGCTCTTGCAGTAGTCGCAGCCCTATGGGCTTCGCCAGCGGCGCAGGCATCGAGTCCATATGATGTCGCCATGCAAAATCCGGCAGCCGGACAGGACACCGCGAACGTCGCGCGCGTCGTCGAACGGCTGAACGCAAGCATGTCCGACGAGCTTCGGCAGAATTTCGGCCTGTTCATCTACATCGACAAAGCGGAAAGCGGTCCCTACGCGCAGCGCATGTATGTGTTTCGTCGCGCGGATTCGGGCGATCTCGATCTCCTGTACAACTGGCCCGTATCGACGGGACGGGAAAATCTCGAATTGGACCCGCACGGTCATATGCAGACGACTTTAACGCCGACGGGATTTTTCGAGCTGGATCCAAGTCGTCTGTACGCCGATCATGATTCTTCGCAATGGGACGAACCCATGCCCTATTCGATGTTTTTCAGCTGGCAGCCCGACGGCCACAAGACCGGCCTTGCGATCCATGGAACCGCCGAAAGCGCCACAGCAGATCTGGGATCGCGCGCAAGCGCCGGCTGCATTCGTCTGGCTACGGACAATGCCCACACGCTGTTCGATCTGGTGCGCAACGGTTATCGTGCGCCGACGCCCGAGCTCGCCTATCGCGAAAGCCTGAGCGCCGTCAGCAGCGATGGCCTGCTCCTGCACGCCAAGAACGGCAGCCTGCAAATGTCGGACGGATATTCTGTCCTCGTTCTGGTGGATGACTATTCCGGCGACCAACGCACATCCGCGCTCGACTGAACGTCCGGCTCGCCTGGACTGATTTGAACCGATTGTTGCGATTTCGCCGCCAGTCCCACGAGATGAGGGAGGTGCGCGCGTCTGATTTGCCTGCTATCGTGGTCATGGTGGGTTGATCAGGAAGGTTTCCATGTTGCGAACGAGTGCAGTGGCTGCGGTTTTGATCGCGGCGGGGGTGTCACTTTTTGTTCCGGCCGCCTGGGCCGGTGCAAACGGTCAAGGGGCGGCTCCTTCGCGCGAGACCCTCGCGCAGCGCGCCAAAAAGGCGGAAGCGACCCAATTTCGTTTCGACCTGGCCAAGTCCGGTTTCAATCCGCGCGAGACCGTCCTTTCCGTCAAGAACGTTGCGAAATTGGCCAAGACATGGAGCGCGCCAACGAAAGCGCCGATCTATTCGACGCCGGCAGTGGTCGATGGTGTGGTCTATGTCGGCTCCGAGGACGACAAGCTCTACGCCTTCGATGCAAAAAAGGGCACGCAGCTCTGGACCGCCACGACGGGCGGCCAGATTCTGTCCTCCCCCGCCGTCTCGAACGGCACCGTCTATGTCGGCTCGGCCGACGACAAGCTCTACGCCTTCGACACAGCGACCGGCGCGCAGGTCTGGGTCAGTGCCGCGACCGGCGCGGGGATCGATTCTTCGCCGGCCGTGTACAAGGGCACCGTCTATGTCGGTTCGCTGGACGGCAAAACCTATGCCTTCAATGCGGCGACCGGCGCGCCCGTCTGGACGAGTATCGCAGCCAACAAGGGCATCGAGGATTCGCCGGCGATCGCGGGCGGCATCGTCTATATCGGTTCGCTGGACGGACAGGTCTATGCTTTCGATGCGCAGACGGGCGCCAAGGTCTGGATTGCCGCGACCACCGCGCCGATCTATTCCACGCCCACCATCTACCAAGGCGCGGTCTATGTCGGCTCGACCGACAAGAGCGTTTACGCCTTCGATGCCAAGACGGGTGCCAAAATCTGGTCGGTCGCGACCGCAGGCGATCTGTGGGGCTCGCAGGCGATCGACAATGGCGTCATCTACCTCACGTCCGGCACGGGCGGTTACTTCGCCTACGCGCTGGACGCGTCGAACGGCTCGGTGATCTGGCAGAGCACGGCTTTTGTTGGCGAACTGGGTTCGCCACCCGCGCTCGCAAACGGCGTGCTCTATTTCGGCTCGAAGGACAAGAATATGTATGCCCTCGATGCCGCCACCGGAGCGCAATTGTGGAGCTTCACGACAGGCAATCAGGTGATCGGAGGCCCCACCGTCGTCAACGGCATGCTCTATGTCGGGTCGACCGATCACAGCCTCTACGCTTTTTCCGTGAAGAAGAAGAAATAGGGCAAACTGCCCGCAAGATGCGAAGGCGGCCGCGCTAATCGTCCAGCGCGGTCGCCACGATTTTGCGCATGATCGCGTCGAGGTCGAAATCGCGCGGGCCGAAGATGGCTGCGACGCCCGCAGCCTTGAGGCGCGCCTCGTCTTCGTGGGGCACGATGCCGCCCAAAACGACCTTGATGCCGGAAAGCCTTTCGGCCGAAAGTCTGTCGATCACATCCTGCGCAAGCGAGAGGTGGGAGCCCGACAAAACGGATAGCCCGATCACGTGAGGCCGGTGCGTGCGCGCCGCGGCCACGATTTCATCGGGCGTGAAGCGAATGCCGTCATAGGTCACCGCCATTCCCGCATCGCGCGCCCTCAGGGCGAGCTGTTCGGCCCCGTTCGAATGGCCATCGAGACCCGGCTTGGCGATCAGCAACGCGACCTGCCGCCCGAGTTTGCGGGACGCATCCGACACGCAGTCCCTGAGCGCGCCGATCCGTTCGTCGTTGCGCGCCGGGGCGGCGAGCCTGACGCCTGTCGGCGCGCGATAATCGCCGAAGGCCCGCCGCAATGTCTCCGCCCATTCGCCGGTCGTCACGCCGGCGCGGGCGCAGGCAATGGAAGCCGGCATGATATTCTCTTCGCTCTGCGCGACGCGCGCGAGCGTGCCCAGTGCCGTTTCGACCTCTGCCGCATCGCGGTTGGTCCGCCAGTCGGCGAGGCGCGCGATCTGTTCGTGCTCCGCCTGCGCGTCCACCACCATGAAATGCCCGTCATTCGACGTCAGCGGCGAAATTTCCGTCTCGGCATGGCTGTTGACGCCGATGCGAATTTCGTCGCCGCTTTCTATGGCCTGGACGCGTGCGGCATTGGAGAGCACGAGTCGCTCTTTCATGTATTCCAATGCCGTTTGCGTACCTGCGCCGCCCATGTCTTCGATGCGCGCGATTTCCTGGCGGATTTGTCCTGCGAGGCGGTTCACCTCCGCTTCGATGACATGCGAGCCGTCGAATATGTCGCCATATTCCAGCATGTCGGTTTCAAACGCCGCGATCTGTTGCAGGCGGAGAGACCACTGCTGGTCCCAGGGACGCGGCAGCCCCAATGCTTCGTTCCAGGCCGGCAGCTGCACGGCGCGAGCACGCGCGCCTTTCGACAGGGTCACGCCCAGCATGCCGAACAGGATGCGATAGACATTGTTTTCGGGCTGTTGCTCGGTCAGTCCGAGCGAGTTGACCTGCACGCCATAGCGGAACAGGCGAAGTTTGGGATCGGCGATTCCATAGCGCTCGCGCGTGATGTCATCCCAGATCTGCCGCATCGCGCGGAGCTTGCAGATCTCGGTGATAAACCGGACGCCGGAATTGACGAAGAAACTGATGCGCCCAACCGACCTCTGAAAAGCGTCATTGTCGATGGCATTGCGGTCACGGCAGATGTCGAGCACGGCAATGGCAACCGCCAGAGCGAAGGCTGCTTCTTCGACGGGTTCTGCGCCCGCCTCCTGCAAATGATAGGAACAGAGATTGACCGGGTTCCATTTCGGCATTTCTGCCGTGGTGAATGCGATGACATCCGACGTCAGGCGCAGCGACGGCGCGGGCGGAAAGATGTAGGTGCCGCGCGCGAGATATTCCTTGATGATGTCGTTCTGGGTTGTGCCTTGTAGACGGGTGCGGGGCACGCCCTGCTCGTCGGCCAGCGCAGCATAAAGCGCCAGGAGCCATGCCGCCGGCGCATTGATCGTCATCGATGTGTTCATGCGATCGAGCGGCAGGCCGGCGAAGAGGGCGCGCATGTCGCCCAGATGCGAGACGGGCACGCCAACCTTGCCGACTTCGCCGCGGGCAAGCGGATGGTCGCTGTCGTAGCCCGTCTGCGTCGGCAGATCGAAGGCGACGGAAAGCCCCGTCTGCCCCTTGGCGAGATTGCCGCGATAAAGCGCGTTCGAGGCCGTGGCGCTCGAATGGCCGGCATAGGTGCGAAAAATCCACGGTTGGTCGCGGCCGGTCATATTTTGCGCTGCACAATCATGTTGCCGTGCATCGTAGGAGGCGGCGCGCAAATTTGCCAAGCGTTGGCACCGGGACGATCCCGACAAATCTTGTCCGCAATTTCATGCCATTGTCCCGGGGGATGGGCATCCGCATGAAAACGGTCGACCGCAAAGCCAAAGCCAAGCGCGCCGCGCTCAATGCGCTGCGCCGCACACGCCGTGCCGCCGAGCGCTCCGCCGTTCCGCTCTCCGCCTGGGAAGGGGAGTTTCTGGGCTCGGTCGAGGGCCGGGTCGAGACGTATGGGCGCGCCTTTGCCGACCCTGAAAAGGGGCCCTCGGGCGCCTCCCTGTCGGTGCTCCAGACCCGAAAGCTCAAGGAAATTGCTGCCAAGGCCAGCGGGAAACAGAAGCCCCGCCGGGGCCTGTCCCGGTCGTTTCGCTCGACGTCGGAATAATATTTCCCAGATAATCTGTTTTGTGGAAGGTTGGCTCCGGTTGGTTGCGTTGCAGCAATCGCCCCGGCTAGCTTCGCGGCTGCGGAAAAGAAAATCCGATTCAAACGTTTGATAGGCGTTCAAGAGAGCAGGGGACCATGGCCCACAGCGCGGAAGCGAAGTCGAATTTCGAAGTCTACAAGGACCTCTACGATATCGGAGAGATCCCGCCTCTCGGTCATGTGCCCAAGCACATGCATGCCTGGACCATCCGAAAGGAGCGTCACGGCCCCCCCGAGGACTCCATGCAGATCGAAACGGTGCCCACCTGGACGCTCGATTCGCACGACGTCCTGGTTCTCGTGATGGCCGCCGGCGTGAACTACAACGGCGTCTGGGCAGGTCTGGGTACGCCAATTTCGCCGATCGATGTCCATAAAAATCCCTTTCACATCGCGGGCTCCGACGCATCGGGGATCGTCTGGGCGGTCGGCTCAAAGGTCACGCGCTGGAAGGTTGGCGACGAGGTGGTCGTTCACTGCAACCAGGACGACGGTGACGACGAAGAATGCAATGGCGGCGACCCGATGTTTTCGCCGTCGCAGCGCATCTGGGGCTACGAAACGCCCGACGGGTCGTTCGCACAGTTTGCGCGCGTGCAGGACCGCCAGCTCATGGAGCGGCCGCGCCATCTCACCTGGGAGGAATCGGCCTGCTACACGCTGACGCTTGCCACCACCTACCGCATGTTCTTCGGCCACCGCCCGCACATCCTGCGGCCGGGCCACAATGTGCTCATCTGGGGCGCGAGCGGCGGGCTTGGGTCTTTTGCTGTCCAGCTCTGTGCCGTGTCCGGAGCGAACGCGATCGGCATCATTTCGGATGAATCGAAACGCGATTTTGTGCTTTCGCTCGGTGCGAAAGCCGTGATCAACCGCAAGGACTTCAATTGCTGGGGTGCCATGCCGAAAGTCGGCACGCCGGAATACGATGCGTGGACGAAGGAAGCGCGCAAATTCGGCAAGGCGATCTGGGACATCACCGGCAAGGGCCGCGATGTCGATATGGTGTTCGAACATCCCGGCGAACAGACGTTTCCGGTCTCGTGTCTGGTGGTAAAGCGCGGCGGCATGGTCGTCTTCTGCGCCGGCACCACGGGCTACAACATCACGTTCGATGCCCGCTATGTGTGGATGCGCCAGAAACGCATCCAGGGATCGCATTTCGCCAATCTCAATCAGGCGAGCCAGGCCAACCGCCTGATGCTGGAACGCCGTCTCGATCCCTGCATGTCGGAGGTTTTTCCCTGGCAGGACATCCCGCGTGCCCACACCAAGATGTGGCAGAACGAGCATCTGCCGGGAAACATGGCGGTGCTGGTCAATGCCCAGCGTCCGGGATTGCGCACCTTCGAAGACGTGCTGGAAGCGCAACGCGTCTGAACGGGTCGCGCCTCCACACGCCGCTTGGACAGTGCGTCAGTCGTCGTAGGGGTCGTTGTCGCGCACGTCCCGAATGACCGCGTTGGCCCGCAGCAGGCCGGTTTCGACCGCCGATTTGTAACATGACGTGCCCGGCTGCTCGTACACCGGGTAGGCCTCCGCGAGCTCGGAGCATGTCTGCCACGCTTCCCGGCGGATTCTTCGACGCAATGTGCGCACGCCATGCCAGCTGCGCAGATTGAGGTCGTCGTAGCGGACCACGTTTGAAAGGGATACTGGCTCGAGCACGCCGTTGAGCCTGGTCGTCTCGGCACGATAGTGCGGTCCGGTCACGTGCACCGTCTCCGTAGGGTCACTGCCATAGGCAGGCGGCCTGTAGCGGCTGCTTTCCTGGGCGGACGCCGAAGACGCGGCAAGAGCAAACGCGCTCGCCAGAAGGGCAAAGCGCAAGGAATGAATTCGCATGATGGACATGGTGCAACTCCCAATTTGTCGCCCCATAAGCTCCGAACGGAACGGAAATCCCCGCGAGGGGTTCCCCGACGCATGCTCACGTTCCCGTGGCGGATCGCGCCCATACGGCTAGAACGCCGTGATCGGGGCATCCACATCAAGGGTTTTCCCGTCGCGTTCGACGACGAGATGCCGATGATCGCCAGCCACGCCATGCAACGAATCCAAAAGTTCGCCGCGCGTCAATCGTGAAACTTCGCGGCCATCGATCCGAAGAATTTCGTCGCCTGGCAGAAGACCAGTCACCGTATCCTTTCCCTCCTTCTGCACAATGCCAGCGACGAATGCCCTGCTCCCCTCGCGGCGGAGCGTGATTCCGACCTGGTCCAGCTCGTGCGTGTCGAGCGCCGCCTCCTGATGCCAGTAGCTCATGCGCTTTTCGTAATCGAGTGTGACGCGAAACGCCTTGAACACATTGCCTCCGATCCAGCCATGCACCTCCTCGCCTGCCTTGTCGGAATAGGTCGACCAGAACACATGCCCCACGATTCTGCCAAGCAGGCCGGGGGCCGCTGCCGCGACAACGCCGATCTCGGGCAGTTGCAGCGGGCCGAGGCGCGCCTGCGACAGGCGCGCAACCTGTGCGCCCACATCGATGTCGCCGCTCATGGTGAAATTGCTCTCGCCCATGGTGCCGACACTGCGCAGCCATTGGGGATGCGCGCCGACCCAGTCCGAGACTGTCGCGGAATCGAAAGCCGAGTAGCTGCCGCCATTGTCGAGCACGGCGGCAATCGTCTTGCCCGCTACCGTGAGGTCGATCGTGGCAAAGCCGGTCCGGGGATTGACGCGGATGGGAATGCCCGTTCCGTCGCAAGGAAGCGCTCCTGGACGGGAGAGGGTGATCGTTCGGGCGGCATAGTCAAATACCGGTTCGAAATGCTGCAGCAGTCCCGGCGGGATGACAGCTTCAACCTGCATGGGCGCGCTGAAGCTCGCCAGCTCTCCTCCCGGCTCCTTTGCTGCTTCCGCCGCGCTGGTCTCGTGTCGGAACGGGTTTAGGACCACCGTAAAGGAGTTGGCCATCGACTCGGGCTGCACCGCGCGCTTGTCGATTGCAATGTCGAGAGCGCCGATTTGCAAATGCAACGGGCGTTCGTCCGCGCGCAGCTCGCGATAGAGCGCATTCGAGAGGACGAAGGCTCCGCTTCCCATGTTGACGAACGCGCGCGTCTTGCGCAGGCCGCCATCGGCTTTGGCGAACGCGACATCCACGAACATGCGATTGTCGTCGAGAGTGAAGGGCACGGTCACGGAGGCCGGACCCCTCGCGGATATTGCGTTGCGCATGTCGGCAGCGGGCGGCGTGCGAATGCAGCCGGCGAGCGTGACGGCCATGCAGACAAGCGTCATCGGCCGCGCAAGGCGCGTTGGAGAGAGCGTCATCGCGATGTCCTTTCAGCTCGCGCGGCGTAACCGCGGCTGCGTTTCTTCGGGTTCGTATTCGAGGATGTCGCCTGGCTGGCATTCCAGATGCCGGCAAATCGCCGCAAGCGTCGAGAAGCGGAAGCCGCGGACCTTGCCGGATTTCAGCAGCGACAGATTCGATTCCGTGATGCCGACGGCGCGCGCCAGCTCATTGGAGCGAACGCGCCGCTTCGCCATCATAACGTCGAGTCGAACAATGATCGGCATCAGATGAACGAGTCCTTTTCTTGTTCGATTTCATGACCGAATTCCATCACCTGTGCGATGACGAAGACGATAAGACCCAGCACCAGCGCGTAGACCGATTCCATGTGAAGCCACGCT
Organism: Rhizomicrobium sp.; assembly: GCA_036490345.1. GTDB lineage: Bacteria > Pseudomonadota > Alphaproteobacteria > Micropepsales > Micropepsaceae > Rhizomicrobium. The sequence goes on along the minus strand of DASXEA010000088.1, from coordinate 51,195 downwards.
TTGTCCGTGCCGCCGGCAAGCCGAAAAATCAGATTGGCGGCGAATTTGATGAGGGGGTAGAAAAGCAGCCACAATCCGACATCCTTGAGGTGGGCAGCGTTTTGGCGCGCAAAGACGATTCCCGCCGCATAGAGCCGGAACAAGCCGCGCAGATGCCAGAAAATGAAGACCGCGGGTGCCGTGGCGAGAAGGATGTCCGCAAAACCCGCAAGATGGGTGATCATGGGTTGGGACGAGAATAGAACCGTGCCCGGAATATCCCGGAGATGCGGATGCAGATAAATCTGCACACCTTCCGAACCGACGCGCACATGATCGCCATAGAAGACGCCGACGGCGAACCATGCGACCACCGAAAGGCCGCTCAGAATCATCAGCAACGTAAACAGCAACGAGAGCCCGCGGCTCAAAAGCAGAAGCCTGCGATGCGGCGCCGCCGATTTCCCGTTTCCCGCGAAGCAAAGGTCGACAACTTGCGCCATCAGTCTTCTTCCAACGTGCTCGCATTCATTAGGACAACATTAAATTACTGTCAAACAGAAATTTACTCACGTTTAACGATGATAGTGCCGACTGGCAAATCCGGAGGAGGTTCCCCGCCCGTCGCGGGCCCGGTATCTATTCCAGCGCGTCATCCCGGGGAGGCCGCAATGAAAACGATAAATTTTTGTCGGGGCACATGCCGCGCATGTCTTGCAGCAGGACTTGCCGTTTTTGGCGCAACCGCGAACGCTTACGGCAAACACGACACAGTGGTCCACTCTTTCACCGGCGGCAGCGACGGCGGCACTCCTGCGGCAAGTTTCGTTGCTGACAGCGACGGCAACCTGTACAGCACGGCCCTGAGTGGTGGCAGTTTCGGTAACGGAATCGTTTTCAGGATCGCGCCGAATGGCACGGAGACGGTGCTGCATTCCTTTGCAGGTGGCGTCGACGGCGCGGCACCACATGCCGGTCTGGTTTCGGATGCCCAGGGCAATCTCTATGGTACGACAGAAAGTGGCGGCCCGGCAAACTGCGGCGGTGGCTGCGGAACAGTATTCGAAGTCCTGCATGGCGGCGGCGAGCGCGTCCTGCATGCCTTCGCAAATTCGCCCGACGGAGCCAATCCGATCGCCGCGTTGCTGATGGACGGCGCCGGCAATCTGTTTGGGACTACCCTGGGCGGAGGCGTAGAATCGAACTTCTGTGGCGTCGGTTGCGGGACGGTTTTCGAACTTTCGCCGGGGCATAAGAACGCCTGGACGGAAAGCGTGATTTATTCCTTCAAGGGCTCGGGAAACGATGCGACCAATTCCGGCTCGAACCTCATTGAGGACAATGCCGGAAATCTGTTCGGCACCGCGACGATAGGCGGTGACTACAGCAAATGCGACAGCGGGGGCTGCGGCGCTGTCTTCGAATTGTCGCCGCCGGGCGCCGGTGGCTGGACGGAAAGGCTGCTCCATGTCTTCGAGGGAGGCACAGACGGGTCAAGTCCTTACGCGGGCCTGATTGCAGATGGTGCGGGCAATCTCTATGGCGCCACCTTCGAAGGCGGGGGCGGCAACAAAGTCTGCAACTTTCTGAGCAGCGGCTGCGGCATTGTTTTCAGACTCGCGCCCGATGGCGAGGAAACAATTCTCCACACTTTCACCGGGGCACCCAAAGATGGCGAAAGCCCGCAAGCCAGCCTGTTTGCAGATGGAAAAGGCAATCTCATCGGTACGACGGTCGAAGGCGGATCGAGTCACAATTGCTTCGAAAATGAAGGCTGCGGCACAGTATTTACGTTGAGGAAATAATTTCTCCGGATCCGGGGAGAGGGTGTGCATCGGTTCCGGAAAAATCCGGCACCGATGCACCCGCGGCTGGTCAGTTGCTGTCCGGCGTGTCCGAATTCTCGTCGCGTTCCTCGACCTTGTCTTCGGCCAGTCCTTTTTGATCGACGCGCGCCTTTGCTGCCTCGATGTGAATTTCGGCGCGCTTCAACGCGGCGTCGACGCGTTCACGAATTTGGACGTCGAAATGTTGCCGGCGAAGTTCGTCGCGAACCTGTACCAGGGCGCGATCGAGCTCGGGGCGCATTTCGGCCATGGCGGCATCGACTTGCGGCCGCTCTTTCTCCGCTTCGACCATTGCGGCCTCGATCTGCGGCCGGGCCGCGCGCACGGCACGGACTGCCGCTTCGCTGGCCTTTACCTCGGCAGCGGCCCGAGCGAGTTCGGGACGCATGCGTGCCACGGCTTCACGGGCTTCGCGGCGGGCTCGTTCCACATCCGCGTGCAGGCGCCGTTCTTCGCTGCGGCTGAGGTGATGCACACCGTGCTCATCGATGATGATCGGTCGGGACAGATCGACAGCGTCTGCAGGGGCGGGAGGGGTCGCCATCGCGGCATCCGTTGCCGGGGCTGGAGGCGCGGGCGGCGTTGCCGGGGTGGCAGCTGTTGCGGGGACCGGCACAGCCGGCGGTGACGGAGTCGCCGCCTCTTGTGCGAGCGAGGGACAGGCAAAAGCGAGTGTCGCTGCGGCAATGATACCGAAACCGGCAGACTTCAGAACATCCATGGGTGTCACTCCTGTACGCAGGGTTGTGGAAGCCAGAACCGATTCGACACGCGCTTCGAGAGCGGAGGGCGCCGTCATGAAAAGTGCCGTGCCGGAAATGATCGGTCGCCGTGTGCGGAACTCACGCGCCAATTCCAGCAAATCGCCTGCATATTGCGAGGCTTTGACGCCGCCCATGAGCACCGCGTCGTCGGCCGCCATTTCGGCTTCGCGTCGCAGGCGGCGTGCTCCCATCCAGACGAGGGGATTGGGCCAGTAAATTGCGCACGCGCAAAGCGATAGCATTTGGGCGAAACCGTCGCGGCGGCGAATATGGGCGAGTTCGTGAAGCAGCACGGCGTGCAATCGCGCCCGCGACCAGGTCATGGCCGATTGCGGAAGCAGGATCACCGGTTTCCACAGACCAAAGGTGACGGGGCCATTTTCCGAACAGGAAAGACGCAGCTCGCATTCGCGCCTGGTGGCAGAAACTCTGGGCAGATCCGCTGGCGCGAGCGCGAACGGACGACTTTGACGTCTGAGTGCCGCCAGGCAGATCAGGCCGACCAGGGAACGCAGAGCCAGTCCGCAAGCTCCCGTCAACCAAAGGGCGGCCAGCCCAAGCGCGACGCTTGACGCATCAAACGCAAATTCCTCTGCAATCGGGCCAGTCAACGCCGAAGCGGCTGCAGTTGATGCGTGCAGCGAGGGAAGTGCCGCGGCCGGGGCGGAAATCGCAATGTGCAGTGGCGCGGGCAGAATGGCCGCGAGAAGGGGCAGCAGGAGGGCCGCGCCGAATGCGCCCACCCAGAGAAGGTGGCGTGCGCTTGAGGACTTTTGCGTGGCACCCAGCCACGCCAGCGCCATCAAGGCCGACGATCCGGCAAAGAGTTCGAAGGCAAGCAGGAGCGTGCGCAAGGCGGTGATCGAGCTCATCGTCCCTCCCGTTTGGCTTTTTCGATCAGGTGCGCGAGACGGTCGAGATCCTCGCGCGGAATGTTGGCGTCTTCGCGCGTCAGCAGGGCCGTGACGGCACGCTCGACGGAATTGTCGAAGAAGGTTTGCAGCAGCGAATCGATGGCACGACGGCCCATTTGCTCGCGTGCGATCTGCGGCTCGAAAATGTAACGCACGCCGTCGCTCGTGTGGCGGACATGACCCTTGCGCTCCAGAATGGACAAATGGGTGCGAATGGCCGTGTAGCTGGGTGGATGAGGAATGTGGTCGCGGATTTCCGCGGCGGTGGCTTTGCCCAGCCGGTAGAGCGCATCCATGATCTCGCGCTCGCGGCGGCTGAAGCCGTCATTTCCGGAATCCGGCGGCTCCGCCTGTTTCGAGAGGTCATCTGCTGACATGCCAAAAATTTGGCATGCCCTGGACGACCTGTCAATCGCAGATATCCGGCTTTTAAGGGCTTGCGGAAACTTTTGTTTAATTCGGCGTTTCCATCACCGCGGGTATTCGGGACCAGCACCCGCCCAGGGCATTCAGTTTCAAAAAGCGCGAAACCATCGCGTGCAAGACGCGTGCTTCTGCATGCGTGCGACGGCACTTCGCTGCTTGCGGTGCAAAACAAGTGGAGGACAGAGTGAAGCCGACGACAGACTTTCAACGTTCTGCCCACGGCGCGCGTGACGACGCGGGATTCAAGACCGGCATCTGCGAATTGATTCCCCAAATGCGCGCCTTTGCCCATTCGCTCACCCACAATCGCGAGGCGGCGGACGATCTTGTCCAGGATACGCTGGTGAGAGCGTGGCAGGCGCGCGAAAGCTTCGAGCCAGGCACTTATCTGCGATCCTGGCTGTTCATGATTTTGCGCAACCAATTCTATTCCGATCGCCGCCGCTCCTGGCGCCAGGTGGCGTGGGATCAGGAATCGGCAGAGCAGATTCCCGATTGCCGCGACGAACAGAGTTGGAAGATCGAACTCTCGGACACGGCCCGTGCTCTTGCCAAGTTGTGCGATGAGCAACGCGAAGCCCTGATCCTGATTGCGGCTGCCGGCTTTTCCTATGAGGAGGCAGCGGCGGTCTGCGGCTGCCCCGTCGGAACCGTCAAGAGCCGCGTGGCGCGCGGTCGTAAGGCGCTTCTGGCCCTTCTCGAGAGCCGGGAGAAGCCTGATTCGCAAGCGCCGGCGGAAGGGGGCCCTGTCGACTTCGACATCGCCGCCTTCGTAGCTCTTGGAGCTGCCAAGCCGGCGAACGCCCCCCATTCCTTAGCGGCGATCTGAGGTCGGAAACCAAATCTTAAGTATAATTTAAGCCTGTCCGTTTTAACTGCCCGCAGCAATGCTGGCAGGAGCGGAGCGGGAGATGCGCAGGGGCCGCAATCGCCGACACGGTGCCGACAGCCGCTTCGCCGGGACATCAATCATCCTGGCATCGGCGGTGTTTGCGACTTTGGGGGGAACAGCCGTCCTCGCCCAGACGGTCGACGAGCTTCAGCGCCTTTCGATCGACGATCTCGCGAATATCCAGGTTACCTCGGTATCGAAGGCGGCGCAGCCTCTGAGCGACGCGGCCGCTGCCGTCTACGTCATCACGCATGACGACATTATGCGCTCCGGCGCCATGACTCTTCCCGAAATTCTCTGCCTTGCGCCCAATCTGCAGGTCGCCCAGGTCTCTGGAAACAACTGGGCTGTTTCCGCGCGCGGCTTCAACAGCACCGCGGCCGACAAGCTCCTCGTCCTCATCGATGGCCGCAGTGTCTACACGCCACTCTACAGCGGCGTCATATGGGACGAAAAGGACGTGCTGCCGGAGGATATCGAACGGATCGAAGTGATCAGCGGTCCGGGCGCAACGCTATGGGGCGCCAACGCCGTGAATGGCGTGATCAACATCATCACGCGCAAATCGGCGGACACGCAGGGCGGTGTCCTCGAGCTCAGCGCCGGTACGCATGACGACCGCGCGAGCCTGCAATATGGCGGAATGCTCGAGAGTGACCTCAGCTATCGCGCTTATCTCAAAAGTTTCACTGTTGCGAGCGACAAGACCTCGACGGGCGTGAGCGCAGATGACGGTTGGTCCAAATCGCAAACCGGATTTCGCCTCGATTGGACACCACAAAGCGACACGCTGACGTTCCAGGGAGACTACTATCACGGTTCCGAGGACTCTACGCCCACGATCGACCAGACCAATTTTGGGGGCAACTTCGAGGCGACGTGGCAGCACGCGCTGGAAGACGGCTCTTCGCTCCAGCTTCTTGCGTATTACGACGGCACGCGGCGCGAGCTCGAGGGAGAGACGATTGCGCTCGATACTTACGATATAGAACTGCAGCACTCGTTGACTTTCGGTGAGCAGCACAATGTCGTTTGGGGCGCGGGGTACCGTGCCTATCAGGACCTTCTGCATCTCGTACCTGAAGCCTTCTTCGTTCCAGAGAGCCGCTTCGAGTCACTCGCCGACGTTTTCGCACAGGACAGCATTTCCCTTTCCCCATCGCTTACTGCGATCATCGGCCTGAAGCTGGAAGACGATCCCTATTCCGGGCTCGCGCTCCTGCCGAACGGTCGGTTGTCCTGGAAGGTCAATCAAGACACGCTGTTGTGGGCCGCGGTCTCGCGCGCAGTTCGGGCGCCCACGCGCTTCGATACCGACCTTCGCGAGGTTCTCATTCCGTCGACATTGGATTTGCAGGGCAATCCCGACTTCCAGTCCGAAAAGCTGACGGCCTACGAGATCGGCGCCCGGGCGCAACCGAACGATGCCCTCTCTCTGTCCATCTCCACCTTCTACAATGTCTATGACGACCTGCGGAGCTTCGAAGTGGTGTCGCTGACGCCGCCCCCTATCCTGTTGACGTTCGGAAACATGATGGAAGGTGACACCTATGGCGTGGAAATGTGGGGCACCTGGCGGGCAGCGGACTGGTGGCAGCTGAATGCAGGGTTCAACCTTCTCCACGAAGCGCTGCGCTTCAAACCGGGATCAAGCGAGATTGGCGGGATAGGAATCGCGGGCGACGATCCCAATCATCAGGCTTCGTTGCGGTCCACCATCAATCTCTTGCCGGACGTCGTGTGGGAAGCGGATCTGCGTGAGATTGGCAAACTGCACGATCCGGTACTTCCGGAATATACCGAACTCGACTCGCGGCTCGCGTGGGATATTACGCGATCGCTTGAGATTGCGGTCGGCGGCATCAACCTCCTGCATCCGCAGCATCTGGAGTTTGTGCTTGACAGCGCCTCGTCCGACGAGGTCGAACGCGGCTACTACATCGAGACCAAATGGCGATTCTAACCGGCATTCGTCGCCTTGCGGCAGCAGCCGCTGCCATCGGCACGGTCGCAATGGCGCCCGACGCGCCGGCATCGGCGACGATCGAATATTCCGTGAAGGCGGCCTACCTGGCCAAATTCGGCATATTCGTCGAGTGGCCGAAGACCGCCTTCGGATCGCCGCAGAGCCCGGTCGTGCTCTGCATCGAGGGAGCCGATCCGTTCGGCGACACGCTGGACAAGCTTGTGGCCGGCCAGCGGGTTGGCGCTAGGCCGATTGTCGTTCGAAGAGTGAAAGTGATCGCTCGCGATTCGGGCTGCGCAATTCTTTTTGCCGGCGGTTCCGATGCACAATCGGTTGATGAGGCGCTTGCGGCCGTCAATGGCACCGGCGTCCTCACGGTGGCCGACACGGGCCATGACGGCAGGTCGGCGATCGTCGAATTCGTGGTTCAGGAAGGCCGCGTTCGTTTTACGATCGACGGTCAGGCTGCCGCGCAAAACGGAATCGTCGTAAGTTCGCATCTTCTCAGTCTGGCGCTTTCCGTGAAACCGAAGGTCTGAACGGCCCCCCACATGCGCTTGATTGGTGACCTTTCGATCCGCTGGAAACTGGTTCTGATCGCGGTTCTGACATGCGCGATCGCGGAGCTTTTTGCGGGCGCCGTGGTCACCTATTACAGCAATACGCGCTACGAGGCACAAAAGAGCCGCGATGTCGCGGTCAAGGCCGGCGTCTTGGGCGCGAGCCTCACCGCGCCGCTCGCCTTTGGCGATGAGGCCGCCGCGCGGGAAAGCCTGGACGCATTGAAGGCCGATCCCGAGGTTGCTGCCGCAGCCACCTACCGTGCCAATGGTCGATTGTTCGCGCGCTACACCCGGCCCGGCATCGCCGCAGATATCTTCCCGCGGACGGCCCCGGCGACCGGACGCTGGTTTGCGAACGGGCGCCTTATGGTTTCCCAGCCGGTCATCGAGGCTGCCAACGATCTCGGCCGTGTCTATCTCGTCGCCGATGTCGACACCCTGAGTGTGCGGCTGCTGCGGTTCGGAGGCCTGCTCCTTCTGGCCGGCGTGGCTTCCCTGTTTGTTGCGGTGCCGCTGTCGATGCGGTTGAACGCCACCATTTCCAAACAGATTCGCGAAATCGCCGATGCGGCGTCCCGCGTCACGGAAGGCGACCTGAATGTGAAGCTGCCTCGGCCAGGGGGCAGCGACGAGATTGCCGTTCTGATCTCGACCTTCGGGAAAATGGTAGACAGCCTGCGCGATCTGATGCAGCACGAGCGGCTTAGAGCGCTTGGCCAGATGTCGAGCGGCATCGCCCATGATATCAACAACGCGATGTCGCCTATGGCGCTGCTCACGCAATCTCTCCTCGAGCAGGAGAAGGATATGTCGCCGCGCCTGCGTACCTACCTCGAAACAGCCAAGCGCGTTGTCGATGACGTCAGTGCCACGGTCGGCCGCATGCGGGACTTCAGCCGTAAGCGCGAGGATTTGGCGCTCGTACCGGTCGATCTGAATGTGCTTGTGAAGCAGGTCGTCGAGCTGACGCGGGCGCGCTGGAGCGACATTCAGCAGACGATGGGGTCGGTGATCGATATGCGGATCGATCTGGCCGCCGACCTGCCGCCCATCATGGGCGTGGAAGGTGAAATTCGCGAAGCATTGACCAACCTGATCTTCAACGCTGTGGATGCCATGCCCGAAGGGGGCACGGTCACGCTGCGAACGCAGGCGACAGACATGTCGTCAGGGTCCCACGTGGAGGTTGAGGTTGTCGATACCGGTGTCGGTATGGACGAGGAGACCAAGCGCCGCTGCTTTGAACCCTTCTTCACGACCAAGGGTGCCCGCGGGACGGGGCTCGGCATGGGTATGGTCTATGGCATGGTGCAGCGGCACAGCGCGGAGATCTCTGTCGACAGCGAGCCGGGAAAGGGGACCGTTGTGCGGCTGTCGTTCCTCGCGCGCATGCCGGTTGTTGCCCTTCCGCTGCCAGACCACGCAATCGAAAAGAACGTCGCTGCCCGGCAGCGCATCCTGCTGGTCGATGACGATCCGTTTGTGCTGGACTCCATGCAGCTGGTGCTGAGCCTGGACGGTCACGACATCGTGACCGCAGAAGGCGGCCAGGCCGGCATCGATCGGTTCCGCGAAGCGCAATCTCTGGGCCAGCCATTCGACTTCGTCATTACCGATCTCGGCATGCCCTATGTCGATGGCCGCCAGGTCGCACGCGCCGTCAAGGGAATGTCGCGATCGACTCAGGTCGTTTTGCTGACCGGATGGGGACGACGCATGAACGCGGCGGGCGAAATGCCGGAATGTGTCGACCATCTGCTGGGCAAGCCGCCCAAGCTCGAAGAATTGCGCGCCACCCTCAACGCCTGATCAGGTTGAGGTCGTCCCCGTACGCGGGACGTTAAGGGTTCTCTCAAGCAGGTCGAGAAGGGCGAGAAATAGTGTGGCCGTGTCGGAGCCAGGCGTCTCGAAGGCGTCATCCAGACGCCCCGCAACGTCACTGATCTCGTGAAATCCCAGCATGCCCGCGCTCCCGGCCAGGCGATGCACAATGGATTTCAGCTCGGCCGACGGCGCAAGCTGGCACCCCCGATGTTGCGACAGGATCGCATAGTCCTCGCGAAGACGAAGGTCGAAACGGCGCCGGAGCTCTTCGAGTTTCGCATTCGCCGCGCTCGAGCTGGCGGGCGGAGTCTTGCTCAGGGAACCCTGGCGGAGCGATTGCCAGAAGGGAAAGCGCACGCGATCGTCCTGTTTGCGGGCATTCCGCGATGCTAGGCCAGGGCCGGTCGTTTCGACAAGCTGCGGCGGTGTCGCGCCGGGGGCATTGTGGCCGGTTTCTTAGCGCTTCATTAATCGCGGCTGCCTAAATTTTGCATGCTTCCATCGCGGCCAGGAGCGCGGCCAGCAATGGAGCGAAGGGATCGCTTATGCCCGTTCGATGTCCGAGCGTACTCGTTGTCGATGACGACGACACGGTGCGCGAGATTGCGCGCGCGCTTCTGGAAGCGGAAGGCTACGAAGTCCACGATGCAACGGACGGAGAAGCCGCGCTGGCATTTCTGGAAACGCGGCCCGTCGATATTGTGCTTCTCGACATCATGATGCCCCGCAAGGAGGGGCTCGAAACGCTGGTGGAACTCAAACAGCGCTTTCCCGCCATCACCGTCATCGCCATGAGCGCCAGCGGCATGCGGCGGGGACACAATTTTCTGGCGGTCGCGGCAAAATTCGGAGCAGACGGCACCTTGCAGAAGCCGTTCTCGCCGGACGAATTGTTCGGACTGCTTGCTGCATGCGCTGGCCGCTCGCATCCGGGTCTCTCCGCGGTATTGTCGGCGCAGAAAGCGGTTTAGTTCACCTGGCAGGCTTGCGATTGGCGCCCAGATCGTAGGGTCCGCCTTTTTCAATCGCCCGCCGATAGGCATCCCGCGCCTGCAGGTGGGCGAGATAGCGTTGAAGCGCTGGCAAAGCTTCCAGATATCCGCTCGCCTCGGCCGCCTCGAGAACGAAGGCGAGCTGAATATCGGCGCCGGTCAGGCCCGTTCCCACAATGAATTCGTGCTCGCCAAGCGCAGCTGAAATGTAGGCAAGGTTGTTTGCGATTTCCGCGTCGATGCGCGGTCGCAGAGGCGCCGCTCCGTCACCCAGAAATCCGGCATACAGATGCATCAGGAGCGGCAGCATCGCCGATCCCTCGGCGTAGTGCATCCATTCGATATATTTGAAATGTTCGGGGTCGTCGGCGGCCGGCCGCAATCGTCCCGCGCCGTAAGTTTCCAGAATGTATTCGATGATCGCACCGGATTCCGCGATCGTGTGGGCCCCATCAGTAATGACGGGCGATTTCCCCAGAGGATGCACCGCCTTCAACTCCGGCGGTGCAAAAGGCACGGGCGACATGCGCTGGTATTTCCGGATTTCGTAGGGCGTGCCCAGCTCCTCCAGAAGCCAAAGGATGCGTTGCGAGCGCGAATTGTTGAGATGGTGAACGACCAGCATCGGGTAGCCTCTCTTGTCAGCGATTCAGTTCGCGCATGGCGCTGTCGAGTCCTGCGAGCGTGAGCGGGTACATTCGGCCGGATATGAGCTGCTGGATCAGCCCGATCGACGGCGTGTAACCCCAATGCTTCTCCGCTACGGGATTGAGCCATACGATGTGTTCGTAAATCTGCGCCACGCGATCAAGCCATATGGCGCCGGCTTCCTCGTTCCAGTGTTCGACAGAGCCCCCGGGATAGGTGATTTCATAGGGGCTCATCGTCGCGTCGCCCACGAAAATGACCTTGTAGTCGTGCGGGAATTTGTGGAGCACATCGAATGTCGGGATTTTTTCATTGTGCCGCCGGCGATTGTCCTTCCACACCGCCTCGTAAGGGCAATTGTGAAAGTAGAAAAATTCCATGTGTTTGAATTCGGTCTTGGCGGCGCTGAACAGCTCCTCGCAAAGACGGATGTAGGTGTCCATCGAGCCGCCAATATCGAAGAAGATGAGCACCTTCACGGTGTTGTGGCGTTCGGGTATCAGTTTGAGGTCGAGATATCCCTTGTTCGCCGTGTCACGGATCGTGCCCGGGAGATCGAGCTCGACCTCGGCGCCTTCGCGCGCCCATTTGCGCAGGCGACGCAACGCCACCTTGATGTTGCGCGTGCCGAGTTCGATGGAATCGTCAAGGTTTTTGTATTCCCGCTTGTCCCATACCTTGACCGCGCGACCGTGACGGCCTTTGTCCTGGCCAATGCGCACGCCTTCGGGGTTGTAGCCCATGGCGCCAAACGGCGACGTGCCAGCGGTTCCGATCATTTTCGAACCGCCTTCGTGGCGCTTCTTCTGCTCCTCGAGGCGCTGTTTCAGCGTCTCCATCAACTTTTCCCAGCCGCCCATCGATTCGATGAGTTTCTTTTCCTCTTCGGTGAGAAATTTTTCTGTAAGCGCGCGCAGCCATTCCTCGGGGATCTGTGCGACTTCGGTTCCTTCCAGCGTTTCCAGGCCCTTGAACACATGTGCAAAGACGCGGTCGAACTTGTCGAGATTGCGTTCGTCTTTGACCAGCGCGGTGCGGGAGAGGTAGTAGAAGTCGTCGATCTTCATCTCAATGACGCCCTTGGACAGCGCGTCCATCAAAGCGAGATATTCCTTGAGCGTTACCGGTACTCTGGCCGAGCGCAACTCATCGAAGAATTGAAAGAACACGGCTCAGCCGACCCGGCTGCGCAACGTGCGATTCGTGGCGCGCCCACGCCGATCGCCGTCATTCATGGTGACGCCCCGATTTCCGATTGCGCCGCCGCATAGACCGCCTGCAGGAATTCCTTCTGCTCCGGCGTGTCCCTCGGCTCGGCATATTCGATGACGGCCTCGACGGCCCACGATTTTACGGCCGCTCCCGCGAACAGCACACGATAGTGAAGATCCTCGAGCTGCGCCGTCACGTAGCCCCGCGTATAGACGGTGGATGCGGGATCCCGTGAATCCCCCTTGATGGTTACATTGCCCTCGGATATCTTTTTCCCGCCGGTGCCCTCCTGCTCGGCAAAATCGGCCGCGAAAGCCGCGCGCGCGTCGTAGTCACCGTGAAGCGGCATGAGTTTGATCGTGCCATAGACGCCATCGAGCGCGGCGTAGGCGCAAAAATCCTCTCCCGTTTCCGGATTGGATTCGCCCACCGCATCGCGTTCGAACAATCCGATCTTGGCCGGGCAGATGAAGCCGGAAGCGATGTGTTTCTTGCCGCCATCCTTGGCATCGGCAAAAGCATCTCCTGCCACTGTCTGGGCCGCAGCCGGCGCACAAAGCAGGAACGCCCCGGCCACAATCCACAGCTTCGCCATTTGGCGGCGGAGCGGCTCTGCAACGCGCGTAGGCGCCGGTACGGCCGATGTCATCTTCATCCTCTGGATTCCCTTCGGGCAAGAAATGCCAACCGCTCGAAGAGATGCACATCCTGCTCGTTTTTGAGCAGCGCACCATGCAGGGGCGGAATGAGTTTGGTGGGATCCCGTTCGCGCAGCGTTTCGGGCGTCACGTCTTCATTGAGGAGAAGCTTCAGCCAGTCGAGCAATTCGGAGGTGGAGGGTTTCTTTTTGATCCCGGGCACATCGCGGATCTGGTAGAAGAGGTTGAGCGCTTCCGAGACCAGCCGCTGCTTGATGTCGGGAAAATGCACGTCGACGATGCGCTGCATTGTCTCGCGATCGGGGAATTTGATGTAGTGGAAGAAGCAGCGGCGCAGGAACGCGTCGGGAAGTTCTTTCTCGTTGTTCGACGTTATCATCACGACCGGACGCACGCCGGCCTTGATTGTCTCGCCCGTCTCGTAAACGAAAAATTCCATGCGATCGAGTTCGAGCAGAAGGTCGTTGGGAAACTCGATGTCGGCCTTGTCGATTTCGTCGATCAGCAGGACGGGCCGCCGTTCCATCACGAAGGCATCCCACAACTTTCCCTGTTTGATGTAGTTTTTGACGTCTTTCACGCGGGGGTCGCCGAGCTGCGAATCCCGCAGCCGGGTCACGGCATCGTATTCATAAAGCCCCTGCTGTGCCTTGGTCGTCGATTTGACGTGCCAGGTGATAAGGGGAGCCGCCAGCGCATCCGCCACTTCATAGGCGAGTTGTGTCTTGCCCGTTCCCGGTTCCCCCTTGATGAGCAGCGGCCGTTCCAGCGTAATCGCAGCATTGACGGCAATTCGCAGGTCATCGGTCGCGACATATCTGTCGGTCCCCTCGAAACGTCTGGATGTCATCGTGCTCTCGTTCGAAATAGCGGTACGCCAAGCCTAGGGGGCGTGCCTCTGCTTCGCAAGCTGACTGGCGGCCTGCTATGTTCGGCGCCATGCATGCTCCTGAAACATTGCCGGCTGCCCTCTATCGCGATCCGGCGCTTTACGAGACCGAACGCCGGCAGCTCTTCGCGCGCTCCTGGCAACTCGCGGCGCATGCGGCGCAATTCGGGAGCACGGGCGCCTATCTCACCATCAGCATCGCGGGATATCCGCTCCTTCTCGTGCGCGGCGAGGACGGTCATATCAGGGCGTTTCACAATGTCTGCCGGCATCGAGCCGGCCCGCTGGCAGAAGATGGGCAAGGCGTCTGCGCCACGGACCTCGTCTGCCGCTATCATGGCTGGCGGTACGCACTCGACGGCAGGCTGGCCAGCGCCCGCGATTTCGGCCCGGCCGAGGGGTTCGATCCGCGCGCTTACGGCTTGATTTCCGTGTCGTGCGAGGTCTGGCGCGGATTTGTGTTCATCAACATGGATCGGACCGCGCCGCCGCTCGCGACGGCAATCGCGCCTTTGGCAGAACGCATGCGCGACCTGCCGCTCGAGACCTTTCTTCCGGGCCGGCAATCCAGGCATGAAATTCGCTGCAACTGGAAGGTCTATGTCGAGAACTATCTCGAGGGCTATCACATTCCGCTCGTCCATCCCGGGCTGAACGCGTTTGTGGATTCGTCGCGTTACGAAGTCGAGGTAGCAGGCACGGCCGTTTTCCATCATGCGCCGCCGCGCAATGGCGTACCGGTTGCCGGGTTGTGGGCGTGGCTTTGGCCGTGTCTCGGAGTCAATGTCTATGGGCGCGGCCTGATGATGGAACGCATGTCGCCGCTCGATCACGCAAGAACGCGCCTCGACTATCTCTATTTCTTTCCTTCAGAAGCAGCGGAAGGCGAACAGACCGCCGCCATCCTCTCTTCGGAAGCGACAACGACCGAAGATCTCGCCATTACCGAGGCCGTCCAGCGCAATCTGAATGCCGGGATATACGAAACCGGAAGACTGTCGCCGAAGCACGAGCAGGGCGTGGCGCTGTTTCAGAATCTGTACGCCCGGGCGATGGCGGAGTAGGAGCGGGCCTGGTCGCAGCGCATAGCGCCGGCATGGCCTCGCGACAGTTTGCGACGCGGCTTGCGACAAAGCGTGACGGCTCTGTTGGGTCTTTGCGACGTCGATCCTGCATCCTCGCAGGCGTGCGGGGATGCCATGACAATAGCTCACGTTTACACGGTTGCTTTCCAGGGGATTGAAGCGCGCGAAGTCGATGTGCAGGTGCATATTGGTGAAGGCACGCAGGGCATATTCAATGTCGTGGGTCTTGGCGACAAGGCGGTGGCAGAGAGCCGCGAGCGCGTGCGCGCTGCGCTGGCGGCGATCGGCTTGGCGCTGCCTTACAAACGCATCACGGTCAATCTCGCGCCTGCCGATCTGCCGAAGGAGGGCAGTCACTATGATTTGCCGATCGCGCTTGGCCTCATGGCGGTCATGGGCATCCTTCCCGCGCGCGAACTCGCGAATTATGTGGCGCTCGGAGAACTCTCGCTCGACGCAGCGCTGACGGCGGTGGCCGGCGTGCTCCCTGCGGCTCTGGCCGCGTCGGAAGCGGGGCGCGGATTGATCTGCCCCGCAGCAAGCGGCGCGGAAGCCGCATGGGCGGGAGCGATCGAAATCCTGGCGGCGCCGTCGTTGATCGCGCTCGTCAATCACATGAAGGGAGCACAGGTGCTTCGCGCGCCGGAGGCACGGCTGGCGGAAGACGCGAGTGGCCTGCCGGACCTCAAAGATGTCAAAGGTCAGGAGACCGCGAAGCGGGCGCTCGAAATCGCCGCCGCCGGTGGTCACAATATGCTCATGGCAGGACCGCCAGGTTCCGGCAAATCGATGCTTGCGGCGCGTCTGCCAGGGCTTTTGCCGCCACTTGATGCGCGCGAAGCGCTAGAACTCTCCATGATCCAGTCGCTGGCGGGCGAATTGCGCGACGGCGCGATCTCCCGTCGGCGGCCATTCCGCGCGCCGCATCATTCCGCTTCGATGCCGGCGCTGGTCGGCGGCGGTGTGCGCGTGAAGCCCGGGGAGGTTTCCTTGGCGCATCTCGGCGTTCTGTTTCTGGATGAATTGCCCGAGTTCCAGCGGGTGGTCCTCGATTCGCTGCGGCAACCCATCGAAACCGGCGAAGCGGTCGTCGCGCGCGTCAACGCGCATGTCCGCTATCCTGCACGCTTCCAGCTTGTCGCCGCCATGAATCCGTGCCGTTGCGGCTATCTGAGCGATCCGGCGCAGGCTTGCGGCCGCGCGCCCAAATGTGCGGTCGATTACCAGGCAAGAATCTCCGGCCCGTTGCTTGACCGCATCGACATCCATGTCGATGTGAATGGCGTGAGCGCGCAAGACCTTGCGTTGCCGCCGCCGGCCGAAGGAAGCGCGCAGGTTGCGGCCCGTGTCGCGAAAGCACGCGAGATCCAGCGGCGCCGTTTCGACGGCACGAAAATCCGCACCAATGCCGAAGCCGAAGGCGAATTGCTGGACGGCATTGCGACACCCGAACCCGCCGGCGGCAAGCTTCTCCACGAAGCCGCCCAGGCGATGCGGCTGACGGCGCGCGGCTATCACCGCGTGCTGCGCGTCGCGCGCACCATCGCCGATCTCGCCGGCAGCGAAACCGTCGCACGCATTCACGTCGCGGAAGCACTGTCCTATCGCCGCATCGCGCAGCTGCGCTGACACGAACGCTCTTTCTAAGCCGCCAGCGGATAGTTCTGACGCTGCCACATCCCGGTCAGCGCCGTCTCCACATCGCGCGCTTCGGTCAGACGGCATAGTGCAGATTTGGCGGCGCGCCGCATTTCGGCGGAAGCGGGCCATGAGGCCTGTTCGACATACCATCCCAGATGTTTGCGAAAGACCCGCAATCCGAGTGCATCGCCATAAAAGGAGAGGGTCTCGCGAAAATGCTCGAGCACGATGTCGAGGCGCTCGCGCAATCCTGGCTCTGCCACGGGCGCATGCGAGTCCAGCGCCTGCGCGATCGCGGATGCAATCCACGGTCTGCCGCAGGCTCCGCGCCCGATCATCACGGCGTCGGCGCCGGAGTACGAAAGCGCCAGACGCGCCGATTCATGGTCGGTCACATCGCCGTTGACGATCACGGGCAGGCGCGTCGCCGCCTTGACCTCTGCCACGGCGTGCCAGTCCGCGCGTCCCTTGTAGAATTGCTGTCGCGTGCGGCCATGAACCGTGATCGCTTTCACGCCGCATTGCTCCGCCCGCCGCGCCAGTTCCGGTGCATTCCGCGAGGCATCGTCCCAGCCCAACCGCATCTTGAGGGTGACCGGCCGTTTCGTGGCGCCAACCGCAGCGGCGATCAGCCGTTCAGCAAGGTCGAGATCGCGCATCAGCGCCGAGCCCGACAACCCGCCCGTCACCTCCTTGGCCGGACATCCCATGTTCAGATCGATGATGTCGGCGCCCGCGGCTTCGGCCATGGCCGCGCCCGTGGCAATCCATTCGGCTTCGCGGCCGACAAGCTGCACCACCATCAAGGGCAAGCCTTCGCCGACGCAGGCCCGGCGCACCACATCGGGGCGGCCGCGCGCAAACATCTCGCAGGCGACCATCTCTGTGGCGACATAGGCTGCGCCCAGGCGCGAGGCCACACGCCGGAACGGCAGATCGGAGATGCCGGTCATGGGTGCGGTAAAAACCCGCCCCGGAACCCGTACGTCGCCCACCATCACAAAAGCGTCGTTCACCGCGCGCCCGATCCCTGCTGTCCATGGTTTTGTTAGCGTTTCCGGCACGGAAAGGACACCCCACCACAGCCGGTCATGATGACCTATGCCGTGGCGTCGATTTCCGTCCGCAGCATTTCCAGTTCGAGCCAGCGATCTTCCAGACCCGCCAGTTCCGTCTGGGCTTCGTGCAGGCGCGTCGTCACCGCGGCAAAGCGCACGGCATTGCGCAGATACAGGCTGCCGTCGCCGATTTCCGCCTGAAGGGCCGCGATCTCGGTTTCCAGCGCGGCGATCTGCCCCGGCAGTTTCTCCAGGGCGTATTTGTCCTTGAAGGTGAGGCGGGGTTTTGCGGGGGAGCGCGTCGCCTCGGGTGCTGCGCGGGATTTCCGCGCCGGCGATTTGTTCGGCGCGGATCTGGCCTCGACACCTGTCCCGCGCTGGGCGAGCATGTCCGAATACCCGCCCGCATATTCGATGAACCGCCCGTCGCCCTCCGCCATCAGAACGGAGCTGACGGTGCGGTCCAGAAAATCGCGGTCATGTGTGACGAGGATCACCGTGCCCGGATAGTCGGCGATCATTTCCTGAAGCAGGTCGAGTGTCTCCAGATCGAGATCGTTGGTGGGTTCGTCGAGCACCAGAAGATTCGACGGCGCGGCCAGCACCTTTGCGAGCAGCAGGCGCGCGCGTTCGCCGCCGGACAGCACGCGCACCGGCGTCCGCGCCTGTTCGGGCGTGAAAAGAAAATCCTTCATGTAGCTCACCACATGCCGCGCTTTCCCGGCCACCACCACGGATTGTCCGTGGCCGCCGGTCAGCACGTCGGAAAGCGTGGTCTCCGATGCGAGCGGCGTGCGGTTCTGGTCGAGTGTGGCGAGAACGACATTGGACCCGATGCGAATGTCGCCCGAATCCGGCGGCAGACGTCCCGTAAGAATGTTCACGAGTGTTGTCTTGCCGGAGCCGTTGGCACCGACAATGCCGATTCGATTGCCGCGCAGAATGCGAATGGAAAAATCGCGCAGGATGGTCCGGTCGCCCCAGGATTTGGTCGCGTGCCGCGCCTCGATCACCCGCGTCCCGGAACTGTCGAAATTTCCGGCCGTCAAAGTGACCTCGCCGGTCAGTTTGCGCTGCTCGCGTCGTTCCTGGCGCAAATCCATCAAGGCGGCCAGCCGCCCCTGGTTTCGCTTTCGCCGTCCGCTCACGCCGTGGCGCACCCAGTCGAGTTCCGATGCGATCTTGCGATCGAGTTTGTGCCGCTCGGTTTCCTCCTGTTCGAGATTGACGTCGCGCCATGCCTCGAAGGCGCCAAATCCCTGTTCCAGGCGCTTTGTGCGGCCCCGGTCCAGCCAGAGCGTGACCTTCGAGAGCCGAGTCAGAAAACGCCGGTCATGGCTGATCAGGACGAGCGCCGAGCGGATCGATGCGAGTTCGTTTTCAAGCCATTCGATCGCCGGAAGATCGAGATGATTGGTGGGTTCGTCGAGCAGCAGCACATCGGGCACCGGTGCAAGCACGCGCGCCAGTGCCGCGCGCCGCGCTTCCCCGCCGGAGATATGGTCGGTTCGTTCCTTGCCGGTCAGTCCCAGCTCTCCCAACAGCCTCGGCACTCTTGCCGCATCGTCGCCCGGCGCGAGGCCGGCAAGCGCATAATCCGCGGTGGTGGCGAATCCGGCGAAATCCGGTTCCTGCGGCAGGTATCGGATCGTCGCGCCGGGCTGGAAGAACCGGCGCCCGGAATCCGGCTCGATCAATCCCGCTGCAACCTTGAGCAGGGTCGATTTGCCGGAGCCATTGCGGCCGACGAGGCAGAGGCGCTCTCCTTCGCCCACCGACAGCTCCGCGCCCTCGAGCAGCGGTGTGCTGCCAAAGGTGAGGCGAACGTCCTGAACGAGCAAAAGGGGAGCCACGGGCAGGCCATAGCATCCGAATGCGAAGCTGTTAAGCAGGGACCAAAACTGGCCCGGGGATTTCCGATGGGATATCTGGTTGTGGCATTATCACCTTTGGGGGGCACGTTGCGCTGATGCTTTCGCCGGCGGAAAGCGAGGCGCTTTTGTTGAGCCTGCGGGTGTCGCTGGTGGGTGTCGGCTGCGCGCTGCCCTTCGCCCTGGCGGTCGCTCTGCTGCTTTCCAGGGTGCGTTTCCCGGGCCGTAGCCTGGCCGAGGCGCTTTGCTATCTGCCGCTGGTGTTGCCGCCGGTAGTCGTGGGCTACCTGTTTCTCATTCTGCTCGGAACGCACGAACCGGTTGGCAAATGGCTCGTCGACACGCTGGGCGTTCGCTTTGCTTTCAGTTGGACCGGCGCCGCCCTGACATCCGGGATCATCACCTTTCCGCTGCAGCTGCGCGCCATGCGTCTGGCGCTGGAATCCCAGGATCGTGGCCTTGCAGAAGCAGCGGCGACGCTCGGGGCCGGCGCCGTCGACCGGCTCTGGAACATCACGCTGCCGCTGGCGCTGCCTGGAATTCTGGCCGGCGTGATCACGGCATTCGCTGCAAGTCTCGGCGAATTCGGCGCCATCATCACGTTTGTGTCCAACATTCCTGGAGAAACGCGCACGCTCCCGCTCGCCATCTACAGCGCTCTGCAAACCCCCGGCGGCGAGGTCGAAGCCGCGCGTCTCTGCGGAATCTCCATCGCGCTCGCGCTCGTCGGCGTGAGTCTGGCCGAATTGATGGGCCGGCGATTCCGCGCGGCATACGAGCGATGACGATCGAGGTCTCGCTGACCCATCGTTTCGCGTCGTTCGTGCTCGACGCCGCGTTTCGTGTCGAGCGACGTGGCGTCACGGCGCTTTTCGGTCCCTCCGGCGCCGGGAAGAGCACCATTGTCGCCGCCATCGCCGGTCTTTTGCATCCGCAACGGGGCCGGATCGCGATCGACGGACACGTCGTTCTCGACACCGCAAACCATATTTTCACGCCGGCGCCTGCCCGGCACATGGGCTGCGTGTTTCAGGATGCCCGGCTCTTCCCGCATATGAGTGTCGAAACCAATCTTCGCTTCGGCCTGCGGCGATCGGGTCGCACGGCATCATCCGAATTTGCCGCGATTGTCGAATTGCTCGGACTTGAGAGTCTGCTCTCGCGCAGGCCCGCACGCCTATCGGGTGGGGAAAAAAGCCGGGTCGCGCTGGGGCGGGCGCTGCTCGCTTCGCCAGATCTTCTCCTTCTCGACGAACCGCTTGCGGCACTCGATGCGGCGCGCAAGGCCGAAATTCTTCCCTATCTGGAACGGTTGCGTGATTCGTCGCGGCTTCCGATGATTTATGTCACCCATGCAGTCGACGAAATGGCACGACTCGCCGATACGGTGATCCTGCTGCGCGATGGTCGCGTGGCGGGGCAGGGTCCGGTGTTCGATGTTCTTGCCGATATCGAACTGGGCCCGTTCTTGCCCGCTTTCGGCGCGGTATTTCCGGCGATGGTAGTGTGCCACCGGGACGATGGCCTCACGGAACTGGGCTTCGACGGAGGCGCATTGCTCGTTCCGCGCCTTTATCGTGCCGCCGGAACACGCCTTCGCGTGCGGCTGCGCGCCGAAGACGTGTTGCTCGCGCGCGAAATCCCGATGGCAATCAGCGCCAACAATATTCTCGCGACACAGGTGACGGCTGTGCGGCTCTCCGGCGACCACGCTGACGTCCAGCTGCGATCAGGTGGCATCAGGCTGGTCTCGCGCATCACCCGGGCCTCGCTGCAGCGTCTGGATATTGCACCGTTCCAGTCGATCTATGCCGTCATCAAGTCCGTCACGGTAGACCCGCAACTGGATGCACTGGCAATGCGTTGAGTGTCACGCCGTCATTGCACCGGTAGTGTTTCCTCGTACATGCTTGTCCTGCCAATTCGTGGAGAATGGAATGCCTCTGGTTCCTTACGCCAACCTCGATACGGCTCCGCAGGAAGTCAGGGATGCTTTTGCCCGACTGCCGCGCAAGCTGAACATCTTCCGGATGTGGGCCAATGCGGCGACGATGTTCGTACCGGGAATGCGCCTGGCGGGCACGATCTTGTCGCGCCAGAAACTGAAGCCCTCTCTGCGCGAATTGATCGTGTTGCTGGTCTCGAAATTGGAGGGCGGTTCGTATGAGTGGGTGCAACACGCACCCATTGCCGAGGCCGCCGGGTGTCGCAAGGAGCAGATCGCCGCGATCGAAGCCGGACGCTTCGATGATCCAAGCTTCGACCAGACGGAGACGGTTGTCCTGCGCCTCGCGCGGGAAGTGGTGCAGAACGTGCGGGCGAGCGAAGAGACCATGAAGGAAGCGGGTCGCTTCTTGTCGGCGCAGGAAATTGTCGAAGCCGTGCTGACCTGCGGTTTCTACATGATGCTCGTGCGGCTGACGGAAACAACCCGGATCGATATGGACACACCCTCAGGGACGTTGATCGTTGAAGAGCTGGCGCGGCTGCGCTGAACCGGTGTCGCGAAAGACCACGCGGCTTGACAGCGTGTAGTTGAAGGTCAGCCCCGCCAGCACGCCTATGGCGACTCCCAGAAAGGGGTTGTTGGCGGGCGCCGGAGCGAACGTCACGAGCAGCGTATAGACACCGAGATTGACGATCGCACCCACACTGTTGGCCGCCACGAACGTCATCCATTCACGCAACAGGCCTTGCCGCGCCGCCCGGTCGCGGAAGGTGAGCATGCGGTTGCCCCACCAGGTGAACGTCACGGCCGCCACGAAGGAAATCGCCCGCCCACTGTATTTGTCGAGGCCCGCGCCATGGATCATCAGCCACAGCACGCTGGTATCGACGAGAAAGCCGCCGGTGCCGACAAGGCCAAATCGCAAGAACCGTTTCACGGTGCCTTGAGGCCTTGCGGACCTGGGATGCTGAGATAGGCCATCCGCTTCTCTTCCCAGCGACCGCGCGTGACCGTGTCCAGGATGAGGCCACTCGCCAGCGAGAGAAAGGCGAGAAGCATCATGCCGGTCGAAAGAACGGCGGAAGGCAGTCGCGGCACCAGGCCGGTGTGGAAGTAGTCGAGGACGACGGGTGTTCCGACGATCAGCGAGATCAGCGCAAGGACAGCAAAGATGCTGGTGAAAAATACGAAGGGCCGCTCTTCGCGCACGAGGCTGACGATGGTGAAAAGGATTCGAAAGCCGTCGCCCCAGGTGTTGAGCTTGCTGACGGAACCGACCGGTCGCTCCTTGTAGCGCGTGTCGATTTCGATCATCGGCATCAGCAGCCGCACCGCATGGACGGTGAGTTCCGTTTCGATGCCGAAGCCTTCCGCGGTAAAGGGAAATGACTTGACGAACCGGCGCGACATCACGCGGTAGCCCGTAAGCAAATCGGCAAGTTTGACATGAAACATGAGCCCCGTCAGTCCGGTCAGCATCCGGTTTCCGAGCACATGCCCTGCGCGATAGGCCGCCTCGGCAACCTGGATGCGACGGCCGGAGACGATGTCATAGCCGCCTTCGATCAATGTCGCGACAAGGGCGGGCGCCGCTGACCCGTCATAGGTGTCGTCGCCATCGACCAGAATGTAAACGTCGGCTTCGACGTCGGCGAACATGCGCCGCACGACATTGCCTTTTCCGCGGCGTGTTTCGTGGCGCACAATCGCTCCCGCCTCCCGCGCGCGCTGGGCGGTATGGTCGCTGGAGGCGTTGTCGTAGACGTATACCGTTGCGCCCGGCAAAGCGGTGCGAAAGTCCCTGACGACGCTGCCGATGGCCGCTTCTTCGTTGTAACAGGGGATGATGACGGCGATTTGCGCCGGTTCCTGGGTCATGGCGTGGCGCTCTGCATGCGGGTCACGGGACAGAATCGATAGGGGCCGCCGAGATTGGCGACGATATCTCGGCATTTGGCCGCGCCAATGGCAAGCCCGTAAGCGGTCAGGGCATTGCGGCCTCGGGGCATCTCTTCGGCGCTGGCGATGAGATAGAGGTTGCCGGTAAAGGCTTTGACGCGGTCTTTTGTGCGCGCGGTCAGCTCGGAGCCGTCTTGCGGTTGAATCATCCAGCCGTCGATTCGGATGATCGGGATCTGGGCCGGCAGGGATGGCGCGAGATAACCCAGCGGTTCCTCACCCGTCATCAGGATCATCGAGTGGTTGGGATCGGCGATGGGCGGAATGGTGGCCTGCACATAGGGATCGTGAACCGGCGCGCGCCCCGGCACGAGCCCTTTGGTCGTCGCCAGAACGACGAGCATGACACACCCGCCGGCAACCATGCGCGTGTATTTCGACGCGGGCCAGAAATCGATCGCGGACACGATCAGAAGAGGAGCCAGCATCTCCAGAAGCAGGATGTAGCGATAGATCGCAAAAATCTTGAGCCACGCCACATAGGCGATTGCCACAAAGACAAAAAGGGCAAGTGCGGCATCCGGTGCGAAAATCGCTTCGCGCTTGCGTCCTCGAACCAGCATCAGCGGAAAGGCGGCGAGCATGGCGACATAAGCGACTCCGACCCGGATATCGACGAAAGGCAAATCATCCGCGACACGCCAGTCCAGCGAAAAGAGCAATGGAAAGAGAAGCTGGTGGGTCAGGCCGTGCGGAATGAAGCGCACATCGCGGTAGGATGCCGCCAGCGCGAGCGGAGAATGGAAAAATTCGTTGAAATAGGGAAAGAGCGGATTCCCGGTGAGCCGCGCCATCGCCACCATCCAATAGGCGGCGAACAGTGCGAAGCCCAACATGCCGCCGATTCCGCCCCCGACGAAGCGTGAACTGCGCCGTCGCCAATCGCCGGGAAGCACGAGCAAAACGCCCATGTAACCGAGTGCAAAGGGCGCCTCCGGAAGTTTCAGCCCGACGGCACAGCCGATCAGGAACGCGCCGCTGGCGGCCAGACAGGTGCCCTTCGCAACGCTTCCCTGCTGCAGCGTTTCGCGATGGCAGAGCACCAGTGCCAGCCCCGACAGCACGAAGACGCTCATGACATTGTCGTAGTAGGTCGACCCGGCCAGATAGAAGGCGAGGCTGCCCGTCATCGAAAGCAGCGCCAGAATTCCCGCCAACAGCCGCCGCGGCTCGGCAATGAGCATGGAGCGGCAGAGAAAATAGATCGGAACGACATTGGCACCCTGCACGGCGCCCAGAATGGCGAGCGCGAGCCAGGCCTTCAGATGTGTCGCGAGAAGGTAGAAGGGTGTGTCGAGAAACGGATTGTAATAGGTCGCCTGATGCGCCACGGCGACGTCGAAGCCCAGCCGTCCATTCAGGAACGCGTAAGGCACGTACCAGTGATAGTTCCGGAAGTCCCACGATTCGTCTTTGCCGCGGCAGACAACCATGATCGCCCAGCCGAGCATGACGGCCGCGAGGACACACCATTCGAAGGAATGAAGCCGCAGGCTGCGATGGGAGAACGGCTTTCCTGGCGCAGAAGGCACGGCGGGGATGGCTGCGTTCGCCAAGGGAACAAGGGCTCCTGCTGATTGGACCGCGGGCCGGTCAGCCAATAGCCGAATGTCTCAGCGATGGAAATCAGGCGTCTGGCCGGTTGCTTCCGCCCGGAGCTCTTCCCGGGGGATTTTTACCGGGAGATTCGAAAGAAATTGCTCGGTGCAGCTGCGCCAGGAGCGGGTCAGGGCGAAGGCACGGCAAGCGTCGCGCGGGATCGCCAGCGCGCTTTGGCAGGCGCGCAACAGATCGTCGTCCAGCGCGGCCACCGCTGCATCGCCGATGACGTCTTTGGGACCCTGAACGGGGTAGGCGGCGACCGGGACACCACAGGCCAGTGCTTCCAGGATCACAAGGCCGAACGTGTCGGTGCGGCTCGGAAATACGAAAACATCGCTTGCGGCATAGTGGCGAATGAGTTCTTCACCGGTTTTGGGACCGAGAAACTGCACTTCGGGGTAGGTGCGTGCGAGCCCGGCCCGGTTGGGTCCGTCTCCAATCACCACCTTGGTGCCCGGCAGGTCGAGCGTCAGAAAAGCCTCGACATTCTTTTCGACCGCGACACGGCCGACATACAGCCAGATAGGCCGCGCGAAGGGGAGCGTCGCCTCTGCGATCGGCCGAAATTGCGCCACGTCGACGCCGCGGGCCCAGATGCGCAGATTGTGGAAGCCGTGCTTCTCGAGCTCCTGCTTCAGGGAAGGGGTTGCGACCATCATTGCGGTGGCGGGACCGTGGAACCAGCGCAGGAAGCGGTAGACGACTTCCTTGGAGACAAACGGGAATCGCGCATTCACATATTCGGGAAAGCGCGTGTGAAACGACGTGGTGAACGGAATGCCGCGCGCCAGACAGATCGCGCGTGCGCTCAGTCCGATGGTGCCTTCCGTGGCGATGTGAATGGCGTCTGGTCGGAACGTGTCGATCAGCCGCTCGAGATTTCGGCGCGGAAACAGCGCGAGCCGAATCTCGGGATAGGTCGGAAGGGGAATTGTGAACCGCCCCTGCGGCGTTGCGTACTGCACTTCGCAACCGACGGCTTCGAGATCGCGCCCGAGCGTCTCCAGTGTGCGAACGACGCCGTTGACCTGCGGCGCCCAGGCATCGGTGAAAATCAGGATCCTTCCGCGACGTTGTGCCGAAGGCGCAAGCGTCTGCGGCCCCGCATCAAGGGCGATATCGACGGTCATGGCACCGGACTCAGGCCGGAAGCGCCGCAGGTTCGGTAACGACGCCGGGTTGCGCGCATTCGCGACTGGCAGCAGGACTTGCCCAGCAGAGAATCTCCAAATTCCCGTGCATATCTTCGACGAGGGCCGTGCAGCTTTCAACCCAATCGCCGTCGTTCAGATAAAGGATGCCGTCGATGGTCTTGATGGCGGCATGGTGGATATGCCCGCACACCACGCCGTCGAAGCCGCGCGCGCGAACTTCGGCCGCCACCGCCCATTCGAAGCGGCAAATGTATTCGAGGGCGTTTTTGACCTTGTGCTTGAGATAGGCCGACAGCGACCAGTAGGGCAGGCCCAGCGCGCGGCGGAATTTGTGGCAGATCTCGTTGAAATGCAGGGCGACGCCATAGGCGCGATCGCCCAGATGCGCGAGCCATTTCGCATACGCGATGACGCCGTCGAAGCGGTCGCCATGCAGCACCAGGAGCCGCTTTCCATCGGCCGTTTCATGCTCGGCTTCGCGCAGGATTTCGACGCCTGCGACCGTGCGACCGCAATAGTCGCGCAGAACCTCGTCGTGGTTGCCCGGCACATAGATCACCCGCGTTCCGGTATCGATCTTGTGCAATAGGGCCTCGACCACCCGGTTGTGCGCCTCGGGCCAGTACCAGCGGCGTTTCAGGCACCAGCCGTCGACGATGTCGCCGACCAGAAACAGCGTGTCGCAGCCGTTTCTGGTGAGAAAATCGGCCAGCAAATCGGCCTTGCAGCCCCAGGTCCCGAGATGGACGTCGGAAATGAAGATCGTCCGGTGGCGGCGCACATGGCGGACCGGTTCGCGGGAGCGGTTTGGTCCCCGCCTTGCCGGCAAGCGGGCCCAGGCTGATCCCGGCATCCTGAAGGCCCGTTCTCCGGACCATGCGATCTCAGCCATAGGCCAGGTTCCCCTTGCGCTCCCGGGATGCGGCCATGGGACGGCGCGAATCGACGGAGCGGCGTCATCGCTTCTGCCTGCCCGCCAATCACGACAGGGATGTTGCGGTGGCGTAATCGTTTCGTGAATCAGCGCAAATTCAGGCGCGGGGCACCGGTTGCCTTACGGTTTCGTGGTGCGATGCACATAAATTGGGCAGCGGAGCGCGTCCCGCCGGACCAGAAACCATGAATCCTGAAGGGAATACGCAATGCCTCGCGCCACCAATTTTCTGTTGCGGCGCAACATTGGCCCTGCCATATTTTGGGAGCGCGGTCCTCGCGGAGTTCCTTCGCAAGGCCGCCGCCCTTCCTGGGCGTTTCCTCCCTGAACTTGGCCGCTCCCTCTGGGAGCGGCCTTTTTTCATTCCGCCGCGAGCATTGAGGACGGCACGCAAGGGGCATCTGCCTCGGCGACGAAAGCGGCCAGCGCGGCGGCTATGCGTCCCTGGATTTCGGAGAACCGCGGCCCACGCTCGATCCTGTCTTCCACCATATAGAGGCTTCTGTTGACCTCGATCTGGATCGCGTTGGAGGCCTCTGCGGGGCAGCCATGCAATTGGGTCGTATAGCCTCCAGCATAGGGCGCATTGCGCGCGACGGCAAAGCCCTGGGCTTCAAAGGCGCGTTCCGCAGCCAGGGTCACGGCGGGCGCCGCGGAAAGGCCGAGGCGGTCGCCCAACACGATTTCGGCACCGGCCGCCGCCGAAGGCATGGAGTGGCAATCCACGACGAACGTCCGGCCGAAGCGGCGCCTGGTTTCCTGCGCGAGTCCGTCCAGGGCGGCATGATAGGGGCGATAGAGACGAGTGATCCGGTCCATCGCATCGTGCGCCGCCAGCTTGGTGCGATAGATTTCGGCGCCTTCCCGGACGAGTCGGGGAATGAGCCCAAGCCCTGCCTGCACGCGCGGACTGGCCCTGTCGACCGGAAACGGCAACGGTTCGCGGAACATCGCGGAGTCCAGTTCGCAGACTGCGCGGTTGGCGTCGATGAATGCGCGCGGAAACCGCGCAATGAGCATGGGTGCACCCAGAGCGGTGGCCACGCTGAACAATTCGTCCACGAACGCGTCTTCGGAACGCCTGAGCGCCACCGGCCCGAGCCTGCTCGCCTCGAGGAAGCCCTCCGGATAGAGCCGTCCCGCATGGGGTGCGGCGAACACGAAGGGGATGGTCTGCCGCGCGGGCCTGATCAGGCGCACCGGTTCCGCATGGAGCGAATCAAGCACGGGATCCGGGTAGGGCTCGCGATTTGCGGCTTTCATGATCGACGGCTGGCGACGGTTTCATCCGCAGCCGGTATTGGACCACCAACCGTTGCGGCGGGGCAAGGGGCCAAAGCCGGTGCGAGCGGCCCGGGCATTTCACAATGCCCTGATCGCATTTGCCGCCGGCGTGGTATACTTCACGCGCGAAGCGGGGATGGCGATGGCGAAGATCCTTCTGGCCGAAGACGACGAATCGTTGCGCCGGTTTCTGGCTTCGGCCCTCGTCAAGGCCGGCCACGAGGTTACCGATTTCGGCGACGGGCTCGAGGCCTATGAATGCCTCAGGACAGGCCCGTTCGACCTGCTGCTCACCGACATCGTCATGCCGGGGCTCGACGGCATCGAGCTTGCCAAGCGCGCCGCCGAGATGGATCAGGCCCTCAAGATCATGTTCATCACGGGCTTTGCCGCCGTGGCGCTGCACCCCTCGTCCAATGCGCCCAAGCGGGCCAAGGTGCTGTCGAAGCCGTTTCACCTGCGCGAGATCGTGCAGGAGATCGACCGGATGATCGCCGCCTGAAGCTTGCCAGCCAGCAACGCGCGAGGCTATACGGTGGCCCCCTTCGTGAACACGGGCGCGTAGCTCAGCGGGAGAGCACTACGTTGACATCGTAGGGGTCACAGGTTCGATCCCTGTCGCGCCCACCACCCAGTCCATTCGATCGGGGCGGGTTTCCCCCTAGGTACGAAGCCCCGCTACATTCGCCGCTTCAGGCCCTAAATTGGCTTCGGCATCTGTCTCCGCATCCGTACTGCCTGTGTCGGCTGAGCATCGTGGGCGATTGTCTCCGCCCGCTGCAAACCGTTTCCGGGTTCACACGCGCCAAAGAGGGTGAGACTCGGTTCGATCGTGTCAGAGACCGGTTCGACCTGGCGTTTTGCGCGGGAATCGCGGACGAGAGGGATCCCGTAACGCTTCACATCGAACCGAGTGGTCTCAGAACCGAGCTGGCAGGCCCAAGGCTTCTTTCTGCTTAGCCCAGCAAATGGGCAGCTCGACGAGCCGCGTGACGCCGATGCCACGCGGAAGACGACCAGCGGCGGCGGCCTCAATGATGTCAGGTGCCACGAACGCTAGCGAGATCATCATGTTCACGGAGCGCGAGCTGCGTCCCCCGCGTACCGCGATGGCATCTGCATCGCTCACTTTCCCGGTGATCAGATCTTGCAGCCACTTGCGGCCGAGAGCGATGGCACGCAGATGCTTGGCTCGCCGCTCCGCGTGCATCGGCCGTGGCGCGGGGTTGTCACTGTTCATCGGCAGCACGAGGTCGCGTTTCGGCCTGCCCGGCTTTGCCATCCACGGAACGGACAGTGACGACTGACCGACCGACTCTGCTGCGCTCTCTGTCAACTCGATCGTCAACCGGTCTTTCCCGATGATGACGTGCGCGACCGTCGTCTGGATCATCACTCGTGCGTCGTTGAGCTCCGTGTCTTTCGTGGTCTTTGAGTCTTTCGCCGTCGCGAGCGCTTCGACCACCGCCGTCTCGACATCTTCGGCCGAAACCCGTGCAACGGTTCCCGCTTCCGACTTTCTGCCTTCCATGAGCGCCCGACTGATGTAGTAACGATAGCGCAGGCCCCGCTTGCGTGAGTGGGTCGGGCTCATGACGTTGCCCGCATCGTCGAAGAACCTGCCGAGCAGCAGAGCGTTGGATGCCGCCAGCTTGACACGGTGCTGGACAAGGTTCTGGGCGCGCAGATTCTGGACTGCATCGAACAGAGCTCGATCGAGGATGGGCTCATGTTCGCCCGGATAGCTTTGCCCCTGATGCACGATCTCGCCAAGATAGATGCGGTTGCTAAGGAGGTAACCCACGGGGCCTTGGGTGAATGGCACGCCGCCGGTGGTCCTGCCGGTGGCCAGTAACCGCCGTTTGGTGGTGATCCCCGTAGACCTGAGTTCTCCGAGAAGCTTGAGCATCGAACCCAACGCGGAATAACGCTCGAAAATCATTTTGACCGTGGCAGCCTCCTCGGGCACGATCAGCAGCTTACGATCCTGAACGCGATAGCCGAGCGGAACGCTTCCGCCCATCCAGATACCCTTCTTCTTCGAAGCCGCAACCTTGTCTCGGATGCGCTCACCGGTGACCTCGCGCTCGAACTGGGCGAAGGAGAGCAGGACGTTGAGCGTCAGCCGTCCCATGCTGGTGGTGGTGTTGAACGATTGCGTGACGGATAAGAATGAGACGCCATGGGCGTCGAACAGCTCGACCAGTTTGGCAAAATCGGCCAAGGAGCGGGTCAGCCGGTCGACTTTGTAGACGACAATGACGTCAACCAGTCTCGACTTCACATCTTGCAATAGCTTCAGCAGGGCGGGTCGCTCCAGCGAGCCCCCGGAGAATCCGCCGTCGTCATAGGCCGTCCGGATGAGCTTCCATCCTTCGTGCGACTGACTCTTTATATAGGCCTCCGAGGCCTCGCGTTGGGCATCCAACGAATTAAAGTCCTGCTCCAGCCCGGCGTCGGTCGAGACACGGGTGTAGATCGCACAGCGGAATGCCTTCTTCGAAGCGACTCCTGTCATGTCGTAGCTGCTTTCTCCCGCAAGCCGAAGAAGCGAGGGCCGTTCCATTTGGTGCCGGTGATGGCGTAGGCGACCTTGCTCAGGCTGGGATAGGACTTTCCGTTCCAGACAAACCCGCCATCCGCCACCATGACATGATGCTGTCGGCCTTCGTGCTCGCGGATCAGCACGGTACGTTGCGAATTCCACTTGCCACGAATGGGCCGAAGACCGCCTGGATTGTCGATGGCCAGCAACGTTCACTTGCTTTGTCTCAAGCTCGCGACCAGAGCTTTCCCGTTCCAGTCGTGGCCTTTGTTTCAGAGGAACTGTCTGTTCACCGTGAACAGTTCATTCTGGTGAACAAGGCAAAGCCGCTCGACCCGAGGCTGATCGACGAACTGCTCCCCGAGGTCGACGCCGTCTTTCCGCGCGACTTGTCTTCTAGGAAAGTGCCAAGCGAACTCGTGAACAGACTTCGCACCTCACCAGATTCCCCGTTCCAATGTTTCATCCGTAGGCCATCCGATGAATCCCCAACCGCAGTCGTAACCGATTCAGCTTTGATCAAAGCAATCCGCAATAGCATCAACAGCGCGCTCGGTTCGCTCGCTCCGTACAAGGCGACAGGGGATCAGCCGGCCGATGTCGACGCGATGTACAAGGTGCTAGTCGCGTATTGGGGTGCGGTCCGTAACGTCTTCCCGGAAGCATGGGGGCGGCCGCCAACGGAAAGTCGACTGATGCATTCCGCGGGCATCGAAGCGATGAGCCTGCTGATGGATCGCATCATGTCGCGCGCAGCACCTGGCGCCGACCTCGATTCGCATGCCAGAGAGGCGCTGACGCGGATTGCGCCCCATTGCCGATGGACTGGTGGCAGATGGCAGGAATTGCAACGGGATTGGAACGAAATTCAGAACATCGGGCGCGACATCAAGCTACTGTCCGGTTATCTGGCGCGTCTTGATCACATGCATGCCTTCGCGAAGGTGGCGTAATGCGCTTCGTCTTCGCCGACAGTGTCGACACCGTCGATCCGGAATATGACTTCGTTGCGGATCGCAACGGTGTGGGCCGACTGATTCACCGCGATGATCAGTACCCACACGAGTTTCTGGAACAGGCACCTTACGACGGCATCTTGGTCTCGCGCGGGATTGTCGGCGATGTGCGGCATCCAGGGAAGTACTCCGAAGCTCAATTGATGCGCTTTCGTCGTGAGGGTGCCCGTCGGTTCCTCCGCTAGCGCCCTGCTATTCTGCCACTCGAGGGGCTGTGATGCCCGCTGGAGTGGAGATAGCCATGACGCAGGTTTGTGCGAAGGATCACGCCGCTGAATCTGAAAACGGGCATGTTGCAGAGGGCGCCACCAATGTGCCGGTATTCGAGGAAGTTGATCTCTTCAAGACCGCGCTGATCCAAGGTGCGTGCGCCAACGATACGACAGCCGAGTAGCTGGATCTGACGGCGCAGGTACCTGAGGACGCTCCAGAGCTTTCGTTTGATCAAGCCGTTCGCGCCCATCCGCTGAGCCGACTCGAATGGGTTGGAGATCGCTGGCTGATCATGAGGATCGGCGAGCGCACCGGGTATCATGTTGAGAGCTTGAGGGCCGCTGTGCTCGCGCGAGCTGCGTCCGCAGTCACCTTGAACACACTCTTTTCCACTCTGAGCAAGTACGAACCAGACCGAATTGTTCGGACTGTGAGTATGCTCATGATGAGGGGATTCCTCACCCACGACAAGCAGGCCGACCACCAGGAACTCCGTGACGTGCTTGCCGAATGGGCAAGCGCAGGGTGGGAGGCGGCTGCACAATACCACTTCCAAACCTTTGGCTACGAGTTCGAGATCTACGAACAAGACGGAACCAGTCAGGAAGACGCCCGGCGTATGCGTGGCTA
Organism: Rhizomicrobium sp.; assembly: GCA_036490345.1. GTDB lineage: Bacteria > Pseudomonadota > Alphaproteobacteria > Micropepsales > Micropepsaceae > Rhizomicrobium. The sequence continues at coordinate 18,680 of DASXEA010000088.1, read as the reverse complement.
CGCCACCGAGCAGCCCGATACCGATCGCGGCAAGAGCTATGCCGGAGCGGCGATCGAAGTGCTTGCGCTGCCTTCTCCCACAGCCGATCTTGCGCCGGAACCTGCCGTTGGACGTTGCGGGAGCGCGCAGCCGTTGTCGTCCGACAAGCTCTTGCAGATATTGTCTCTGCTGGCCTGCCCCGTGCGGGAAAAGCGGCTCCCTTGGTCGGGAGCGGAGCCGGTCTTGTTGAAAACCAGCCCTTCCGGGGGAAGCCGCCATCCCACCGAAATATATCTATGGGTGACGGGCCTCGATGGCCTCAATGACGGATGGTGGCACGTTGCGGCGCATGAACATAGACTCGAACGGATCGGCGGCGCGGCTCCGCCTTTCGAGCTGATCGCACCGCTCCCAGGCCAAGTGAGCGCCGGCCCGCGCGTCCTTCTTCTGTACACATGCCTATTCGCGCGAAACCGCTATCGCTACCGGGAACCACGAACGTTCCGGACCGTGCACATGGACGTCGGACATCTGATGGGGACATGCGAATTCTTGGCCACATCGCGGTGCCTCGACGCGGCGCCTGTCACGCACATCGACGCTCCAGCTTTGGCTGCCGCGCTCGCCCTGAACCCGCTGGTCGAATGTCCGATTGCCGCGACGATGTTACGGCAGTCCAGTCCTGCGAATGCCTGGTTGCAGCCTTCGGACGAAGGCGACAATCGCCTCGCCATGGTGCGCTTCGATGCATATGGGGATGTCGTGTTTGAGGATGCCCAACGCGGCCTGAAACAGCACATCGATCCTCATTCCGCGATGAATTCGATCCTGAAAATGTCACCCGAAACCGCCCCTAGGCAAGAGCAAGACGTCGTGTCCGACTGGATCAGCAAAGGGTGGCGTCCGAGCCTCGAATACTTCCTCTGGTCCGAATTGCCCAGCCGAAGTTATCCCCGGCCCGGAAGTGCGGCGGCCCACGCGAGGTGGCAGGAACTCCCGCACCCAACCCGCGACCGGCTTGTACCAAGCGTCGGCGCGCTGCTGGTCGGGCGACGCACGGTTCGGGTCTTCGATCGGCGACCGCTTGCCAGCGCCGATTTGGCCGGCATCGTGGAGCTCCCCGGCATCTACCTCGGTGCGGGCGTCAGCTTCCGGCTGGTGGCTTACGATGTGGATGGGCTTTCTCCGGGGGTTTGGACCATCGACGAGCGGAGACGGCGCGCGCACCTTGGCGTCGCCGGAGAGTTCCGAGAAGAGATGTCGGCAATTATGTGCGGCATGTCCGCTGCGAGAACGGCATCGTTGACGCTCGTGTTGGTGGTCGACATGCAACAGCGCCAGCGTGCCTATCCCTATGAGCGCGCGCTGCGCGAGCTCTATGTGGACTTGGGACGACTGAGTCAACATCTTATCATTGCCGCTGAAGCCTTGGGGCTGGGCTGCCTCATCACGCCTGCCACGAACGACCGCAAACTCGCTGCGCTTCTGCGCTTGGAGCATCGCGAATGTCCCGTTTACACGCTCACCATCGGACACAAGCTTTCGGAGCACAGCGAGGAGTGACCTTAGCGGCTGCTGCACTCACGGGCTGCCGGTATGTGATGTACCGAAGCCCGCTCGCGGCGGAGTTTGTGGGGGCCGGCGTTATACGCGGCGAGCGTGTGATCGGCGTTGCCTGGGACATCGACGCAGCTGCGGCGAAACAACGGGCTATGAGCGAGGCGGTGGAACGGAGCGCTCTTGAGCGGTGCGACCATCGAACTGCAGTTCACACTGCGGACGAGTTGGGCGACCTGGCCCTCCCGCTGAGCCGTGCGGTGCGGTTCTCTCCCGAGCAACTCGCAGATAGGATGCTCGCACGTTATCGCTGGACAAGCCGAACGCCTACGTCTTGGATTGCCGCCGCGCGATTGGAAACACCGGCCGAACAAGTACTGGTTCCGGTCGACCTCGTTTTCTTCCGCGGGGCAAGTGCTGACGCGACACTGCTGCGGCCCGCTAGTTCGACGGGGACCGCTGCTTACCCATCGCGCGACGAGGCATTTCTGCGCGCACTCCTTGAGTGCATCGAGCGCCATGAGATCTCCGCGGCACATCGGCGCGGAAGCGTAGCTGCGCGAATCTGCATCGATGACCTATCCTCGCTGCGTCGCATCGGCGGGCTCCTGGATGCGGCGAGCGTCGGACTTGAAGTGGGCCTGTTGCCTGTCTCGTTCGAAATTCCCGTCGCGATCGCCGCGCTTACCTCTTCCCGGCCCGGGCGCCCATCGATCGCAGTTGGAAGCGGCTGCGGGGTGCGCGCCGCGGATGCGATGATCGCCGCCACACTCGAAGCAATTCAGATATTCCACTTTGCATGGCAGCTGATGCAGCGTGGGTCGGACGTGCCGGATATTCCGCGTAACTCCCGCGAGCGCGCTCTATGGTGGGCCACGCGGCCTGCTGCTTTCGCGAACCTCCTGTTCTCAGGCGCCGGGGCAGTGCCGCTATCGCCGACTCTAGAAGGGGGCGCGGCTGTCTCGCTGCCGGCAGAGGAAGCAAAGCGCCTTGTGGCGGTTCTTGACCGGCATGGACACGCCGGGGCGATGCTGGACATTACGTCGCCCTGCACGCGACAGGATTCCTTGCGGGTGTTACGTGTGATTCTGCCGTCTCTGCTACTGCCGCATCCGGACGAACGTTATCCTTTCTTGATGTCACCGTGCGTACCAGGTGATTCGAAACCCGTGGTGCCAACCCCCTACGCTTGAGCATCGGGACGACGAGATGACACACGACTGCGAGATTGCCTTTCCGCCACTCGATACGGCGATACGGGTTATGTGCTCAGACCCTCTTATCCGAGATCGGATCGTGACCGGTTTCTCCACTGCCGCTATCGCGCCGGCCATCAACATGATTGTCAGGCCAAGCTCGCAGAGCGGCACGGTTACAGGCTCTATCCATGTCGAAACCGTATCCGCGGGAGCCAATTTTGACATCGCGTTCTCAGGTTCTGCCTCGACGCAACGCTACATCGCCGATATGGATCAGATCGTGGCCGACACGTACAACGTCGTTCTCGCGGTATTGCAAACTGCGCTCGTGCCCCAGTCCATCGTGGCCCTTCATGCGGCGTTTTTCGATCTTAACGGAGCCGGCGTGCTCGTCGCCGGTCCTTCGGGAGCGGGAAAGACCTCGCTGGCGGTCGCCGCTCTTCAGGCCGGCTGCTCGGTGTTCTCCAGCGAGATTACATTCGTCAGCGAAGGGTTGGTGCGGCTCGGCGAATCCAGCTTGATCATTGGAACGGGCGCGGTAGCCAAATTTGGGTTCGACATGCGCAAGACCACTACCGAACGAAGGGGATCGAACTGGGTGATGGGGCTGCCTCTGCTTTCCGAAGCACGCAAGATCGATCTCGTGGTCTTTCCCCGCGTCGGCCTCGTTCCGCAGGGGCGCCGGCGCTTGCCGCGGAAGGGCGCAGAGGTTCAGGCGTTCGAGTGCGCCGCGAGTCAGGCATCTCTGTGGCGCGTGGTAGGCGATCGAACCGAACTTGTGCATGTGCCGTGGGACGCCGCGTCCTCGGTCGCCACGATTGCCCAGGCGTTTCGCATCTGCCAGGAGCCGGCTTGGGTGATCGAGGGCTCGCCCCAGGACGTCATGAATTCCATCTCCGAAATCCTCTCCGGCACCGCGGGCTAGTACCGAACCGGCGGAGATTGCGCCCAAATTAGCGAGCGGGCGCCTAATCAGAATCGATATCCGCTGCGGTGAACATTAGGAAGAGCGATACGCGCTCACCCGGAGTCGTGCGCGAGTATCGACCGTGCCACGTTTCCCCAAGCCAGCAAAGTAAATCGCCGGGCTCCGCGCTTAAACACACGCGATCTGCGCTATCAGCTTCGGTTGAGGTCGGATTTCGCAGAAGACGGTGGCTATACGGAACGAAAAACGTGGCGCCGTGCTCGGGCTCAAACGGCTCGCAGATGATGTGAACTGTGAAGAACTGAGCCGAGCGCACAAAGGGGGAAGACGTAACGGCGGCGGTATCGGTGTGCAAGGAGAGCTCGCCTTCTCCGGCGGCGCGAACAGCACCTTTGGCAGCGTGCAAGCGGGCGTCTTCGCCGCATACAGCCAGAGCGAGGTCGCGAATTTGCTCGTTTTCCACCACGAGGCGGATGCTCTCGAGCCGGGGGTACCCGTCCAGCAAGGTACGATCGCGACTTGCGGACGATTTTGCGACGGCATGCAATTTGATGTCACGGCGCAGTTGTTCGGCCAATCCGGAGTCCAGCGCGCGTGGAACCAGCGCATATCCGTTTAACAGCAGCTCTTCGCGTATCGCCCATGCTCGCGGCGCGCGCGACGGCGAGATACCGGTGCCCGACACCCTGATCTTGTTCATGCTTGCGCTTTCAAACGCGCTGCGTTGGCGTCGGCGCAACGCATACTTGAGAATCGACCGACTTCTCCAATCCACCCGCGCGCGCTTGCGAGCGCGACTGCTTCGGCGATGAGCATTTGGCCCAATTGCTCCTGTCCCTCGTTCAGGAACCATAAGCCGCTTTCCGCCAATGCCAGCAATCTCGCACCAAGGTACGGCCGCCGCCCGCTGCCGGCCTCGTGTGCGAGGAGCGCGCGGCTGCTCTCTTCCAGCGCGTATCGAAACCACAGGTCCGGCGCCATCTCCAAACCTCCATGCTTTCCGATGCGCGACGCCAGGTCGGCGTCCAGCTCTTTCTTGTCGAAAGCGAGCGCGATGGGTGGCGCGAGATAAGCGAGAATGGGTTCCTTGTGCACTTTTGTGCGGGCCGTGTGCTCGAAGTAAGCCATGGTTGCTGTCATAGCGTCGTCGCGGCTCCTGTATTTCGCATTCGCAAACGCGAGATGCGAAAACACGAAGCCAAGCGCGCGGTCTGCGCTGGCGCTCAAAGACGCCAAACGCCCTAAGCGCAGTCGCTCGAGAATACGCTGCGCCTCATGATAGGAGCGAAAGGCGTCATCGGGTCTTCCTGTGCGGCATTGCACATACCCCAAATTGTGCCACGACTGGGCTTCCAGAAGGAATTCTCCGGCGGTTCCTCTGATTTGCACGGCCGTACGGAAATCCTGTAGAGATTTGACGTCATCGCCGTGATGAAAGGCCCAAACAGCCGTCGTGTGACAGCAAAGCGCGACGCCGCTTGCATCTCCGGCATTGTGAAATCGAGCGTGAGCCGTCCTTGCCAATGCTATGGCCTCAAGGAAATCTCCTAACTTCTCTTTGACCCGTCCTTGGCTAAGTTCCGCTTCGGCGAGGGCGCGAGCATTGCCCATTTGCCTGGCTCGCTCGGCGACTTGCTCAAGATCGCGGAGTTGGCCTTCGTAGAAGGGCACGCTTTCAAGCCCGAGTTCAGAGTTTGAATGCATATCTAGCTGCGCTGTACGTAGAGCATCCATCAGGTTTTCGCTTTTTTCTCCCCCGTCGCCATGAGATGGCGGCGTGTAATATCAGCGATGTTCGCTCTCGAATTGTCCGATTGGGAACCAACGCGCACCCGCTAACGATTGCCATGCGCCTGTTCATCGATTTCTCTCCTGGGAACGCTTCCAACCGAAATAGAGATAGTAGGCACCGAGATAAGCGATAAAGAGAATCGGCAGCCAAATGAAAACGCCTTCCGATGGTGCGGATCGCGGTCTAGCAAAAGCAATGATAGTGACTCCTGCAAGCAAAATGCAGAACACACCAACATGCCTCATCAATACATTAACGTTCCTCATCAACAAATTCATGTGCAGCTCCCCATGCCGGATGCTGTTTAGATGTATCACGATCCGCAGCGGATGCCCAACGCGGGTCTTGGCGAGCCTGACCAACAAGCGTCGAAGTTAAATCCGATATTTGCCGCCGCCCTGGCGCGAGGAGAACATCAGGGTCATAGAAGAACGGCTTTCATTTTCAAGCCGATCCAGTCCAGCTCTCCGGTGAGCATCGTGCCCCCAAAATCAAGGCGAGCTTTGACGGCCTCCTCGCGGCAGACAAAAAGGGTGCTGGTGCCGCTAGGGCAACGAACCGACCGTCTTCAAACCCTCGCGTGAGGCGCCGGGGTTGCTGCGGAAATCGCCGACGAGCGTTTGCTGGTCGTTGATTGCGTTCAGCGAGGTCTCGGACTTCCCCGGATCGTCGATCGTGTAATAGGTGGCCGTCGCCGAGTCGTAAACGAAGCCGTGGCGCACCGCCGACTGATCGATATAAGTGCCGGCAATCTGTCCCTGGTTGTTCAATTTGTCGGCAATGGTGAGCGACGCGCCGGGATAGATGAGTTCCGTCATTGTTCCGTGCCTGAGATAAGCGTGTGGATTGCCCGCGCCGTCGATCACCTGGAGTGTGACGTCGTTCCTGTTGTTGATGTCGATAGGAAAGATGTTCAGTGCACCCGGGACCTTGATCATGTGTACTACGCCGCTCCTGAGCACGAAGCCGACCGGATTGGCATTGATGTCGTAGTAGTGTCCGCAAATGGCGCCATTATCGCTGATGCCGAGCGGGATGGGTGACGGCGCGCCGTTGGGCAGCGAGAAATCGGAAAAGACGCCCAGCGAATAGGTGAAGCCAACTGCGATGTTGTCGCCATGTTCGTAATAGCCGACGATCGTGCCGGCATTGTTGACGCCGTAGCAGTAGGTCACCTCGCCCAGAGGATCGGCGATGACGGTCTTCGATGTGCCGTTGATCATGTAGCAAGTGGGGATGCCGGTAGCCGGTAAATCCCAGCCCAGGATGTTGAACTTTGCGATGTCTCGCAGGACCGTCTCGTCGGACTGGACGATGTCTATCTTCTTGAAAGTGTAGGTCTGCGCAGAGGTCGGCTGGATCAGCGCACTGGCTGCGAACGAAACGGCAAGCACGGGCACGATACGAGAAAACATGGTGGTCTCTCCTAGTCTCCGTCCAACGATAGGAAGCTCCGGCGAAGGCCGCATAGATGCAAATGGACTAGTTTCGGGATATATATTTAAGCGGCGATAGCCAAATGGATCGCGCTGGGCATCCCGCTTGCCTATACCGCTATAGCTTATGGAATTATTTGGTTGACTGGTCTGGGCGGGTTGCCAAGAAAGCTGAGCCAAAACAGCCTGCTGGGCACGATTTACCCCGCGGCTGTACACCCGCCAGCGTAAGCGGCGTCGCCGGCTTCAACGAGCCTCAGTAAAGCGGTATTGTCCGCTCTAACTCGGAGTTGTCCGGGGAATGTCGGCTAATATCCAATCGCACGCGTCGCACCAAGTCTTACCGCAATTCTGATTCCGGGGGGGCACCATGACCAATCCATCTTGTTTCAGGAATTTTGTCTTTCGACTGGTTCTCGCCGTTCTCGGGGCCGCGCTGCTTTCTCTGTCGTTCCCGAGCCATAGTTTCGCGGCGAGCAATGAGAAGACGATTTACGATTTTTGCTCGCGAAGCAGTTGCAGCGACGGAATGAACCCGGCCTCTGGTCTGATGGTCGACCAGGATTTCATTTTCTACGGAACAGCAGAATACGGTGGCAAACACAACGGCGGCGTGGCGTTTCAGGCTTGTGCCAAACGGCGACAGAACCAAGTGGACGTATTACGACATTCACAATTTCTGCGCGTCCAAGAATTGTTCGGATGGAGCCCTTCCCACCAGCGAACTGATTATCGATTCCGCGGGCAACCTCTATGGCACCACATCCACCGGTGGAACGACAACCGCCCCCTTGGGCGTGGTGTACAAATTGACGCGTGGCGCGAACGGCTGGACACTTAGCGTCATTCATACTTTCAAGAACGACGGAGCGGTCTACTCAGGACTAAGCTACGTCGGTCAGCATACCGGTGCTCCGTGGAATCAGGTGTCTCCGCTCTTGGGCGTCACGACCCAAGGCGGCAAATACGGTAAGGGTACGATCTTCGAGCTCACGCCCAATGGTTCCGGTTTCACCTACAAAATCATTCACAGCTTCAAGACAAGCAGTCCGGCGGCGTTCGACAATCCGCTTTACATCGATTCATCGGGAAAGATGTACGGATTGACCTCTGGCAACAGCAACGTGGATGATGCTGGCACGCTTTACGAGGTCGACGGGGGCACGTTCCAGGTCACCATCCTTCACGGTTTCTGCAAACTGCTCAATTGCACCGACGGCGCAGTCCCCGCCGGACCGTTGACGAAGGACCATTCTGGCAACATCTTTGGTACAACCGTTCTGGGCGGCGTCGGAAATGGTGAATCCCTTTGTGCCAGCACCGGCTTTTATTTCAACGGTTGCGGCGTGGCTTTCGAGTATTCTGTCCAGAAAAAATTCAGCATCGTTCATAACTTTTGCTCATTGATTTACTGCGGCGACGGCGCCTTCCCTTATGGGGGCGTGATTGTCGACACCTCTGGCACTCTTTACGGTACAGCGAGCGACCGGCCTGACCTCTTTACCTTCGGATACGGCAAGGTCTTCTCGCTATCGTATACCCAGAACCAATGGTCCGAGACTGTTCTCTGTGAATTTGGCGACCCGAATTGCATCGACGGCGCAGGACCCTCTGGCGGGCTCACCATGGACGGGTCCGGCTACCTCAATCTCTTTGGCACAACTTACGGCTGGCAAGGCAGCCCTGGAAATGTGTTCGAAATCCCGCATTGAGAACTCGTGCGGCGGCTGCCTGAGGTCAAGCCGCGAATAATATTCGTCGTGGGACAGGGCATGTACGGCCAGAGGTGTTTTCCCTGTTAATTTGTATTCTTTCCCTGTTATCGCACGAATAATTCCCTGTTATTTTTCACGCCGTAAATGCGATTTAAGCCAGAGAACACTGCATAATGCGCTCAATTGCCGACTGTTTTCGGCCCTTATTTCGCGATTTCCCTGTATTTTTCCCTGTCAGCAGGGAATAGCGCCCGGAGAACTGTTCGTACCTGACTGCCTGCACCACCACGTTTCGCCTGATCCCGCCTGCAACAGGCGGATAACAGGGCGATTTACAGGGGTGTTTTTCCGCTCCGGCCTGTTCTGCACAAAGCCTGCGGAAACGCGGGCGATCTCTTGACAGGCGCTCCCCCTGGAACAGGGAAAAACAGGCGGATCACCATATGGGTTTCCTGTAAACCGTAGTAGTTTGTAGGCCGCCCGGCCGCGCCTGTCAATCCGCCCACCGGCTGTGCTAATCTCAAGGCACACTCTCTTCGGCCGCGCTGCCATGAAGACCAGCCCCGCATCGAACGTTCTCTCGCCTGGCCTCCTTTGGCGGAAGAGTGCGCCGCTCCTGGCGGCCGCGATGGTGATCGTGGCGCAAGGCGAGCCCGCCGAGGCCTCAACCACGATCACGTTCGACGTGCCGGGCGCGACGTACACCGAGCCGGCCGCCATCAGCGACAGCGGCACCATTACGGGCATGTTCGCGGACCCCCGCCGGCAAGGTTTCGTGCGCGCGCCGGACGGCACGTTCACCACCTTCGCCGTACGCGGCGCCCACGCCACCTACCCGATGGGCATCAACCGGCGCGGCGTCATCGCCGGCTACTACATGGGCCGAAAGACCGGACACGGGTTCGTTCGCGAGCGAAACGGCCGGATCACGCGTTTCGATGTGCCCGCCGCGCTGTACACCGAACCGTTCGGCATCGACGACGCCGGCACGGTCGCGGGGCAATACGTCTACGCACCCAACGTCGTCTACGGCTTCATCCGCGCGCCCGACGGCACCATTACGACATTCAATGTGACCGGGGCGGCGAGCACCTATGTCAGCGCCATCAACGGCCGGGGCGAGATCGGCGGATGGTACCAGCTGGCCGACGGCACGGCGGAAGGCTTCCTGCGCGCGCCGGACGGGACGTTCACGACCTACGATGTCGGCGGGGCGGGCGCGACCTATCCGGCCGGGATCGCCGCGCACGGTGCCGCAACCGGGTTCTACAATCACGGCAGCGACCAGAGCGGCTTCGTGCGCACGCCCGACGGCACGATCGTGACGTTCGATGCGCCGAAGGCGTGGGCAACGGAGTCAACCGCCGTCGACGACGCGGGCACCGCCGTCGGCAGCTACTATGTCAGCGGCGGCCAGGAGGAGCACGCATTTTTGCGGCCGAAAGGTGGGCAGATCACCACCATCGACGTCCCGGGCAAGGACCTGACCTATCCCGTCGCCATCAACACTGCCGGCGTCGTGGCCGGCGAATGCTCCGACGGCAACGGCTTCGACGGGTTCATTGTGACGCCTTGAATTGTGTTGGCGAGAACGCGAAGCCCAAAATCGCTTTGCGGTCGTTGCCCCGCTGGATCACATGCAAGGCCTGGCCTTCAATGAAATACCGCCCGGGCCGCGCCATGCCACCCCCAAATCCGTCGCGACGCCACACGATGCCCGCCCCAGTTCCCACTCTGACCCCGAACTTACTCACCCCGAACTTACACCCCGAAACCTATCATGCAGTTGAAGACGCGGCTGGCGATCCCCAAGCTGGGAACGAATACAATGCGAGGGCCTACTCGCTTCAGCACATGGCAACGGGAGGATATCCGTGATCGCTGACGCGATAGGCTTCGTGGAGAATCGCCTACCAGTGTTAGCATTGGCAGCAAGTCTGATGATCCCAGCTTTGAGCGTGAAGGCGGAATCCATGAGCCAGTGCAGGTTCGTTGATACGGATGAGGTTAGAGACGAAATTGTGGTGCCTGCTGTCAAAAAGGCTGCCGGACCGCACTTTGACGTGTACGATTTGAAGACGCCGGTTGTTAGCCCATATCGCTCCGCATATGGCGGTAAGAGGCAGCTTTTGCTTCTAACATTCGACCGCAAACCGAAAGGACATTTTCCTAGCATCAGTGTAATCTTTGATCCGTGTCTCAAGCATTTAGTACCGGCTGGGCCACTTGAATGAGTGGCGAGCCAGCTTCCACTGTCCCTACCGAAAGCGTCGCCCTCGATGCGCTCTTGCGGCTGGGAAGATCGGGGTTGGAGTGATATCTCTGTCATAGGAGATGCCCGTGGTTCGTCATGAGCACAGTGGCATGGACCTTGAGCCCGTTCTCGCTGGTGGCCTCCGCCAGCCAGTCGCGGTAACGCACAGGGTCGTCGTTGCTGAAGAAGATCGCTTTGCGGTCGTTGCCCCGCTGGATCACATGCAAGGCCTGGCCTTCAATGAAATACCGTCCGAGCCGCGCCATGCCACCCCCAAATCCGCTGCGACGCTACACGATGCCCGCGCCAGTTCCCACTCTGACATGAGGTAATCGCGGTTGGCCGCTCTCCATTCTAGACTTTGGATTCGTTTGCGACGGTCCAACGATCAGGAAGAGGAGAGCGACCATGGGTGAGTATGTTGGTTTGGACGTTTCGATGGAAGAGACTTCGGTTTGCATCATGGACGAAGCAGGTCTGACGCTTTGGGAAGGAACGGTCGATTCGGAGCCGGCGGCGATAGTGCGGTTGTTGCACCGTCGTGCGCGGAATGCGGTGAAGGTCGGGCTTGAGACGGGGCCGACGTCCACCTGGCTGTGGCACGAGTTGCGTGCGGCCGGTGTTCCTGTGATCTGCATCGATGCGCGGCATGCGCAAGCCGCGCTGTCGATGCGGTTGAACAAGACCGATCGCAATGACGCCGCCGGTTTGGCGCAGCTGATGCGCATGGGCTGGTACCGGGAGGTACAGGTCAAGCAGCTGACGGCGCATGGAGACGCAGCCTTGCTGGCCAGCCGCGCGCTTCTCGTGCGCCAACGCTGCGAGCTGGAGAACCAGATCCGGGGACTGTTGAAAAACATTGGATTGCGGACACGGGTGACGAAAGGCAAGGCTTTTGAACAAAGTATCCATTCGCTGACGGCCCGCAGTGCAGTCCTGAAAGGCGTCATCCATCCCTTGCTGGCTGCCTGGTCGGCGTTGCGTTTGCAGATTGTTGTTCTTTCGAATGAAGCTCACAAGCGCGCGCAGGACAGCGCCGTTTGCCGGCGTCTCATGACAATGCCCGGCGTCGGGCCGTTGACGTCACTGGCGTTCTCGGCAGCGATCGACGATCCCGCCCGGTTCCGTCGCTCCGCGAGCGTCGGCGCCTATCTTGGACTGACACCGCGCCGCTATTCCTCGGGCGAAGTCGACCGGATGGGACGAATCTCGCGCTGCGGAGACGCCTTGATGCGCAGCTATCTCTACGAGGCTGCCAACGTCATGCTCACACGATCACGCAGCTCCAGCCCGCTGAGGAGTTGGGCAACCAAATTGGCCAAGCGTGCCGGCTTCAAGAAAGCCCGTGTCGCACTGGCCCGCAAGATGGCGGTCGTCCTGCATCGCATGTGGATCGATGGCACCGACTTCGGCACGCCGAAGGCTGCCACATGAAACAAAGAAAAAAGGGGGCTTAGGAGCAGGAAGTTCTCGCACAGGCAAATGAGCCACGTGCGAAACGAGCTGTCCCTGCCGGGACGGTGGCAACGGCGAGTTCGCGTTCGGGGTTGTCGGCCAGGAGCAACACTCCGCCGTCACGACGTCTCTGACATTGATCCGCCGGCTGTCCAAGCGAACGCCATGATGTGACGGGCTGCGATCCGATCACGAAGAGAACCATGGCCCCGGTAGTGATGGACGAAAGAATGGAGTTGACTCGGAAGAAGCGATTAGAGAACCCCGAACTTACGTTGCTATCCGCATGACGTGGACGGCGTTGCCGATGACATCGGCGGGGCGCTTCTGGCCTTGGGGTCCCTTAGGCATGGGACTAGTGTCCCATAGAAACGCTCTGGATTAAACCCAATGGCGAATGCAACTCAACGGCTAGGCAATATCATTGCCGCAGTCGCTATCGCCATGTTTCTTCTGCTGATTCTAGGTCCCGCTGCCCTCATTGTGATTGCGTGTGGCTGGTGGGGCGATTGCCCCTAGTTCAAACTGTAACAGTGCCCCTCCATCGCGTCTCTTGACTTCGGTGCCGTGTCGGGGGTCCATCGCGGTGCCGTGAAATTTGAGGGGTAGAGATGGTGAAGCAGATCCGATGCGCCGGCCTGTTGCGAAAAACCGGGCTGGGGTTGCTTGCCGCCGGCCTCTCCGGTCTCGTGGGCCTTTCGGCGGTGAGCGCCGCGGGCACCGCGAAAACCGTCAACGCCCGACATGCCGCCTGGCGCGAGGCGATCATCGCCGCCGCGGTGCCGGGCAAGGGCTGTTTCACGGCCGCTTACCCCTCCACGCAGTGGAAGCAGGTCGCCTGCGTGAAGGCGCCCGCCCGCCCGCTGATGCCCGCTCGCGGACCCAGCGGCTTTGTCGTCGGCAATGGCAATGATTATTCGGCCGAAACCGGCACGCCGATCACCACGGCCACGGGCAGTTTTCCCTCGATCAAGGGGCTGAAATCGGAAACCGACGAAGGCGAATCCGATGCCTATTCGCTGCAGCTCAACTCGTCCTACTATCAGGCGCCTGTCTGCAACGGCGCGTCGAACCCGTCGCAATGCCGCGCCTGGATCCAGTATGCCTATGTCAACGAATCGCCGTCCGATGGCTCGGCGTTCATCGAGGTCTGGCTGATCAACTATGGCGCATCCTGCCCCGCGGGCTTCTCGCCCTTCCCGCCGGATTGTTATGCCAACAGCGATGGGGCCGACGTTCCCAACCAGACGCTGGCCCAGCTGCAGGACATCCAGGTGACGGGCACCACCGTGTCCGGAGGCGACGACACCGTGAAGGTGACGACGGCGACAGGCGCCTATGCCGCGACGCTGCCGGATTCGATGATCGATACGGCCGGCAACTGGAACACGGCCGAATACAATGTGTTTGGCGATGGCGGCGGCAGCGAGGCCGTGTTCAATCCCGGCACGAAGATGAAGGTGAAAGTCCAGCTTCAGGATGGCTCGACCATTGCGCCCATCTGCATCACCGACGGCTTCACCCTGGAATCGAACAATCTGGGCCTGAACCAGTGCAAGGCGTCCGGCGGCAAGAAACCGTCGATCACCTTCAGCCAGTCCAACTGAACCACGCGCCCCGCGGAAGGGAAACACCACCATGTCGTTCCACACCACCACGCTCTCCCGCGCGCCCACCGCGGCGTGTCTCGCTTCGGGCCTGCTCGCGCTGCTCTCCCTGTCGCCGGCGTTCGCCGCGCCGGCGCTCAAGGCCTGGCGCGCCGCGATCGTGCACACGCCCGTTCCGGGTCAGGGCTGCTTCACGGCCGATTATCCCGGCCTCGTCTGGAAACAGGTTGCCTGCGTCACGTCTCCGGGCCATCCCTTCGCGCCCGCGCGCGACCCGGCCGGGTTTGGCGATGATTATTCGGCAGAGGTCTCGAGCCCGATCACCGCGGCGGTGGGAAGCTTCCCGTCGATCGCCGGTCTCACCTCCGAGAAAAGCGCCAATGTCTCCAACCAGTATTCGCTGCAGCTCAACACGCCCTATTTCAGCTCGCCCGCCTGCAAGAGCTCGCCCGATCCGGCGGATTGCGAGGTGTGGCAGCAATTCGTCTTCGCGCAATCGGGCGGCAAGAAGGGCGCGTCCAGCGGGTTCATCGAATATTGGCTGATCAATTATGCCGCCTATTGCCCCTCGGGCTGGAACCAGGCGGCGCTCAATTGCTGGATCGACAGTCCCGCGGTCAGCGTGCCGCATCAGAAGCTGGCCGCGCTGGCCGATCTCCAGCTTGGCGGCGCTGCAGCCTCCGGCGGGAACGACATGGTCACCGTCACCACCGCGAAGAAGGCCTATGCCGTCAGCGCCGCGGATTCCTTCCTCAATCTGGCGGGCGCGTGGAAGGGCGCGGAGTTCAATGCGCTGGGCGAAACGCCGGGCAGCCAGGCCAATTTCAACGCCGGCACGAAGATCACGGTGACCCTTCAGCTCACCGACGGCTCCACCTCCACGCCCAATTGCGGCACCAACCAGATTTTCACTTACGAAACGAACAATCTCAATCTGGGCACCTGCAAGGGCACGGGTGGCGACAATCCCTCGATCACCTTCAGCGAGTCGGATTAGGGGCGCCGCACAAGCCACTTGCCTGCAGCAGCGCCGCGGCGCATGGGGCGTTCTGCATTCCTCTCCCTCGCTGGGGAGAGGAATAAGGCGGAGCACTGCAGCAACGGCGTAGAGCGCAAATGCGCGCGGCTCTTGCGTGCCACGCACGCCCTGCGAATCGCGTCCTGAAAAATATTTCGTGCCATGCGCGAATTTCCTGCTCTCCCCATCGAGGGAGAGGGAAGCAGGGCGCGAATTTTCCGCAACCCGGCCGCAGGTGAGGGGGCTTTGGGCGGCACCGGGAAAAAAGCCGGAGGGGAGGGACATGAATTCACGTCCCGGAAATTCCGAAAATATTTCGTGCCACGCGCGAAATTCCTCCTCTCCCCATCGGGGGAGAGGGAGGCAGGGCGCGAAATTTTCCGCAACTCGGCCGCAGGTGAGGGGCTTTGGGCGGCACCGGGAAAAAACCCGGAGGGGCGGGACATGAATTCACGTCCCGGAAATTCCCCGCGTCCCGATGACTGCAGCGCAGATCGCCGAGGCAATGCTGACAGTAAGCGGCGATCCTCCGACCGAGATCAACATGCGGCGAGCTATTTACCGAGTGCGACATCACCTGCGCGACTTCGATGCGTTGGGCTTAGTCCGCGACGTGAAGACGAATGGGCGGCTCAGCCTGTGGGTGCTCGCCGATACGCCAATCCAATCCGAGCCCTTCGAAGCGGCATGAAGCATCAGCGATGGCGAAGCGAGCGAGAGGGTTGCTGGACGGACAGCGGTGCAGATATGGATTTGCCAGTAACGACCGCCGCTGACCTGTTTAGATAAATTTGTCTGGATCGACGTCTGTCAAAGATTCGAATGAAATGCCGAACGCAGTAGCTTGATCTTTCAGGACGCTCAGCGCCTCGTATAAGCCCATCTTCCTTCCAAGTTCGAATGGGTCACCAAGGTCGGCTTTCCGCTTTGCGTCTCGCAGGAGAATTGCGAGTTCGGTGACGAAGTCTTTCATCATTAGCTCTGCGGAGTTCATAGTATCACATCCGTTAAGGGCAGTTTCCGGGTATTCGCGAACCGGTGCAAACCTGCTTCGACTTTAGATCGCCTAAATCCTTTAGCACGTCCCTCTGCTGTTGCTGGCAGCTTGAAAGATCGCGTCCGCGTGGGAAGACGTAATTGCTCGCGGGTGTGCTGGACGTGTCGCTTCATGAGTTTTTTCGGTTGTCGGAGCCGAAGATCAATGAATAGAATCGAAATTGATCTCGAAGACGATGCTCTTCACAAACGCGTTTTTCGTCAACGCATCGCGATAATCTGGTTGGCTGAACACGTCACCAGAGAATTTATCAAAGAACTCCGAAATCTCAGCTTTCGGCAAGTTATAACAATCCAATTGAATGATTATCTTCTTGCCCCGAGTTTCTGGAAATTTCTGAGCCAGCTGACCATCTATTGTGGCGTCAATGCAGTCGTACAATCGAGTTTGAATTCGTTTCAAGTTGACTTGCGTTGAACCATTCCACGGCCCCTGCTCCACCAGAACCATTTTCCATTGATCAGACGATTTGCCCCTGGCAACGAAATTGACAAGAGTAGCTTGCTCATTTGTCATGGTTAGATTCTAGCAGGGGCGATCAACTTCGCAAGATTTCATCACAGTCGGCTTTCCTGGCTCCAGCCCTGCTTTCGCTGCGTTATTGCCGACAGGCGTGACAGGAATGCAAGTTGATCGGCATCGATAGGATTGTCGGTGTTGTAGTGCTCTTCCTCATCCTGTGTCAGCGGAATGTTCGGGTCGATCATTCCGCTGGGATCGGTCTTATCCACAGGATCATTTCCAACGTAGGTGTAATGATCCAAGTCATCTCCACGGAAGATCAGGGTCGGAGTGGGATCTGTCACAGCAGGCGGATTTGGCGGGGATCGCGCAGGGCGGCCGGCCTGGGTCCCGGCGGAAGTGGCGCGGCACGGCGCCTTGTGGCCTCTTCGATCTCCTGGCGGAAACGCGCGCCTCCCATCGCCCAGCCGCCGTTGGTGGCCGCGCGCAGTGCCTCCACGAACGCCGGATCGAGCCGTTCCCTGATCAGGGCACGCCAGGCAGATTGCCGTTCGTCCAGCGAGCGGCCGAGCCGGCGAAACGCATTGTGGAACTGCGCCAGCGGATCCTGCTTTCCTTCGGCGTGGGCCCGATAGCTCGACCAGCGATGGTTCCTGGGGTGGGCCACCATGCGGGCACGCAGGGGGTTGAGCTCGATATAGAGACAGCAGGAGACGAAGTACTCTTCGGAATCGATCGGACAGGCGCGATAGCGCCCTTCCCAGAGCGTGCCGCTGCGCCGGTGGCGCAGGTTGACATGGCGCACGTAGCGCCGCCCGAGCGACTGCATCGTTGCGGGCAGACTTCCCGCCGTCGCCGGCGTCGCCAGCAGATGCACGTGGTTCGGCATGAGCACATAGGCATGGACCTTGAGCCCGTTCCTGCCCGCAGCCTCCGCCAGCCAGTCGCGGTAACGCACATGGTCGTCGTCGCTGAAGAAGATCGCTTTGCCGTCGTTGCCCCGCTGGATCACATGCAAGGGCTGGCCTTCAATGAAATACCGTCCGAGCCGCGCCATGCCACCTCCAAATCCGTCGCGATGCTACACGATGCCCGCGCCAGTTTCCACTCTGACCCCGAACCTAGAAATCCGCTACGACGTTACACGATGCGCGCGCCAGTTCCCACTCTGACCCCGAACTCATGCTAACAATATAGGTCTTAATACGATTTCAATTGTGCTGCCGACTACCAGCATTGGTCACTATTTAGAGTTCCCGTTCTATGAACTTGGTGCTGCCGTTAATTCCTGGAATGCGATAGGGTTCTGTAGTGCTGCAGGTGGTTGTCCTCACAGGTGACGGTTTATTGGGAACATGAGCGAGCGGGCGCCGATTAGAATTCTGTTCCGGGTAGCATTGGTCCTGTTGCCGCTCTTTAGCGGTACGCTGCTTCAGACAGTGCAGTTTCCTTTTTTGGGGAGGGTCGAAAACCTCTTTTGGGGTTTGATATTCGGATTTGGTTGGTTCGTTATGGGCAACATCGCCGGATATGGTCGCCTATCAGGCATGCTCGGCTTCTTCGTATGGCCAGGACTAATTTGTATTACTCTGTTTTTACTGAGTGGCTGGCTCTGGCACAAAATATGCCAGAAAGCAGCGCGCTGGCTTATCTTTCTATTTTTCCTTTCACTCTTTGCGGTATTTCCGTTCCATGAAGGGCATTCTTCGACTGAGCGCCTACCTCTTTTTGACCATATCTTAAATTGGGTGTTTGACTAGCGTGGCGCATAGAAAGAAGAGCTTTAGCTTCTCCGAACGGAAGATCAGGTCGGAGTGGGATCTGTCGCTGCAGGCGATTTTGGCGGGTATCGCGCGCAGGCCGGCCGGCCTGGGTCCGGGCGGACGTGGTGCGGCACGGCGCCTGGCAGCCTCCGCCAGCCAGTCGCGGTAGCGGATATGGTCGTCGCCCCTGAAGAAGATCGCTTGGAAGATCGGGGTCGGAGTGGGATCTGTCGCAGCAGGCGGATTTGGCGGGTATCGCGCGCGGGCCGGCCGGACTGGGTCCGGGCGGAAGCGGTGCGGCACGGCGCGTGGCAGCCTCCGCCAGCCAGTCGCGGTAGCGGATATGGTCGTCGTCGCTGAAGAAGATCGCTTTGCGGTCGTTGCCCCGCTGGATCACATGCAAGGCCTGGCCTTCAATGAAATACCGTCCGAGCCGCGCCATGCCACCCCCAAATCC
>DASXEA010000006.1:0-45212 GCA_036490345.1 Rhizomicrobium sp. | reverse complement strand
CCTTCTGCCCGTCGCTCATGCGGTCGGTGTATTTGTCGGGATTGGAACGTGCCATTGTTTTCGGTTCAGTCCGTGTTTTGAAAATCGCGCGACGAGGGCTACTCGTCAGTTGTCCAGGAATGAGCGCAGCTTGCGGCTGCGGCTCGGGTGTTTCAGCTTGCGCAGCGCTTTCGCCTCGATCTGGCGGATACGTTCGCGCGTCACCGAGAACTGCTGGCCGACTTCTTCCAGCGTGTGATCGGTGTTCATGCCGATGCCGAAGCGCATGCGCAAGACGCGCTCTTCGCGCGGGGTGAGCGTGGCCAGCACGCGCGTGGTGGTCTCGCGCAAGTTCGCCTGAATGGCGGCGTCGATCGGCAGGATCGCGTTTTTGTCCTCGATAAAATCGCCCAGATGCGAATCTTCCTCGTCGCCGATGGGCGTTTCGAGGCTGATCGGCTCCTTGGCGATCTTCAGAACCTTGCGCACTTTTTCCAGCGGCATGGCGAGGCGTTCGGCCAGTTCTTCCGGCGTCGGCTCGCGGCCGATTTCGTGCAGCATCTGGCGCGAGGTGCGCACCAGCTTGTTGATCGTCTCGATCATATGCACCGGGATACGAATGGTGCGCGCCTGATCGGCGATGGAGCGCGTGATCGCCTGCCTGATCCACCACGTCGCGTAGGTGGAGAACTTATAACCGCGGCGGTATTCGAACTTATCGACCGCCTTCATCAGGCCGATATTGCCTTCCTGGATCAGGTCCAGGAACTGCAAGCCGCGATTGGTGTATTTCTTGGCGATGGAGATCACGAGGCGCAAATTGGCCTCGATCATCTCCTTCTTCGCCACGCCGGATTCGCGCTCGCCCTTCTGCACCGTCTGCACGATGCGGCGGAATTCGGTGATCGACTGGCGCATCTCCTGCGCCAGGGTCTGGATCTCGTCGCGGTGCTGCTTGACGCGGTCGCGCTCGTCGGCGACGAAATCGCGCCAGCCCGAACGCGTGAGCCGGCCCACGCGGCGCGCCCAGTTGGGATCGAGTTCGTTGTTGAAATGCTCTTTCAGGAAGTCGCCGCGATCGACGCCGTGGGCTTCGGCGAGGCGCAACAGGCGCCCCTCGAGGCTCACCAGCCGGCGGTTGATGCCGTACATCTGGTCGACGAGCGCTTCGATGCGGTTGTTGTTGAGCTTGAGGCTCTTGACCAGGTCGACCGTGTCGTTGCGCAGCTTCTTGAAGCGGCGCTCCTGGCTCGTCGACAATTCGTCGGCGCCAAGCGCGGCTTCGACGGACGCGTCCTGCAGCTTGCCGAGTTTCTTGTAGAGGTTGGCGATCTGGTCGAGCGTCTCCAGCACCTGCGGCTTGAGGGCTGCTTCCATCGCCGACAAGGGAAGATTGCCCTCGTCGTCGAAATCGTCACCGTCGCCGGCGGCATCGGCCGCGGCAGCCGCTTCACCCGGATCGACCGGCTCGTCGCCCGCCGCCGGCTTGGGCGCGGGCGGCGGCTTCTTCGCCTCGACCACGGCCGCGCCGTTGAGCGCGGGATTGTTCACGCCGGGGATCGCCATCGGCGGCGGCAGCGGCTTGCCGTCGGGGCCGACCGCATTGGCGGCGGCGACGGCGGCGGCAGCAGCGGCGGCCTGGCCCTCGGGGCCGGCGCCATAGGTCGCTTCCAGGTCGATGATGTCGCGAAGAAGGACCTTGCCTTCGTTCAGCTCGTCGCGCCACACGGTGAGCGCTTCGAAGGTCAGCGGGCTCTCGCACAGCGCGCCGATCATCAATTCGCGCCCGGCCTCGATGCGCTTGGCGATTGCGATTTCGCCTTCGCGCGACAGCAGCTCGACCGATCCCATCTCGCGCAGATACATGCGCACCGGATCGTCGGTCCGATCATAAGGCTCTTCTTCGTCGCCAGTTTTGACCGCGACCTGCTTTGTCTGGGTGAGCGCGGGGACCTCCCCTTGCTCATCCTGCTCTTCGCTTTCGATGACGTTGATGCCCATTTCGCTGAGCATCGCCATCGTGTCTTCGATCTGCTCGGAAGAGACTTTCTCCGATGGCAGAACCTTGTTCAGTTCGTCATAGGTGACGTATCCGCGCTGCTTGGCGCGCGTGACCATCTTGCGCACTGCGACATCGGACATATCGAGCAGTGGCGAGTCGGCATCTTCCCGCTGGGGAACAATCTCCGTTGTTTCCTGGGCGGGTTTGACGGCCGGCTTGGCGACAGGCGCCGGCTTGATATCTGCCGTTTTGGCCGGAACCGGTTGCACGAGCTTCTTTTCGGGCAACGCTGCGGCTGTCTTTGCGGTGACTTTTGCGATGGGTTTGCTCTCGGGTTTGGCTTTGATCGGGCTGGCAGGCTTGGCTGCCGGCGCGGCCTTCGCCGGGGCTTTTGTGGCACTCTTCGCGGCGGCCGCCGGTTTGGCGGAACCAGCCTTCGCGGGCTTTGCTTTGGGCGTCACGCGTTTGGCTGGGGCCTTTGCGGGTTTCTTGTGCTGATTTGGTCGTTTCGTTGCCATACCGCTGTTCGTCGCTGCGCCGCCATTGGGACGGCAGTCGTTCAATCATTCCGGTCCGTCGGCGCGGACCTACCCATTTCTAGTCGTTCGGGAGCGTTCGGGACAGCAGAAGGCGATGCGCGTCGCGCCAGCTTTCCTCGCTCGCCTCGGATTTGAAACGTTCCAAGGCCCGCTTCCGTTCAGGATCCAATTCGGCCATCTCCCGCAACTGGGCTGCGGCGCGGAGCCAACGGCCTTCCACTTCGTCAGAATCGGCGCCTTCCCCTTCCGGCGTTACCGCGGGATCGGCCCCCCCGACCGCGCGGCGCGTCGTCAGGCGCTGCATGAGCGCGCTCATGCCTGCGCGGACGAGATGGTTCTCGAGCTTCCCACTTTCAAGACTGAAGCCGGAAGCCGCGAGGTTTAGGAGTTCGTGCCTCAAGCTGTCAAGCGAACGATCCGAGAATGGAAGCTCCGCGAGCACCTCGCCATGGCGCACAATGAGGTCTGGACAGGCAAGCGCCAGGCTCAAAAGTTCCCGTTCTTTCAGGAGCCGGGCATTGCCGGCCTGGGCGAGGGCACTTCCGCGCACAGCCGCTGAAACCCGCTCGACAATGACAGGGCCGCCGGGGCGCCCCTGCCTGCCGGGCGGCCGCGAGACGTAACCGCCCCTTGAGGCACCGGAGCGAGCCCGGCGCTTGAACGTCTCAAAGACGCGACCTTCAAAATCGCGGCGATAGTAGTCCGCCACTTTGGAATCCCGGATTTGCGCGGTGATTTCCGCCAGTTCCCGCTCCAAACCCGCCCTGCGCTCGGGTGTGGCAAAATCACGGTCCTCCGTCAGGCGGCGCCAGAGCACGTGAGAAAGAGGCTCAGCGGCATCCAGAAGTTTGCGCATGGCTCCGGGACCATATGACCGGAGGAAGCTGTCGGGATCCTCTCCATCGGGCAGAAAGACAAAGCGGAGCGAGCAGCCTGGCTGAAGCACCGGCAGAGCCAATCGGGCCGCCCTGTCGGCCGCCTTCAGGCCGGCCGCGTCGCCGTCGAAACTCAATATTGGTTCGGGTACGACCTTCCAAAGAAGTTGGAGCTGGTCCGCCGTCAAGGAGGTGCCGAGGGGGGCGACGGCAGTCTCGAAGCCGGCCCGAATGAGGGCGATAACGTCGGTGTAGCCCTCGGCGACGATGATCGAACTCGCCTTGAGGGCGGCCGTTCGTGCCGCCGCGAAATTGTAGAGAAGGCGGCCCTTTGAAAAGAGGGTTGTTTCGCCTGTGTTGATGTATTTCGGCTTGGCATCGGCTTCGAGTGCTCGGCCGCCGAATGCGATGGTGCGGCCCTTCGCATCGGCGATCGGGAACATCAGCCGGTTGAAGAAAAAATCCCTCGCGGGGCGTTCGTCTTCCGCGGGGCGGGCCAAACCCGCTGCGACAATATCCTCCAGAGAGACGTTGCTGGCACTCAAATGCCGGATCAGAGCCGTGTTGCCCGGAGGTGCGTAGCCAAGTCGAAATCGGGCAATGGCTGCTGCATCGAGGTCTCGTGACGCCAGATACGCGCGCGCCGCAGCCCCTCCGGCTTGCCGGAGTTCGTGCTCAAAAAAGAGCGCAGCGGCCTCAATAATTTCATAGAGGCTCTTTTTCTTTTGTTCCCGGGCTTCGTCCTGCGGGGTCCATTTGGGAAGCTCGACGCCCGCCTCTGCAGCCAGCCGCTCGACGGCCTCGGGAAAGGGCAGGCCTTCGGTCTCCATCAGCCAGCGAAAGGCGTCTCCCCCTGCGCCGCATCCGAAGCATTTGAACGTGCGCCGTTCGTTTTCGACCTTGAACGATGGAGACTTTTCCTTGTGAAACGGGCAAAGGCCCCAGAATATCCGGCCGCGGCGGTCGAGCTTGACCCGTCGACCAACAAGCTGAACCAGGTCGGTCCGTCGCAGAACTTCCTCGAGGAGGCCCTCACCGTAACGCATGGCGCCCACTGTACGCTCACCGGGGAACAATCGCGCAAGCGACTGTTTCGAATCCTGTGGGTCGAGCTAGGGGCCGACGTTTTGCGTGCGTCACCCTGAATGCGCGGGTGCGGCTTGGGCGGCTATTTTGGGACCAGCAAGTCCTTGACCGTGCCACCCGCCACGCCAAAGTCCAGTCGACCAGCATAGCGCTCTTTCAGGGCCGCCATAACCTTGCCCATGTCCTTCATCGATTGCGCGCCAACCTCGGCAATGACGCTTTGGATAGCAGCTTTGGTTTCGTCCCCGGTCATCTGCTTCGGCATGAATTCGCGAATGATGGCGATTTCGTCCCGCTCGGTCGCACCGAGTTCAGGTCTGCCGCTGCTTTCGTAGATCGAGGCCGATTCCTCGCGCTGCTTGATCATTTTGGCGAGCAGGGAAAGGATTTCATCTTCGCTGATGCCGACCCGACTTTCTTCCGTCCGCTGCGCAATATCGCGGTCTTTCAGAGCGGCAAGAACCAACCGCAAGGTCGAGACCCGTCGATTGTCGCGCGCTTTCATCGCCTGCTTGAGGGATTCGCTGAATTCGTCACGCAGGCTCATGCTTCCGCTCCACCAAAGACGATCCAATGTAGGAAAGGTCCACACCAGCAGCAATCGGCCGCGCCTGTGAATCGAGCATCGCGCGTGCTTGACCGTCCGAAAGCCTATCCCTAGTTTCCGGCAAATCCGAGGTCCTTCCCATGAACGATCACGATACCGATTCCGCCGCTTCCCCGGCGGTGGCGATTTCGCGCGCGACCGGCCTTTTGGTGCTGGCCGACGGCACGGTGTTCGAAGGGCACGGTTTCGGCGCGACAACCAAGGCCGTAGGCGAAGTCTGCTTCAACACGGCCATGTCGGGATATCAGGAGATTCTGAGCGATCCTTCCTATGCCGGGCAGATTGTCGCCTTCACGTTTCCTCATATCGGAATCGTCGGCACCAACGCAGAAGACCTCGAATCCCTGAATCCGGCAATGCGTGCGCTTGTGGTGCGTGCCGATGCGGATCGCCCCTCTAACTGGCGCGCGCTGGCGCCGCTCGATCGCTGGTTGAAGACACACAACATTCCAGCGATTTCCGGGATTGACACGCGAGCACTCACGTCTCGGATCCGCGAACTGGGCATGCCACATGGCGTCGTGGCGCATGCGCCTGACGGTTGCTTTGCTGTCGCGGACCTTGTCGCCATGGCGCGCAAGTTTCCGGGCCTGGAAGGGCTGGACCTCGCCAAGGAGGTAAGCTGCCGTCAGACCTACACATGGCGTGAAACTCCTTGGGCCTGGGGGAAGGGATATGGGGAGCAGACCCAGCCGACATGGCGTGCGGTGGTGCTCGATTATGGCGTGAAACGAAACATCCTGCGTCAGCTGGCGGGTCATGGTGCCGAAATTGCCGTGCTGCCGGCCGATGCGACTTACAGCGACGTGATGCGCTACGAGCCCCATGGCGTGCTTTTGTCCAACGGACCAGGCGATCCGGCGGCTACGGGCCTCTATGCCATTTCCACCATTCGCAGTCTCGTCGATCGCGGCATGCCCGTCTTCGGCATTTGCCTGGGTCATCAGATGCTGGGCCTCGCGTTGGGCGGCGCGACAAAAAAGATGGGACAGGGGCATCATGGTGCCAACCATCCGGTAAAAGATCTTGAGACCGGCAAGGTCGAGATCGTCTCCATGAATCATGGGTTCACCGTCGACCGCGAAAGCCTTCCTTCGGGCATAAGGGAAACGCATGTGTCGCTCTTCGATGCCAGCAATTGCGGCATCGCCGTTGAAGGAGCGCCCGTTTTTTCCGTGCAGTACCACCCAGAAGCATCGCCCGGGCCGATGGACAGTCACTATCTGTTCAGGAGATTCGCGGCCTCGGCGTTGAAATACGCGGCCTGAAAGGGTCAGCGCAGGTGTTTGCGGACGACGAGTTTCAAGCCCGACCAGATTTCCGTTACAGCGCATATTTTGACGTCCACCAGATCCGATTTCAGGGCGCGCCCGCGGATGGCGTCTTCCGTGACATCGGTTGGAATTCTCGAAGCCTTCTTGTGCCACGAGACCCAGAGCGCACCGTCCACCTTCATTGCCTGCCTCGCACGCGGCAGTTCCCTGTCCAGACTGGCGAGTGCGTCGACAAAAAGATGCACGATATCCGCGCCGGATTGTGACGGACTTCGGCGTATCAGCACCTTCTCGGGAATGGGAGCGAGCCAGGTCTCATAGTCCCGGGGCGCCTCTATCGCGCAGACCACGGCTCCGGGCTTGATCCCAAGCTTCTTTGCGAGCGGTGTTCCGGAATAACCTGCCATCTTCAGACAGGATTCGGGCATACAGGAAACGCCGCGCTTTGCCGTTTATGGCCTACGGGACGTGTCCCGCTGCCAGAATCGGATTTCTGATCGAGGCGCATGGGACAACTCAAGCGGCAAAGCGTCCCGTTCCCTAATTCACCGACGCAGCTCGATCACGTCAAAGGTCGATTCCTGGACGGGGTAGGGAAATTCGATACGCGCCGAGCGGCGGCCAGTCGCTTGCAATAGTCCCACGGCGTCGTCAGGCGTCGCGGCTGCCCCTGCCGAGCCGCCGCGCCCGGAATAGCGGTGTGCAGGTTCGCCTTTGACGCTGAAGCCTCCCAGCAGGACGTAACCGCCCGACTCGTGCGGATAGAGCCCGCCAGCCAGTCGCTGCGTACCCGATACCTTCTCGAAGACCAGCCGCCCTTGATGTTCGCCAATTCGACAATGAAACCACCCGTAGACCACGTCGGGCGTCATGCCGCCCAGCTTGATCGTCCGGCATTGCCAGTTTCCCGCCAGCGCGCGACCTGGCACAGAGACCGCGGCACGATCGAGAACCGCATGGATCAGGCCGATGTCCCGGCCGGCTCGCGCTTCGTCGAGGCCTTTGGCGCGCGCCTCGTCGAGTCTCGAGAGTCGATTGGAGTCGTAGCGGGACACCTGGTCCTGCCAGCCCGCCTGCGCAAACGTGCTTCCTGCTGCAACGAGAACGAACGTCAGCGCCGCGCTAGCTGCCAGGCCGTGTGCCCGCCGGGT
Source organism: Rhizomicrobium sp. (assembly GCA_036490345.1). Taxonomy (GTDB): domain Bacteria; phylum Pseudomonadota; class Alphaproteobacteria; order Micropepsales; family Micropepsaceae; genus Rhizomicrobium. Next base: position 37,699 of record DASXEA010000006.1, on the reverse strand, counting down.
TACCTTCGACATCTTCCACTTCTCCGTTTTCTTCGCCGATCCAGCCCTTCAGATCTGCGCAAGGTGGCATGCCGACGATATTATATCCCGCGTCTACATAGTGGATCTCTCCGGTCACAGCCGATGAAAGATCGCTAACAAGGTAAAGCGCGGAATTGCCCACCTGCTCGAGCGCGATGTTGCATTTGAGTGGGCTGTGTTCCCGGTTCCAGCGGAAAACGACCCGGGCTTCGCCGACGGCGGAGCCCGCCAGGGTTCGCATGGGGCCTGCGGAAATTGCGTTAACACGGATGCCGTCGCGCCCAAGGTCTGCCGCCAGATAGCGAACGCTCGCCTCCAGGCCGGCCTTGGCCACGCCCATCACATTGTAGTTGGGCATCACCCGGTTGGCACCCAGATAGCTCAAGGTAAGAAGCGAGCCGCCTCTCTTACCGCCCGGCGCGGCAGTCATAAGTCTGGCAGCCCGTTGAGCCACGGCTGTGAACGAATAGCAGGAGATACTCAGACTACGGAGGAAATTGGCGCGCGTCGTATCGACGTACCGGCCCTTGAGCTCGTTCCTGTCGGAATGGGCGATGGCGTGGACGAGAAAATCAAGATTGCCCCATTCGGTCCGCAGAACGTCGAAGGCGTCGTCCAGTTGACGATCGTCCTCCACGTCACCCGGCAGCAGCATGGCGGCGCCGATCGACGCGGCGAGAGGCTTTAGCCGGCGCGCTTGCGCCTCGCCTTGATAGGTGAACGCAATCTCGGCTCCTTCGTCAGCCAGTCTGCGCGCAATGCCCCACGCAATGGAGTGGTCGTTCGCCACACCCATGACGAGACCGCGTCTGCCGCTCATCAGCCCCTTGCTGCCTGTCATCCGGTGACGAACCTTTCGGGTCTGCCCCGTAACGGGGCGAATCGAGGTAAGCTATGTGCGCCTCAGGCGTTGAAGCGCTGAAACACCAACGTTGCGTTCGTGCCGCCAAAGCCAAAGCTGTTCGAAAGAACGCGTTCGAGCTTCGCGCCATCGATGCGTGCGCGCACGATTGGCGCATCCGCGCATTCCGGATCCAGCTCGTCTATGTTGGCGCTCTCGGCGATAAATCCACCATGCATTTGCAGCAGCGAATAGATGGCTTCATGCACGCCGGTCGCGCCCAGCGAATGGCCGGCCAGCGATTTTGTCGAGTTGACGGGCGGAATGTGGCCGCCGAACACGGCGCGAAGAGCAGTCACTTCGACGGCGTCTCCTACCGGCGTCGAAGTGCCATGGGCATTGATATAATCGATCGGGCCCTGGACCTTTTCCAAAGCCTGGCGCATGCAGCGCTCGGCACCTTCGCCCGAAGGCGCCACCATGTCGTGCCCATCGGAGGTCGCGCCATAACCCACCAGCTCGGCGTAAATCCTGGCGCCACGGGCTTTGGCATGCTCCAGTTCTTCCAGCACGAGCACACCGCCCCCGCCAGAAATGACGAAGCCGTCCCGTCCCTTGTCGAATGCGCGCGAAGCTTTTTCGGGCGTCGCATTGTAATGCTGAGACATTGCGCCCATCGCGTCGAACAGTACCGACAGAGTCCAATCGAGCTCTTCGCCGCCGCCGGCAAAGACGATGTCCTGCTTGCCCCATTGAATCAGCTCGCCCGCATTGCCTATGCAATGGGCGCTGGTCGCGCAGGCAGAGCTTATCGAGTAGTTGACGCCCTTGATCTTGAACCAGGTCGAAAGCACAGCCGAGCAGGTCGACGACATGGCCTTGGGCACCACGAACGGCCCGACCCGTTTGGGCCCTTTGACAGGCTCACTGCGTGCCGTGTCGGCTGACGCCACGATAGCCCGTGTCGAGGGGCCACCGGATCCCATGATAAGGCCCGTTCGCGGATGGACGATGTCCTTGTCTTCCAGACCCGCATCGGCGATGGCCTGTTCCATGGCGACAAAATTGTAGCCGGCACCATCGCCCATGAAGCGGCGCGCGCGCCGGTCGATGGCGGCCTCGAGGTCGATCTTCAGACTGCCATGCACCTGGCAGCGGAATCCCATCTTTCGATAGTCATCGGCTGGCGTAATGCCCGATCGGGCTTCCCGCAGCGAGGCCGTAACCTCCTGCGTGTTGTTTCCGATGGACGAGACGATACCCATGCCGGTGACGACCACACGCCTCACGGACTTATCTCCTGGCCTTTTGTGGCATCACATTGCGTTCTGGCGGTCAGGCCGGCACCGCCGCTGCTCGCGTCGCCGTCTGGGCCTGATCGGTAAACAGTCCTACGCGCAGGTCCTTGGCTTCATAGATGACCTTGCCGTCGACTCGCATGATTCCGTCGGCCACGCCAACCACCAGCTTGCGCATGATCACGCGCTTCAGGTCGATGTAGTAGCTCACGAGTTTGGCACTCGGAAGCACCATTCCGGAAAACTTGACTTCGCCTACCCCAAGGGCGCGACCGCGGCCGATGCCGCCCAGCCAACCAAGGAAAAACCCTACCAGCTGCCACATTGCGTCGAGTCCCAGACAGCCCGGCATGACGGGATCGTTCTGGAAATGGCACTTGAAAAACCAGAGATCGGGTCGGATATCCATTTCGGCTTCGATCTCGCCCTTGTTCTGGCTTCCGCCCCCGTCCGAGATGCGGACGATGCGGTCGAACATCAGCATGGGCGGAAGCGGCAGGCGGGCATTCCCCTCGCCGAACAACTCACCGCGGGCGCAGGCAAGCAAGCCTTGCAGATCAAAGCTCGATTTGTGTTCCGGCATGTTTCCGTCCGTTGCAAAACACTTGACAGCGTCCCCCGAAATCCGATCCTTCACGGATTAGAATAATTCCAATCGGCAGACGCGACCACTCTTTGATAAGCATGAGCCCCGGGTGTCGGCGGCGCAAGGGCACTGAGAGCAAAAGACCAGGAACAATGATCGCAAATCGCAAGAAGTGGTCCATGTCTCCCGGAAAGGCGGACGCGCAGCTGCGCGCCGCCGGTTTGCGTCCCACGAGGCAGCGTTTGGCTCTGACGGAACTGCTGTTTCGGGCGGGACACCGCCACGTGACCGCGGAGGCGTTGCACGTTGAAGCGGCATCTGCGGGCTGCCATGTCTCGCTGGCGACGGTCTACAATACCCTTCATCGATTTACGGATACCGGCCTCCTACGTGCGGTTGTGGTGGATGCATCGCGCAGCTATTTCGACACGAACACGGGCCCCCATCAGCACTTCTATGATGAGGAGCAGGGCGCCCTGATCGACATCGATACCGGAACGATCTCTGTCTCGGGTGTGCCAGCTCCGCCCAGGGGAACGGAGGTTGCCGGGATTGACGTGGTGGTCCGTCTCCGCCGAAACGCCGATATATATTAGAATCATTCTAATGTATTGACAGGGGGGGAAGGTTCGGGCCAGTCTCGTGTCGTGGCCGCCCGCGCTACAGGCGACGAATTTCCAAGGAGGCAAGGATGACGCTCAAGGGCTCCAAGACAGCACAGAACCTGAAGGATGCTTTCGCCGGCGAGAGCCAGGCAAATCGGCGCTATCTTTACTTCGCCCAAAAGGCGGACGTCGAAGGTTACAACGACGTTTCCGCCGTTTTCCGTTCGACAGCAGAAGGCGAAACAGGGCACGCGCATGGACACCTGGAATTCCTGGAGGTGGTCGGCGACCCCGCGACAGGCGAGCCGATCGGCGACACGACATTGAATCTCAAAGCGTCCATCGCCGGTGAAACCCACGAATATACCGATATGTATCCAGGCATGGCCCGCACGGCGCGGGACGAAGGCTTCGATGAGATCGCCGATTGGTTCGAAACGCTCGCCAAGGCGGAGAAGAGTCATGCCGGCCGTTTCCAGAAGGCGCTCGACACTCTGGGAAAATGATGGAGTTTGAGAGACGCGGCAATCGGGGCAACATGACGCCCCGATGCAGCGTCGCAATCCCGAACGCCTCTAACGCCAGGGTTTCCCATGCGTGAAGGCAGTCTTGACGCGCCCACGCGTCACCCGATTGCGTGGCAGGATCCGGATTTTTGCGACAGCGCAAAACTCGACGCGGAGATGCGCCGCGTTGCCGAAATCTGTCACGGCTGTCGGCGCTGTTTCAATCTCTGCGACTCCTTTCCACGCCTGTTTACATTGATTGATGACGGCCCTACCGGAGAAGTGGACGGCGTGAAATCCGAGGATTTCGCGAAGGTCGTTGAAGCCTGCACGCTTTGCGACATGTGCTTCATGACCAAATGTCCCTATGTGCCGCCTCACCCGTTCAATCTGGATTTTCCCCATCTGATGCTGCGCTATCGTGCAGCCGAGGCGAAAGCCGGAAAATCCGACGTCATCTCGCGCCAACTCGCCGAAATGGATCGAAATGGGAAGCTCGCCGTCCCCGTTGCGCCCCTGGTGAATTGGGCTTCATCGCGTGGCAACACCTTTACCCGCCCCGCGATGGACCGTCTGCTGGGAATCGATCGGCAGGCGAATTTGCCAAAATTCGCATCGCGAACATTCGTTTCAGCGGCCAGGAAAGCACCCCTCGAACCCAACGCGTCTGCGCCCGCTTTTGCCGCCGGCCGCAAGGCGGCGCTCTTCGCCACCTGTTTCGTGAACTACAACAGGCCAGCGACCGGCGAAGCCGCGCGCCAAGTGCTCAACCATCTCGGCGTCCGGACAACAGTCGCCTACCCGGGTTGCTGCGGCATGCCGTTTCTTGAGCAGGCCGAACTTGCCCGCGTGGCCGAAAGCGCGACCAGGGTTTCGAAGGCCCTCAGGGCCTTGATCGATGACGGATTTGACATCGTCACGCTTACCGCTTCCTGCGGGCTGATGTTCAAGTTCGAATGGCCGCTGATCGTGCCAGACAATATCGACGTCGCACGGTTGGCGAAGGCCACGTATGATATCGACGAATATGTCGTCGCGATCGCCAGACAACATGGCCTTCCCGAAGGTCTTCGCCCGCTTCCCGAAGGGGTGAGCGTACATCTGCCGTGCCACGCGCGCGCGCAGAACATGGGCGCAAAATCTGCCGAAATGCTCCGATTGATCCCTGACACGCCCATTGACGTGATCGAGCGCTGCTCCGGCCATGGCGGGACGTTCGGGGTCGTCGAGAAAACACACGATGTCGCAAGCAAGGTCGGCAAGCCGGTGTTTCGCGCGGCCATCCGGCAGGCGCGTGGGCATGTCGCTTCCGACTGCCCCCTCGCGGCCGCTCACATTCTGGATGGCGCACGCGAGTTGGCCATGGCTGAGGGGACACCATTCATGCCGCGCAAACCCGAACATCCCATCGAGATTTTTGCCCACGCCTTCGGGATGATGGAGCAGGAATGATGTCGTCAGCAGAACGCCGAATCACACGCTCCGATATCCTTGCCTTCGCAGATTATGCTTCGCAGCGCAGCGAATTGCGCCGCCGGCTCGTGGGCGTGAAAAGGAACCGCCGCGTCGAGGTCGGCCCATTCGCCACATTTTATTTTGAAAATTACGATACGATGTGGCTTCAGGTGCAGGAAATGCTGCACATCGAAAAAGGTGGGGACGCCCAAGTCGCGGGAGAACTCGAGACTTACAATCCGCTTATTCCCCAGGGCCGGGAATTGATTGCGACCCTGATGCTCGAGATCGCAGATTCCGCGCGGCGCGCTCAGACGCTTTTGCAGCTGGGAAACATCGAGGAATGCGTGGCGCTCGACATGGGAGTCACGCGGGTTCCGGCCGTTCCTACCGAATACGAAGATCGCACCACGCCCGACGGAAAGACGTCTTCAGTTCATTGGCTGCGGTTTGCGTTTTCAGACAAACAAATTCGCCAATTCACGTCCGGCGAGGGCCGTGTCGTCCTTGAGATCGCGCACCCCAACTATGGCCACATGGCAGTACTCAGCCCCGAAACACGCGTCAGCCTCGCGAAAGATTTCATGTGATTGGCAATCCGGTCCCCGTGGCTATGTCAATGTCATAGAAAGGGCAACTTCGAGGTCTGCGAGCGCCTGCGGACCGCTTTCCACCTTGATCGTCGTCATACCCATGTCGCGCGCCGGCTTGAGGTTGACACCAATGTCGTCGAGATAAACGCAATTCCTAGGTGCCACCTCCAAGGCCTCGCACATCATCTCATAGATGCGTCTGTCAGGCTTGCGGATGCCCACCCTGGATGATTCTATGACATGGTCGAACAGCCCCATCACGGCCCGGGCAGCGTTAACTGCGCCGCCGCTAGCCTGCATCGAGGCAACGTTGTTCGTGATACAGCCCGTCTTGTGCAGCCGCTTGACCAGCCGCAGCGCCGTCACCATCTCGGGTCTGATCTCGCCACGCAGCAAGGCGATAATCTCTCGGCCGGATATCCGATGACCGCGTGCCAGCGCTTCCTCTCCAAAGGCTTTGTCGAAGCCCTCGGCATCGATCTCCGCTCGCTCGAATTTTGCCCAGGCGTTGTCGAGGTGATTGAAGGCGTTGATCTGCCTGATGATGTTCGGCGGCAATCCCTCTTCGCGCTCAAACCGCATGAATGCTTCAAAGGGTGACGAGGTGAAAACGCCTCCGAAATCCCAGATGACCGCCTCTATCACGCAATGCTCCCGTCTATGCTCGCGCGGTGACGGAAGCACCCTATTCCATGAATTCCTTCAGCCATCCAGATTGCTGCGCGTCCACAATCCACCCCGGCCCGATGGGCGCTTTTCGAGGTCCGATCCATGACTTTGGTCGTCTATGAACATCCGCTGTCGCCCTATGCACAGAAGGTCAAGATTGCGTTGGATGAGAAAGGCGTCCCTTATCAGGCCAAAATGCCCGCCGCCATTGGAACAGGCCTGCCGGACCCGGATTTTCTCGCCGCCAATCCGCGTGGCGAAGTCCCTGCGCTCATCGATGGCGAGGTATCGATTTTCGATTCGACCATTATTCTCGAGTATATTGAAGAAAAATGGCCATCGCCCGGTCTGCTTCCCGATCGTCCCGCCGCCCGCGCAAGGGCCCGCATGGTTGAGGAACTTATGGATACCGCCTTCGAGCCCATCAATTGGGGCATGGGTGAAATCCACTGGTTCAAACGTGCGGAGGGCACCCGTGCTCGCGAACTCGAGGCGCGCGCCATGTGGCAGGCCCGCGGCCTCTACGGCTGGCTCGAACGAACTCTCGGCGCGTCCGAATGGTTCGGCGGCGACCGTTTCGGCTGGGCTGATTTGTCGGTCGTGCCGTATCTGAACAGCGCCCAGAGTTTCGGGATCGGTCCGCAGGTGGGAAGCCCGCTCGGTCTTTGGCTGGCAAAGGCAAACGATCGACCGTCTGTCCAGAAAGCCGCCAAGGCCTTTGCGGATTCGCTGGCGGGCATGACGCAGGCAGCCGATGCCGTGAAGCGCGGTCTATTCAAACGGGAATATCGCGATCATCGCCTCGAATGGATGATTCGTTCGGGTGGCATTGACGTCGTGCTTGAGGGTCTTCGTACGGAGACAATCCGGTTTTCGAACGAATGGAGTTGAGCAACGAGCTCAATGAGGAGGCGTTTGCGCCTCGCTCTCGATGGTCAGCTGTTCGGACCACCGTTTATCGGTGCTGTAATAGGCAGCTCCCAGAATGATCGTCATCTCACCGCACTCGGAGAGGAGAGGGGCTTCGAAATATTCCGCAATGAGAAAGTTTTTTCCGGCCGTGTCGCTTCGGGTGAGAAATCGCAGGGGTGCCGCCGCGATCAAACTTGCATCAAGCGCTGTGTGCCAGCGCGGCAGATAGGCTGCAGGAATGGCCTCATCGAGATATTTGCCTGTGAGGTCTCCCATGATTTCTGCAAATTCGGAGCCTATCAGGCGCACGCGGTAGCGGGCGTCCAGTTCGAGTCCGCCGGAGCGTTCGTATATGGCAATTCGCGCCAGCAATCCTCGCAGGCTTCTGTGTGAAATGGCCCTTCGTCTCGGAATCCCGCCAATCCCGGCTTCGGCGCGCCAAATCTCCAAGAGGCCCTTAAGTTCGGGCCGCAGAAACGACAGGCCTGCGTCGCAAATCGTGGGCCAGCCCTCGCGCGCGGCTCTGGCGTTGTAGGAGGCAGCGATCGCTTCTCTGTGGCCCATGCGAGACAGTAGACTTGCAGGGAATCGATATTTCGTTAATCGCAACGCGGTGTCGTAAGAGACAGGCGCTTAACCCTTCGCGGATAGACGCATGGACTGGCGTACCGACAGCGACGAGTTGATCACGCTCGACACCCCCTTTGGTCGGCTGGTCGGCAGAAAAACCGGCGCGATCTGCCAGTTTCGCGGTATTCCATTTGCCCGCCCTCCCGTCGGGAGGCTTCGGTGGCAGATGCCAGAGCCGGCCGAGCCCTGGGCCGGTGTGCGCGATGCGACCCATTTTGGGCCGGTCAGTCCGCAGGCTCCCTCCCCCATCGACATGCTGCTGGGCAGCGCACTCAGCAGCCAGTCTGAAGACTGCCTCTACCTGAATGTATGGACTCCGGGCTGCGACGACCTCAAACGGCCTGTGATGGTCTGGATTCATGGGGGCGCCTTTGTCATCGGCGCAGGCAGCCAGCCCGTCTATGATGGCGCGAGGCTCGCGTCGCGCGACGTTGTAGTCGTCACGCTCAACTATCGCCTTGGCGTCTTCGGATTTCTCGATCTCGCCGATGCCACCGAGGGCCGCTTGCCAGGCCGCGGCACGGAGGGGCTCGCCGACCAGCTTCTCGCATTGGACTGGGTCAGGCGCTCTATCGCGAGCTTTGGTGGCGATCCGGACAACATCACGGTGTTCGGCGAATCCGCAGGAGCGATGAGCATCGGCGCCCTGCTGGGCAGCCCTTTAATGCGAGGCGCGTTTCAGAAGGCGATTGTCCAATCGGGAGCTGCCCATATCGGCTATGAGAGGGGCCGGGCCGCGCGCGTGGCGCGAGCCGTGTTGGATGCGCTTCAGATTTCGTCCGGGCAGGAGGAACTGGCTCTTGACGTTCCGACGGCAGCGCTCGTCAAGGCACAGATTGGCGTGCTCGCCTCTGCACATGGTGGCAAGGATTCGCGGGGTCTCGGGTCGTTGCCATTTCAACCTGCGATCGACGGCATCATTCTCCACGAGCGGCCGATCGAATCCATCCGTAACGGCAGTGCTCGTGCGATTCCTCTGCTCGCCGGCACCACACGGGAAGAATGGAAGCTCTTCAGCGCCGCCGATCCGCGACTGCGCCTTATGTCTGCCGCTGGTTTCGAGTCGCGATTCGAACAGATCGCGCGATCGTATGCGCCGCGGCTTCGCCCGGTTTACACCGAAGGATCGCCCTTCGACCGTTTCAATGCCCTCATGACGGACAAGACATTCATGGTGCCCAGCGCGCGCATGCTTGACGCCCAATCGCGCTACGCACCGGTTCATGCATACAGGTTCGACTGGAAGTCACACTTGCTGGGCGGCATCATGGGTTCGTGTCACGCACTGGACATCGGCTTTGCTTTTGGTACCCATGCCGACGGTGCGGCCTCGGCTTTTTTTGGCCGTGGCGCGGAGGCCACGAGACTCGCGGAGACGATGATGGATGCCTGGACCGCCTTTGCGCGCTGCGGCGATCCATCGACACAGGTCACGGGGCCCTGGCCGCAATACGATTGCGGCGACCAGACGACAATGGCGTTGGGAGATGGTCCGCCACATCTCTTGCGGGCACCCCATCAGGTTCGCCTTGCGGCATGGGGGGATTTTCCGGACAAGGCCCTGGGCGCCTGAATCTGCTCCGTTTTGTGCTGGCAAACGAAATGCGTCGGACGCTTGCGACTCGTTCAAGTCACGGTGGATCGTGACTGAAAGCGAGGGTCGCTCCAGGAATCATCGGCCAGAATTTCGGCCAAGGTGGCAACAGCGTCCCAGATGTCGACAAACCGGACATACAGCGGCGAAAATCCGAAGCGCACTATGTCGGGCGCGCGAAAATCGCCGATCACGCCGCGCGAAATAAGCGCTTGCATGATGGCGTAACCCTGCGCGTGGCGCAGCGCAATCTGGCTACCGCGATTCTTCCCGTCTGCGGGACAGGCGATTTCGATCCCGGGACAATACTGGCCGACCAATGCCAGCATAAGGTCGCCCAACGCGATCGATTTGCTGCGGACGTCTCGCATGTCGACGCCATCGAACGTTGAAAGGCCGCAACCCAGCGCTGCCATGCTGATTATGGCGGGAGTGCCGCACAATTGACGCTTTATCCCCGCTGCGGAAACAAATTCATCGCCGAATTCGAAAGGCGACGCATGTCCCATCCAGCCGCTCAAGGGCGGCTGCAGCAATCCCTGGAGTCTTCCTGCAACGTAGACAAATGCCGGGGCGCCCGGCCCGCCATTGAGGTATTTGTATCCGCAACCCACTGCAAGGTCGACGCCGTCGAAGTCAAGGAACAGTTCCGTCGCGCCGGCGCTGTGGCTTAGATCCCAGAGAACTAGCGCGCCGCAAGCATGGGCTCTCGCCGTCAACGTTCTCATGTCGTGCAATTCGCCACTTTTGTAGTGAATATGAGTGAGCACGAGAAGCGCAATGTCGTCGCCCAGCGCTTCCGGAATTTCATCGCGTTCGACGAGTCGGAGCGTGACCGTCCCACCGAGCAACGCTTCGAGCCCCTGCAACACATAGATGTCCGTTGGAAAATTTCCTCTCTCCGAAAGCACGATGCGGCGCGGGCTCTGAAGACGCATGGCTGCGCCGGCAAGCTTGAACAGGTTTACGGACGTCGAATCGGCGACGATGACTTCCCCGCTCTCCGCTCCGATCAGGGCCGCGATCTTCGCGCCGAGACGGGCGGGCATGCCAATCCAGTCGTGCATGTTCCAGCTGCGAACGAGACCGTCGCCCCACTCATCCGTGAGCAGCTTGGCAATTCGGTCGGGCGTCGCCCTGGGCAGTGCACCAAGAGAATTGCCGTCGAGATATATGATGTCTTTCGGCAAACAGAATCGTTCACGCGCATGAGCGAGTGGATCGCCCACGTCCATTGCAGCGCAATCATTGCGGGTCAGATTCATCTGGCGGCCGTCAGGCTTCTGCCATCTCTCATTGTCGCGTTCCTTCATTCCTTTGTTTCGATTGGTGCGCCCTGAAGGACCGGATCGACGGGCGCCATTCGCGGGCACTTTTACAATTTCATCCGTCCGGAACAGATGGCCTCGAAGTGGGAGACATCGAGAGGCTCATAACGGCGCGTGTCGGGATCGAGAACATACAGCGGATCGGTAATCGCGCGCGGATCGAATCCTTGTTGCACAAGATCGACTTTCCGCTGCTTGAAGGTTCCCGTGACATCCAATTCCGGGGTGAAACGGAGAAAAACCGGGCGGGCGTAGGCCGGCAGAGCAAGTTTTTCTGCGAGGCGGGCGGGATCGAAGCCTGGCGCGACGACCAGGGCCGCCATGCCGGCCCGGCCATCATGACCAGAGACCGTCACGCCATAGACATTGGCTTCCGCCACGCCTGGAATCACGGAAAGCGCTTCAGAAACCTCGCCGGTGGAGACATTTTCTCCCTTCCATCGAAATGTGTCGCCGATCCTGTCGACGAAATAGAAATAGCCCAGCGCATCGCGCTTCATCAGGTCGCCGGTGCGGAACCAGGTATCGCCCCGCACAAAGACGTCGCGGAGAATCTTTTTTTCCGTGTCCGCGGGTCGCGAGTATCCTTCGAATTGCTTTCCCGGCTCGTTGACGATCTTCCCGATGCATTCGCCAATCTCGTTGTCTCCGCACTCCACGCAAAATCCCTTCTGGGTTCGGACCGGGACTTCGTGTTCGATGTCGAAGCGCACAATGCGCGTGGTAAAGACGCTGCGCATGTAGCGCGGAATGCGCCCGACGGCTCCGACCTTTCCGTCATAGTTCAGCATCGAGACGTTGCCTTCGGTCGCTCCGTAAAATTCGATGATTTTCGGAATCGCAAAGCGGCGCTGGAAGGTAGGCCAGACGTCTGCTCTCATCCCGTTGCCAATCACGGCTCTGAGATGATGGGCGCGTTCATTGGGTGCCGGTGGTGCATTCACCAGGTAGCGGCACAATTCACCGATATACTGGAAAAATGTCGGTTGAAAACGCACGCAATCGTTCCAGAAGTCATGCGTCGAAAATCTGCGGCGCATGACGAGAGACCCACCCGAGGTCAGCGCGACCCCCGGCGCGCATATGCCGCCTGCGGAATGATAAAGAGGCAGCACGTCGTAAATGCGATCCGTCGCTTTGGCGCCCAGGGCACCGGCAAAGCCGTACATCATGAAAAGGGTACGCATGTGGCTGATATTGGCAGCCTTGGGCAGGCCGGTGGTTCCGGACGTGAATATATAAAACGCCTTGTGCCGCAGGGTGAACCCGGATCGCCAACTCGGATCCGCTGGCATGAAGGATTGCGCAGCCAGCGCGGCGTCCAGATCCAGGAACCCCGCCACACCTTCCAACGCCCAGGCGATCGGCGGCTTTTGCAGGAGGGCCCTGGCTTCGAGGTAGGCGTCGGCAAGTTCGTGGTCGACAATGAGATGAGCCGCCTCGACCAGAGAAAGCGAGTGGGCGAGCGCAGCTCCCCGAAGGTTGGTATTGATCAATGCTGCGATTGCGCCGATCTTGAAGAGGCCAAGCCATGCGATGATGAAATCCGGGCGGTTTTCCATGAAGATTGCTACGCTGTCGCCCTGCGACACGCCCTGGGCACGCGCCCAGTTTGCGTATCTGTTGGCGCGAGCGTCGAGTCCTGCATAGGTGACGGATTGATCGGCGGAAATCAGGGCGAACGCATGAGGAGTTTTGCGCGCGAAGCCCTCGGCGAGGTCTGCTATCGTGGTTGTGGAATCGGGCTTTACGTTCCGCAGCAGCCAGAATGTACGGGCCAAGGAACTGATATAAGTGGATTCGCGCGATATTGCCGAGAAAAAATCCATCAGCCTGATCGCGCCTTCCGCTGCCCGCAAAGGATGGATCGCAAAGGGGTGGACCCTCCACACTTCATGACAATACTGGATCTCAGAGGGTTGAAATGTCCACTGCCCGCCCTCTTGGCGCGTCGGGCACTTTCGCGTGCGGCGCCGGGGGCAGAGATGGAGGTCATCAGCGATGATCCGCTTGCAGGGCTTGACGTCCCGCATATGTGCCACGGCGAAGGATTTGAAGTGATTTCGCTTCGGAGGCAGGACGCACTCACCCATATGATTTTGCGTCGGCCTTTGGAAGACTCCGGCGGACGCTGATGCCGGCTTCCTGGTTCCTGATCGTTGTGGCGCCTTTCATCGGCAGCTTTTTGGGGCTGGTCGCGATCCGCTTGCCCGGCGGTGCCACGATTATCGGAGGGCGCTCGCATTGCGATCACTGCGGCCGGACACTTGCTGCCCGCGATCTCATACCGGTTCTGAGCTGGCTATGGCTCCGTGGCCGTTGCCGCTATTGCCGCGCCCCGATCGGGCTTTTCGCGTTGGCAATCGAATTTGGCGCGATTGCTGTCGCGGTCACGGCTGTCAGCGAAATTTCGGGCTGGCTGCTGTGGGTCAGCTGCGCGTTTGGGTGGGGTTTGCTTCTCCTCGCGGCAATAGACTGGCGGGTCCAGCTTCTGCCCGACGCACTGAGCCTGCCACTGCTTGCCGCTGGCCTGATTACGGCGTGGTTCGTCTCGCCTGATCGATTGCCACTGGGCCATATTGTCGGCGCTGTGGGCGGATTTGTAACTTTCGTCCTGATAGCGCTGATCTACAGATATCTGCGCGGACGCGAGGGCATGGGTTTCGGCGACGCGAAGCTGGCGGCAGCCCTTGGCGCGTGGGTCTCCTGGGAAGGACTGCCGAGCGTGGTTCTCTTGGGTTCGGTCATGGGGCTCGTCCTGGTTCTTGGGCGCGCTGTGGCAGGGCAGGGCTCGCAGCGGGGCGAAGCAATTCCCTTCGGGACCTTTCTCGCAATCGGAGGATGGATTGTCTGGCTCTACGGCCCCTTGTCCGGACCCATTTGAATGGATCGGCATTTTGTGCAAAACGTGCTTCTGTCTGCCCAATTATGTTAATAAATTTCAGGCGAGCCTGGACTCGTACGATTAAATCCGACAGTCGCGCGGCAAGTTGTCTTGCCCGGATCGGCCGGTGCTCCTAGTGTTGGGTCAGGCGCCTTAGGGGCGCAGAGATCGCCCGATCCTCGGGCAATCCTTCAAGGGGGAAAACATGACTTCCAGGTGTCAACTCGCCCTTGGCGTGTCTGCGCTAGCGCTCGCTGCTGCGACGCTCGCGGCACCCGCCACCGCGCGCACCATCTACCTGCCGCTTAGCCACGGCATCTATCGCGCTCCGATTCACGCGCTACATCATGTGGGGCCGTATCTGCCGCCCTATGTCGATCGTGATCCGAAGTCGAAATCAGGAACGTGGACAGACATCAAAGGCTCTCTGCCGTTCGTCGACGGCCCAGACACGGCCCTTCAGCTGACGGACGGCACGGTCATCGAACACGATTACTGTGCGTCAGAATGGTTCAAGCTCACGCCGGATAAGAAAGGCAAGTACGAAACCGGCACATGGAGCGCCATTGCGTCGCTTCCGGCGGGCTACTTCCCATTCTTCTTTGCGTCGCAAGTCATGCCTGATGGCCGCGTGCTCATGAATGGTGGTGAGTACAATTCAGCGGAACATACTTGCGGTAGTGGAGCATGGACCAACAAGGGCGCCCTTTACGACCCCGTCGCCAACAGCTGGACATCCGTTTCACCGCCAGCTGGCTGGGCCCGAATCGGCGACGCGCAAAGCATCGTCCTCCCGAACGGGTCGTATATGCTCGCGAATTGCTGCTCGAATCAAAATACAATCGCCAGCATCAGCGGCACGACGGTTACCTGGACCAACACTGGTTCGGGCAAGGGAGACGAGAACGACGAAGAAGGCTGGACCGCATTGCCGGGTGGCAGCGTTCTGACGGTCGATGCCAACAGGGCGCTGACCGGCGGCCCTAATGACGTCGAAATCTACACAACCAAGAAGGGAACGTGGACCACTGTAGGGACCACATTCAGCGAATTGGTGGATCCAACCTCCCACGAGCTTGGACCCGCGGTGCTTCGTCCGGATGGCAATGTGATCTATTTCGGTGCGACGACCAACAACAACCTCTACAACACCAGCACAGGCACCTGGACTGCGGCGCCGGCGTTTCCGGATAGCGGCTACGACGTAGCCGACGGCCCGGCGGCACTGCTGCCAGACGGCAATGTGCTGGTGCAAGCAAGCCCTGGCGTCTTCGGTACACCGTCCCATTTCTACGAGTTCAGCCTTTCCAAGAAAGGCAAAGCGAGTCTTGTGAACGTAAACGATCCGTCAAGCGCGACCACGATTTCGTCCTTCGAGGGCCGCATGATGAACCTCCCGACAGGTCAGATTCTGTGGAGCAATGACGGTCAGGCAGGAACGCCGGAAGTTGCAACCTATACGCCGCAAGGCAAAGCAAAGGCGTCTTGGCTTCCGTCGGTCTCGACCATGCCGAGTAAGCTGACGCGTGGCAGCACAAACAATGCTTTTGCCGGAACCAACTTTAACGGCTTCTCGCTGGGTGGCACTTACGGCGACGATGCGCAGGAGGCGACAAACTTCCCGCTCGTTCGCGTAACCAATACGTCGACCGGTGATGTCTGCTTCGCGAAGACGCATTCCTTCTCCACGATGGGTGTGTTTACGAGCGGTACGACCACCGCGCAGTTCGACGTTCCATCGACCTGCGAAACGGGCGCCAGCACGGTTCAGGTGATCGTGAATGGCCTGGCTTCGGCGGCGACGAACGTCACCGTCAAATAGTCAGGCGGAACATTCCGGCTTCAGAGTGATGCGATCATGGGCGGGGAAACCCGCCCATGATTTTTTTTGGCAATTTCGGTTCGCCGCTTGTCGTCAGAAGGGCATAAGGATATCGAACAGCTGATCGCCGTAGCGCGGCTGCTGCACGTCGGTGATCTGGCCCTTGCCGCCATACGAGATCCGCGCCTCTGCGATTTGCGCCAGATTGACCGTGTTGTCGCTGGTGATGTCTTCGCGGCGCACGACGCCGGAAATGGACAGGTCGCGCAGTTCGTTGTTCATGCGCACCTGCTGATGCCCCCCGATGACGAGGTTGCCATTGGGAAGAACAGTGGTGACGAGCGCTGCCAGGGTGAGATTGATGGTCTCGGCGCGGTTGACGGATCCCGCTCCGACATTGGAAGTCTGCGAGCCCATATTTACGAGCGACGCGGGATTGGACCCCTGAAGAATGGTCGGCAGCTTGGTTTCCAGACCGAAGAAATTTGTCAGGTTGGCGGCGTCGGAGTTTTGCCGGGTTCGTGTCGTCGCGTTGGTAATCTGTCCGGAATCGGCAATGGTCACGTCCACCGTGATGACGTCGCCGACATGGGTTGCGCGCGAGTCCTGGAAAAAACTGTGCGCACCAGGTTGCCAGAGCGAATTGGCGACTTCTGCATTGGTGGGATTGTGGACCGGCACGGCGGAAAGTGGTCCTCCAAGCGGATTCAGAATGGGCGACAATTTGGGGGTCTCGCCCACATTGTTCATGCGATCGACTGCACTGCAGGCGGAGAGGGCGCTCGCAAGAAGCGCAAGGGCTGCGACGCGTTTCATGGCGATGTCGTCTCCTGTTTCGTGATCTGCGTGGAGGCAATCTGCCCAGCGGGCATCTGCACAGCAGGCGCGGCGCGCACCTGTCCTGCGCCGACCACAATTGCGCTGACCTGCCTGAAGGAATTCGGATTTTGCACGACCACCGATTCGCCAAGACCGCCTTCGCCCATCGCCTTTCCGACAGCGGTCAGAACGATGCCTGGCGCTTCGAAGGTCATGGTCACGGTTGAGCCTCTCGCTACCAGAATGGGCATGCGCACATCGTCCGCGCGCACGGTTTCGTTGGCGCGCAGCAGCCGCCGCGCCTCATGCCCCGAAAGTACGTTCATCGATGTGACGACGGGTATGAGAATGCTTCCGGATGGAACATCGACATAGGTGAGGTCCGAATCCGCGATGATCTGGCCGCGCATGATGTCGTGCGCCGGCACGACGATGCGTTGTGACGCCGAAACCTGGCCTTGGGCGAAAGCCGCTGCGCTCGCGAATAGGACGCTACAAAATCCCAGAATACCGGTCACGGCCCTCATGCCGAGCCTCCCATGTTGCTGGTCATTTGCAGCATGTCGTTGGCGGCGGTGACGACCTTCGAATTCATTTCATAGGCGCGCTGCGCGGTGATCAGCGACGTGATCTCCTGAACCGCGTTGACGTTGGAAGTTTCGAGATATCCCTGCTGGATTGTGCCATAGCCGGCCGTCCCCGGAACGCCGGCCTGCGGACCGCCAGAGGAAGCGGTCTGCATGAAAAGGTTGTTGCCCTGTGCTCCCAATCCCGCCTCGTTGGGAAAGCGATCGAGTTCGAGCTGACCGAGAACCTGGGGTGCCGCCTGGCCGGGAATTTGCGCCTGCACCTGGCCTTGCGCGCTTACGGTCACGGCCGTCGCGGTCTGCGGTACGGCGATGCCGGGTGCCACTACGGCACCTTCCTGCGTGACGATTTGACCGGAAGGTGAAAGTGCGAAATTTCCCGCGCGCGTATAGGCATCTGTGCCATCAGCCTGGATGATGCGAAACCAACCCGAGCCCTGGATTGCAAGGTCGTAGGGATTGGAGGTCTGCTGCAGATTGCCCTGCGAGGTGATGCGGGCGACCGCCGCGGTGCGAACGCCGGAGCCGAGCTGGATGCCGCTGGGCAGCACGCTTCCCGTGTCCGACGACTGCGAGCCAACGAGTTGCTGGTTCTGATAGATAAGGTCTTCGAATTCGGCGCTCTGCTGCTTGTAGCCCGTGGTGTTCATATTCGCGAGATTGTTCGCGATGACGTCCACATTCGTCTGCTGGGCCAGCATGCCGGTCGCCGCGATGTTCAATGCGGGCATTGCGTATCTCCTTAGGATTGAAACTGGGCGAGCTTGTCGACGGCGCCCCGTTTGAGGTCTTCCTGCGATTGCGACAGCGCCATGGTCGCCTGATAGGAACGCATCACTTCGATCATCTTCGAGATCTCGACGACAGGGGCGACATTGGATCCTTCGATCGCTCCCTGCTCGATCTTGACCGGGGTCGTGGGCAACGGTGGCCGCTGGCTCGAATAGAGGCTCGAGCCTTCTCTCAGCAGCGCGCGCTCGTCGTCGAATGCCGCGAGCTTGAGCTTTCCGATTTGGCCATTGAGTCCGCTGATCGTGCCGTCATGAGCGACATGCACATCGCCATCGGTTTGCGTGACCGTAATGTCGCCGCCTTCGCCCTGAACAGAGTAGCCGCCGTCGGTGACCAGGCGGCCCTGCGGATCGAGGGTGAAGTGGCCGTTGCGCGTGTAGCGTTCTCCTTCCGGGGTCTGCACCACGAAATAGCCTTTGCCCTCGACGGCGAAATCGAACGGCGCGTTGGTGACCTGGATGGGGCCGCCGGTGAGATCGCGAGCCACTCCCGCTTCTTCGACAAAGCTCAGCGTATGCTGGTCGCCTTCGCCTTCCGCCGGCCGGGCCTGCGCGAGATATTCCGAGAATTGCATTTCGTCCCGTTTGAATCCGGGCGTGGACATGTTGGCGAGATTGTTCGCGATCACGTCCATGGTCTGCATCGCCGCAACTTGTTGCGACAGATTGATGAGCAGCGTGTTGTCCATCGGTACGGTCCCTTCTGGCCCGCGGGTCGAAGGCTGCACTGCCTGTGCCAATTTGAATTCCATGTAATTTCAAGGTGTTAGGTAGCGGCGGGGTGGACGCTGCGGCAAAATATGCCGGGTCGAAGACCCTCCTCGCCTGATTGCGCCGGCAGATTTGAACCACTCCTTAACCACGTACGGACGATTCTCGGGGTCGAGCGGGATGGGACGGTCATGGCCAAGGACATCGCAAAGAAGACGGACGTGGCGGCTGACGCGGAAACGGGCGGTGCCGATCCCGAAGCGGCCGCTCCAAAAAAGCGGTTTGGCCGGAAATTCCTTCTTATTGCCGCCGGAGGCGCGCTCGTCGCCCTGCTCGGGCTGGGCGGAGGCTCCTACTTCTTGTTCTTTGCCGGCCGGAGCGAGAAACCGGCATCCGGTGCGCAGTCGCTGCCTGTCGTCCCTCCCCAGGTCGCCTTCTATGACCTGCCGGACATGGTGGTGAACATCCAGACGCCGGACGGGTCCCCGGCCTATCTGAAGCTCGGCGTCGCGCTGGAGCTCGACAATGCGCAGGAAAAGGCGGGCGTGCATGCGCTCATGCCGCGGGTAACCGACCAGTTCCAAAGCTATTTGCGCGAGCTTCGGGTCGACGATCTTCGCGGCTCGGCCGGCGTGCTGCGCCTGAAGGAAGAATTGCTGCGACGGATCAATGTCGCGATCGAACCCTATCGGGTGCGCGACGTGCTGCTCAAGGAGATGATCATCCAATGACGGGGTTTTGCGATGTCCGACAATGATGTGACCGACGCGCGTATTGTGGGCGCCCCGCTCGAACCGTTGATGGATATCTCGGCGGAGGATGCATCACAGGGGGAGCGAGTCCTCAATCAGGACGAGATCGACAGCCTCCTGGGATTCGACGTCAACGAGGACCAGCAGCAGGACAAGAGCGGCGTCCGCGCCATCATCAATTCCGCGCTGGTCTCCTATGAACGGCTACCGATGCTCGAAATCGTCTTTGACCGCCTCGTGCGGCTGATGACGACGAGCCTGCGCAACTTCACGTCCGACAATGTCGAAGTCAGCCTCGACAACATCACCTCCATTCGTTTTGGCGACTATCTGAATTCCATTCCCCTTCCGGCGATACTGGCGGTCTTCCGTGCCGAGCAGCTCGACAATTATGGGCTTTTCACCGTCGATTCGAATCTCATCTATTCCATCGTCGATGTCCTGCTTGGCGGTCGCAGGGGCACTGCGGCGATGCGTATCGAAGGGCGTCCCTACACGACGATCGAACGAACGCTCGTTCAGCGCATGACGGAAGTCGTCCTGCAGGACATGAGTCAGGCCTTCGAACCGCTGGCGCCCGTCAACTTCACACTCGACAGGCTCGAGACCAATCCGCGCTTCGCGGCGATTGCCCGCCCCGCGAACGCCGCAATCCTCGTCAAGCTCAGGATCGACATGGAGGACCGCGGAGGCCGTACAGAACTGCTGCTGCCTTATGCGACACTTGAGCCCATTCGCAAGCTGCTGCTGCAGCAGTTCATGGGCGAGAAGTTCGGCCGCGATTCGATCTGGGAAAGTCACCTCGCCAGCGAATTGTGGTCCACGCGACTCGAAATCGACGCCATTCTCGACGAGCAGGTGATGCCGCTGAGCAAGGTCATGGACCTTCAGCAGGGCGACACGGTGATGCTCAACGCGAGCCCCGATTCGAAGATCGAATTGAGATGCCGCGGCGTGCCTCTCTTGCGTGGGCGAATGGGCCGCGTCGGCTCGACGGTTTCGGTGCGTGTCGAAGAGGCCGTCCAGAGAACGAATGCCTCCAGAACCCTGTAAGGAATTTGACCGATGACACTGTCCCTGGCTGCGGAGCTTGTGCTCGCACTGCTTCTGTGCGTCACCGTGATCTACTGCGTGCGTCTCGAGCGGCGGCTCGCCGCCTTGCGAAGCGGACAGGACGGGCTCAAATCGACGATTGCGCAGTTGAATGGCACCATCGAGGCTGCGGGCGCCTCCATGCGGCTGCTGAAATCGGCGGCTGAAGAAGCCGCAGAAGCGCTGGAATCCCGGCTGACGCGCGCACGCGGACTGATCGACGAATTGTCCCTGGTCAACGCGTCTGGCGAACGCCTCGCGGCGCGATTTGAGAAGGCCATCAGCCCAGCAAGCGCAAGGGCGGAACCTCCCGGTTCGCGCGTTCTCGCCAATCGCCTCAACGCGCTGAAGCCGCAGTCCGGCAAACCGGAGATCCTGAGGAGCGTTCGGTGAAGACATCCAACCCATCGCGGTTTTTGCGATTGCTGCCTGCGGTCGCTGCGCTGTCCCTCGTCGTCCTGGTGGTCAAGGCGAGCGGACTCGCCCGTTCGGCGCACGCCGCCGACGCCGGATCGCAAATCGTAATGGCCTCCGCGGTCCCCGCGCCAAAGGCAGCAGATCCCGCAGCGGACGATACCGAAACTTCGAGTTCGGATGTGGATGTGCTGACCAGCCTCGCGCACCGCCGCGCCGAGCTCGACAAGCGCCAGCATGAGCTCGAAATGCGGCAGAACCTGCTCGAGGCGGCCGAGAAGAGGGTCGACGACAAGATCGCCGATCTCAAATCCCTGCAGAAACAAATTCAGACGCTGCTGGGCATGCGCGACGACGCCGAGCAGAAGCAGCTCACCTCCCTGGTCAAGACCTATTCCTCGATGAAGCCGCGCGATGCCGGACGCATCTTCAACGATCTTGACGAGGATGTGCTTCTCGGCGTCGCCAGCCAGATGAAACCCGATGCGCTCGCGCCGATCCTGGCGCAGATGCAATCCGAGGCCGCACAGAAACTGACCGTAAGGCTTGCTCAACGTCTGAAGGCCCCCGCGGCCAAAGCGCCGCTTCCGGCCGCCGTGCAGCCGGCTGCGCCGCCTCCTGCATCGTCTCTGCCTCCGGCAGCCGCTCTGCCGTCCCTCGCCAGCGCATCGCCTGCGGTACCAGTGCCGTCCGCTTCGGCCCCCGCGCCGTTGCCTGCGCCGGCCGCGGCGCCCGCCGCGACGACCGCTCCGGTGAGTCCGCCGTCGTCACCCTCTGTTCGCGCCCTCAAATGACGCCATGGCGTTTTCACCGCACAGGTTTCCTGCCAGTGGCGATGTTGCTGGTTCTCCTTCCGCGTGCAGCGCTGGCAGATTCCTTGCAAAATTCTACAGCGGGCGGCTTCGGACGCCTTCTCTTTACGCTCGATCCGCCCGCCCATGTGCAGGCCGACGCCGCCGGCGGCATCATTACCATCGCGTTCGATCGCAAGGTCGATGTGCCGCCTGCGAGTTTGACGCAGGGACTTGAAAGCTACGTCGCCAGCGTTCGACTCGACGCCGACGGAAAAGTTTTTCGCCTGGCGGCATCGCAAAGCCTTCACGTGCATGAAAGCGTTTCGGGCAACAAGATCGCGGTCGATCTGGTTCCAGAGAGCTTCGCCGGCGCACCGCCGGATTTGCCGCCGCCACCCGCCAAAGCCATCGCTGCCGTGGATGTTGCAAGCCTGCCTCCCTTGATCGTCCGTGCGGGCGCTTATGCCCAATATGCGCGGCTCGTTTTCGATTGGCCGCACGCAGTGCCTTATGCCGTTTTTCGCGGGAGCGGCCGCACCACCATTCGGTTCGAGGCCGCGGCGCGGCCTGATTTTTCCGCGCTCGAACATGTCTCGCCACCCTGGGTCAAGGAAGCTGGATGGCATATCGATGGGCGCGGCACCGTCATCGATTTCGACACGGATGCGGCTTCCACCTATCGCGCTTCTCGCGTCGGTTCGCGGATCGTGCTCGACATCCTGGCACCCAAATCGGATCTCTCCGCCTACAATCCGCCGGACGAGAAAAGACCCGGCGCCGCTGCCGCGCCGACACAAAGCTCAGCTCAGGCGAAAGCGGTCAGCGATGTTGCCGCGACTCTCAATGCGTCGACCGTCGCCGCGCCGCCTCCCGCATCGCCCTTGCCGCCTGCGCCCAAGGGGGCACAAACTCAACCGGCCCCGCCGCCACCCACCGCCGTTTCGCAGCCGTCACCACCGGCGGAGCCGGCACAAGCAGGCAATGCACTTCATGCGCAAAGGACCAAAGATGGTGCAGTGATCGTCATCCCGGGAGCCGCCGAGCGTGCCGTGGCGGCGTTTGTCCGCGGGCGCACTGCGACGGTCGTGCTTGACGGGCGCATGCCGCTCGACGTGACACAATTGAAGTCGGCGTTGGGCGATCTTCCGTCTTCCGTCGATGCCTCGAGCGACCAATCGTTGAGCATTGTTCGAATCGTCCTGCGCAAGCCCGCGCAAATGACAGTCGAGGCCAGCGGCGCGGATCTCAGGGTCGTTCTTGCGCCGCATCTGACTGCGACAGCCGTTTCGCTGGAGTTTGCACGCTCGCCCGACAGTCACGGCGCTCCGGCCCTGTCTGTAAATCTGCCGGGTGCGTTGCACGTCTTGCCGTTCACCGATTCCGAGGTCGGCGACACGTTGCTGCTGGTGCCTGGCAATACCGGCCATGCACTTCCGGTAGCGCACGAGTTTGCCGAATTTGCCGCGCTGCCGAGCGCCGCGGGACTGGTCATCAAAGCCTATCGCGACGATCTCGACCTGCGCGTCGCCAAGGGCCAAATCGTCCTGGGGCGGCCGGCGGGCCTTTCGCTGAGTGAGCTTCCGCGCGTTGCCGAATCGCCCAGCGCACTCGTCGGCGCCTCGCACGGACGGAGTTTTCTCGATCTCGATGGCTGGGCGCGCGAGTCGCGTGGTCATCCTTATGCCGCACAACGGCGACTGCGCATGATTGCGGCCGCCGCGCGAACCGAGGACGCAAATCCGGCGCGGCTCGCACTGGCGAGGAACTACCTTGCAACGGGATTCGCCGCGGAAGCATTGGGCGAGATCGCGCTCATACGGAAAAGCGATCCGGCGATGGTCAACGACCCTGCGCTCCTGACGATGAGCGCGGCCGCCGACGTCATGATGGGCCGCTATCGCGACGCCAACAATGCGCTCTCGCTCACCGTTCTGACGGACGACAGGAACGCTGCCCTATGGCGTGGTCTCGCGGACGCCGGAATGATGAACTGGGAGGCGGCGCGAAAGTCTCTGGCATGGGCTGAACCTGTTCTTGGCAGCTATGCAGCTCCCTGGCAGGCAAAGGCACGCATCGCCATGGCTGAGGCTTCGCTTGCCACAGGTGCAACCTCTGACGCGGATGCGGCATTGGCGCATCTGCCGCCCAATTTGCCGGCCGCACTCGCGCGCGAAGCCGAACTTGCGCGCGGCGAAATGGCCGCCGCCGAAGGCCGCTCCAGCGCCGCGGCGGACATATTCCAGGCGCTCGAGGGCAGCGGCGACGAGCGCGTCGCGGCGCGCGCCAGCTTCGCGGAGGTCGAAAGCGGACTCGCACACGGCTTCATGTCGCGCGATGTCGCAATCGCCAAGCTTGAGGCCCTGCGTTTCCGCTGGCGCGGCGATGCGCTGGAGCTTGCGACCCTGCGCAAGCTTGGCGAGCTCTATTTTGCCCAGTCGCGCTGGCGCGACGGCCTCAATGTGCTGCGGGTGGCGGTGCAGAATTTTCCGCACGAGGATCGGGCGCGAGAGGCGCAGGATGATATGCGCAAGGCGTTCGATGCTCTTTTCCTCAGCGGCAAGGCGCAATCGCTTCCTCCCATCGCCGCGCTCGGCCTCTTCTATGATTTTGTCGATCTCACGCCGATTGGGCCCGACGGCGACGAGATGATTCGCAGAATGACCGACCGCCTTGTTGCAATGGATTTGCTGGAGCCGGCCGCATCGTTGCTCAACTATCAGGTCAACAAGCGGCTCGACGGCGTTGCGCGCGCCCAGGTCGCGACGCGGCTCGCCATGATCGATCTGATGGATCATCGTCCCAAGCCCGCGCTGGAGGCCCTCAGGGTCAGCGATGTCAGCGGCCTGCCGGACAGCGTGGGTCACGCACGCAAAATTCTCCAGGCACGCGCGCTTGCGGCATTGAAACAATGGGATCGTGCGCAGGACGTGATCGCACTCGACGATGCACCGGATTCGCGCCGTCTTCGGGCCGACA
Organism: Rhizomicrobium sp.; assembly: GCA_036490345.1. GTDB lineage: Bacteria > Pseudomonadota > Alphaproteobacteria > Micropepsales > Micropepsaceae > Rhizomicrobium. The sequence continues at coordinate 13,019 of DASXEA010000006.1, read as the reverse complement.
TCTACTGGGAGAGCGGCAACTGGGAGGCCGCGGGTCAGAAGGCAGAGGAAATGCTGGCGCCGCGCGCCGGCGACGCCCAGCCGCTTTCGGCAGAGGAGCGCGAAGAAGTGATGCGCGCTGCGATTTCCTATTCGCTTGCCAGCGACGAAAAGGGTGTCGATCGGCTGCGAGACAGGTTCGCGCCGAAAATGAAGCCGGGGCCCGATGCCAGTGCCTTCGCCGTCGTCACCCAGCCCATCGAGGACCAGGGTGCGGCCTTCCGTGACCGTGCCAGCCAGATTGCGTCGATCGATACGCTGGAAGCGTTCATGCGGGATTTTCGCAAGCACTTCGACGCACAGTTGGCGATGAATTGAGCCGCCACATTCCACGCTTCGAACGCGTGCGATTCTAGGGCCGAAGCGGGATCGGGGCCTCGTCGTAGCCAAGTACGCGCGTCAGCCATTCATGCGAGCCGTCCGCGATTTTTTCCCAGCCAGGTTCACCGATGAGCCAATGGCTATGCCCGGGCAGTTCTTCGTAGCGGGACCTTCCGCCATAGCGGCGCGCCACCCGGCGCACAGTCAGAGGCGGGTTGACGCGATCGCGAGCGCCGGTAAGGCACAGGGTTGGGCACGTGACGGCACGCGCTTCCACCTGGGTGGCGCGCTTCAGATCAAACATCCAATGCATGACCTCGAATGTGGCCAGGCCGGATTCGGGTACGAAGCGGGCAAACACCGCATCGCGCTCTTTTTCCGGCAGCAGGTCGAGCGCGTTGGCCGCAGCGATCCAGTGCGTCGGCTCGAGTGTCTTCGTCCAGAAGGCCCCGGCGAGCGACAGTGCCTGCGCCGAAAAAAATTCGAACGGTGTGGAGGGCATCATCCCCCATGGTGCCGACGGAGCCAGCAGGACAAGTGCTGCGACCGGCCGCCGTGCGGCAAGCATTTGCGCCAGGAGACCTCCCAGGGAATGGCCAACGAGGATCGGCGGTTCGGCCAGACGGTCAAGCAGCTGCGAAAGATCGGCTGCATAGTCGAGCATGCCCGTCCGCGCCAAGGCGTGTTCGTCCCGGTCCGCAGGCGCGTGATGACGTAGCGTCGGGGTATGCACCTCGAAGCCGCGAGCGGCAAAATGCGCGCGCCAGCCGTCGAAAACCCATCCGCCGCAGAACGCGCCATGAATCATGACGATCGGCACACGCCCAGACTTCGCACGCCCAGGCTGCGCACGCCTGACCGTCATGTGACGGGAACGGCCAGATCGCCGAAAGCCGCGATCACCTTGCTGTAGGTGTCGCGCTTGAAGGGCACGATCAGCCTAGGCAGTGCCTCGAGCGCCAGCCATTTCCATTGTGCGAATTCCGGTTCGGCAGTCTTGACCGTGATTTCGGAATCGTCGCCCAGAAATCGCATCGCAATCCATTTCTGCCGCTGACCGCGGTAGCGGCCGCGCAAGCCCACGCCCAGGAGATGCAGCGGCAGATCGTAGGAGAGCCATTCGGGAAGTTCGCGCAGCAGTGCCGCATTGCGCGTGCCGATCTCCTCCTCGAGTTCGCGGAACGCAGCCTCCGCCGGCGTCTCGTCGCCGTCGATGCCGCCCTGTGGCATCTGCCATCCCTCGATCGTCTGGTCGATTCTTCGCCCGACGAACACCATGCCCTCTTTGTTGAAGAGCATGACGCCGACGCAGGGACGATAGGGCAAGTCTTCTGGACGCAAGCGCGGATTGAACGCGGCCATAGGGAGTGCAAACGGTTCGACTATTTCGCCGTTGCCACTATGGCGGAAGCCGGGACCAGAACAAAGCCCCGCTCCGGAAGCCCCTGAGCCCAGTTCGCCAGCTGACTGACGGTGACGGGATAGGCAAAGCCCGTGCCGATGGCCGTCCCGTCGCTGCGGGCCCGCGTTTCGATGTCGGACAGCCGTGCCTCGATCTCCATCGCGCTTTCGATCGCATCGATCGTTACCGCGCTGTGGAGATAGGCTGCGCCAACCTGTCGCGCGACATCGGGCGCTACGGAATGCTCCGAAGAACTCGTATCGACGAAGAGAAGCCCGCGGCGCGTCAGATAGGTCATGATCGGGGCCAGTGCTTCCGAATCCGCAAGAAAGCGCTCGCCCAGGAGATTGGTGACGCCGGCGTAGCCGGCAAAGCGCGACAGAGACCAGGTGAGCCGCGACACATTGGAGTCTTCGCCGGCCGCGGCGCGCAGCGTGTGAGGCCCTGGATCACTATCCGGGAAATCGTAGGGCTCCATCGGTATTTCCAGGAGAACTTCGTGACCTCGGCGGCGCGCCTCCGTGGCCCAGGTCTGGACATCATCTGCATACGGAGCAAAAGCCATGGTGATGCCGGGTGGCAGCGCATCGAGCGCGGCCGTGGTGACCTTCGCGCTGAGGCCGAGGCCGGTGACCACGATGGCGATCTTCTTGGCTGAGCTGGGAGCCACGGCCGGCGCATAAGCCGTCATCGGCATGCGGCCGTCCTGCGCAATGCGAGGGATCGGCCCCTGTTGCGTTTCCTCGATCAGGGCGGGATCGGCGATAAGAACTCCGCCGGTATAGAGCGGCGCTGAAATGTGCCTCGGTAGCATTGCGGTCGCTGCCGGCACGGGGGAGGCCGTCGCGGGCAATGCCGGTGCCGCGCGTGCGCCAGGCGAAGCTGCCGTTGTCTGGGCCGTGGTGAGTGATCTGGCAGGCGCGGCGGAGCGGATACCGGCGGCATGTTCCGGGGAAATGCGGGACGCAAAGTCCGTCAGAGCAAGCGATGCCACGGGTTCGCCATCACGCGAATGTCCCAGAATCGCGACGGCGACGATCAGCACCAGCAGGGCGGCAAAGGCGGCAAGCCAGGCGAGCACAAGTGGCTGCAGGCGAAGGTCGCGCGCCCGCTGCGTGATCTGGCTCGATGCCGAACTCATGATCGTCTACACCACCCAGGTCGATCGTCGCTCCGGGCCGGAGAGCCCGTCGGGCTATCTAGACGGACCATGGTTAGGGCGGCCTTAACCGCACTTTATTGGGTGCTGGCCTGCTGCCCTTCGGCCGGGGCCTTTCCGCTCATCAGACGTACGGCGTAGGAAAGCTGGAAATCATCGATTTTGCTGCCTGCGGGCGGCCGGATGACGTTCTGGTGTCTCGGTGCGTTCTTGTCTTCCGCCGTCAGGTGATGCGGCAGGTCGGCTTCGCTCGGCCGCTCGATCTTGGGTTGATCGGTCTCGTCGCCCTGGGCGACGGCGATGTCGGGCACGATGCCAGTCGCCTGGATCGATCCGCCGGATGGCGTGTAATAGCGCGCCGTTGTCAGATGCAGGGCGCCGTCATCGCCGCCATTGAGCGGGATGATGGTCTGTACGGAGCCCTTACCGAAGGACGTCATGCCGAGGATTGTTGCCCGCTTGTGGTCGCGCAAGGCGCCGGCCACGATCTCGGACGCTGACGCGGTGCCGCCATTGATCAGAACCGTCACCGGCTTTCCGTCGGTTATGTCGCCCGGTTTGGCGTCATAACGCTGCGTGTCGTCCGGCTTGCGGCCGCGTGTCGACACGATCTCTCCGCCATCGAGAAAATCATCGGAGACCGCGATCGCCTGGTCGAGAACGCCTCCGCCATCGTCGCGCAGGTCGATGATGTAGCCCTTAAGGCCCGAGCCGATCTGCTTCTTGAGGGCTTTAACGGCAGCCTCCACGCCGTTGTTGGTCTCCTCGTTGAAGGCGGGGATGCGAATATAGCCGACATTTCCCTCGCGATGCCACTTGACCGCCTCGACCTGAATCGCGGCGCGCACAAGACTCACGTCGAAGGATTTGTGGTCGCCGCTGCGCATCAGCGAGACCTTGACCTTGCTCCCCGAAGGGCCGCGCAACAGGTCCTGCACCTTGTCGAGGCTCTGCCCCTGCAAGCCGTGGCCGTCGATGGCAAGGATGGAATCGTCGGCTTTGATCCCGGCACGCGATGCGGGCGTGTCGTCGATCGGCGACACGACCTTTATGATGCCATCGTTGGCCGAGATCACGAGGCCGACACCGCCATAGGTTCCCGAGGTCTTCACCTGCATGTCGGCAAAAGTCTTGGGATCGAAGTAGCTCGAATGCGGGTCCAGATCGGAGATCATGCCGTTCAGCGCGTTCTCGATCATCTTTCTGTCGTCCGGCGCTTCGACATAATCGGCGCGCGCGGTGGCGAATGCGGCGCCGAACCGGTCGAGCGCGTGATAGGCGGATTGCGCGTCGCCATCGGTGGCACCTCGCGCCAGTGGGAGCATGACGAGCGCCGCAGCAAAGCCTGCGATCGCTCCAACACCGGTGAGCGCAGTGCGCTTCATCGCGTTATTGCCTTTCCACAATCAGTCCATACCGCCACGGAACGCGTTCCGACCCTAATTCGCCTCGGCGCTCTTGCCGGCTGCACTCTGTGCCGTCGCCGCCGTCTTGCCATGCAGCAGGTCGAGTGCATAGGAGAGCTGGAAGTCGTCGATTTTCTTGCCTGCCGGCGGGTGAATGATCTGCGTCACCTTCTTGCCGGCATTCTCGCCCTGCAAATGTCCGGGCAGATTGGCTTCGCTCAGATGGTCGAGCTTCGACGCCGAGTCGTCTTCGTCGCCCTGGGCCACGGCGACATCCGGCGCGATGCCGGTCGCCTGGATCGAGCGGCCCGACGGCGTGTAGTAGCGCGCAGTCGTCAGGCGCAGCGCGCCGCCGCCTTCGCCGAGCGGAATGATGGTCTGCACCGAACCCTTGCCGAACGACGTCATGCCTTCGACCGTCGCGCGCTTGTGGTCCTGCAATGCGCCTGCAACGATTTCCGATGCGGACGCCGTTCCGCTGTTGATCAGCACCACGATCGGCTTGCCATCGGCGATATCGCCCGGTTTCGCATCGTAGTGCTGCGTGTCTTCCGGATGGCGGCCGCGTGTCGAGACCACTTCTCCCGAATTGAGAAAGTCGTCGGAAACTTCGATCGCCTGGTCGAGCAGTCCGCCCGGATCGTTGCGCAGATCCATCACATAGCCGCGCAGGCCGGGTCCGATCTGGCGCTTCAATTCGCGCACCGCCCGCTCGACGCCCGATGCGGTCTGTTCGTTGAAGGCGCTTACGCGGATATAGCCAACGTCGCCGTCGCGGTGAAACTTGACGCTGTCCACCTGCACGATCGCGCGGGTCAGCGTCACGTCGAAGGGCTTCTTGGCGCCGCTACGCAGCACCGTGAGGGTGATCTTGGTACCGTCGGCGCCGCGCATCCTGTCGATCGCGTCGTTGAGCGCCATGCCCTGGATCGGCGTGCCATCGATGGCTGCGATGAAATCGCCCGATTTGATGCCCGCGCGCGCTGCCGGCGTGTCGTCGATCGGCGAAATGACTTTCACCAGGCCGTCTTCCATCGTGACTTCGATGCCGAGCCCCCCGAACGATCCCTTGGTCTGGATCTTCATGTCGGCGAAGGCCTTGGCGTCCATGTAGCTCGAATGCGGATCGAGGCCGGAGACCATGCCCTGGATCGCCGATGTGACGAGCTGGTTGTCTTCCACGGGATGCACATAGTCAGCGCGCACGCGCTCGAAGGCGTCGCTGAAGAGGTCGAGTTGCTTGTAAGCCGAGTCGTTGGCGCCTTGCGCCGTGGGAAACAGCATGACGGCGGCGGAAAAACCCGCCAGCATTCCGAGGCCTACAAACGCGAAGCGATTCATGATCTCTTTGCCTTTCTCAGATCGACTTCCAGCCACGGCGCCGGATTGACGCCCTTCCCGTTTTGACGCAATTCGAAATAGAGCCTCGTTTCAGGGCCGGTCGCGGGCATTCTGCCTACGGGTTCGCCCGCCAACAGTTGGTCACCCAACCGCACATCCACCCGGTCAAGGCCCGCCAGTACAAGATCGTAGCCGCCCGCCATCTGCAAGATCAAGGCTCGCGACGCGTTATGGTAAGGACCTGCAAACAAAACCTCGCTATCTGCGGGCGCGATCACCTGTGCCGACGGGGGGGCCAGAAAGCTGACACCCGGCGTGTGAGGTCCACCCTGAGCCTCGTCCCCTGCGAGAAGCGTGCCGATAACCGGCCGGAGCAGGCCGCCTCGCTGCAACCCCTGTCCGGTGGCATTGTTTCGCGCGTCGACCACCACCAGGCTGGGCGATCCGGGCTGGGCCCTCAGGGCTGCGACCCTTTGCAGGAGTGTCTCGAGATTGGCGGCCGCGCCCGCCGCCGCGTCGAGCTTGGAGGCAAGGTCGCCGTAAAGCGATTGTGCCGTGTCGGCGGCGTGAACCTTGATCGCCAAGAGTTGATCGAGCTGGTTGCGCGCGTCGGCCAGAGAACCCGCATTGCGTGCGGCCTGGGCACTGCGCAGCGCCAGTTCGGCGCGGGTGCGTTTCAGCGTCTCGAGTTCGGCCGCAAGGGCCGCCGCCGCACTGTAGAGGCGCGGCAGGGTCGCGCCCAGCAGCATCGAACTATGGGCTGCCGCCAATGCGTCGTCGGCCTGGATGGTCATGACCGGTGGCGGGTCGCTCTGCATGCGTTCCAGCACGGCGAGGAGGCGCGTCACCTGGACCCGCCTTTTTGCAAAGGCCGCGGCCCGGGCATGTTCGAGGCCCGTCAGTTGCGCGACCTTTGTGTCGAGGCCGATTTTTTCCTGTTCAAGCGCCTGCACGCGCGCTGCGGTTGCGATCAGGCGGCGGCGCAATTCGTCGGCCTCTGCGCGCAGAACGGTGCTCTTGGCCTTTGCCTGGTCGACTGCCGGGCGTGTTCGGGCGATCTCCGATTCCAGCGAGTGATATTGCGAAGCCGTGCTGGGCAGCTCATCGGCCTTCTGCGCAGGCACGGCGCCCGACAGATCGTCGATCGCAGAATCGGCCGCGGGCGGATGTACGGCTTTGTGACGGTGATGATGATGCGCTGCCGCGGCTTGCGGCAGAAGCAGACACGCCCCGGCGAAGGCGGCGATGAAGCGAAAGGCGCTCAGACTCGCAACTCCGCGTCTTCGCAATGATGCGCCAAAGAGTGCCCCGCCATGGCGTGAGGCTTGGGCAGACCCATAAGATCCAGGAGTGTGGGCGCCACATCCGCCAGACGGCCATTCTCCAGGTTCAGCGCGTACTGTGCATTGGCAACGACGAGCGGCACATCAAATGTTGTGTGCGCCGTATGGGGCTCGCCGGTTTCGGGGTCGCGCATCATTTCCACATTGCCGTGATCGGCGGTCAGCAAGAGCACGCCACCGGCTTTCTCCACCGCTGCACGCAGCCGGCCGAGACACAGATCGATCGCACGCACGGCCTTTTCCGCGGCATCCAGCTTTCCGGTGTGGCCGACCATGTCGGGATTGGCGTAGTTGACGACGATGAGGTCGTACTTGCCCGAGGCAATTGCAAGCTCCAGCCTGTCGGTTACGTCGTAGGCCGACATTTCCGGCTGGCTGTCATAGGTCGCGACCTTTGGGCTCGGCACGAGTATGCGGTCCTCGCCGGCAAAGGGCTCCTCGCGGCCGCCATTCAGAAAAAACGTCACATGGGCGTATTTCTCGGTTTCCGCGATTCGCAGCTGTTTCAGCCCGCGCTCTGCCACCACTTCGCCGATCGTGTCGCGCACATCTTCGGGTGGAAACAGTGCGGTCATGAAGGCTTTGAGCGGTTCGGAATATTCCGTCATGCCGGCCGCGGCCGAGAAATGCGCCATGCGCGGGCGCGGAAATTTGTCGAAGGCCGGATCGAGCAGCGTCGTGGAAATTTCGCGCGCGCGGTCGGCGCGGAAATTCGCAAACAGCAGGGAATCGCCTTTCTCGACCCCGGCGTAGTTGCCCACGACCGCCGGCACGACGAATTCGTCGCCGACATCCTGGGCATAGGAGGATTTGATCGCCGCTTCCGCACTTTTCGCCGGCACGCCCTCGCCTGACACGATGGCCGCGTAGGCTTTCTCCACCCGGTCCCAGCGATTGTCGCGATCCATCGCGAAGTAGCGGCCCGACACGGTGGCGACAGATACATCCCGCATGCCGGCGATGGCCTGCCCGAAGACATGCAGAAATCCGAGCGCACTTTTGGGCGGCGTGTCGCGCCCGTCGAGAAAGGCGTGAATGCGCACAGCCAAGCCGGCTCGCGCGAGAATGCGGGCCAGCGCCGCGATATGATCCTGGTGGCTGTGCACGCCGCCGGGCGACAACAGGCCTATCAGATGCACGGCGCCTCCCGCGGCCTTCGTCTTTGCGATCAGGTCGCAAAGGGCCGGGCGCGTCGCCAGCGTGCCATCGGCAATGGCATCGTCGATCCGCGGCAGGTCCTGCACCACGATACGGCCGGCGCCGATATTCATGTGTCCCACTTCCGAATTGCCCATCTGGCCCGCCGGCAGACCCACAGCCCGGCCGGATGTGGCAAGGAGCGCATGGGGGCATTCCCGCAGCAGGCGTTCGTAGTTCTCCGGCTGCACCTGGCTGATGGCATTGTCGGCCGCGTCTGGACGGTGTCCCCAGCCGTCGAGGATGCAAAGAACGGCCGGGCGTGGGCGGGAGCCGGCAGAAGGAGGGGCATGATCGTTCATCCAACGATTATAGGCAGCACCTGTGCGCAGGCGAAGGCGCCGCGGCGGTTTGTCCGGCGAAATAGACGGGGACTGTTCCCCCAGGCAGTCAGGTTCCGGCTGCCGACACCACGCTGTCGCGTGGCTTGCGCTATAGAGGGCGCACACGATGGAGACACGACCCATGCTTACGCTCTTTCACAAACCCCAGACCCGTTCGGGCAGCATCGTCTGGCTGCTGGAGGAACTCGGCGCGCCGTACGAGACGAAGCTCGTCACGCTGCGCGGCCCCGACGGCAAGGGCGAACGCGATCCGGCCAACCCGCATCCCCATGGCAAGGTGCCCGCCCTTATCCATGACGGCCATGTCGTGTTCGAAAGCAGCGCCATCGCGCTCTTTCTCACCGACATGTTTCCCGACGCGAAGATGGGTCCGAAGGTGGGCGATCCGCTGCGCGGCGAATATCTCTCCTGGCTCGCCTATCGCTCGGCGGTGATGGAGCCCGCGATGCTGGAGCGCCGTCTCGGCATCCAGCATGTCTACGGCATGATGGGCTGGGGCCACCCCGACGAGGTCGAAGCGACGCTGAACGCGCATCTGGAGAAGAACCAGTATTTCCTGGGCGACAATTTCTCCGCGGCCGACATCATGCTGGGCGGCGGCCTGCACTTCATGATCCTGTTCAAGATGATGGGCGAGACGCCGGTGCTGAAGGAGTACTGCGCCCGCATCACCGCCCGCCCCGCCTTCGCCAGGATGATGCAAAGCTGACGCGTCGACTGCGCCGCGTGCCACGCGGGGTGAGCGGGCAGACATACAGCGACCGAATTCGTCCTCCCCCGCCGCCAGGTGGGGGAGGTGGATCGCACGGACAACAGTCCGTGCGAGACGGAGGGGGCAGTGTTGCCGGCTGAAGGCCCCTTCCGTCACGCAACGCTTTCGCACTGCGCGCCACCTTCCCCACGCGTCCCGCGCGGGGCAGGAAGAGAAGCTATTGCGCGTTCGCCCGCTTCCTCCCCCGTCCACGAAGTGGATGGCGGGAGGTGGATCGCACGGACATCAGTCCGTGCGAGACGGAGGGGGCAGTGTTGCCGGCTGAAGGCCCCTTCCGTCACGCAACGCTTTCGCATTGCGCGCCACCTTCCCCACGCGTGCCGCGCGGGGAAGGAAGATGGCGGCGGAAACGCGCTGCCCTAACTCCGCGGCGCGAGGAGATCGTCGAGCAGGGCTGGCGTGCCCGGGATTCGTTCGAGGTGGGGGTAGCGCAGGCCGCCGCAATATCTCTGCGACCTGCCATGACGGAGGGATAGGGTGGGAGCTAACGTCGCAATCCCGCGGTTGCCAACGCCGCTTACTTCGTCGGCGGCGGGTTGGCGATAAGATAGGGCAGGCCTTTGTTCACGCTCTTCTTCTGCGCCCAGATCGCGGGGTCGAAGCCCACGGGAAGACCGGCGCGGAATTGCATGTCGGTCAGGCCAGTGATGCCGGAGACGTTTCCGCCGCCGACGCCATCATCGGTCCCGCTGGTCGTCGTATCCCAGTAATTGTCGGCAAGTGTGGAACTCTCATATTCGCCGACCAGGCCTCCGAGTGCGTTGGCTTGCCCCCCGGCAACTGCACCGCTCGCATATGAGTCCGCAATTCGCGCTCCGGTGACGATTTGGCCGACAAGGCCGCCGACGGCGGAAGTCCCGTCTCCCGTCACCTCGCCCGTCCCGTAGCTTTTCATTATGCTTCCGTCTCGGTCGATGCCCACCAGTCCGCCCGAGGTAGGCGCGCTCACCCTTCCCGATGCATAGCATTCGTTGAGCGTACCGTCGACCAAGCCGATCAAGCCACCCGCGACGGAATTTGATCGCACATTCACGTTGGCGGACGAGGAGGCGATTAAGCCACCGGACAGACCCACCAGCCCCCCGGCAACTACAGATCCCGCCAGTATCGTGCCCGATGCGTAATCATTGTAAACCGTGCTCTCATTGACGCCCACCAGGCCACCAACAATAATTGCCGGCTTGTTGCGCGGCTTGGCGTTGAGTTTGTAGTGGAGTTTCGTCAGCTTTAGGTTGGCCACGATGCCGCCAACCCCAATCTCTCCTATCAAACCCCAATAGACCGACCCCCCGCCTGCATTGTGCTGCAACGAGAAATTGGAAATCGTATTTCCCAGACCCTCGATCGTTCCGTCGACATGATTCATTGGGTCCAGCCGATAATTGCCATCGGCGCTGGCGTCATACGAAACCGCCAGCGCGTAATTCCCCGCGGTATTTGCCTCGACCGCGTTTGCCAGAGAGGCGATGCTGTTCACCAGTGTGTACGAAACGCCATTGATGGTAAGCGGGCTCGAAAGGTTCGCAAAGGATGCGCTTGCGTTCGGGCCAAACGTCAATTCGCCGCCAGTTCCGCCATTATCTGTCGTGAAAGATAAACCGCCTGGTCCGCCAACACTTATCGGTGCGGACACTGTGACAGACTGGCGGGCGGCGAGAGACAGCGTGCTTGCGCCGTTCAGCGCGAGCGCTGCGCGCACGTCCATGTTGGTGGCCTCCGCGTTCCCGGGATTGGTTGTCGTCACCTCGACATTGCCCGAAGCCAGCATCGTTTCCAGATCGGACGCGTTGAGCACCGCATCGATCCTTGTCGGTGCGCAGAGACCTGCCGCACACACCATGTGTTTCGTTGCGGCGGTGGAAATAATCACGCTGCTTTCGGCAGAGCCAGTAGCCACTGCAATCACTGCTGTTGCCAGGATCAAAATGTCCGCGAAGCGCAATTTCGCCAGTTTCCGGATTCGCATCGTGAAATTCCCCTCGAACCGCAAGCTTCAAAATAGCATGTTGTCTGAAGTAATGAAATATTGCCCTCGACGCGCTCCGATTGTTGCAACCCCAGATTGCGAGTGCTTTTGGCAAAGTGCGAAATCTGTTCGGGTAGTTGCTCAACAAAAATCTACGATGCTTTGTATCGTCTTGGCTGGGGAGGTGGATCGCACGGACATCAGTCCGTGCGAAACGGAGGGGGCACGATGCCGATGAAAGGCCCCTTCCGTCACGCAACGCTGACGCATTGCGCGCCACCTTCCCCACGCTTGCAGCGCGGGGCAGGAAGAGAAGCGATGGCGCGTTCGTGCGCCTCCTCCCCCGTTCGCGAAGCGAATGGCGGGAGGTGGATCGCGCGGACAACAGTCCGTGCGAGACGGAGGGGGCCCTTTGCCCGCAAGAGGCCCCTTCCGTCACGCAACGCTTTCGCGTTGCGCGCCACCTTCCCCACGCGTGCCGCGCGGGGCAGGAAGAGATGCAATTGCGCATTGGTGCGCCTCCTCCCCCGTCCACGAAGTGGATGGCGGGAGGTGGATCGCACGGACAACAGTCCGTGCGAGACGGAGGGGGCAGTGTTGCCGGCAAGAGGCCCCTTCCGTCACGCAACGCTGTCGCGCTGCGCGCCACCTTCCCCACGCGTACCGCGCGGGGCAGGAAGAGAAGCGACTGCGCATTGGTGCGCCTCCTCCCCCGTCCACGAAGTGGATGGCGGGAGGTGGATCGCACGGACATCAGTCCGTGCGAGACGGTGGGGGCCCCTTACCGACGCAAGGCCCCTTCCGTCACGCAACGCTGACGCATTGCGCGCCACCTTCCCCACGCGTACCGCGCGGGGCAGGAAGAGAAGCTATCGTTCATGCGCCTCGGAGCGGCTCGCTATTGCGGCGGGTTGGCGATGAGGTAGGGCAGGCCGTTGTTGATCGCAGGGTTCTCTGCCCAAATCGACGGATCGAACCCCGCCGGCAATCCCGCCTGCAATTGCGCGGTCGTCTCGCCGGTGATGCCAGGATCGTTGGCGATGTTGCCCGCCCCCTGGCTCAGATTGGTGATACCGCTGGTGGTTGTGTCCCAATAGTCGTTAGAGAGGCCGCCGCTGGTAGCATCCTGCCCGACAAATCCACCAACATAGCCGCTCTGAGCGGAAACGTTTCCTATCGCGTAGGTCGCAGAAACAGATGATGGTCCAGCCACTCCCAGCAACCCGCCTACGGAACTGTCTGGTCCCGATATCGATTCGTTGCCCAGCGCGTAGCAATTTTCAATCGTGCCACCGCTGTTGGCCACGAGTCCGCCGGCCAATCCGGATCCATTGCCAATTGAAATTGTGCTCGCAGAGAATGACGTTTCGATTTTGCCTGCATTGTCGGCGGCCAGACCCCCAAGAATAGCGAAATCGCCCTGACCATCTTTTTTCTTTCCACGGTAGGCGATATCTACTTCTGCTGAAGAATTCTGAATCAATCCACCAGCATTGTTGCCAACTAATCCCCCAGCTGAGATATTTGAACCGTCGAGAACTTCTTCTCCCGTTGAAGTAGAATTGAAAATGACGCCGTTGTTGAAACCTGCTAGGCGGTGTGGACAAAATGATTGACGCCTGAATCGAGTTTTGATTCAAGGCTGCGGATTCGAGAGGGCGCAGTTTTGAGTCGGGGCGATCTGACGGAAGCAGAATGGCGTGTTCTGAAGGGTTTGTTGCCGGTGGAGC
>DASXEA010000084.1:0-37094 GCA_036490345.1 Rhizomicrobium sp. | reverse complement strand
GCGAAAATAGCTCCTTTCTTATCTCGGAAAGGGTATCAAACTCTGGCCGGCTCAAAACATCTGGGTCTGGCGTCATGGTGGCATAATAGGCCCGGCGTCTGGGCACCGCAAAGGCGGAGATTTTCAAACTGTACCACTACCATCCCATCTCCCCATTGGACGAATCGGTATGAGTTCCTGTAGGTTGCGGGCATGCGACCCCCGCTCATGAGGCGTCATGGGTATCGGTCTCAGCCTTCCCATGAAAGACGTCGATGAACGCCGAGAGCAGAGCGGCCCTGCGCGCCGCGGTAGCGCCCTACGAGTTTTCGAGTGTTACGCTCGGGATTTTCCAGATATTCACGTCGCTGGGCTTGTACCTGGCCGTTGTGAGCCTGATGTACTGGTCGCTGCCCCATTCCTACTGGATCACACTTGCCCTTGCGCCACTCGCGAGCGGCTTGCTGATTCGGGTTTTCATCGTGCAGCATGATTGCGGCCACGGTTCTTTCTTCGAATCGCCGCGGGCCAATGACGTCACCGGCGCGATTCTGGGGTTGTTCACGCTGGCGCCCTATGCCAACTGGCGCCGTCAGCACGCACAGCATCACTCCAACTGGAACAATCTGGATCGCCGCGAATCGGGTGCCGACATCTATTCGGTATGTCTGACCGTCGCGGAGTATCGCGCGCTGAGCGGACAGCAGCGTTTTTTCTATCGGCTGCTCCGCCATCCGGTCGTGGCCCATATCGTAATTCCGCCGCTCGTCTTTCTGCTGCTCTACCGCCTTCCATTCGACACGCCGAAAGAGTGGGTTCGCGAGCGGCGGTCGGTCTACCTGACCAACGCCGCCGTCGGAATCACATTTGTGACGCTGGGGCTGCTCCTGGGCTTTGGAACGGTTCTGATGGTCCAATTGCCCATAATCGTAGTGACGACAATCGCGGGCGTCTGGCTTTTCTCCGTGCAGCACCGGTTCGATGCCGGACGCTGGCTTCGCCAGAGTGACTGGACGTTCCAGGCTGCGGCGATGGTGGGGACGTCCTATCTAAAATTGCCGCGCGTACTTCAGTGGTTTACGGGCAATATCGGGTTCCACCACATCCATCATTTGTCCCCCAGGGTTCCAAACTATCGGCTGGAGGCCTGTCACCGGGCCGGCGCCATCCTGCGTTCGGAGGCACCGCTGACGCTTGGTCGTGCTCTTGGCGCGGGCAATCTCACGCTGTGGGACGAGGCAGGGCAGAAACTCGTCCGTTTCCGTGACGCGAGGCCGGCCTGAAGAAATCACCCTCCGCCAGGCGACGTGCGAAGGCGTGGGGAACGCGTTTCAACCCTGTCGCGCGCCTCGGCGAGACAGACGACTTTTCCCCAACTTTGCCGCTATAGCGCCGGGCCGTCCGTTCCCAGCATTTCGCGCCGAATCATCGCGATGGGAATAAGCCCGGCGCTCAGGAAGCGATCGTGGAAATGCGCGATGGTGAAGCTCGCACCTTCCTTTTTCTGAACGTCGTCGCGCAGTTTCAGGATTTCAAGCTTCCCGAGCGTATAGGAAAAGTATCCCGGATCGGCGGTCCCGCGGCGCGCTTCCTTCGGCCCGACGCTGGCTGGCTGAAAGCATTGCTGTTCCATCATCGTCGTCGCTTCGGGCAACGTCATATGGCCCGTATGCATCTGAAGCGAGGCCACCAGGCGACAGTCGCGCAGCAGCGCATCCTGCAACTGGGTAAGGCGAAGCTTTGGATCGCCGTTGCCCAGACCTTCGTCGAGCATCATCTGTTCGCTGTAATGTGCCCACCCTTCGGTAGCGGTGTAGGACTGGCCGGTCTTGCGGATCATCGACCAGCCGGGATTGGCGCGCGCATAGAGATATTGCACGAAGTGACCGGGCAGCGCCTCATGCACCGACAGGTTTTGGAGCAGCGCTGTGTTGAAATAGCCGAGATATTTGTCCTGCTCCGCCTTGGACCAGGATGGATCGGGCGGTGTGATGAAATAATACGCCTTCGTTGCATGGGTCTCGAGTGCACCGGGCGGATCCAGTTCGCCGAAGACGAGGGCGCGGGCGAAGGCCGGCGTTTCGGCGACAGTCGACAGCATCTGTGAGGGCAACGTCACAATGTGATGTTCCTCGATAAATCTCTGCAATCCCTCAAGTTGGTCGCGCGCTGTACTGATCAGATGGGCACCATCGGGATGGTCGGCCTCGACCATTGCCAACGCGCCGGAAGGATTCGCAGGATCGATCACCTTCTCTGTCGCCAGAAATGCGGCGCGATCCTTGGCGAGTTGCGCCTGACCCGCGGCCAGAACGCGCTCAACCGGCACAGTGACCATGTCGGACGCCAGCAGTCTCTGCAGATTGTTGCGACCCAGTCTGAAGTCGCCATGCGCGTTTGACTTTTGCGCAACGAGAAAGGCCTTGTAATCGGCCACGGCAGCCAATGCGGATTTGGTGGAGGCCGTCAGCTGCGCTTTCAGGGCTTCGTCCTTTACGTCGGCAAAAGCGCCCGGGACGTCTTTGCCCAGGAAACTTGCGGCACCATCGAGATTTTCCAGCGCGATATCGACAAACACGGACGGCATGTTTTCGAGATTGCGTTTGGCGTCGGCCAGCATAACCGGGATGCGATTTTCCCGCGCGACGACGTTGCGCATTCTGTCGGGCAATGGCGCAAAATCGCGTTCGATCAGCGAATAGACGGCGCCCGTCATCAGGTCGACATACACCGCCGGATTGTGCCGCCATTGCTGGACGGTCTGCTCCTGCAACAGCTGACCATCGATACGCGCCGCGAGGATGTCGCGATCGTCGCGATCCATGGGGGATAGCGTTGCGCCGTTCACCGCGCGGAGGCGCGCCAGAGTGTCCGTCAGCCGGGCGATTTCGCGTGCCTGTGCCGCAGCGGAAACGTCGTCCAGCTGCGAGTCCCAGTCGTGCAGTCCTGCGCTTGTCGCGGAGGTCGGGGAGGCCCGCCATTCCCCATCGAAATACGCCTTGACCAGTGCGGGATAGGATTGCGGCGCCTCGGCGTGGGCGCTCATGTTGCAGCCAAGCGACAAAAGGCACGCGAACCAGACAGGACCAGATTTCATGAATGATCTCCCCGCGAAGCACCCCATGGGCAATGGTCACTAGACCACAAGCCAGCCGGTCCGCAATCAACTATTAATTGAATAGCCAAACCACTAATTTGCCATGACCGGATCGAGGATCGTCGATGATGAGGGCCGTATTTGCTCTGAGCCGAATCGCCATAGGGGCTTTTCTTTCATCGGCGCTTCTCTGGACTGCAGCGGTCCAGGCCCATCCCAGACATTATCATCCGCAGGCTTTGCCGCCGGTCGAATTTCCCCGGCCCACCTCGGCGCCCTATGCGATCACGGTCGACGCCAATCCCGCTCATGTGCTCAACCATTTTTCGCCAGATGCAGCATTCGGCGTGGGCGTCGACGGCGTGCCGTTTCATGCCGTCCCGGAGATCTATACGCCGTCGAATGTCAGCCAGATGCTGGGCGCGGGTCTGGGACCCGTCAGCTACCGTCTGTATACGGAGCTTTCCGTGCAGGACTGGCACTGGAATCCGGCAGGCAGCTTCTCCGAAGGCGGCGGCCAGGGGTACTGGACGAGCAGCACGAAGCCCGCCGATCCGATCGTCGACAGTTATGGCTATCGGCTCCCGCGCCGCGGCTTTACCCATGACCAGGGCAATGACGACAGCTATTCGCGCCTCGACGATGGCGATCAGAAGACGTACTGGAAAAGCAATCCCTATCTCGCAAAGCGCTTTACCGGCGACCCTGACGACGCGCACCCGCAATGGGTGCTCTACGATCTGGGCAGGCGCAAGACGGTGAATGCTGCGAAGATCGCATGGGCGCGGCCCTTTGCCGTCCGATACGAAGTTCAATACTGGACGGGCGATGACCCCATTTATGATCCCGGCAACGGCAAATGGATCAGCTTTCCGATGGGCGAGGTGTCGAATGGCAACGGCGGGACGGTGACCCTGTCGCTCGGTTCGCCGCCGAAGCAGGAGCGCTATCTGCGCATCGTGATGTCGCAGAGTTCCGGCTCCTGCACAACGATCGGCAGCGCCGACCCCCGGGATTGCGTGGGCTATGCGATCGACGAAGCGGGATTTGGCACCGTGCATGGCGGCGTTTTCAACGATCTCGTGAAGCACATGCCAAATCGCAAACAGACCGTGACCTATGCATCGTCGGTCGATCCCTGGCATCAGCGTTCCGACCGTGTGCGCGATCAGGAGCAGCCGGGTCTCGACATCGTGTTCCAGAGCGGCGTCACGCGTGGCATGCCGGCCACGGTCCCGATACCGATGATGTACAGCACGCCCGAGAATGCCGCGGCAGAACTCCGCTATCTCGAAAGGCGCGGCTATGCGATTGCCCGCGTGGAGATGGGCGAGGAACCGGACGGCCAGTATGTCACGCCGGAAGACGATGCGGCGCTCTATAGGGAGTTTGCCGATGCGCTGCATCGCGTCGATCCTGCCATTCAATTGGGCGGACCGGTGTTCGAGAGCAACCGCACCGATGTCAAAGCCTGGGCGGATGCGCAACACGGCGAAACATCATGGACGAAGCGCTTTGTCGCCTATCTGACGGCGCACCATCATCTGGGCGACCTCAGTTTTTTTTCGTTCGAGCACTATCCCTTCGCGTCCTGCGACAATCGCACGGGCGAGGCCAATCTTCTGCGCGAACCCGGGCTCGTGTCCCATATCGTCTCGGTCTGGAGGCGCGACAATCTTCCGGCCGGCCTTCCCATGTTCATCACCGAGACGAACTATTCGCAGAACGAAACCGACGCGGCACAGGAAGTCACCGGCGCCCTCTGGTACGCCGAGATGATGGGGTCGCTGCTGTCGACGGGAGCCAACGGCGCCTTCTTCTACGAATACGAGCCCATTCCGCTGAGCCCTGCCTATCCCTGTCGCGGATGGGGAAGTTACGGCGTGCTCGAGGGCAACAAACATTACGCCGCCCAGGCGCCCGTTTCTCAGTATTTTGCGGCGCAGATGCTGACGCAGAATTGGAGCGTGCCCGGCGGTGCGATGCATGCGCTTTATCCGGCAATCGTCGATGGCGGAACCTCCTGGGTGACCGCCTATCCGCTGTCGCGGCCCGATGGTCTGTGGTCAGTGCTGTTGGTCAACCGCGACTATGAAAATGCCCATGCCGCAAGGGTGCAGTTCGATACGCCTGCCGGCAATGCCTGGTTTTCGGGCAACGTGACCGAGACGCAGTTTGGCCCTGCGCAATATGCCTGGATTGCGAACGGTGAACACAGCTATCCCAGTCCCGATGGGCCACCTTCCACCACGAGCGTGTCGGGAGGGGCGGGCGTGAACTACAGCTTGCCGGCCGAGAGCCTCACGGTGCTGACAGGGGCCGTCGGCCAATAGGCTGTTCTTTTCGGATTGCTGCCATTCCCCATCAATCCGCCAGACATCGCAGGAATGCGAGGCGCTGGACAAGCCCGTTGGGCATGAGTACCTCTCGGTCATGAGCGACAAAAATCTGAGCGTACGAGACATTCTGGCCGGCGGCGCCACGCAGGACACGCCGGTCACGATCAAGGGATGGGTGCGAACCCGGCGGGATTCGAAAGCCGGGATTTCGTTTGTCCAGCTGTCGGACGGATCGTCTTTCCATCCGCTGCAGGTGGTCGCGCCCAGCACGCTCTCCAATTATGCCGATGAGGTCCAGAAGCTCACGGCAGGCTGTGCCATCGAAGCCACCGGCACGATTGTGCCGTCTCCCGCCAAGGGGCAACCCTTCGAAATGCAGGCGAGCGCGATCCATGTGGTCGGCTGGGTGGAGAACCCCGATTCCTACCCGATCCAGCCGAAGCCCCACACGCTGGAATTTTTGCGCGACGTGGCGCATCTGCGGCCGCGCACCAATGTGATCGCGGCGGCGACCCGCGTTCGCCATACGGTGGCGAAAGCCATTCACCGCTTCTTCGACGAGAATGGCTTCTTCTGGGTGAACACGCCAATCATCACTTCGTCCGACGCGGAAGGCGCCGGTGCGTTGTTTCGCGTCTCGACCTTGGACCTGGCCAATCTGCCGCGCACCGAATCCGGCGGTATCGATTTCAGCAAGGATTTTTTTGGACGCGAGGCCTTCCTCACCGTGTCTGGGCAATTGAACATCGAGGCCTATTGTCTTGCCCTGACCAAGGTCTACACGTTCGGCCCCACATTTAGAGCGGAGAATTCGAACACCAGCCGTCATCTCGCGGAATTCTGGATGATCGAACCGGAAATCGCGTTCGCCAATCTTTCGGACGATGCGACTCTGGCGGAGCGCCTGCTGAAATTCTCGCTCCAGACCGTGCTGAACGAACGCGCCGACGATCTTGCCTTCTTCGACGAGCGGATCGAAAAGGGGCTGGTTGCCAAACTCGAGGGTATCATCGGCTCCGAATTCGTTCGGATGGACTACACCGAGGCTGTTGCAGTACTCGAGCGGTCGAAGGAGACGTTCGAATTCCCGGTGCAATGGGGCATCGATCTCCAGTCCGAACATGAGCGCTATCTGACCGAGAAATACGCGAAGAAGCCGGTTATCGTGATGAACTATCCGAAAGACATCAAAGCGTTCTACATGCGCATGAACGACGACGGAAAAACCGTGGCCGCAATGGATGTTCTGGCGCCCGGGATTGGCGAAATCATCGGCGGCAGCCAGCGCGAGGAGCGGCTCGACGTGCTCGACAGGCGCATGGCGGCCTGCGGCATCGGTCAGGAACATTACGAGTGGTATCGCGATCTGCGTCGCTATGGGACCGTTCCCCATGCCGGCTTTGGCCTCGGCTTCGAACGCACGATCGCCTATGTGACCGGCCTGGCCAATGTGCGCGACGTGATTCCGTTCCCGCGCACGCCGGGCAGCGCGCGGTACTAAGGCCTCGCGCCCATCGTCGCGTATTCGGCAATTCTTCCATGGCGTGATAGAAGGTCTTGGAAGGGCTTTCAGGACACCGAAATTGCCGTGGCGGTTGGTTTTTGTGTCCGACATGCGCGTCACGGGCCTTCAGGGGAGGAAAGCATGATCGTGAAAGTATTGGCGGTGACCGCCGCCGCCCTTGTTGGCGGCAATACGGCGATGGCGAGCGGCATTCCCGCCGGTATCATCCTCAGCAAAGGCGGAAGCGTAACGTCCATTGCCCACGGAACAGGGATTTACATGCCGCCGCCCCGGCACGACGACGGTGCGCGGGTGATCTTCAGCAATATGGCAACCAGATATACCGATGGTCTCTATTTCTGCTGCAGCGGTGCCACCGTGTCGGCATCGGGCAGCATCCTGAACTCGCAGTCGTGGCCCGCGATGCAGTTTACCGCTTCGGCCAATGCCGTCGTCACCGAATTCGACGTCGCCGTGCAGTTGGTCACCGGCACCAATGAAGTCGATCTGAACCTCTATGCGGATGACAATGGGCTTCCTGGATCGCTCCTCGACTCGGTCAAGGTCACAGGGCTGCCCGGCACCGGCAGCTGCTGCAGCCTCGCGGTCGCGAAAGACAAGAAGGGCATCCCTGTCACCGCCGGCGCGCATTACTGGGTTGCGGTCACTACGGACGCCAGTGGCACGGACACTTTTGCCAATTGGGCGTTCAATACCACGGATCAGCTGGACGCACTGCCGAGCGCCGTCAACAAGGGATCGGGATGGGTGACCAATGGCGGCGCCGTGCCTGCGGCGTCCTTCGCCGTCTACGGCAAATAGGGGAGAGCGGGATGATCACGAAAACCATTCTTGTTCTGGCGGCCGCTACGTTCCTTGCAAACAGTTCGATGGCCGCTCCGATCGACGGCATCACGTTGAGCGAAGACGGCCGAACGGCTGTGTTCTCCGAGTCTTCAGGCTATCTGACGACACCGCCCGTGCATGAAGCCGGAACCAAAACGCTGTTCAGCAATATCGGGACGAAATACCCAAAGGGTGAATATTTCTGCTGTTTCGGCGACACCATTTCCGGCCCGGACAGCGTTGTGGGTTCGCAGAACTGGGCCGCTGCCCAATTTGCATCTGCAGACGATGCGATCGTGACGGAAATCGACGTCGCGGCCGAATGGGCCGGGGGAACAAATGAGATCACCATCAATCTCTACGCGGACAAGGGTGGAGTTCCTGGCAAGCTCCTCAAGACCTTCAAGGCAACCGGTCTGGAGGGTGTGAGCACCTGCTGCGCCTTCGCTGTCGGCAAGGACAAGACGGGTATCGCCATCAAGGGCGGCAGACCCTACTGGGTTGCGCTCACAACCGGCGATCCCGACACATTCGCAATATGGGTCGACAATTCCACCGACCAGATTCATGGTCTTCCCCTCGCGGGGAATACCGGGACCGGCTGGCTGGCGGCCGGATATCAAATACCACAACTTTCCTTTGGCGTGTTCGGAAAGTGATGCGCGCACGGTATGGTCTACGCTTGCGGAGAACGGTGCGATGAACAGATTTGCAATCCCGCTTTGCTTTGCGGCGGTCCTGGCAGTTTCTGCGGCACGCGCCTCCGATGCGGTGCAGATCAGCTTTGACGGCGCCTGCAATACGCTGAGCCTGAGCACCTTTCGCACGGCCGAAGATGCGGTGTTGGGCGGCAAGAAATGTCCGCAGGGTCTGGCGACCGGCTTCCTGGGAACCTTCAAATCCGGCAATGCGATAGGGCTCGGCACGCGCTTCGACAGTGATCCCGCGGGTTACTACCTCGTCCTGTCGAAGCCGATCGCAACCGGCGGCGCCTGGACGCTGTACAAATCGGCAGACGGCAAAGCGTCGACCTCGACCAGCGGGACCTATTCGGTCGTGGGAGATCCGACCGCACGGCCACAATCCGGTCTTTCCATCACCCGGATGATTCCTGCCGCGTCAAAGCCAAAAGCCCGCACCGTCGTCGTCAGCTTCGACGGGTTTTGCAACGTCGAGACGATCACACTCTCCAGCAAAGGCTCTTCGATGCTCGAGACCGGCGATGGTTGCGACGAGAACATCGGTGAAGGACTGGCCTCGAAGATCAAGCATGTCGGCAAGACATACGGCTTCGGCTGGACGTCCAACGGTGCGCGTGGGGCGGGCAACGACCTGGTGTTTACCGAACCCTTCAAGACCGGAGGTACCGTGACGATCTACTACACGACGAACGGTATCACCCAGAATGTTACAGGTCCCATCACCTACACGGTCGAGACCGGGTTTGTTCGGCCGCGAATCGGATTGAAACCGCTTGGTACTCTTCTTCACTGAAGCAGGATTGACGGGGCAATCACGGGTGATTTTGGCAGGAAGGAAGGGTGTATCCGTGAAAATGCTATTTGCTTTGCTTCTCGCCGTGCTCGTACCGGGCGTGTTGCAGTCGGCGTCTGCCGCCACACCCCTTCCGCCGCAATGGCATACACTCGCCACGGTTGCCTATCCGAAGAAGCGCGACGACGTCGTCTTTGTAAACGCCCATACGGGGTTCTACGGCACCGGAAAAGGAAATCTCTACCGCACCGACAATGGCGGCCAGAGCTGGACGCTCGCCTGGTCGAAGCCGGGGACGTTTATCCGTTCGCTGGGATTTGTCGATGCGCGGCACGGATTCCTGGGCAATCTCGGCGCCGGGCTGGCGGGCATCACCGATGCCGTCCCGCTCTATGAGACGCAGGATGGGGGCCATAGCTGGAAGCCGGCCAATATCGGTTCGGCGGCCATTCCCGGAATCTGCTCGATCGACATCCTGCCATCGCGCTCGATCCACGAGGGCGATGTGAGCACGCGCTACTACATCCACGCCGCCGGCCGCGCCGACGGGCCTGCCAAGATGCTGCGATCGGAGAATGGCGGCGCAACCTGGACACTGATCGATCTCTCCGATCGGGCGGGCATGATCCTCGACGTCAAATTTCTCGATCCGAATGTCGGTTTCGTCTTTGCCGCTTCGAGCGGCGACATCGCCCAATCCAACGCATTGATCTTGAAGACCACCGATGGCGGCCGCACCTGGCACCAGGTCTATCGTTCCGCCCGCAAGAACGAAATCATCTGGAAAGGGTCCTTTGCCGGCAGCATGGTGGGCTACGCCACGGTGCAGAACGACGATTCGAAGAATGTGCAGCAGCGAATCGTCAAGACGGTCGATGGCGGAGCGCATTGGACGGAATTGCCGCTGGTGCAGAACCGCGATGCCGAGGAACTGGGCATAGGCTTCGCGTCGACGGAAAAGGGCTGGGTGGGCACGTCCGCCGGCGGGTTCGAGACCAATGACGGCGGCAAGAGCTGGCACCCGTCGAGCCTCGCGGCAAAAGCCAACAAGATCCGGGTGCATGCGGCCGACGGCACGCCGATGATCTACGCAATTGGAAGTGAAGTTCAAATCTACCGGTGAGGCTCAGCACCGCCACAGGCGAAATCTCGCAAGACCCTGACGGTTTTCAGGCGCGCACGCGGGTCTCGTCTTCGAGCGCCTTCGTGCCAAGCGTTTCCAGAAGCGATCGCAAGCGATCGAGCGCCACAGGCTTCTCGAGAAGCGGGATGCGGGCGAAGCGGTCTTCGATCGTATCGCCGCCATAGCCGGTTACGAATCCGAACGGGATGTTGCGCCGGGTCAGCGCGTCAGCGACCGGGTAGACGGGTTCGCCGCCGAGGTTGATATCGAGAATGGCGGCGTCGAGGTCGTGCTGTTCGATGACGGAAAGCGCCTCCATCGGCGTGCTGCACGGTCCGACCACTGCGAAACCGAGTTCGCGCAGCAGGTTTCCGGCCATCAATCCCACGAGTGCTTCGTCTTCGACCAGGAGAACGCGTGGCCTTCCATCCTGGCCGTGGGCGGTTCGCCCCGGTGCACTGCTCGGCCGGCGGGCTGCGTCGGGTGCCGGCAGACTGAGCTTGCAATGAAGACCCTCAGGGCGCCAATCGAAGGTGGCGTTGCCGCCAAGGTGGCCTTTCAAATTCGCCGCGATCATCTGAAGGCCGAGCCCTTTGCGCGCCGGGATTGCAGCCGCGGGGCCGCCTTTTTCGGTCCACCACAGGGTCAGGGCGGTTTCGTCGGTCTCCCAATCGAGGCTTACGCTGCCGGTAGCAGTCGAAAGCGCGCCGTATTTGGTGGCGTTCGTCGCGAGTTCGTGGAGCGTCAGGGCGAGCGACTGGGCGACAGGCGCTGCGACTGTCACCGCGGGACCGGAAGCGATAATGCGTGTGGTTCGTTCGGTCTGATAGGCCGCCAGTTCCTCGCATACCAGCGCCTGGAGGTCGGCGCCCTGCCACCGGGAATGTGCGAGCAGGCTATGAACCTTTGAAAGCGCCTGAATGCGTCCCTCAACGGCCGTTATGTAGTCTTTCACCGTCTCTGCCCGCGTCAGGCGGATGATCGACTGGACGACGGCCAGAGAATTCTTGGCGCGATGGTCCACTTCCCTGGCCAGCAGCGCGTGATGTTCTTCCGTGCGCTTTCGCTCGGTAATGTCTGCGGTCACGCCGCTGATGCGGGCAAGCCGCCCCTGATCGTCGAACGAGGCCGCGGCTGTTCCCATGCACCAGCGCAGTTCGCCGCTTGGGCGAACGATGCGGAATTCTGCGCCGCAGGCGCGATGCGCCGGCGAGACGTCTCCGAAGACCGCCACCAGATTTTGCCAGTCGTCGGGATGAATGCGCGCCCGGACGGTCTCGGCGGAATAGGAGCAAGCCTGCGAATCCAGGCCGAAGATCTGGCACTGGCCGGTATCCCAGGTGCATTGACCATGAAGAACGTCCCACTCCCACGAACCCATGTTGCCGGCTGAAAGCGCCATGTTGCGACGCTCTTCGCTCGCCATAAGTCTCGAGGTCGAGGCGGCGAGTTCGAAGGTGCGTTCGCTGACCCGTTGTTCGAGTTCGAGGTTGAACTGCTCGAGCTCTTTGGTTTTGCGATACAATTCGACGAACACCTTGACCTTGGCGCGCAGGACCTGGGGGATCACGGGGACGGGCATGTAGTCCACGGCGCCCATTTCGTAGCCGCGCAAATGATCTCCCTCTCCCATATGGATGGCGGAGATGAAGATGATCGCTGTCTTCTGGAATCGCGGATGCTCGCGGATCATCGCCGCGAGTTCGAATCCATCCTGTTCGGGCATGCAGACATCCACCAGGATCACCGCGACGTCGATCTTGAGCAGATGTTCCAGCGCCTCGCGTGCCGACGACGCCTTGACGAGATTTTCGCCCAGTTCGGCAAGCATGACTTCATAGCTCAGCAGTTTCGCCGGCTGGTCGTCCACAAGCAGAATGTTGGCTTTTTCGTTGACGGGCATATCCGGTTCCTATCGGTGCAACCACATCCGAAGCGCCGAAAGAAGCTGTTCGGTGTTCACGGGTTTCGCGAGGTAATCCGAGGCACCCGCCTCGAGACATTTTTCCCGGTCTCCCTTCATGGCCTTCGCCGTGAGGGCGATGATGGGCAGGCGCCGGAACGCCGGATTTTTGCGAATCGACTGCATCGTCTCGTAACCGTCCATGTCCGGCATCATGATGTCCATGAGGACGATGGCCAGAGACGGCGTGGATTCCACGAGGTCAATCGCTTCCTTGCCGGTCGTCGCGGTCAGCACGCGCATGCCGCGACGCTCGAGCACGCTCGAAAGCGCGAAAATGTTGCGCGCATCGTCGTCCACCAGCAGGACCGTGCGGTTGTCGAGGTCCTCGTCCGAACTGTTCAGACGGTCCAGCATCCTCTGCTTTTCCGCCGGAAGGTCGGTCACCACGCGGTGCAGGAAGAGCGACGTCTCGTCCAGCAGGCGTTCGGGGGATTCCACACCCTTGACGACGATGCTGCGCGCCATCGAGTGCAATTTGGTATCCTCCTCCAGCGAGAGCTCGCGTCCGGTGAACACCACGACGGGAATGTCGGCGAGGTCCGGGTCGCTGCGCATCTGCTCGAGAATGTCGAAACCCGATATGTCGGGCAGTTTGAGATCCAGCACCACGCAGTCGCAGGGATTGTCCCGCATCGATGACAGGGCCTCGCCGCCGGTCGAGGCCGTTTCGATCTCGATGTCGTCATGGCCAAGCAGATTGGTGATGCTGAGGCGTTCGGCTTCGCTGTCCTCCACGAGCAGCAGCCGCTTCTTGCGCGGCTGCGCATAGGCCTTCACCCGCGCGATGGCATCGGCAAGGCCTTCGGTGGACGAGGGCTTGGTGACGAAGGAAAAGGCGCCCCGCGCCAGGCCATGCTGGCGGTCTTCGTCGAGCGTTACGATCTGGACCGGAATGTGACGCGTCAGCGGATTTTGTTTCAACTGGCTGAGCACGGTCCAGCCCAGCATGTCGGGCAGGAACACGTCGAGCGAAATGGCCGTTGGCTGATATTGCTTGGCCAGTTCGAGGGCGACCGCGCCACGCGCGGCGGTGAGGACTTTGTACCCTTTGGCGCGCGCAAGTTCGGCGACGATCCGCGCGTAGTGGGGGTCATCCTCGACGATCAGGAGAATCGGATCTCCGGGTTGGATCACGAGGCGGTCGTCCGGAACCTGCTCGGTCGGGCGATCGGGAACCGGGGCGACAACGAAGCTTGTATATTCGTGCGGTGCGCCGGAGGACGGGCGACGCGTCGGGCTCGGACTGCCCATGTATTTGAGCGGAAGATAGAGTGTAAACGTGCTGCCGATATCGGGCGTGCTGCGCAGGTGGATTTCGCCTCCCAGCAGGGTCGCCAGTTCGCGGCTGATGGCAAGGCCCAACCCCGTGCCGCCATAGCGCCGGCTGGTGCTCGCATCGGCCTGCTGGAACGCTTCGAAAATGATCTTCTGTTTTTCCGGCTGGATGCCGATTCCCGAGTCGGACACTTCGAATGCAACAACGCCAGCTGCCTGACTCAGCACCGGATGGCTTGGGCTCCAGCCGTCCCTGGCGGCCGAGACCCGCAAGCGCACGCCGCCCTTGTCGGTGAATTTGAAAGCGTTCGAAAGCAGGTTTTTCAGCACCTGCTGCAGGCGTTTCGAGTCGGTGTTGACGGTCACGGGAAGTTCGGGATCGACCTGGACCTCGAAGGACAGCTGTCTTGCTTCCACCTCGTGACGGAACGGGCGGGCCAGCGCATCGACAAGATTCGTGACGAAGATGTCCTCCGCATCGACGGTGACCGTGCCCGATTCGATCTTGGAGAGGTCGAGAATGTCGCTGATCAGGTTGAGCAGATCGGTGCCGGCGCCGTGGATGGTGCGCGCGAATTCGACCTGTTTGGGCGACAGGTTGCCATCGGGATTGTCGGTCAGCTGCTGGCCAAGAATGAGGATGCTGTTCAGCGGCGTACGCAATTCGTGGCTCATATTGGCCAGGAATTCCGACTTGTATTTCGAAGTCAGCGCGAGCTCCGACGCCTTTTCTTCAAGCGCTCGGCGCGCCTGTTCGATTTCCTGGTTCTTGCGCTCCACTTCGACATTGCGTTCCGCAAGCTGCTGCGCCTTCAGCTCGAGCTGTTCATTGGTCTGCTGCAATTCGCGCTGCTGGGTCTGCAATTCCGCGGCAAGCTGTTGCGACTGGGTCAGCAATCCTTCGGTCTGCATTGTGGCTTCGATGCTGTTGACCACGATGCCGACGCTCGCCGTGAGCTGTTCAAGGAAGGCGATCTGGAGATCGGTAAAGGAATCGATCGATGCCAGTTCGATCACGGCCTTCACCTGGTTTTCGAACAGCACCGGAAGCACGATGATGTTGCGCGGACGCACCTTGAACGACGCAGAGCTGATGGGAACCACATTCTTGGGCAGGTCGGTGACCAGGAGGCGCCGCTTGTCGTGGGCACACTGTCCGATCAATCCGCCGCCGAGTTCGATCCGTTCCGGATAGCGGTTGGACGCCCCATTGGCATAGGCGGAAAGCAGCGACAGGCCGGTTTCCCCTTCGGTCCCGACCCGATAGATGACGCCCAACTGCGCATCGACCAGCGGCGTAAGCTCGTTGAGCAACAGGCGGCCGACAGTCGCGAGGTCACGCTGCCCCTGCAGCATGTTGGTGAATTTCGCCAGATTGGTCTTCAGCCAATCCTGCTCGGTGTTGCGCTCCGTCGTGAGACGGAGGTTGTCGATCATCGTGTTGATGTTGTCCTTAAGTTCGGCCACTTCGCCGCGCGCATCCACCTGAATCGAGCGCGTTAGATCGCCCTTGGTCACTGCCGTCGCCACTTCGGCAATCGCGCGCACCTGGGTGGTGAGGTTCGCCGCCAGAAGATTGACGTTGCCTGTCAGGTCTTTCCATGTGCCGGCGGCACCCGGAACATTCGCCTGACCGCCGAGCCGGCCTTCGACGCCCACTTCGCGCGCCACGCTGGTCACCTGATCGGCAAAGGTCGCAAGCGTCTGCGTCATGTTGTTGATGGTTTCGGCGAGCGCCGCCACTTCGCCCTTGGATTTCACCGTCAGGTTCTGCACGAGATCGCCATTCGCGACCGCGGTCACCACCTTCACGATGCCGCGCACCTGTTCGGTGAGGTTCGCCGCCATGACGTTCACGGTGTCGGTCAGATCTTTCCAGGTGCCCGCGACGCCCGGCACCTGCGCCTGGCCGCCGAGACGGCCTTCCGTGCCCACCTCGCGCGCGACGCGCGTCACTTCCGAGGCGAAGCCGTTCAACTGATCGACCATCGTGTTGATGGTGTTCTTCAGTTCGAGGATTTCGCCTTTCACATCCACGGTGATCTTGCGCGAAAGGTCGCCGCGCGCCACGGCCGTCGTCACTTCGGCGATGTTGCGGACCTGCGTCGTCAGATTGGCAGCAAGCAGGTTCACGTTGTCGGTCAGATCCTTCCACGTGCCGGCGACGCCCGGCACCACGGCCTGGCCGCCAAGGCGTCCGTCGGTGCCCACTTCGCGCGCCACACGCGTCACTTCGGCGGCGAAGGAGCGCAGCTGCTCCACCATCGTGTTCAGCGTTTCCTTGAGCAGCAGCAATTCGCCGCGCACGTCGACAGTGATTTTCTTGGAGAGGTCGCCGCCGGCGATGGCCGTCGCCACTTCGGCGATGTTGCGCACCTGCGCCGTCAGATTGCTTCCCATGAAATTGACGTTGTCTGTCAGGTCTTTCCACGTGCCGGCGACGCCGGGCACCTGGGCCTGGCCGCCAAGCTTGCCTTCCGTGCCCACTTCGCGGGCCACGCGGGTCACTTCCGAGGCGAAGGAGTTGAGCTGATCGACCATCGTGTTGATGGTGTTCTTCAGTTCAAGAATCTCGCCTTTCACGTCCACGGTGATTTTGCGCGAAAGGTCGCCGCGCGCCACGGCCGTCGTCACCTCGGCGATGTTGCGGACCTGCGCGGTCAGATTGCCCGCCATGAAGTTGACGCTGTCGGTCAGGTCTTTCCATGTGCCGGCCACGCCCGGCACTTGCGCCTGGCCGCCCAGGCGTCCTTCGGTGCCCACTTCGCGCGCCACGCGGGTCACCTCGCCGGCAAAGCGGTTGAGCTGATCCACCATGGTGTTCAGCGTTTCCTTGAGCTGGAGAATCTCGCCGCGCACGTCGACGGTGATCTTGCGCGACAGATCGCCGTTGGCGATGGCGGTCGCCACTTCGGCGATGTTGCGCACCTGGCCGGTCAGATTGCCGGCCATCGAGTTCACGCTGTCTGTCAGGTCTTTCCACGTGCCTGCGACGCCCGGCACTTGCGCCTGGCCGCCCAGCTTGCCGTCGGTGCCGACTTCGCGCGCCACGCGCGTCACTTCGGCGGCGAAGGCGTTCAGCTGATCGACCATCGTGTTGATGGTCTCCTTGAGCTGCAGGATCTCGCCGCTCACATTCACCGTGATCTTCTTCGAGAGGTCACCCTGCGCCACGGCGGTCGCCACCTCGGCGATGTTGCGGACCTGGCCGGTCAGGTTCGACGCCATGGAATTGACGCTGTCGGTCAGGTCTTTCCAGGTTCCGGCCACGCCGCGCACCACGGCCTGACCGCCCAGTTTGCCTTCGGTGCCCACTTCGCGGGCCACGCGCGTGACTTCGGAGGCAAAGGCGTTCAGCTGGTCGACGGTGGTGTTGATCGTTTCCTTGAGCTGCAGAATTTCACCGCGCACATCGACGGTGATTTTCTTCGACAGATCGCCATTGGCCATCGCGGTCGACACTTCGGCGATGTTGCGCACCTGGGCGGTCAGATTGCTCGCCATGGAATTGACGCTGTCGGTGAGATCCTTCCAGATGCCGGCGACACCCAGCACGTTGGCCTGACCGCCGAGCCGTCCGTCGGTGCCGACTTCGCGCGCCACGCGCGTCACTTCGCCGGCAAAGGCGTTCAGCTGATCGACCATCGTGTTGACGGTCTCCTTCAGCTGCAGGATTTCGCCGCTGACATTGACGGTGATCTTCTTGGACAGGTCGCCGCCGGCGATGGCGGTCGCCACTTCGGCGATGTTGCGCACCTGAGCCGTGAGGTTCGACGCCATGAAGTTGACGTTGTCGGTCAGATCCTTCCAGGTGCCCGCGACACCCGGCACGGTCGCCTGGCCGCCCAGCTTGCCTTCGGTGCCTACTTCGCGGGCGACGCGCGTCACTTCCGAGGCGAAGGAGTTCAGCTGGTCCACCATCGTGTTGATGGTGTCTTTCAGTTCGAGAATTTCGCCGCGTACGTCCACGGTGATCTTGCGCGAAAGGTCGCCACGCGCGACAGCCGTCGTCACCTGGGCGATGTTGCGCACCTGGTCGGTGAGGTTGCCGCACATGGCGTTGACGGAGTCGGTGAGATCTTTCCACGTGCCCGCCACACCCGGCACGATCGCCTGACCGCCGAGCTTGCCGTCGGTGCCCACTTCGCGCGCCACGCGTGTTACTTCCGCAGCGAAGGAGCGCAGCTGATCGACCATCGTGTTGATGGCTTCCTTGAGCTGCAAAATCTCGCCCCGCACGTCGACGGTGATCTTCTTGGACAGGTCGCCGTTCGCGACCGCGATGGTGACGTCGGCGATGTTGCGCACCTGGGCGGTGAGGTTCGAGGCCATGGAGTTGACGCTCTCGGTCAGGTCCTTCCACACGCCCGTCACTTCGCGCACCTGCGCCTGGCCGCCGAGTTTTCCTTCGGTGCCCACTTCGCGCGCCACGCGCGTCACTTCCGAGGTGAAGACGCCGAGCTGCTTGATCATGGTGTTCACGATCGTCGCGGCCTGCAGGAACTCGCCTTTTAGCGGCCGTCCTTCGACTTCGAGCCTGACAGTCTGAAGCAGATTGCCCTGCGCCACGGCCTCGATGGCGCGTGTCACTTCGGTCGTCGGCCATAGCAGATCGTCGACCAGCGAATTGATCGAGTTTTCCATCTCGCCCCACGAGCCGCTGCGCGTGCCCAGTTTCACGCGGTGGCGTGTCTGGCCTTCGCGGCCGACCAGCTGGCCCACATGTTCGAGCTGTTCGGCCATGCGCTGGTTGTTGGCGACGATGTCGTTGAAGGTGTCGGCGATCTTGCCGAAGATGCCCGTCTTGTGGCCCGCCATGCGCACCGAGAAATCGCCGATCTTCATCGCCTGGAGCGCATGGAGCAGTTCATGCAACTCTGCGGAATGGCCGTTCAGATTCTCGCGGTCAGTTTCGGGAGCCGCCTGGGGCACGCCATCGCTGAGTTCGGGCAGGGCGGCGGCTTCGGCTGTGGCGGACATGGAAGGAACTCCCTATCGAGCGAATCTCAGGCGTCAAAAGCGTGGTGCGGGTTTGGCTGCGAGAAGCCGGTCGGCTGATGGCGGGGCTTGCAGCAGAGAAAGGGAAGATACGCCGAAGTATCCGGATAGGTGGCTTGGCGCCTGTTCAGCGCATGTTAACGGATTCGAAGCAGCCACCTTCGCATTCCCAGTACCCCGTACAACAACGCAGCAGGTTCCAAGGGGTTCCCTCGGCCGGGGCGCGGACCTCCGGCAGGCGTTGCTCCTGGTCGGGTAGCCAATGCTGGTCTCTACAGCCGAGCCGACGACCGACGAAGACGTGTTCGCTCGGTGGAAGGACACGAATACCAAATCCGGTGGCGATCCGAACGGGTGGCCGAGGCGTATAGCGGCTCAGAAGGAAGGGGGGGGCCAATGCCATCGTGGCTTCTGGAAAGACGCACGACCGATCGTCGTCGGATCTTCCGAGAGCACGCTTTGCGGATCGTGCAGGGACTTTCAAACGTCGAATGCCCCTCAATGGGCATCACGCGGGCATGCAAAACCTGGATGATTTAGCCTGGCTTCACTCGACGACCGGAAAAGGGGCGGGCAAGGCACCATTCGGCGCAACACTGCCACCAAGGTGGAGGACGCCTTTCCCATCGATCGTAAAGCCATTCCAGATGTTCGTAGAGTGTTGTCCGTCTGCGGACGTTTCTTAGACCTCTGATATATTCTTCGCCTTTTTCAAATATTTGTATTGCCGCCCCTCGCTCGCTATCTCGAATCAGCCGTTCGTCGAAATCGCCGTTTCGGAGCCCGGCAGCCATGAATTCGTAGTGGTTCGCTACACGGCGAAAGGCCGCCCGCTTTTCTTCCATTCCCGCAGCGCGTAAGTCGGGTATCTTGGCGTTGTTATTGATCAATTCGCTTACGATGAGGACAGCCTTTTGATAGTCCGCATTGAAGCTGGCCTGAAGCATCACATTTACTGTTTGCTGCTTCTTGGATAGCGCCCTGGCGCGACGGGCGGTATAGAGCCAACCGCAGGTAGCAAGGAGGGCGCCGATGATGGCAGCCCATTGCGTTGTCAAGGTGATGGTCATAATTTCTTGCCTGTTGACCCGGTAGCGTGACACGCCATCTCTGTGATAAGCGTTATCTTAAGATCGCTCGTCAGAGGCGACAACAAGGAGTGGACATGCACATCGAAACGGATCCTGGCTACTAAGCCATTGAAGAGGGCCGGCTATCCGGCCTTTTCCTTTAGTGACGCAGGGTCATCCAATCATCCCGGCCAATCTGCAGGCTGAGAGCCCCCTTCGCAACACGCAGCACCCTTGATCCAACCGGTCCTCTCGCAGAGACCGCAGGGGGGGGGGGCGGATTAGCCCTTTGCGCCAACATACCGGCAGGCTGGCGACCCCGAGAGGATTCGAACCTCCGGCCTACAGATTAGGAATCTGTTCGTAGCAGGTTCCGCATGTTTCCTGCTATTGCACACAGCCTTATGATCCGCGGTCTTTCTTGCATTCCCTAGCACCGTGTCTTATCAAGCTTCCGGTCCTGTGATGCCCTGGTGATGCCCCAACGGGGGCGCCGGCAGGCGGCAAAGCAAGGGGGGCTTCGATGCAGGGCAAAATCACAAAGCGCGCCGTGGACGCTCTGAGCGCCCGTGGTGACGAAAGTACGTTGTGGGATTCGGACGTAAGGGGCTTTGGTGTTCGCGCCCGAGCGGGCGGGGCTAAGACGTACGTTGTGCGCTACCGCCCGGGGGAGGGCGGGCGAGGCGCGCCGCTGCGCACCCTGACGATCGGCCGGCACGGCTCGCCTTGGACTCCTGATGGCGCGCGAGGGGAAGCTAGGCGCTTGCTCGGGCTGGTCGAGCGCGGGGCAGACCCCGCCGCCGACCGCACGTCCCGGCGCGAGGCTCCGACCATCGGAGAGCTTTGCGCGCGTTTTCTCACTGAGCATGCGGCCACAAAATTGCGGGAACGGACTGCAGCCGAATATCGGCAGCTTGTGGAGCGAATCATAGTGCCCGCGCTCGGAACGCGGAAAGCGGCGGACGTGACGCGCCACGAAATCGCCCGGCTTCATCACGGTCTGCGCGCGACCCCCTATCAAGCGAACCGTGCCCTTGCGGTTCTGAGCAAGCTGTTCAACCTCGCGGAACGGTGGGGCATTCGGCCGGACGGTTCCAATCCCTGTCGCCATGTCGAGAAGTTCCGCGAGCATGCACGGGAGCGGATGCTATCGGGTGAGGAACTGGCCCGCCTTGGCGCGGCGCTGGTGGGCTATGAGGGTTCACCCTATGCCGTGGCTGCAATCAAGCTTCTCGTTTTCACTGGAGCGCGCCTGTCGGAAGTGCTCGGTCTCAAATGGGAATGGATCGATTTTGAACGCGGCGAGGTTCGCTTGCCCGAAAGCAAAACAGGTGCAAAGACGCTGCACCTGCCGCCGCCCGCCCTCGCGGCCTTGGCCGACACGCCGCGGTTGAAAGGCAATCCGTTTGTCATCGCAGGCTCAAAGCCGGGCGCACGCTTGAACGATCTTGAGAAGCCGTGGCGCGCGATCCGCGCAAAAGCCGGACTTGAAGACGTGCGGCTTCACGATCTTCGGCACGCCTTCGCCTCAATCGCGGCATCAAGCGGCATGGGGCTTCCGATCATCGGTAAGATGCTCGGCCATACGCAACCTGCGACCACGGCGCGCTATGCGCACCTTGCGTCAGATCCAGTGAAGGCGGCGGCTGCATCGGTCGCGGGTAGGATTGAAGGCGCGATGGCGGGGAGCGCGTGCAAGGGTTCGCTGTTGCAACTGCGGCGCTGACGGCGCCGTGCCGAAGCCTCGCAAGAGCAAATCTCCACTACTTCCCGAGCTCGCTACACTCGTGCGCGACGCGCAGCCGACTTGGTTCGAAATCGAAGGTGAGGCCAAACCCGCGGAGCGAGCCGAAGCTGAACGGCGGCGGAACGTTGCCGATGTAGAGCTGTTTCGCATGTACCGCCGGGCGCGGGCATCAAGGCAGTTGGGCACGCTGCCCCTGGACATCCGCCAGTTCTGCGAAGGCGTGATTGCGCGCGATCCCACCAGAGCGGCGAAAGCAATGCGCGCCGCCACGGGCGCGCCTCAACGCGAAGAAATGCGATTGAATCTCGCGGTTGCGGTGTTGGACTGGATCGATTCGCAACCTGGCCCCCGCGGCTCAGTGGATGCCGCTCTCAAAGACGTCGCGAGGAAATTTGCCGCCAAGTACGGGACCACGTATTACGCGGTCCGCAAAATCCACTACGACTCCGATCCAACTTTTCGCCGCACGGTTGAAGTTGAGAGAAGCCGTCGCAAGCTGGAACGATTGGCGGAGCGGGAAGCTTCCGAAGCCGAGCGCCAGCGACGAAGATTTGCTTGTCGGACGCAGCATTCGAAACCAAAAGGGTAGCCGGTCGGCTCGGGCGCGCGCCGCCTTCGAAAATTGCGAAGCGGTAACTTATTTCCACAGACCGCTACTCTCGCACCTGCTTTCCTCACGCCATCCGAACCCGCAAGGATGGACAGGAAAGAATTTCATGCAAATACGATCTGACACGGTTGGCCCGACGGCTGGCCGGGCGCACATGAGAACCGCTGAAGCGGCGGCACACATGGGCGTGTCCCAAAGCTACTTGGAGAAGTGCCGCCTGACCGGAACTGGGCCGCGATACGCGAAAGTCGGCAAGCTGGTCATTTACAAGGTGCACGATCTCGACTTGTGGCTTGATACCCACAAGCGGGGCAGCACGTCGGAATCGTGTTGCCCCGGCAGTACCGCCCAATCCAATCGAATCGAGTCCGGAAAGAGGCGCCCGGCGCGAGCCGATTGAGCGCAAGATTGTGGCGGGTGGATTTAGTGACTCTTCCCGCTACCGCCCGCGACGGCCAATCAGAGACCTCTTTCCAACGTCACGCGCGCAAATAAGTCGCTAGGGGTTGTCGGACCTCACACGAAAACCGAAGATTGCACCGCCGGCTCTTTCCTTCCGACGGCCCGATTGCCAACACAGGCTGAGGGATAGCGAGGACAATCTGTACCCCAAGAAAAGGGCGGCCACGGCGTCAGTGGCGGGGGAGCGGCTGGCCACCGAAAAAGGGCATCCTCGGTATACGGTGCTGCAATGTGTTCTCCCTACGCCGCTTCCTGCCCGCAACAAGGGTAGGGGGAGATAGCGGAAGGGGGAATAATGCCCAATTTCCCGCGGGGAGTTTGACTGCGAGCCTATGCGCGCGCACCCGCGTGCGTGCGCGAGGTAAGCGCTCCGACCTAGTGAGTCATTTTCTCGCGAGGTGTCTTCGAGTCGTGGCTGTGAATTGCTTGCTTGCAGGGCTCGGAATATGGGGGAACCGTGAGCAAGCAATATTCAAATCTCGCGTCTGGTTTCATATTGGCCCAACCTGGCGGCAGCGGTTCCGGAAAGTCCGCAGTCGGTATGCCGGAATGCTTGTAGCCATATTTTTTGGCTAAGGCTAAGGCAGCGCCAGGGTCGTCCAGCCTCTCCATGTAGTCCCATGCGTCTGGTTCACCCATAAGATCGCTAAAGGTGGTGTGGACCCAGACGCGCCCCGTCTCTGTGTCCAGGAGAAATGTGCTTCGTTCAACATGCGGACTGAAAACGATGGCGTAGCGACCGGGTGGGGACGTAGAAGCTAACGCTTTGGCGTACTCTTCCCACGGCCCGGCCGTCGCAGTTTTGGGCGCACCGTTGGACGCGGCGGCGGGCAGCAGGTTGAGAGCTAACAGCGTTGCGCCTACACTTAGGATGCAAACCACGCCCCCCACCGTCGCAGACAGCTTGATCGCGTTATCCATGCTCCGTGCCTATGCTTCCGGGTGGACCCCGATTTTCCAAAATGCCTCAAAATCCGAGGCGCAAGCCGTCTTTTTCGCGGCGACGCGGCGCGGCCCGTTCTCCCCGAACACGCGTGCCAAGTCTTGGACACGCGCTCTCCGCGACTCATTCGCGGACGGCTACTTCGTGTCGGAACTGGCCGGCTGATCGGTCGAGGGTTTCCACTGATCTAAGCGCTGGAAACCGTTTGCATCGGGCGTTGTTGCCGCTTCCGGCGGCGCCGCGTTGGCCAGCGGCACATATCGAGACAGCATTGCCGGAGCGGCTGATGGCACGCTCAGCGGCGGCGCATAGCCATAGATCGGCTGCATCGGAACTTGGAACGCGTTGGGATATTCGTTTATCGCTCCCGTAGCAGCATCCACGCCCAACCCAACGAGCCCGCCGGGAATAAAGAGATCGGCGATAGTCCAACCTTGGAAATCTGAAGGAATTGTCGCCACTGCATCCTGCCACCCCGGCTTCGTGCAGCGGACGGCCATGTCTTCTTTGCTTTTTTGGACGGAAACGACCGCAGGCGAAGCCAGAGTCCAATTTCCTTCCCGGCTTGAAAGCGTGCACTCGGCTCCCGTTGTTGGCGGGGTCGTTATCGCGATTGACTGGCTGGTGCCCTTTATGACGGACGCACAGCCAGGGAGCGCAATGCTCAACGCGGCGACGGCTGCAATGGCAGATAACCTCATGACCGGGTCCCTCATTGGCGTAAAGGAAGTGCTGCCGGAGAGTACGGTTCAGTGCTGAAGTTTTGTTTAATATATCGAGGTGCATATCTTGAACACTTGGGGACGCTTCTCGCATGGATTTGCGAGGGGTGTTCGCCACCAATCTGCGCCGTCTGCGCAACGCGAGGGGCCTTTCCCAAGACGCGCTGGCGTACGAAGCGCGCATCAGCCGGTCCTATCTGAGCCAAATCGAGAAGGGCGCGTTCTATGCGAGTCTGAAGGTCGTGGGAAAGCTCGCCGACGTGCTGCAAGTCGAGCCGGGCGAGCTTCTGAGGCTTCCGGAGCGCAGAGCTCGGGCGCGTGAAGGGACAAGATAGCCGATTTTCAAAATTGATGCGCTTCCCGAAGGGGTTGCTCTTGCTCGCGCGGGTGGAGGGCGTGCGGGACGTTCTCCCCGAACACAGGCGCGCGCGCGTCGGTTAGGCAGCTATCATGACTGGTCCTTTGTGCGAGCCGGACGATCCTAAGGGCCAGCGAAGAATTCGGACATAACTCCAACAGTCCGCGGAGTGCAGTTGCGGCGCGCCCGCGGATCGAATTCGGCCCGCGTGGTGTCCTGGTGATGCCCGGAACCCCAGCGCACGGCGGTCAATCGACGCAAAACGCTGATTTATATGGTGACCCCGAGAGGACTCGAACCTCCGGCCTACAGATTAGGAATCTGCCGCTCTATCCGTCTGAGCTACGGGGTCCTGGGCGCCAAGCGACCTTCCGGCCGCGGGCATGAGGGGTGTCTATCCCATCCCCAGTGCCGGCAAAAGCCTGTTCCCGGCGAGTGGGGGCCGCGGCCTCCGCCGGAAGGGGGGAATAAACAGGAAACACGATTCGTCCTATGAGGTGCCTGCCGAGCCGCGAGAACCGCTTGCGGCAGCAGGCTTGTGTCGCGCTGAAGGGGGCATCAGAGGGCGAGTGGACGGGCGTCAAGGATTTGGAAAGGCTCTCATTGCGCAGCTTCCCGCGCTTCGCCGTTATGCACGCGCGCTGGTCGGCAACCCCGCGCAGGCCGATGACCTCGTCCAGGATTGCATCGAGCGCGCCCTGCGCCAGGGCGAGCGCCTGCGCGATCCGGCGCGCCTGCCGAGCTGGCTGCGTTCGATTCTCCACAACCTTTACATCGACGAGCTCCGGCGCGGACGGGCGCGCGGGCCCGAGCAGAACATCGCCGATCTGGTCGACGATTTCGCCATCAGCACGCCGCCGGCGGACCGGGGAACCATGATCGACTTCAAGCGCGCCATGGAGAGCCTCACCGTCGAGCACCGTCAGGTGCTCCTACTCGTGGGGCTGGAAGATATGAACTATCGCGAAATCGCGACCGAACTGAGCGTGCCGATCGGCACGGTGATGTCGCGCCTGGCGCGGGCGCGCGAGCGGCTGCGCAGCGCCTTGAACGGGGAGATGCAGCGCAAGGCGACCGTCCTGCCGCTCGAGCCCCGGAAAGCACAACGATGACACGGCCAAACGATATCCTCGACGAAGATCTCCACGCCTTCATCGACGGCGAGCTCGACGAAGCGAGCCGTCTGCGCATGGAGGCAGTCCTGACGGACGATCCGGATCTTGCCCAGTCGGTGGCACATTATCGCGCGGACAAGGCGCGGCTTGCGTCCGTCTATGGCGCGGGCCTGGAAGAGCCTTTGCCCGAGGCGTGGATCGCGATGATCGAGGAACACACGCCGCGGACCGATTGGCGTCTTACCGGCTGGCGTATCACGGCGCTGGCCGCGAGCATCGTCCTGGTGCTCGGGCTGACCGTGCTTGTCCGGCAGTCATCGGCACCGCCGGGTAACGATATCGTAGCCGAGGCTCTCGCGGCGCGAGCCAATCTGATTCAGCCGCGCGCCTTCGTTGCCATTCGCTCGGCAGCCGACGCCCATTCGCAAAATCTGATCATGGCCAGGGCACTGGATACGACGGTCAAGGCCCCGGATATGTCGCGTATGGGCTATCAACTGGTGGGAATCCAGTCTTACGCCGCGCCGGCGCGATCGTTCGAACTCCTGTATCGCGACAGGGAGGGCCGGGCGTTCACGCTCTATCTGCGCCGCTCGGCCGGCGCGCCGCGTTTCGATCAGTTCGAACAGAATGGCCTTCGGGTCTGTGTCTGGCAGGACGATGTGGTCGGAACCGTCATGGCGGGCCAGATGTCGGCGGCAGAAATGCAGCGCATGGCGAGCCTCGCCTACACCGGGCTGACGCTTTAGCGAATGCTAGCGGACCGCGCGTGCCGCAAGCGATTGCGGCGTGAACAGCGAATCGGGATGGGGCGCTGTGACCTTGTAGGAATTCGCTTCGTTGTTGAACGCGAAGGCGAACACATAGCCGCCCAGATCGAGGTCGTAAACGAACTGGCTTCCCAGAATGACGGCGGGAATCTCGGGCATCAGATACATCGTGGCCTGGCCGAACTTCCATAGCTTGCCGGACTCGTTCCACGAGTCGCTGTACACGGCCATCCAGGTATCTTCGTCGAGATAAAGGCGGCGGCGCGATACGATGTCGTGCGCGCCTGCATGCAACGTTCCTTCGACCACCCAGACGCGGTGCAGTTCGTAGCGCAGATCGTTCGGGTTGGCGTGCTTCGGCCCCAGGATTTCGCTTGTCGGCCTGAGATAGAGGCGGTTGTTGTTGTAAGGGACGTACATCTCCTTCTTGCCGAGCAGCTTCCAGTCGTAGCGGTCGAGGCCGCCAAAAAACATGTAGTATTCGTCGAGGCTCTCGAACCCCGCCGCATCGGGATCCGGCGTGTCGTAGGACAGCGACGGGCTGCGCCGCACGCGATGCTCCCCCGGCAACAGGCGCCACGCTGCAAAGTTGAACCGCGCTGTGTCGATCGGCTGCCAGTCGAGATAGCCTTCGCCGACATGGGCGGGTGGGCCGTCCTCGATATGGAGCGTCTTGAAGTAGTAGCCCTCGAAGCTGCCGGTCGCAGTCTCGTAGTAGGGAAAGTCGGCAATTTCGCGGTAGGCGCTGGCCAGATCGACGGTGCCGTCGGCCGACACCACATAGGTGCTGAGGTGCGCTTCGCGTGCCGGGCCCCAGAACGCCAGCAAATGGTTCCACATCGCTTCGGCGCCGTTCCCGGGAATGGGGAAGGGAATGCCTCCTGCCGCCCCCGCGACGCCGTAGGTGATCCCTTCGGGCGCCGCATGGGCGCGCGTCGCATTGGCAAATATGCTCGCATAGACCGAGGCGGGCGCCGCGGCGCTGCGATGCGCCGGATAGATATCGATCCGGTCGTCCCGGTATTTTTGCAGCAGGGCCTTGGCGCCCTCGGGCAGACGGTCGGCGTAGCTCGCCAGGTTGGCGCCCGTGATCGCGAAGAGAGGCTTGTCCGCGGCGAAAGGATCTGTCCGAGGCGCGCCTTCCTTGTAGCCCGGTTCCGTCGCGGTATAGCCGCCTGTCCAGGGCGGGATGGAATTGTCCTTGTTTCCGGCGCGCTCGGCACCCACCGGCGTCAGCGTGGACTTGAGTAGGTCCGCCTGTTGCGGGCTGATGCCGGCCAGGGCGGGCGCGATGCAAAACGCGGCAATGGCAGCGGCGCTCAGAGATGCCAG
The DNA here is from genome assembly GCA_036490345.1 of Rhizomicrobium sp. Taxonomy (GTDB): domain Bacteria; phylum Pseudomonadota; class Alphaproteobacteria; order Micropepsales; family Micropepsaceae; genus Rhizomicrobium. Next base: position 9,344 of record DASXEA010000084.1, on the reverse strand, counting down.
GCGCTGCATGCGCATTCCTTCCCGGTCTTTTTTGCCATCTTATGGCCGGTCTTTTGGCAAGCCGTACAAGTCCTGTAAGGTCGCGATCATAAGGCATATCGCAGTGTAGGACGCAATTCGGGGGTAAGAGTGGGGTCGAAAGGCCGCGTACAGCCCAGGCACGCGGGGCCGGAGCGACGCCTGCTGCGCCGCGCGGCCTGTTCGGCGCTCGTTCTGGCCGTGCTGGCGCCAGCGGGCGCACCGCGCGCCGCCAACCTGCTGGACGCGGATGGCTGGGATCTGCGCTGGGACAATACGCTGCGTTACAGCGCGGCGTTTCGGCTGGCGCATTACGACGAAGCACTGGTCGCCAATTCCAATACGGATGACGGCGATCGCAACTTTTCCCCGGGTCTGATCTCCAATCGGCTTGATCTGCTTTCCGAGCTCGATCTTTCAAACGGGAATTTTGGTGTCCAGGCAAGCGCGGCCGCCTGGTACGACACGATCTACCATCAGAAAAACAGCAACGACTCGCCGGCCACCTTCAACTCCTATTCGGTGCCCCACAACGAGTTCACCTCCGCCGTGCGGACACTGCATGGCGAGGACGCCGATCTCCTCAATGCCTTTGCCTATGGAAGTTTCGACGTTGCCGACATGCCCGTCAGCTTCCGGGTCGGACGTCATACATTGCTGTGGGGCGAGAGCCTCTATTTTGCAGATAACGGAATCGCCGCAGGGCAGGCACCCGTCGACGCCATCAAGGCGGCCGCAGAACCGGAAGCCGAGGCGAAGGAACTCTTCCTGCCGGTCACCCAGGCATCGATGACCATTCAGCCGATGTCGAGCGTTGCGCTCAGCGCCTATTATCAGTTCGAGTGGCGGCGCACGCGCCTGCCGGGCGCGGGAAGCTATTTCAGCGACGCAGATTTTCTCGACGCGGGCGGCGAAAGCATCATCGAGGCACCGGGGCAATATCTCGCAAGGGTTGCGGACATCAAGCCGAATGCCTCCGGACAATATGGCGTTGCCGCGACGGCAACGCTGGGCGATGTCGACTACGGACTCTATGCGTTGCGTTTCGACGCCAAGGAGCCGGAGTTTTTTCTTTGGCCGGGTCTCGATGCCGATCCTGCGATTGGCCGTGCCGGCGTCTACGAACTGGTTTTTCCGACCGGCATCGACGCTTATGGCGCGAGTTTCAGCACCTATCTCGACGACAGCACGATCGCCGGTGAAGCCTCCGTGCGGCGCAACATGCCCCTGGTAAGCCAGCTGGGCTTCGCGCTTCCGGGGGGCGGCGGTGGTGGCTATGCGCCGACGGCCTACGCGGCCTTGCCCGCGCGGCCCGGCGGCGGCGCAGTCGGCGCGCAGACCTATCCCACGATCGCCTCCTATGCCGTCGGCAACACGTTTCACGCCCAGTTTTCGAGCGTCACGACGCTGTCTCCCGGATCGTTGTGGGACGGGGCGGACTTGAGCGGCGAAATCGCCGCCAACGATCTCTTGCAGGCAACCGGAAACGCGTCCGACCTCGATCCCACCCGAACGCGTTTCGCCGCCGCACTGCGCGCCGTGTTCGAGCCGAAATATTTCGAAGTGCTTCCCGCGCTGGATCTCTCGCTGCCGATCGGCCTCGGATACAATTTGGTCGGACGGTCGAGCACCGACTCATCGATGAACGCGGGTGCGGGCGACGTCGAGATCGGCGTTTCGGCGACGTATCACGCGGTCTGGCAAGGAACGCTGACCTACACGCATTTTTGCGGTTCGCCTGTGCGTCAGCCCTTTGCCGATCGGGACTTCCTCTCGATCAGTCTGCAGCGCACCTTCTGATTGCGCGAACGGTTCAAGGACTCCGTTATCGCGACAGTTCTATTTGCAAATGAGACGCAAGAGCGGCGCAAGCAATCGCGCGGTTTCTTCTTTGCGAGGGGAATAGACGGCGTGCGCCTTCCGTCTAATGGACAAGCGGTGGAGCGGTCGAGGCTTGACCCGACATTGCCGCAAAATCGACACTCACGGAGGGTTCAATGAAAAAGCAAATCGGGCTCACTCTGGGCCTGTTGCTGATCGCAAGTCCTGTTCTTGCGCAGCATCTTCCAAAAGCACCGAAGTTCACCGTAACGCCGCTCGTTTCCAACCAGGCGGGCAAAGCGCCCGTGATCGATCCCAATCTGGTCGATGCCTGGGGTCTGGCGCAGGGTTCCTCGACGGCACCGGTGTGGGTTTCCGACAATGGTACGGGACTCTCGACCGTCTATCAGCAGAAGAGCGGCCAGAATGTCGGACTTGTGGTCACGATTCCCAAAGGATTTCCGACGGGAACGGTTGCGGTGCCCGCGAATCTCGGCTTCCCCATCTCCGAAAACGGAAAGAACGGCGACGCTGTTTTCCTGTTCGATTCCGAATCCGGCGTGATCTCGGGCTGGAATTCGGCGGTCGATCCGTCGAACGCGGTCGTGGCCATCGACAATTCCGCGAGTGGAGCCGTCTACAAGGGGCTTGCGCTTGATACGACGAGCGTGTTGCTTTTCGCCGCCAATTTTTCGAAGAACCAGATCGAAGTCTATGACGGTCAATTCCATCTTATGACGACGTTCACCGACACAAGCCTGCCAAAGCGTTATGCGCCGTTCAACGTCGCGATCATGAATGGCAGCGTCTATGTGACCTATGCGGAGCGCGACAAGACAGGACATGACGAGATCGACGGACCGGGGCTCGGTTACGTCGACGTATTCACGGAAGGCGGGACCCTCATGAAGCAGCTGGTTGCTGCCGGCGGACCGTTGAATGCTCCGTGGGGCATGATGATCGCGCCATCGAACTTCGGGAAGTTCGCCAATGATCTGCTCGTCGGCAATTTCGGCGATGGCTGGATCAACGCGTTCAATCTGAGCACTGGCGCGTATGCGGGGCCGCTCAGCACCAAGAAAGGTCCGATTGCGATCGACGGCCTTTGGGCACTCGATCCGGTTCCGTCCGGCGACATCACGTTTTCTGCCGGACCGAACAAGGAGAAGAACGGCCTGCTCGGTTTGATCACCGTCGGGAAGTAATCAACCCCCCTCGTGCGTCGCACGAGTCGTCAGCCGCTCCCGGTCGCAAGGCCGGGGGCGGTTTGTCGTATTTCGCCGGCCTCATGACGACACAGACGGCGATCGCCGTCGGCGGCCAGAGACCAGCCTGCGCCGCAGCAGCTGGGGCAATCGCGAAGCCGCCGGGCATCGCTAAGCCGGGCGCATTCGTCGGCCATGGCGCGCAGCAGAGCGAGGGCCGGCGTCGTTGCCTCGTAAGGCGTTGCATGCGCATCGCCACGCTGCCAGACGAGTGCGTAGGCGCGTGACGACTGTTTTCCGCGGCAGGGCGGCGGTCTGCCGATCTGAAAGCCATAGTCCGGCAGCGTCTCTCCGAAAGCCCCTATTACCCGATCGCAGGGGATTGCCATGCCGTCGCGCCGCAACAGACCCAGGGTGACGGCGTCGTGGAACAGGCTCTGTTCCGCGCTGGCCGGTGCGCGGCCAATGCGTGCCGCGAAAGCACGCAGCTGTTCCGGGCCGGGCGATCGAACGGGAACGGGCTCGATGGCCTCGCGTTGCGCAGCTGACATGCCGGGTCCCTTCCTCGAAACAGGGATGTGAGTTTACCGTATTGGTATTTTGTGCAACTGAGAATGTTGGAGATGTGGTCGATGGCCCGGCTTGGCTGTTGCAAGCCGGAGACGTGCGGCGGGAATTCTGTGCCGTCGCGAAACGGAAGAGCGCATTCGCGGTATAGTGAACGCGGCTTTACGATAATGGTGGGATGGGTCTGATGCGTTTCTCGAGCGTCTTTGCAGTGCTTCGCGGACGGGCCGAATGTGTCGCCGCAGCGCTTATGCTGTTCGGGCTGACGGCACTTCCCATCGACCAGGCTGTCGCGCGCGGCGCACCGGATTCCTTTGCCGATCTCGCCGGCCAGTGGCTCCCGTCCGTCGTCAATATCGCAACGACGCAGAAGATCGCGGCCAATACGGCCGACACGAATTTGCCCGATCTGCCGCCGGGATCGCCGCTCAAGGATCTGTTCAAGGATTTTCTCGACAAGGACAAGGCGCTGCCGCACCACGTCACCTCGCTCGGCACCGGCTTCATCGTCGATGCATCCGGGCTCATCGTGACGAACAATCATGTGATCGATGGCGCCGACGCGATCACGGTGACGCTGAACGACGGCACCTCATTGCCCGCAACCCTGGTCGGCCGTGACGACAAGACCGATCTGGCGCTCATTCGCGTCAAGCCGAAGGCGCCGCTGCCGGCCGCGCATTTCGGCGATTCCGATCGCGCCCGCATCGGCGATTGGGTGATGGCCATCGGCAATCCCTTTGGGCTCGGCAGTTCGGTGACGGCCGGCATCGTTTCGGCGCGCAACCGCGACATCGCGGCCGGTCCCTATGACGACTTCATCCAGACCGACGCCCCCATCAATCGCGGCAATTCCGGCGGCCCGCTGTTCGACATGCAGGGCAACGTCATCGGCGTCACGTCGGCGATCTTTTCGCCGAGCGGCGGCTCGGTCGGCGTGGGTTTCGCCATCCCCGCCAACATGGCGCGCCACGTGGTCGATCAGCTGCGCAATGGCGGCCAGATCAAACGCGGCTGGATGGGTGTGCGCATCCAGGAAGTCACGCCCGATATCGCCGAAGGTCTCGGCATCCCGTCTTCGTCGGGCGCGTTGGTCGCCGACGTGACGGCGAATGGTCCGGCTGCAAAGGCGGGCGTCGAGAATGGCGATGTGATCACGGGCTTCGACGGCAAGCCGGTCGCGGATTCGCGCGCTTTGCCGCGCATGGTGGCAGAAACCAATATCGGCCAGGTGACCAGCATCGACGTCTTTCGCAAGGGCCGCAAACTGATCCTGCCCGTGACCATCGCGAAGATGGAGGAAGAGCCGGCGCTTGTCGCTTCCGCTGCCGCGTCGCAGGACCTGGCGGTCTCGAAAATTTCTCCCAAGCTCGCCGGTCTCGGTTTCGCATTGGCGCCGATCGATTCGGGCGCGCGCTCGAAATACAGGCTGGGCATCGATGTCCAGGGCGTGGTCGTCACCGGTGTCACGCCCGACAGTCCCGCCGGGGAGAAGGATTTTCGTCCCGGCGACGTGATCGTCGAAATCCAGAACGAACATGTGAGCAGTCCCGACGATCTTTCGCGTCAGCTCGACATGCAGTCGAAGTCCGGCCGCAAGGTCGTGCTGCTCCTCGTCAACCGCGAAGGCAATTTCACCTACGTCCCGCTGCGGTTGGCGGAAGCGGGGTAGGTCAGCTCCGCCGCTGCGAACCGCCACGCACCGGCAGCCGAAGGTCTGGCGCGCCTGGAATCCTACGCCTCAGAACCCGAAGTCTTTTTTGGCAGCGGGCTGTGCAAGTCGCTGGATCTGATCGAACACCGATCTCACATTTTCGATGTTCACGAATTTTGGGGTCGGGTCGAGTGATGCAATCCAGCCCTGAAATCCGTTTCGTCCGCTGTATCCCTGTGCCACTTCGCCGAAGGTGATCGTGCCATATCCATTTCGACCTTCGGTGAGGTTTAGTGAAGGCAGCCGGTCGAGGCTGAGTGAAACAAATCTGTTCCACTGGCCGGTGCGCTGTATCAGAATCCTTTGGTTCGTTACTGCATAGTCGGTTTGGTTGCGCAAATAGGCGTCGACGATAAAGCGCCCGAAAATCATGAAAAGACCGACGAGTACAAAAGGGACACCAAACAGAGGAGAAATGACATTGAAGCCGGCGGGTTGAACCGCATGTCTGCTGTGGGTCGTGGTGAGAATGCCGTATTCCCAGAAGATCGCAAGACTACCCCAGAGAATACTGAACGGTATCAGAAAGATGTCGCGGCCCGTAAAAAGGATCCCCCCCTTTGGCCGGCCGGTCCAGATCATGGATTCTCCGGCATTGAGTCGCGACGACAGATCGACATCCTGCATAATGGTGTTCTCGCGAAGATTGGCTGCTCAATGTATTCGTAGAAACTTAAAACTCTGTCGCCGGTCAAGAATCATGCCGCGCTGGCTTCATCTTCGTACAATCTCCGCGTCGCTATAGCCTTGCAAATAGAGCAGCGCCGTGAGATCTGCATGCGCGATGGCGGCATCGGCGGCGGCTGCGACGATTGGTTTGGCGTGCCAGGCAACACCAAGTCCCGCGCGCGCGATCATGGCGAGATCGTTGGCGCCGTCGCCTACGGCCAGCGTATCGGCAAGCTCGATCCCGTGACGCGCCGCGGCCTCGCATAACGCCGTGTCCTTCGCTTCGCGGCCCAGAATGGGTTCGCGCACGGTCCCCAGAAGATGCGTGCCGTTGTCGAGCAAAACGTTCGCCTGCGCCGCATCGAACCCTGCCATCGCCGCGACGGCCTGGGTGAAGGCGGAAAAGCCCCCGGAGACGAGCAGCGCGTGTGCGCCATGCGCACGCATCGTGGCCACAAGCGTAGTCGCCCCCGGATTGAGGCGCACGCGGTCCGCGATCACGCGGGCGATCACCGCGAGCGGCAAACCCTTGAGCAATGCCACGCGGGCGCGCAACGCGCCCTCGAACGCGATCTCGCCCCGCATTGCCTGTTCGGTGATCGCAGCCACCGCGCTCTTCAGGCCGGCCATGTCGGCAAGCTCGTCGAGGCATTCGCAGCCGATGATCGTCGAATCCATGTCGGCGACGAGAAGCCTTTTCCGCCGCCGCGTTGCGGAGACGATATTGATATCGGCAGGCCGCGATCCGGCGACCTTTAGCGCCGCCTTGCGCACCTGTTCGGGCTCACCGGCAAAGGCGATGTCGAAGGCATGGCCGTCGGAAAGCCAGTGGAGCGGGCCCAGGGTCTTCGCGCCGATGTCGCGCAATTCTTTTGCCAGAAGCCCGGCGTCTTCTGCGATAACGTTCAGGACATGAGGCAAATCATCCGCCAAGGCGGCAATCCGGTGCAGGGCGAAGCCGTGCTTATTGCAGGGGCAACGGCGAGCGGCAAGTCGGCCGCGGCGCTCGCGCTCGCCGAGGCCATGGGCGGTGTCGTCATCAACACCGATTCGATGCAGGTCTATCGCGAGGCGCGGATCCTCACCGCGCGACCGGGCGAGGAGGAGATGGCACGCGTGCCGCATCTTCTCTACGGGCATGTGCCGGTCAGTGAAAACTATTCCGTGGCGCGCTTCGTGCGCGATGCGGCTGCGGCACTCAAAACGGCGCGCAGCATGGGGCGTGTGCCGATTTTTGTCGGCGGCACCGGTCTCTATTTCGCCGCGCTGACGCAAGGGCTCGTCGACATGCCGCCGATTTCCCGCGAGTTGCGCGAGGCGTTGCGTGTGCGGCGACAGCAGATCGGCGCCGAAGCGTTTCATGCCGCACTCGCCGCACGCGATCCCGCGGCCGCCGCGCGCCTCTCGCCGTCGGACACCACGCGCGTGCTGCGCGCCTATGAAGTGTTCGAAGCCACCGGCCGGCCGCTCGCCGAATGGCAGGAGCAGGATTCGTCGCCGCCGCTGCTCGGCGCTGACAGCATCGGCGTCGTGCTCGATCCGCCGCGCGAAGACCTCTATCGCCGGATCGATGCGCGGTTTCTTGGCATGCTGGCGGCCGGCGCGCTCGAAGAAGCCGCCCGCCTGCGCGATGGCGATCCGGCACAACCCGCATCGAAAATCCTCGGCCTGCGCGAATTATGGGCGGTTCTCGATGGTGTGATGAGCCTTTCCGACGCGACCGTCGCGGCCCAGCTCGCAAGCCGCCACTATGCCAAACGCCAGATGACCTGGTTCCGCAACCGCATGGCCGGCTGGCGCCGGCTCAATGGGGAAGAGGTTGACGGGTTTGTCGCCGAGGCGGGAGCTTTGGGCGAGTGAAATTCCCATCTGTCATCCCCGGCGAGAACGCGCGCACCGCGCGTTCGAGGGAAGGGGACCCAGGTGCTCGTCATGGGCATTTCCTCAACGTTGCGCTAGCATAGGAAGGTGAAAGAACACATCTACTTCGTCTACATTCTCGCGAGCCGGCGCAACGGTACGCTTTACATCGGCGTGACCAACGATGTTCTTCGGCGCGCATGGGAGCACAAGGAAGGCATCGCCGAAGGGTTTACGAAGAAATATGGCGTCCATATTCTGGTCTGGTACGAAGTGTTCCACGACATCAACGCGGCGATTGCCCGTGAAAAACAGCTCAAGGGCTGGAACCGGGCGTGGAAAATCAGGCTGATCGAGATGAGCAATTCCGGCTGGAACGATCTCTATGAGCGCCTGCTGGGCGAGATTTCTTTGCCTGATCTTCCTGGGTCCCCTTCCCCTCGCGCCGCCGAGGCGACGCTCGGCCGGGGATGACAGCGTGAGTGAGCACTGAACCATTTTGAGGATTCCCATGCGCGTCTACTACGACCGTGATGCCGATCTCGCTCTGCTGCGCAACCGCAAGGTCGCGGTGATCGGCTATGGCAGCCAGGGCCATGCCCATGCGCTCAACATGCGCGTTCCCGGCTGGCGCGTGCATGAATTGAAAGGCGCCCGAAAAGGAATTTGGAGCATGAGCGTCACGGGCAATTGGCGGCTCACGTTCCGACTGGAAGGAGAAACGGTTCATGACGTCGATCTCGAAGACTATCACTGAGCCGCCTGGGCCGATGAGAACGCCGTCGCATCCTGGCGATCTGGTGCGGTATGGGATTCTGGAACCCCTGGATGTTTCCGTGACGAAAGCAGCGGAAATGCTGGCGGTGCGTCGTGCCACACTTTCGGATGTGATCAACGGAAAGGCCGCCATGAGTGCCGAAATGGCGTTCCGTTTGCACAAGGTGTTCGGAGTGAATGCCGAACTCCTGCTGCGCATGCAGAATCAATTCGATCTCGCCCGCGTTCGGGAGAACGCGAAGACGATCAAGGTGAAACGATATCATCGGAAAGCCGCGTAGTGAGCGAATGCGCCGCCGAGGCGACGCTCGGCCGGACATGACAACGTGAGTGAGCACTGAACCATTTCGAGGATTCCCATGCGCGTCTACTACGACCGTGATGCCGATCTCGCTCTGCTGCGCAACCGCAAGGTTGCGGTGATCGGCTATGGCAGCCAGGGCCATGCCCATGCGCTCAACATGCGCGATGCCGGCGTGAGCGAGATTGCGATTGCCGCGCGGCCGGGCGCGTCGGCGGAGCGGGCGCGCGAAGCGTGTTTCCGCGTGGCGACGAACAGCGAAGCGGCGGCCTGGGCCGATGTGCTGATGATGGCCGCGCCCGACGAATTGCAGGCCGACATCTATCGGCACGAACTTGCGCCCCACATGAAGCAGGGCGCCGCGTTGTTATTCTGCCACGGCTTCAACATCCATTTCCGCCTGATCGAGCCG
>DASXEA010000051.1:0-2261 GCA_036490345.1 Rhizomicrobium sp. | reverse complement strand
GGCGCATAATTCCTTTTCGCGCTGGATGATCTCGGTCGCGAGCCGCAAGTAGGCTTCGCTGCCGCTGCATTTGAGATCGTAGACCAGCACCGGCTTGCCGTAGGACGGCGCTTCCGAGACGCGCACGTTGCGCGGAATGATCGTGTCGTAGACCTTGTCTTTCATGAATTCACGAACGTCGGCTACGACCTGGGCGGAAAGGTTGTTGCGCGAGTCGTACATCGTGAGCACGATGCCGTGGATCGTCAGGCCAGGATTGAGCGTTTCGCGCACCTGGTCGACGGTCTTGAGCAATTGCGACAGACCTTCGAGTGCAAAGAACTCGCATTGCAGCGGCACCAGAATGGCGTGTGCCGCCGCCATGGCGTTGACCGTCAGCAAATTCAGCGACGGCGGACAATCGACCAGCACATAGCTGAAATTTGTCGCGCCTGGCGCGGGCACGTTGAGTGGCGCCAGCGCGTTGCGCAAACGGTAGGCTCGATCGCGCTGCTGCCCGATCTCAAGTTCAAGTCCTGACAAGTCAAGCGTCGACGGGGCAAGGTGAAGCCGTGGCACGGCTGTCGCCACGATGGAATCGCGCAGCGTCGCTTCGCCGATCAGAACATCGTAGGTGGAGTGCAGGCGGCTGCGCCGGTCGATGCCGAGACCGGTCGAGGCGTTGCCCTGCGGATCGAGATCGAGGATGAGAACCTCATCGCCGATCGCCGCAAGTGCAGTGCCAAGATTGATGGCGGTGGTGGTCTTGCCGACGCCGCCCTTCTGATTGGCGACGGCAAGTACACGCGGCGGCCGCACCGGTCCGGTCGACAGTTTCTGCTCCGGCGCGGATTCCGGCATCACGCCGGGTGATTGCTCCACCAGAGGTGCATCGCTCATCGCAGTTGGCCTATCGTTGCACGTTCATCGCTTCTTCGATTCTCGTCGCACGGCCGGCCCGCATATCGGCTCAGCGCCGCGCACGACCACAACGCGCGCATTAGAATCGGTTCGACTCGGCACTAAAGTCGCCTGAAGCCTCCAACATTTAGTGGCTTCGGTCAATTCAGCATCTACCCCTTGTCCCTTCGGGAAAAGGCCAACGGCGCCCCTTTTCAACAACGGATACGCCTCCGCCAGGAGCTTGGAAAGCGGGGCGACCGCGCGGGCGGTCACGACCTCCACATTTCCCGGCGGCGCTCTGGCAAAATCCGCGATTCGCATCGCGTGGACGGCAGCCGGCGCTCCGGTGGCCTGGACGGCCTCGCGCAAGAACGCGGCCTTCTTGGTGCTGCTCTCGACAAGGTGGACACACGCTCCGTGCGTCTCGGCGAGCGCGCAGGCAACCGGCAGCCCTGGCAGGCCCGCGCCGGAGCCCAAATCGGCCCAGACACCCGCGCCGGGCGCAAGCGCCAGAAGCTGCAGCGAGTCAGCAATGTGGCGCGTCCAGAGCGCCGGCTCAGTCGAGGGCGCGATCAGGTTCACGCGACGCTGCCAGTCGAGCAAAAGTTCGACATAGTGGTCGAGGCGATCCAATGTTTCACGTGAAACAGGAGTGAGTGCCAACGCGCGGTCGCGGTCTTGCGCGAGTTCTCCTGTGGTGACAGTGGGCGATCGCGACATGGCCGGACGCAGACCCGAATGCTCCCGCCCCGCCTGCCCGCTCATGCCACCCCGCGGGCCGGCCTGCGGTTCTTGTCTCGCCGCAAATGCGCGACCAGCAACGCCAATGCGGCTGGCGTGATGCCATCGATCCGCCCTGCTTGCCCAACGGTGCGCGGCCGATGTGTCTGCAGCTTATGGCGGACCTCGTTGGAAAGTCCAGGAAGCACCGCATAATCGATATCGTCCGGCAGGATGAGATTTTCATCGCGCCGATAGGACTCGACGTCGGCTGCCTGACGGCCAAGATAGACCGCGTATTTGGCATCGGCCTCGATCTGCGCTGCGATCTTGCTGTCCAGCGCCGCCAGCGACGGCCAAATCCGCCCAACATCGGCAAACCCGATGTCCGGATAGGACAAGAGATCGAAGGCCGAACGGCGCTGGCCATCTTTCCGGAGTGCCAATCCGTGTCGGTCCGCTTCACTCGGCGTAAGGCTCAGCTCGCACACCATCGTTCTCGCCGAATTCAGCGCCGTCATCTTCGCGCGATGCAGTCGCGCCCGTTCGGGGCCGACACAGCCGAGCGCGATGCCTTTGTCGGTCAGCCGCTGATCGGCGTTATCGGCCCGGAGCGTCAGACGATATTCAGCCCGCGAGGTGAACATGCGGTACGGTTC
>DASXEA010000037.1:0-18236 GCA_036490345.1 Rhizomicrobium sp. | reverse complement strand
GAACCGCGAGCACGCGGTTGGCCGTCACCGGTGCGACCTCGGCCACTTCATCCAAGAAATCCGCAATTTCGTCCCGCGTGATGCTGTGAATTGTGCGGCCTTTCCAACGGGGAATGAGTCGACTGCGTATGGCGCGTTCGTATTCGGCAAGCGTGCGTGGCTTCCAACTGCGCGCGTTCTTCTTGTGTACGCCATTGGTGGCGAGAAACGATTCAGCTATCCGCTCGAAGTCGTGCCGCTCAGACTGCTCGTGCTTGGCAGCTTGGGCGACTTCCTGGGCGAGTTTCTCGGCACGGGGGTCAATGCCTGCCCGACATTGTGCATCCGTCCTGACGGCCCATTCTCGCGCCGTGGCGAGGTTGCTGATATGCGCACGTTGGGGATAGGTGATGCGAACCGGCTGGGCATTTCCTTTGATTCGGGCGCGGACTGCAAAGCTGCGATCACCACTTGCCGTGATGCGAAGCCACAGCGGGCTGAGGTCATCGCGCCGTTCAATGCGCCCCGACTTGGGAGCCCGCATGTCAAGAACTGCGGGCGTGAAGCGAACGCGCGCGCCTGATTGCCGTCGTGTCCCGGCGCTACCAACGCTCTTCGACCCGCTGTCCATGTGTTCCACTTCAACACCATTTTCCCTGGGGGACACCGTTGGAGCACAAACTGTGCCGCTCAAGCGCGCGCGTCCTCGCGATCAGATGTGGAACTGTGTGCAGCTAAAATCAAGCTGTGTCAGGGTGTTATAGTGTGGTGTTGCTTAACGTTGCGCAGCGATGCTAAACGCCGTGTAGCGATGCGATCGGTCTGGGGGACTGGGGGTCGAGAGTTCAAATCTCTCCGCTCCGACCACTATAAAGCCTTATAAAATCAGCGTTTTTCGCGTGTTCCTGTGTGAGAACGAAATCTCTCAATAGGGAACGAAACGCCCCCAAAGAGCGAATAGCGGCGCAAAAAGTCCCCATACAAGTCCCCATAGTAAGCCGCGCGAGTTCGCAGGCCGTTCTCATGGCGAAAAAGGTGCCAGTGAGAGGCGCTACGGACGCGCTACAGGGCAGGGCGGCGCGCTGGCGGTATATCGCGATGGGGTAGGGATGGCGAAGCGGGCGGGACGGGCTGCTAGGCGTCTTGGATTTGACCGCGACGCGGGGTTAGAAATGCCACCCCTCAACCGCCGCGATGACGGCAGCGGCAGCAGCGACAAATGACAAAAGCAGGACGAACGCGAGGCCAAAAGCGTCCCGCAAAACCCGCCATCGAATGACCGCGACCAGTTCCACCCGGCTAACGATCCCATCGCGAAGGCGGATCGGAGCGTCACCATCCGCCTGATACAGGTGCCGAAGATCGTCGGTTGTGTAAAGATCAAGTTCCCGGACATTTCGCCCACCCTCGAATCGTAAGCCGAAATACACACGCAAGACGCCCCACCAATTCATGAGGTGGACGGTTTGGTCGTGTCCCGGAACTTGCGAGCCTCGAATTACCCAGCGACTCCCAAAGTACACCGCTCCAAGCAACGCTGTTGCGATCAAAACAAGCCTGAGAGACAGGGCTATGCGCGGACCGGACGATCCTGACTTCGAGACCTATATTGCTGGCGATGGCGATGAGCAGCGTGGCCTTGTGCCGGCGGCATGTCTCCAAAGCTTGCTGATCAGGTGGAACAGCAACTGGCCGCCGGACTGACTGAAGGGCAGATAGCCCAGTTCGTCGATGACGATGATATCGTAGCGCAGCAGCTTCTCCGACAGTCGTCCGGTGCGGCCGGCGGCTTTTTCCTGCTCCAGTTGATTGACCAGATCGACCAGGTTGAAGAAGCGGCCTCTGGCGCGCTCGCGGATGCCCGCGCATTCCCCACCGACAACAGGCAAAATCGACTTTCACGTTGAATTTTCTCCAAAATGCAGACTGAATAATGTCCACCTCCAAGGGGTGATCGTGTGGCTGGTTTGTTCAGCGATATAAGGCGGCGAAGAGTCGTGGAGGGGGCGGTGGCCTATGCGGTCGCTGGCTGGCTGCTCATCCAGGTCGCCGCCACGCTCAAAGGCACGCTCGACTTGCCGGCCCGCGTCGACAGTTGGGTCACCGTGGCGGTGATCGCGGGCTTTCCGGTCGCGGTCGTGCTTGCGTGGCTGTTCGATTTCTCGCTTGCCGGAATCAAGCTGACCCGGCCTCTTGTGGCCGCGTCTTCGCCGGAAAATTCATCTCCCGCGGCTCTCGTCAAAGCGGCGCCCGCGAAACACTCCATCGCGGTCCTGCCGTTCAGCGACATGAGCGCCGAGCGCGATCAGGCGTATCTCGGCGATGGCGTGGCGGAAGAAATCCTCAATGCTCTTGTCAAGGTCACGCCCCTCAAGGTTTCCGGGCGGACGTCCTCCTTTTCGTTCAAGGGGCGCGATCTTACCGTCTCGGAGATCGGCGCGGCGCTCAACGTGGCCTATGTGCTGGAAGGCTCGGTTCGCAAGCAGGGCGAGAAAGTGCGCATCACGGCCCAGCTCATCCAGACGGGCGACGGGTTTCATGTCTGGTCGGAATCCTATGACGGCAACGTCACCGACATTTTCGATCTGCAGGACAATATTGCGCGCACCATCGTCGGCGAACTGGAAGTCGTGCTCCATGTCGACCAGATTCGCCTTGTCGCGCGGATGACGAAAAGCCCCGAGGCGTATGACGCTTTCCTCAAGGGCCGCAAACTCGCGCAGGTGCAGGATGGCGAAGGGGTGCTCGCGCGTGCCGTCGGACACCTCGAAGATGCGGTGCGCCTTGATCCAGAATTCGCGCTCGCCTGGGCGTGGCTCGCCAATGCCAATTTCTTTCTGCCGGAACATAACGACGTGCCGGATTGGAAGTCATATCTGGAGGCCGGCAAGAAGGCGGCGAAGCAGGCTTTCAGGCTCGATCCGAACCTGTCGGATGCGAACCTCGCGCTGTCGTACGAACGTCTGCTGGAGCTCGACCTTCCCGGCCAATGGGAAGCGCGTAAGCGCGCCCATGAGCTGGACCCTGCCTCCGTCGCTGCCGTGCATGAATTGGGTTCGGCCTATGGGCTGATGGGATTGTTCGAGAAGGCCCTTCCCTACATGAGAGAATCGGTGGCGGACGATCCCTTCTCGCCGAGCTTCTCCAGCGCGCTCGGCATCTACCAATGGGCACTGGGAGACAGCGCGGCGGCAAACACCAGTTTCGACAGGTCCATCAAACTTGGCTGGGTCCTCGTTGCGGTATCCAAAGCACAGATGATCGCGGCGTCGGGCAATCGCTCAGACGCGTACACCTACCTGATGACGGCGTTTAAGGTTCACGTGGAGAAAGTCCCGCTCGCGTTTCAGTCGCGGATCGCTCAATGGCTCTTAAGCGTTGCCGTCACGAAAGAGGCGGGATGGGCGAAAGCGCTGATCTGGAGAAGCGTGAAGCGCGATGTCGGGAATCCGAAGAAGATGTCCGGCCTCGCTTTCAAGGCAACGCTCCTGGTGCTGGGTGAGGCCGAAGCCTTTTTCAGCGAGGTTCGCAACCGGCCGAACACCTATCTCTCGGGCGCGCTGATGAACCTCTGGATTCCGACCGAGTCTGCCCGCAAAGTTCGCACACATCCCGGTTTCCCGCAGTTCGCCGAGGACATCGGCCTCGTGCGTTGCTGGCAGATTCACGGCTGGCCGCCGCAGGTCCAGCCAAAGCCCGGCACGGACGGATCAAACCTGCAGTTCAGCTGTCGCTGAGAAGATGAAGAAGAAGTGAGAAAGTCGATATTCGACTCTGAGTGCAATTCTTCCGCCAAGCGGGGAGCGGTGCAACATTGGACCTTCGCGCTTGCACCATTTGGGCATAACCTTGCGTATATTCCCCAGCCTGTCGTGCGCACCGTAGCAGAGCAATTGCGGGACGGGGACCTTGGACGGTGAACAAGAAGCGGGTCGAACGCATCTGGCGGCGTGAGGGGCTGAAAGTCCCGGCAAAGCAGCCCAAACGCGGGCGTCTGTGGCTCAACGACGGATCGTGCACCTTCGTCGGCTGTCGGCCGGTGAGGTGAGGTCGACGTAAGAGGTGTTGAGCTATCTCTCGCCGCGCGCGAAAGCCCAGGGCACCACGGTGAGTGCGCTTGTGAAGCGGATCCTCAAGAAAGACATCGAGTTGATCGAAGTGGCGAAGTAGCAATTCTGCCTCGCGTCGTAAGTCCTGCGGGGCAGTTGGTCCTGTTATCTGATTCTCTATGCGGCAAACCTTGGTGATGAGTAGCATGAATTGACAGGTGCGAGCGGCGTATAAGAGCCGCCGCTCTAACTCTAGTTCTTGCCCGTACTATTGGACTCCTGCCAGTGGTCAAAGCTCTGCATATTATTGCCAGAGGCGTCAGGTAGGGGAGCCGAACCAGCACGGTCATCGTTGACGGCTCCTTGCGCAAATTGAGGTTGCACCAATTGAGATGGCGCGTAACCAACCATCGGCTGCATGGGAACCGCGAATGCCTTAGGATATTGATTTATTGCGCCGGTCGCGGCATCAACCCCAACACCAATCAATCCGCCGAGCAGTACGTTTCCGATGGTCCAGCCTTGGAAGTCCGATGGGATCGTTGCTGACGCATCCTGCCACCCGGCTTTGGAGCAATGCGCGACAATATCTTCTTTGCTCTTTTCGACCGTTGCAACGCCGGGCGAAAGGACCGTCCAATTTCCCTCCTTGCTTGTCAGCGTACAGTAGGCTCCAGTCGTCGGTGGGGTAGTAACGGCGATTGATTGACTAGACCCTTGGATTACTGTTGCGCAGCCAGAAAGCATTATGGCCAGCGCGGAAGCTGCGCATATCGACTGAGATTTCATGAAGATCTCCCCCCTATCAAAAAGGTGTTGATGGGACGGAGTGTATTACGCGCGGTGTTAAATTTTACTTTATCCTCATTTGTAGTTTCGACTCTATTATCTGGTTCATCTGAATATTAGAGTCTGTCCGGGCAGTTCATGTTGGGTTGCAAAGCTTTCGGAGCATGAGGCGGGTTGATGCGAGGCGCAGGAACGCGAGGGCTTTGCGATTGAGGTTTTCCCGGGTCCTTGGCGAGCCGTCGACATCGCTTGAGCCAGGCGATGGTGCGTTCGACGATCCAGCGCTGAGGCAGCACGACGAAGGGGTGCAATTGGTTTCGTTTGACAATTTCGACAACCCACGTGCGGCAGCTTGCTGCCGTAAGTGCGCCCCGCGGTCCCTGATAGCCTGCGTCGGTGAAGATGCGCTGAAGGAGGGGAAACAGGGCTCGCGCGCGCGCACCAGGAAAGGACGCCGCGCCGTCGCGATCCTGGATGTCGGCGCAATGCACCGCGGCGCTCAACAGCAGGCCGCGGCGAAAAGCGGGTGACAGCTGCAACGTTCACCTTCGTCGACTGTCGGCCGGTGAGGTGAGGTCGACGTAAGAGGTGTTGAGCTACCTCTCGCCGCACGCGAAAGCCCAGGGCACCACGATGAGCGCGCTTGTGAATCTGATACTCAAGAAAGACATCGAGTTGATCGAAGTGGCGAGGTAGCAATTCTGCCTCGCGCCGGAAGTCCTGCGGGGCAGTTCCTCCCGTCACCCGATCTAACGCAATGGCCGCTGGCGTTACGACGAAGCTTTGGGAGATGACCGATCTTGTGAAGGTGCCAGAGTGTCAGGGGGCGGACGGCGTCGGGCCAAGCGCCGCCGTCACGCTCGCATTGAGTGAATGTCGTCAGACAACCTTCCTTCTCAGGCCCAACACACCAAGAGCGAGAAGGGCCGCGCCGAACAGGCCGATTGTGCCCGGTTCGGGAACGTCTGCCGGCGTGAAGTCCGCGGCCTCAACACAGGGTGAGCTACTGCAACCTAAAGGCAAACTGAAACCAAAGCAGCAACTCGCTTTGCGCCAGGGGAGTTTACCCGCGTCTAATACCGAAGTGTCGAAATTCGAAGTTGAGTTGTCGACATTCAGGTCGTAGTAACCGTTGCCAGTGTGGCCATCAAGCGCCGTGACTTTGAACGTGTTGAGTGCAGCCGTGAGCGCAGTATCCGCGTCTATGCTGATTGTCGTCCCCTCTGTAAATGAATTAAGATTCGTCAGGCTGAACGTCACGTTGTAAGTCTTGCCGTCAACGACAAGCCCGTTGATGCCGGTTGGGTCGGTAGTTGACCCTTCAAGCGTTGCGCCGCTCAGATTGCCGGGCGTCCGCCCAAGCGAACCAGAAGTAAACAGACCTGACGAAAAGGGCGCGCCCGCCCACGCGGCGCTTGCGTCTAAAACGCAATTCTGGTCGCGCCAATCGCTCTTGCACATGTCAGCGCTGGCAGTGTTCAAACCGGCCAACAGCGCCCCCATAACCAAGGCGCTCGCCCAAAGCGATTTCATTTGAAAACTCCCCGTCCGTGTCGCTGAAATTTGCAAGCAAGGGTTGTGCCGATTGAGAAATACAGGCCAATATTGGTCCGTTGGCGCCCGGGCGCGGCAAGAATGTAAAAAAGTCCGACAGGCTTTCCTTGCTGCAAGAAAATTCCGAAGACGGCTATCGGATCACAATCAGGAAGAAAAACCGGTGACAGCTGCAACGCTCACCTTCGTCGGCTGTCGGCTGATGAGGTGAGGTCGACGTAAGAGGTGTTGAGCTACCTCTCGCCGCGCGCGAAAGCCCAGGGCACCACGGTAAGTGCGCTTGTGAAGCGGATCCTCAAGAAAGACATCGAGTTGATCGAGGTGGCGAAGTAGCAATTCTGCCTCGAGTCGTAAGTCCTGCGGGGCAGTTCCTCCCGTCACCCGATCTCATGACACCTTGCAGCGGGCACCGGATCAGGGTGTCGGTACACTTTACAAGTGCGCTCTGCCCTGCACAACGGGTTTAGCGCCGCGCGGTCGTCGAAGTGTCTGTACGCTTTACAAGTGCCCTCTGCCCCAGGGAACTATATACTTGACAAGTATCTAGGCCAATTTCTGGGCAATCTGCTCGTCCAGAATTTCGGTAGTGATACAGTTTGACTGTTTTCGGATTTTCGTGGCGGCAGGTGGCACCTGTCGGATTTATTTACATTTCGTCACGCTCCCAGATTGATATTTGGCCCAAGTCCTGAATCGGTACGACTCTTGCTTGTGCGCTCTCGGCGAGCTGAACGGAGAGGGATTCGGATGAAAATGCTATGGGCCGGTGCCCTGTTGGTGAGCGCCCTGTTGGCGGGTGTGAATGCGGCCAGCGCCGACATGTGCAACAGCGATCCGCGCGATGCCGCGCAAAACCAGAATTGCGGTTTAGAGGGGAATGCCGCGGGGATGTTTGCGCCCTCGTTGCTTAATTCGTTGTATTCGCCGCAATCGCAGCCCGTCATTCCGGGCGGCCCGACGCTTCTAGGATCGACCACGATGCCAACGGGCATCGATGGGCTGGTCGTCGACGGTACGACTTACAACGTGACGTTCAGCACGACCACGCTTAACAGCTTCACCGACGGTTCGACGTTGAGCATTGACGCGACTAATGCTCTGGCGGCGGCCCTCAACACATTGGGGGTCACCGAGCTTGACGGCCAAACCGGCACGGACTACCTGCTGGATGTTGATAACTCGCTTGCGTTTTTCAACGGAGCGTCTTGTTCGGGTCAACTTACAGACGGTTGTCGTACCGGAAACTGGGGGTTTTCTATTGATAGTAATAAACAGTTTAAATCCTTCCTTGGTACCTACACAGAGGCAGCAGATTTCACCCCCGTTCCCGAACCGGGCACAGTCGGGCTGTTCGGCATGGCGCTCCTCGCTGTTGGTGGCTTGGGTCTGAGAAGAAAATTCGCATAACGACATTTACGCGATGCGAGCGTGCCGACCGCGTGCCGCCTTCAGCGGTTTTTGTTTAGAGCTTTTTGTGGTCCGCTTCCCAATCCTCCAGTACCTGTACCATATCGCGCCGTTGAAGCGCGCCGATCTTCAAAGGCGCGCTTCTCTTTCGTCTCGCCCCAAAACACTTCGTAGTTGCGATTCGAGTTGGCGCGCGGTCATATCGCTGCCCCACGCGGGATGCATGAGCGCATCAAATCCTATGAGGGTTAACCATGTTTCGCCGATCTGTGCCGCGCTGCCACGCGCTGCTCCTGGCCGCCGCTTCGGCAACATCCCTGGCCTGGTTCGCAGCCGGCCCGGCATCGGCGCAAAGCTTCACGTGCACCGACAGCTTCAGAGCCCCCAGCGGGAGTTGGGACAACACCGGCAACTGGACCACCGGCATACCGTCTCCCAGCTCGAACAGCTGCATCGGAGCGAACGGGGTTACCGTTACCAGCGCCGGCACCGACAATACCTATGATTTGTTCATCGGCTCCGGCGACACGCTCAACAACTCGCAAGGCGGCGTGTACGTCTATGGCACGAAGGTCGACAATGACGGGAGCATCGCCCTGAATGGAGCTCTGTTGCGATTCTCGCAAAATGCCACGCTCGATGGTGGCGGCACGATCCAGATGACGGGGGGACTCGTGGGGCAACAAGGTAGCAACGTAACGCTCGACAACGTCAATAATCTGATCATAGGCACCGGCATTGTCGGATTCAACGGCCTGTCGCTGGTCAACGAAGCGCAAGGCACGGTGATTGCGTCCGGCGGAGCGCTCAGTCTGAATGGAGGCGGCTCGATCACCAATTATGGCACATTGGAAGTCGGCGCTGGCGCCACCATGCATCTGTCCGGCGGCGCCTTTGAAAATTTCAGCGGCAATACGCTGACCGGCGGAACCTACGCGGTGAGCAGCACGAATACCAGAGCCGGTGTCCTCCTAATCGAGCAGCTGGGCACCAGCGGCGGTGAGATCGTCAACAACGATGCATCGATCCTTCTCAGCGGCGCGAATTCGAATTTCACCGACGCAAATGGAAACAACGCCCTGTCGAACTTCTCCAGGAATGAATCGGGCGGCAGCTTCACCATCATCTCGGGCCGCAATTTTGCCACAGCGGATGCCGGCAACTTCATCAATGCCGGCAATGTGACGATCGGCGCCACTAGCAAAATGTCCATCGGCTCCGCCGCCCAGAACAATTACGTCCAGTCCGGAGGAACCACGCAGGTCGACGGCACGCTTGCGGCCAACAATGCAAGCATCAACGGCGGCACGCTGCAGGGCACCGGCAATCTCACCTTGAACGCGCTGATGAACTACGGCGTCGTCAAGCCGGGAGATGCCACGGGTAGTCCGGGGACACTATCGATCACCGGCAATTTCGGCCAGGGCTCGACGGGCACATTGGATATCGAGATCGGCGGGACACACAGTGGCCAATATGGCCAGCTGGACATCAGCGGAACCGCCAATCTCGGTGGAACGCTCGCGGTCAATCTTGTGAAGAGCTTTTCGCTCGCGATGGGCGAGAAATTCGATATTCTGAATGCGGGAGTCGATCTGGGGGACTTCAGCGCATTCGACTTCGACGGTCAGGGCTGCACCTCGGGCCCGGGCGACACCTGGCATTGCGCCGGCATGGGCAGCATGTACTTCGCGGAAAATTTCCTTCGCGGAGGCAACGAGCTCGAGCTCGACGTGGTCCCCGAACCCGGATCACTTTTGCTGTTCGGAGCCGGCCTGCTCGGCATGGCCTGTTTTGCATTCCGCCGCAGTCAAAAGACGATCTGAAGCACCGCAGCGCCCGTTCTGCCGATCGAAGACCATTGGCGGTTGGCAATAAAAAATGGGTGACAGCGGCAACGTTCACCTTCGTCGGCTGGTGAGGTGAGGTCGACGAAAGAGGTGCCGAGAGTCTCTGTCTCCAGCTCGACTGGTTCAAGGCGAGGTCTCTCACATTTCCATCGGTGCCACGCAAACTGTTGCGCCGCCCCCAGAGTCTTCTACGGAATCTCCCGGCAGCGGACATCCGCCAGGCCTTTTTCGTCGACGCGCACCAGGCACCATTGCTCGGTCGTTCCTGCAACTTTGAACACATCCGGGAAGGTCGGGGGATGGTCGCCCTTCTGCTCCAGGATGCGGCCGTAATATTTGAGGTCCTGTCCCGTTTGCGGCTCGGCGGCTTTGGCCAGCGCTTTCTTCATCGCGGTGGCGACATCGTCTTCGTAGTATTTTTCGCGAATGGTTCTGGAGGCGAGATCGGCAAAATAGGCGGTCAGGACTTTCAGGCTGTCCGGCGGAGCGGGGGGAGCGGGCTGATCGGTGACGCGCTCCATCTTCGCCTTGAAGCGGTGGCTGACCATTCCCATCGACGCCTGGACGATCTTGCCATCGAACGTGCCATTGCCGTCCCAGACGGCGTCGTAGATCGTGTGATTGAAGGCGCCGCCCCAGCGCATTCTTAAATGCATGCCGTCCAGCGTGACTTCGGGGATTTCCTGGAGAAAATCGTCGGCGCAGCTGATGGCAACGCCGTCATCGTGCTTTCGGAAATGGCAGAAATCGCCGGTCACGGGTTTATCGATGCCGGGCCAGTCCGGCAGCACCATTTTCCAGTCGCCATAGAGTCTGCTGGTCGTGACGATCACCTGTTCGACCGGTTCCTGCGCGCGGCACGCGGGAGCAGCCATCAACACGAGTGCAGTGAAAATGCGGATCGACACGTTCTTCATGTTTGAAGCTCCCCTAAATCAAATTTTGTCATGGCCCGCGTCTGCGGGCCACCCAGTTGCAACAAGTGCGAGATCCAATTTCGTTAGACTGTTCCCTGTCACCTGGGTGGCCCGCATATGCGGGCCATGACATACAAATTTTTGGATTTACCGCGCTGCGCAAATATCAACGTGCGCTTCCTGCTCCCCCATCCGCGCCCGCGATCACCACCACATAGCCGTCGGGATCGCGCAGCCACATCTCCCAGGCCTGGGGTGCGGGATTGATGTGCGGTTCCTCGATCACCTCCGCACCCAGTTTGCGCGCGCGCGTCACCGCCGCGTCGAAATCGGCGAGCTGGAACCACAGCACCACGCCATGGCCCGGCCGCGCCGCCGCGCGATTCACGAGATTGGGGTGGTGCTCCACATCCCAGGCATGGAGCTGCAGGATCACACGGCCGGCGATCCGGATCCGGTCATAGACATCGCGGTGGGGATGTTCGGGAAGGGAGTCTGCGCGCAGGAGTTCCGCATACCAACGGGAGCTGGCGCGCACATCGCGCACGGCGACGAGCGGCTGGGGCAGGGCACTTTGTGAGGCGGCGGCCATGCGCGATCATAGCCCAATACCGCGGGCCGCCAATCGGCATGGAAGGCTGAGGCGATCCGGTCCTGCCGGTCTCCAATGTGCCACCTTCGAGAAAATCGGCAAAAAGCCCGGCATCGTCTGAACCCAGGCATCCCCTGCAAATCCAGTTTGTTTGAGGCGCAACCGAACTATTGCGCCTCGCACGGTTTGCGTCCAGATTAGGAGCAACCAGGAGGTTGCTCATGAATTCAGATCGGATCGAAAAGAAAATTGTGCTCAGGTCAACGCGCGAACGTGTCTGGCGGGCGGTCAGCGATTCGGCGCAATTCGGTGCCTGGTTCGGCGTGGAATTCGAAGCCCCTTTCGTTGCGGGTTCATGGATGACCGGCAAAATCGTTCCGACAAAGGCAGATCCCGAAGTCGCCAAACTTCAGGAGCCTTACGCGGGCGCGACGTTCCAGATCTGTGTAGAGCAACTCGAACCCATGAAGCGGTTTTCTTTCCGCTGGCATCCTTTTGCCATCGATTCAGGTTACGACTACTCCAGTGAGCCCATGACTCTCGTGACGTTCGACCTGGCCGGGACAGATGGCGCAGTCCTTCTCACGATTTCGGAATCGGGCTTTGAACACCTGCCGATCGCGCGGCGCGCCAAAGCCCTTGAGGCGAACGAGAGCGGCTGGACACATCAGGCCAGACTTGTCGAAAAATACCTCGCACACCAGGAGCAGCCCTAAGTGCAGCCGCGCACGGCGCAGTTGACAAGGGCGGTGCCGCTCTTTGCCGCTCTTGGCGACCCGGTTCGCCTGTCGATTGTGGCACGTCTCTGTCGCGACGGCCCGTTGCCGACCGTTCAGCTGAAGCACAGCACGGATGTCTCCCGTCAGGCTGTTACCAAGCACCTGCGCATGCTGGAGGACGTTGGCCTTGTGCAGAGCGACCGTGTTGGCCGGGATCGCCTATGGCGGATCGAGGCGCACCGGCTCGCGGATACCCGAAAATATCTTGACCAGATTTCCGCACTATGGGACGCCAGATTGGAACGGCTTCGCAGGTTTGTGGAGGACGACCCCGGATAGGCCTGCGCTGCCCTGACCGACGCGCCTTGAGGCGGGAGAGCGCCGAACGCCGAACGGAGGAAAGTGTGCCAGCATCAGAGAGAACCAAGCGTATTGCGGGCCTGATACTCTGGGCACTCATCGCGCTTCTGCCCCTCGGTACCTGGAGCAAGCGCCTCTTCGGGCCGCTGATGGGGGGCGAGGCGCTATGGTGGCTCGCCGTCGCCGTCATCCTTTCCTATGTGGTGTTCGTCGAGCGGCGTTCGCTGGCGTCGATCGGTCTTCGCCGGCCGGGGCTATGGGACATGCTGTGCGGCGTGCTCTGCGGCGTGGCGCTCATCGCCGGCATTGTTTTCATCTACGGCGTCGTCTTTCCGCTTTTTCATCTCAGGATGAATGCAGCCACCCTGGCCGGCATCATGCACACCCCGCTGTGGTTTCGCGTGGCGCTGGTTACCCGCGCCGCCGTGATGGAGGAGATTGTCTTCCGCGGCTATCCGATCGAGCGGTTCCAGGCATGGACGGGCAGCCGCATGGTGGCGGCGCTCATCTCGGTTGTCGCCTTTACGTATGCGCATCTTGCGGCCTGGGGCGCGGCCCAGCTGATCGTCGCGGGCTATGGCGGTGTCGTGCTCGCCGTTCTCTATCTCTGGCGGCGCAACCTCTGGGCCAACATGCTCGCGCACTGGATCGCGGATGGGTCGGGATTCATCTTCTTCCATCCATAGATGAAATCCTCAGTTCGCCTCACCACCAGCCGCGCCATTTGAACCACAGCGCTGGCAGAAGGGCGCTGAGGAAGATCAAGCCCAATCCCCATTGGTAGCCGAAGGACCAGCTGTATTCTGGCATGTTGTGAAAGTTCATGCCGTACATGCTGGCGATCAGCGTGGGCGGTATGCCGACCACCGACACGATGGTCAGCACCTTGAAGATCTCGTTCTGCTCGGTGTTGATGAAGCCGAGCACGGCGTCGAGCAGGAACTGCACCTTGTTCGTAAGGTGCGCTTCGAAATCGACCAGCGACTGAATGTCGGTACCCGCGGTCTTGAGGCGGCTTTGCACATCGGCACCGATCCAGGGCGCGCATTTGTCGCAAACGAAGGGAATGAAGCGCTGCAAGGCGAGCAATGTCTCGCGAATGTGCGACACGCGCTCTCCTGCGCGGCCGACGGTGGCGAGCGTCTCGCGCAGCGATCTGCGCGAACGGGGGGCTTTGCGCTCGGCCGGCATTCCGGCCGGAAATATCTGCTGGGAGATCGCGTTCATCTCCGCACTGACATGTTCCAGCGCGTCGGCACCGAAATCGACCAAATGTTCGAGCAGTGCGGCGAAGATCGAAGCCGGCGTGCAGGCGGAGCCGTCATCGGCGATGGCCTCGTGCGTTGCAGCGAACGCGGCAAGGTCGACATAGCGGATGGTGACCAGGAACTTTGAAGAAAGCACGAAACCCACAGGCGTGGGCGTGGCTGGAATACCGTCGTGCTGGACGGCAATGGGCATGCTCAGAAAAAGCGACCCTCCGCGCGCCTGAAGGCGGCTGGAGGACTCGATCTCCTCGAGCTGCGCGCGCGAGGGAAGATGCAGCCCATGGTCAGTGAGGATGCGTTCGGCTTCGTCGGGAGCCGGATCGAGCAGATCGATCCAGATCGGCGGTGTACCGGAAGCGGGGTGGTTGACTCGCATGAGAATTCTTTTTGTTTTCCGCGCCTGGATCGGAAAGTGTCAAGGAGGGCCAGGGCGATCTTGTCCTTGTGACGGCGCAAGGGGGAACTTATGGTTCCGCGATGGGGCGCGTCGAGTCAAAAAACGATCCGCGAGTTGGGGCTTTCATCACCCGCTGGCATGGGCGCGAAGGTGGCCAGGAGCGGGCGAACTACGCCCTGTTTCTGACCGAATTTTGCGACGTTCTTGGCCTGCCTCATCCCGATCCCGCGGGCGCAACCACGGAAAACAACGACTACGTATTCGAGCGGGCGGTCCGCGAGGTCCAGCCTGACGGAACGGAAACCACGCGGCGGATCGACCTCTACAAGCGCGGCAGCTTCGTCCTCGAAGCCAAACAGTCCCGCCTGAAGGGCGGCTTGAAGGAAGTCGCGGGGCAGGCCGAACAGTTCCCCGATCGGGGCGCGCAGACGAGAGGCCGGCCTGCGACCCGCGCGTGGGACGTGCTGATGATGAACGCGCGAGCGCAGGCGCAGGCTTATGCACGGGCCCTTCCAGCCGACCACGGTTGGCCGCCATTCATCCTCGTCTGCGATGTCGGCCACGTGATCGAGGTGTATGCCGACTTCTCGGGACTCGGCAAAAACTACAACCAGTTTCCGGATCGCGAATCCTTTCGCATTCGACTGGAAGATCTCCGTGACCGGACCATCCGGGAACGCCTTGTCGGCATATGGACCGATCCGAAATCGCTCGATCCGTCATTGGCGCGGGCGCGCGTCACGCGCGAAATCGCGGAAAGACTGGCGGCCGTCTCGAAATCCCTGGAGAGGACAAAGAAATACAATGCCGAATCGGTGGCGATGTTTCTCATGCGCTGCCTGTTCACGATGTTCGCCCAATCGGTCGAGCTCCTGCCGAAAGACTCGTTTGCGGAGTTGCTCAAGAAGTGTGAAGCCGATCCCGAGAAATTCGAGCCCATGGTGAGCCAACTGTGGGATGCGATGAATATCGGTGCATTCGCCTTTGGCATCGAATCGCAGGTCAAGCGCTTCAACGGCGAATTCTTTCGGGAGCACAGGGCGTTGGCGGTGGGCCGGGAAGAAATCGGCGAATTGCGCGCCGCCGCCGAATGCAATTGGCGCGACGTCGACCCGTCGATCTTCGGAACTCTTCTTGAGCAGGCGCTCGATCCCGAAGAACGCCGCCGGCTCGGCGCACACTATACGCCGCGCCCCTATGTGGAACGCCTGGTCGTCTCGACGATCATCGAGCCGCTCCGCGCCGATTGGGCAAACGCGCTGGCGACGGTGGAACGCCAGAAATCGGAACGGCGCGACCAAGACGCAATCGCCACGGTCCGCGCGTTCCACGAGAAGCTCTGCAGTACGCGCGTCCTCGACCCTGCTTGCGGCACTGGCAATTTCCTTTACGTCTCGCTGGAACTCCTGAAGCGGCTGGAAGGCGAGGTGCTGGAAGTACTTGCGGACCTCGGCAGGCGGGAATGGCTGCACAGCCTTGAGGGACACATCATCGATCCGCATCAGTTCCTTGGCTTGGAGAAGAATCCGCGCGCTGTGGCCATCGCGGAATTGGTGCTGTGGATCGGTTTTCTGCAATGGCACATACGGACGAAAGGCCAGCCGCCAAAGGAACCGATCCTCGAGGCGTTCCACAACATCAAGCAGGCTGAAGCGGTATTGATGTGGAAGGGCTGGCCGATACAGATCGGCCATTATCCGAATGCGCGGCGGCCGGAATGGCCGACGGCGGAATTCATTGTCGGCAATCCCCCCTTCATCGGCGGTAAGGACATACGCGGGCGGCTGGGCGACGACTATGCTGAGGCGCTCTGGCGCACACACCGCCATATGAACGAATCCGCCGACTATGTGATGTACTGGTGGGATCGAAGCGCGGAGCTGCTGACACAAAAGGACACGGCCTTACGCCGATTCGGTCTGGTGACGACCAACTCCCTATCGCAGGTGTTTCAGCGGCGGGTCGTCGAGCGTCACATGAACGCGAAGCAGCCGATGTCGATCGTGATGGCGATTCCCGATCACCCCTGGACCAAGGCCTCGGCGGACGCAGCGGCCGTGCGCATCGCCATGACGGTGGGCGAAGCGGGACGGCGCGACGGGCTGCTGCGCGAGGTGATTCGCGAGGAGAAGCTCGATACGGATGCGCCCCTGATTGAGTTCCAGGAGAGGACCGGGTTCATCAACCCCGACCTGACGATCGGTGTGGATGTTGTGGGTGCGATGCCTCTGCTTGCAAATGGCGGGCTTTGCCATCGCGGTGTCCAGCTGATGGGCAGCGGCTTCATCGTAACCTCATCCGAGGCAGAGAATCTCGGCCTGGGCAAGCGCGAGGGTCTTGAAAATCACATCCGAGAGTATCGCAACGGGCGCGATCTTACCGCCCATTCGCGCGGCAAAATGGTGATCGACCTTTTTGGGCTGGACGCAGACGAGGTGCGAGAGCGCTTTCCGGAAATCTATCAACACGCCAAATTGGAAGTGAAGGAAAAGATTGTCCGGAACGCGACGAGTGGGAAGGAGGAGAAAGTTGGCCGCGACTGGAACCATCGCGAGAGCTACAAGAAAAATTGGTGGATTTTCGGCGAACCCCGCGTAGAGCTGCGTTCTGCCTTGGCGGGATTGGAGCGGTACATCGCGACGGTCGAAACCACGAAACACCGCGTTTTCCAGTTCCTCGGAAAGTCTATTCTCCCGGACAACATGCTTGTCGCCATCGCATCTGACGACGCATCTACGCTCGGCATATTGTCGTCGCGCATTCACATGGTATGGGCATTGCGGGCCGGTGGTTGGTTGGGGATGGGCAATGACCCGCGTTACTCGAAATCGCGTTGCTTCGATCCATTCCCATTTCCCGATGCCGATGATCTGCAGCGACAGCGCATTCGCGACCTCGCCGAAGACCTCGATGCGCACCGCAAGCGCGTGTTGCAGGAGCACTCCGCGCTCACGCTCACTGGCCTTTACAACGTGCTCGAGGAGTTGCGGCAAGGGGTGACTCCCGCAGCACTGGAGCCGGCGTCGCGGCAGATTTTCGATGACGGGCAGGTGCTGATCCTGAAAGAACTGCACGACCGCCTCGATGCCGAGGTCGCGCACGCCTATGGCTGGCCGGACGATCTCTCCGACGAAGACATTCTCTCGCGGCTCGTGGCGCTCAACAAGGAACGCGCCGTCGAGGAAGCCAAAGGCGAAGTTCGCTGGCTCAGGCCCGAATACCAGATCCCGCGCTTCCGTTCGCCCGAGGAAATCAAGCGCCTCGATCTGGTCGGCGGAGGGGAAGTTGTTTCCGGGCGCACAGCGAAGAAAAAATGGCCGGCTGACGATGTTGGCCAGACCGCTGCTGTCATGGCGGCGCTCGCTTCGTCCACCGCGCCGCTGGGCGCCGATGCCATCGCGGCTTCCTTTAGGCAGGGACGGAAATGCACGAAGGGTGTGCACGCCGTGCTGGCGTCGCTTGCTCGCATGGGGCATATCGACTCCCGGGACCGGGGCAAGACCTTTCGTCTCCGCCGCGTGGGTTGAATGACCGTCTCCACAGAAATTCTGCCGGGGCGCCTCGCACGCGGCTCCGATCCGTGCAGAATTGGAAGATGACCCGGACGCACCCATGAACCGTCAGCGCGATCTCTTCCTGCCCGATCCGGAACCGGAACTGTTCGACGGACAGTCCGACTTCGCGGCCAAGGCAGACCCGGCCACGATACGCCTGCAGCTTGTCGCGGTGCTCGAAAAGGCACGACAGGCAACCACGATGCCCTGGCCCGAGCGCGACGCGCGGATGTGGCAGATCACATTTCCCCAGTTGACCAACTGGTTGCCGCCGGACGAAGCGTACCAGCTTCGCTTCGAATTCGACCGGGAAATGCAGCGCCTCGCGCGGGCCGCCTGACGCGCCCTACCGCTGCCAATATCCCCGGCCGGCGCCGCTAGACGAGCGCGCCGTGGCAGTGCTTGAATTTGCGCCCCGAGCCGCAGGGGCAGGGCGCATTGCGCTGCACCTTGCCCCAGGTGCCGGGATCGTTGGGGTCGACGGCCACGTCGCGCATCCGCGACATCTGCATGCCAACGCCGCCCGCCATGGGATCGCCTTCGTCTTCGCCCGTCAGCGGATTGATGTGATGCGTCTGCATCTGCGATGCCGGGAATTCGGAAAGCTGTGGCGGCTGCTCCACATTGATCTGCAGATGCATGAGCTGGCGGACCACGTCCACGCGGAGCTTGCTCAGCAAACCCTCGAACAGTTCGAAGGCCTCACTCTTGTACTCGTTCAGCGGATCGCGCTGGCCATACCCTCTGAGGCCGACATATTGGCGCAGATGATCGAGGCTGACGATGTGTTCGCGCCAGTCG
>DASXEA010000005.1:0-5303 GCA_036490345.1 Rhizomicrobium sp. | reverse complement strand
GCCGCGGTCATCGATGCGTTCATCGGCGCCGTCATCCTTCTGCTGATTCTGCGGCTCGTCAAACGCGCCTGAGCGCGCTAAGGCCGCAGAAAGGAATGCGCGGTAAAGCGAGGCGCCAAGGCGCGAAGCCTTGGCGCAACGTGTATTATTTGACCGCGCTGTCATGGATGCGAGCCGGATCGAGACCGCATGTCGCAGCGCCGCCTTTGGCGCCGCGGCG
Source organism: Rhizomicrobium sp. (assembly GCA_036490345.1). Lineage (GTDB taxonomy): Bacteria > Pseudomonadota > Alphaproteobacteria > Micropepsales > Micropepsaceae > Rhizomicrobium. The sequence goes on along the minus strand of DASXEA010000005.1, from coordinate 5,083 downwards.
CCTGATCGGCGTCATCGGGCTTACTCTGGCGCTCGCCTATCTGGTGATGCTGTCGGGAGCCTGGCTGCAGGGCCAGTTTCTGACCGATGCCGAAAACCGGCCGATCGCCAACGATTTCGTCGATGTCTACGCCGCAGGCCGCATGGCGCTCTCCGGCGACGCGGCGTCGGCCTACGACTGGCCGCTGCACAAGGCCGCCGAAGTGCGCGCGCTCGGCCACGATTTTTCCGGCTATTACGGCTGGCATTATCCGCCGCCGTTTCTATTTGTTGCCGCTGTGCTGACGCTGCTGCCGTATCTCGGTGCGGTTTTCGTCTGGCTCGCGGGCACGCTCGCCGCCTATGTGCTGACGCTGCGCTGCATCTTGCACGATCGCGCCGGAATTTTTGTTGCGCTCGGCTTTCCGGCCGCGATCTGGAACGTCACGGCCGGACAGAACGGCTTTCTCACCGCCGCGCTGATCGGCGGCACGCTCGCGGCGCTGGAACGCCGCCCTGCCCTTGCCGGCGTGCTGCTCGGGCTCCTCACCTACAAGCCGCAATTCGGCCTGCTGTTTCCGCTGGCGCTGATCGCGGACCGTCGCTGGCTGACCATTGCGGTCGCCGCCACGGTGGCAAGCGGCATGGCCGCCGCCTCAGCGCTCGTGTTCGGCGCCGCCAGCTGGCAGGCTTTCTTTCACTGGCTGCCGATCACTAGCCACCGCGTTCTCGGCGAAGGCGTTGCCGATTTCGACCGGCTGCAAAGCCTCTACGGCTTGGTGCGCGCGCATGACGGCAGCGAAACGCTGGCGTTTGCCGTACAGGCCGCAGCCAGCATCGCGGCCGCCATCGGCACAATCTGGCTCTGGCGCAGCCGCGCGCCCTTCGACCTCAAGGCTGCCGCGCTCGCCGCCGCAACGCTCGTCGCCACACCCTATGTCTACATGTATGACGTGACCGTGCTCGCGGTCGCTGTCGGCTTTTTGCTGCATTACGCCCTGGAGCGAAGATTTACCGCCGTCGAAATATGCGGCCTCGCCGCAGGCGCCGCGCTCATTCTGGTATTCCCCTACGTCGGGACGCAAGAAGGTCTTGCCGCCGTGCTGATCGTGCTGGCGTTGATCGTCAGCCGCCTCGCGCTCGATCAAAAACGCATGGAGCGCGAATGACGTCGCAAACTCTGCCTCTCAGCCACGGTTTGCGGCCTGCAGCATCGGACATGGTGCGCCGTATCTGCTTCGGTCTGGTCGTGGCCAACGTGGCCTACCTGGCGATGCAGATCATCGGCAAGAATTGGATCCTCGACAGCAGCGGCCGTCCGATCCACACCGATTTCACCAGCGTCTACGCCGCCGGGCGCCTTGTGCTGCAAGGACATGCCGCAGCCGCCTACGACTGGACTCTGCACTACGCTGCCGAAAATGCCATCGTCGCACACTCTCAAGCCGCATATCTGGGCTGGCACTATCCGCCGCCGTTTCTGATGATCGCGGGACTGCTGGCGACGCTGCCCTATACGATCGCCTTTCTGGTCTGGATTGGGGCGACGTTGCCGCTCTATCTGACGACAATCCGCACCATCGTCGGCAACAGGATCGGCTGGCTGATCGGCGGCGCGTTTCCCTGCCTGATGCCGAATATCATTTCGGGTCAGAATGGATTGTTTACCGCGTCGCTGGTCGGCGGCGCGCTCGTGCTTCTCGAATCTCAGCCGCTGCTCGCCGGCTGCTGTCTCGGGCTTCTCACCTACAAGCCGCAATTCGGCATCCTGTTTCCCTTCGTGCTGGCCGCTGGCGGCTATTGGCGGGCGATGGCAGCGGCCGCGGTCAGCGCCGCAACGCTGGCCCTTGCGACGATTGTTTTGTTCGGCACAACGCCGTGGACCGAGTTTTTTCACTGGCTGCCGCTGACATCGAAAGCGTTGTTGTCACAAGACCACACGGCGTGGGCGGATCACATCGACTGGTACAAATTCCAGAGCCTGTTCGCGCTAGTGCGCCTCGGCGGCGGCGGCGCGACGCTGGCCTGGGCGCTGCAATCTGCGCTGACCGTCGCCATCGCCATCATGCTGGTCGCGATGTGGCGGAGCAGGCAAGTTGCGTTTGAACTGAAAGCGGCCGGATTGGCCGTGGGTATCCTTCTCGCCACGCCTTACGTCTACCTTTACGACCTCGCCATTTTCGCCGTTTCCGGCGCTTTTCTCGTTCGGCTGGCCATCAAAACGGGCTTCATGCCCGGCGAAACCATCGCCCTGGCGCTCATCACGTCACTGGTCCTGGTATTGCCATTTCTGGGCGTCCCGGTCGGCCTGCCGGCAGCCGCGATCGCCGCGCTCCTGATCGCCCGGCGCGTTTGCACCCCCTATCCGGTCCGAACCGAGGAAGCTGAAGTTGCTGAGGCTTTGGCACGCTCACTCTCATGCGGCAACGCTCGATCATAGGCCTTCCTCTCCGAGGGCTCCGCGGATTTTAAAGTGCAAACCGTATTCGGCCTGACACGCACGCTTGGCGGCAGCGAATCTGTGGCCTGGAGCATTCAGGTGATGGTGACACTCGCCGCGGCCGCAGCAGTCGCGGCGCTTCGGCGGAGCAGTGTTCGGTACGAGATCAAGGGCAGCCGATCTCATTGCCCGATTGAAAGAAGCAGGCGCCAAAGACGTTCCGGTGGTCGCCGGCGGCATCCGCCGCATCGCGGAGAATTCGGACGCAGAGGCGGATGCGGCGGAATGAGCGGAATGATCAGTGCGGCACCACCGCCGCGATGGCCTCGCTCAGCGCACTCGGGCTGATCGGTTTTCGCAAATAAAAATTCATTCCCGCCGCGCGAGCAGCGGCCTCGTCGCCCGTGTCGCTACGGCCCGAAATGCCGATGATTGGCGTTGCGCCGGCGGCGCCGGGCAGCGCGCGAATGCGCCGCGCCGCATCGAGGCCGCCGATGCCAGGCAGCGTCACGTCCATCAGCACGACGTCATAGCCGCGCGGCAGTGCTGCGAGCGCCTCCTCGCCGGAGCCGACGAAGTCGGCGTGGTGCCCGATCTCGCTGAGAATGGTGTTGAGAATGACCCGGCCGTAAGGATTGTCCTCGGCGCACAGAATCGAAAGCCGCCGCCCAGGCGTGGCAACAATCTGCTTCGCGCTCGCCGCGCCGGCCGCCTCGGCCGCCGCGCTTGGCAGCACGGCGGTGAACGAAAAAATTGAACCAACGCCCGGCGTGCTGGTCACCGCCAGGTCGCCGCCCATCAGCTTCGCCAGGCGCTTGACCACGGCGAGCCCGAGCCCGGCGCCACCATAACGGCGCGCGATGTCGGCGCTCGCCTGCGCGTAAGGCCGGAACAGACGCTTGATTTCAGCGCGCGTCAGTCCGATGCCGCTGTCGCTCACTCGCAGCGTGAGTTTGACGCGCCCGGCTTTCGTCGGCGCGACGCGCACGTCGAGCCGCACGGCGCCTTGCGCGGTGAATTTCACCGCATTGTCGAGCAGATTTTCCAGCGCAGCGCGCAGCCGCACCGGGTCGCCGACCAGCAGATCCGGCAGCCCGTCGGCGATCGTCACTTCGGTGCGCAGCGATTTGGTCTGCGCGCGCGCCTCGAGCGATGCCGCCAAGGCCTCGAGCATTCGGCGTGGACGAAAAACTTCCTGCTGCAGGATCAGTGCGCCCGCATGGATCCTTGCAGCGTCGACCATGAGCGCAGTCAGCGCCGACAGATGCTCGGCGCCGGTCTTGATGGCAGCTGCCCAGTCGCGCTCGCGCGTGCCGATATTCGAGCTCGCGAGCAATTCGCCCAGCGCCAGAATACCGGTGAGCGCGGTGCGGATGTCATGCGCGAACGCGGCCAGCGCCAGATCGCCGGCTTTGACCGCTGGCGCGCGCTGGCGCGCCGGCCGCCGCGCTGCCCGCGTTGCCGATTTTTTGCTGGCCTTTTTCCCGGCCCCATTCTTTTGTTTTGAACTCGTCCGCGCCACGGCGGTCCCCAGTCGCAAAAGATGGCGTGCCCGATCGTCAGGCGCGGCGCCCAGAATGGCACGATAGGCCTCCGGAACAAAATAACACCGCGATGCGCGATCATTCGCCGTCGTCGACTAACGACCGAGCCCCACCATGCGCCTGATATCCGCCACGCTCGTGCCCGCGGCGCGCAACCGCCGGAGACTCGTTGCCTGCGTGGCTTTGGACAGCTTGCGGCCTTCGTCATCGAGGATCAGCCCATGATGGTGATAGGCCGGCTCCGGTAGCCCAAGCAGCACCTGCAGCAGCCGATGAATGCCAGTCGCCCAAAACAAGTCCTGCCCGCGCACCACGTCGGTGACGCCCTGCAAGGCGTCGTCGACCGCCACAGCGAGGTGGTAGCTCGTCGGCAGCTCCTTGCGCCCCAGGACGACGTCACCCCAGCACTGCGGCACGGCCGTCACACGGCCGGTCTGGCGCTGCGGCCCGCTACCGCTCTCTGACCAGCTGAGCGTGCCAGTCCGTGCGGCGGCCGCTGCCGTCTCGAGCCTCAGCGCGAACGGTTGTCCCTCACGGCGGCGGCGTGCACGTTCCTCCGCCGGCATCATCCCCGCCACGCCCGGATAGAGCGGCACATCATCGGGATCGCGCGGCCAAGGTCCGGCACGCTCGCGCTCCGCAACCATGGCGGCGATCTCGCTTCGGCTCTCAAAGCTCGGATACAATAGGCCCGCCGCTTCGAGCTTGGCGACAGCCGCGCGGTAGTCGGCAAAATGCTCGCTCTGCCGCCGCACCGGCTCGCTCCAGGAAATGCCGAGCCAGCGCAAATCCTCATAGATCGCGGTCTCATATTCGGGTCGGCAACGCGATGCGTCGATATCCTCGATGCGCAACAGCAAACGTCCGTCGCACGCGCGCGCCATGTCGTCATTGAGCAATACCGAATAGGCGTGACCCACGTGCAGATATCCGTTCGGGCTCGGTGCAAAACGAAAGATGCGGGTATACATCGGCGGTGAGGACCGTTACCGGGATTGACCGGCGGAAGCGGAATGATCAATCAGATGGTCTCGATGGCCAAGAGTCGAACAAGCGATCCGGCAATATCTCCGCCACATCCATTTCCCCATATTCACACCGAGGCCGACCTCGACACCGGC
>DASXEA010000050.1:0-1719 GCA_036490345.1 Rhizomicrobium sp. | reverse complement strand
GTGCTGGGCTTCATCTACATGGCCCGCTTCATGCAAGGCAAATGGCGTTCGATGCGCGTGATCGAAGACCCGCTCATCGGCGACAGCCAAGGCACCGCCGCCGCCGTCGTCCACGCCGGCGAAGCGCTGTCGCATTAAAGGCGGATGCCGGGCCACAGGGTCTGGCAAATTGGGGCCGAGTTGCCCGCCGTAGTCTATGATGAACAGGCAATGAAAGCTGCCAAAGGGCTCGCCCGATGAGATTTGAACTAGACACGTTCAACCGCGGCGCGGCAGATGAAGAACTGCTCAAGGACCTGGCGGCAGTTGGTGCCAGGCTCAAGGCACAGGGCAAGGGCCTGACATTTCGCTCTTATCGGGAATTTGGAAAATACTCCCCAGCTATGATCGGCGCCAGATTCGGCTCGTGGAACGCGGGCCTGCGAAAAGCGGGGCTAGCACCGAACGAAGAAAAAAATGTGCCAATTGAGGCGCTGTTCGACAATCTCAAGATCGTCTGGATCGCAAAGGGGAGACAGCCCCGCTATCGCGACATGGCCGTCCCGCCCTCCCAATACACCGCCGCGCCTTATATGGCGCGCTTCGGCGGTTGGAGAAAAGCTCTTGAGGAATTCGTGGCTGCGTTTGACCAGGAGCAAAACGAGCTCGCGGGCGACAACGCTGCGGTCGCGCGCAATACGGTCCCAAGGAGAACGGGGCGCGATCCGTCCCTCGCCCTGCGATTTCTAGTGCTCAGGAGAGATAATTTTTGCTGCGTGGCATGCGGACGCTCGCCTGCGACTGTGGCCGGGTTGGTGTTAGAGATTGACCATCTCATCCCGTGGTCAAAGGGCGGCGAAACCCTCGCGGCGAACTTGCGAACGCTGTGCTTCGATTGCAACCGCGGGAAGGGCGCATCGCATGGTTAAACCGGCCCGGCATGTCACGCACTCCGTCCGCGGCGCGCGGGCCTGTACGCTCGAGTCCGGTAGGTCACGCACTCCGTGCGTGACATCGGATGTGCGCGGCCCTTCGCATTGGCGCGCTGGAAATTGCGGCTGTCACGCACGGAGTGCGTGACCTACGGCTACTACGGCTACGGCTATCGCATTGAGCGGCGGACGCGTGTCAGGCGGCAACGATGAGACGCTTCAGCCTCATGTACCTGGTGCTCGGAGGCCTAACCGCGGCCGCCGAGATCGTCTTGGTCACGCGCTCGACGAATCCCGGACAGGTCGAGTTCGGGCCGACTTGGACGTTCTTGATTCCACCGGCCGTGTGCGGCGCCGCTTACTTGTTGGCACGCAAGTATCCTCGCGCGCTCGTGCACGCAATCGCCGCGCCCGTGTGCGTTTTGACCTGCGCGGCGTGGATCTCGATGATCGTGTTCGCGCATGGCTTTCAGATGGCGCTGGCCCCCGTCACGGAGCCGGGCGAATACCAATCCATTCTCAACACCCGCTGGAACCTCAGTGGCGATTTCACAACGCACTTTCCGCGTCCCATTCCGCGCGATGCGCAAGACGTACGTTTTTATTACCAGCCGGCGTTCGGGCAAGGAGCCGAAATCATTCAGCTCCGATATCGCACGACGCCCGCTGAAATATCGAAGCTGTACGATCGATTTGCAGCACTGAAACCGAAGGCGTTCTTCGGTGGCGAGAATGATTTGCACATGAACGAGCCCGAGGGAATGCCGACAACCAGTTTCTGGACAAGCGGATCAGACGACCGAAGATT
>DASXEA010000020.1:0-162914 GCA_036490345.1 Rhizomicrobium sp. | reverse complement strand
TTTAGAATCTGCTGCAAGACGCTATTGTTGTGTGGCATGGCTGCGATCCCTTCCGTGTCCAAAACGTCGCCAAACGCTTGGAACCCAGAAGAATCAAAGCCATGCACCTTGTCCACCAAATTAAGCCGGACAGCAGTGGGTCAAGCCCGGCCATGACGGAAGGGGTGAAACGGCAGGGCGTCGTCCCGCGACGCGTCCCCTCTACGGCGTCACAGAAAATTGTAGGCGGTGAAGAGCGGCAGCAGGTCGTGCTGCCATTCGCCGTGATAGCGCGCGAGCAGTTCTTCTGCCCGCGTGTAACCGCGTTCGACCAGTTCGATGAGCGGTTGCACGAAGCCCTCTTCGGTCGTCCCGATTGCGTCTTCCTGCGCGCGACGCCTCAGCCCCGCGACCGACAGCGCCAGCATTTCGCGCGCGAGATCGAGCACCGTGCGATCCCTGAACGGTGCGCGGAAGGCGAGCTTGGGCACCGCGCCGCGCAGGCATTCGCGCTCTTCCACGGTCCAGTCCTTCACCAGATCCCAGGCCGCATCGAGCGACACCTGGTCGTAGAGAATGCCGACCCATAACGCCGGCAGGCCGCAGATGCGCCGCCAGGTTCCGCCATCCGCGCCGCGCATTTCCAGAAACTTCTTCAGGCGCGCCTCAGGAAAGATCGTCGTCAGATGATCCGCCCAGTCGGACATCGACGGCGCGATGCCCTTCAATTCCGGTATCGAGCCGGACAGGAAATCGCGGAAGCTCTTGCCCGCCACGTCGATATAACGCCCCTCGCGATAGACGAAATACATCGGCACATCGAGCGCGTAGTCGACATAGCGTTCGAAGCCAAATCCGTCTTCGAACACGAAGGGCAGCATGCCAGCGCGATTGTTGTCGACATCGGTCCAGATCTGGCTGCGGTAGGACAGAAAGCCGTTCGGCGTGCCGGCGCGGAAGGGCGAATTCGCGAACAGTGCCGTCGCCACGGGCTGCAGCGCCAGCGCGACACGAAACTTCTTCACCATGTCGGCTTCGTCCGCATAGTCGAGATTGACCTGCACCGTGCAGGTGCGGAACATCATCTCGAGGCCATAGCCGCCAACTTTCGGCATGTAGCGGCGCATGATGGCGTAGCGGCCCTTGGGCATCTGATCGACTTCATCGATTCCCCAGTTCGGCGCGAAGCCGAGACCGATGACGCCCGCGCCCAGCTCATGCGCCACTTCACGCACCTGCTCGAGATGGGTGTTCACTTCGGCACAGGTTTCGTGCACCGAGCGCAAAGGCGCACCCGACAGCTCGAACTGGCCGCCGGGCTCGAGGCTGATCGATGCGCCGTTCTGTGCGAGCCCGATGATGTGCTCGCCTTCCATCACCGGCTCCCACCCGAAGCGCTGCATGCCTTCGAGCAGGGCACGGATGCCGGGTTTGCCGCGATAGGTCAGCGGCTTGTGGGTCGCCATGTCGTAGACGAATTTTTCGTGTTCGGTGCCGATCCGCCATTGCGAACGCGGCTTCGAACCTTCTGCGAAATAGCGCACGAGATCGTCGCGCGATTCGATCGGTCCGCCCGCCGATTGGGGGATGGACATGGGCCGCCTCCTCGCTGGTGCCCCCCGGGGGGCACATTGTCCCTAAATGGAAATGTGAATTGTGAGCCGCTCGTTCAGCTTTTGCCTATGTAGGCGTCCGCCCCATTCCCGGCAAGCGCTGCCCGATCCTGTGCCATTGCGGCAATGCGCGGGTCATGGTTTCATCCCCCTGCCTCAGACAAAGGAATTCTGCCATGAAGCTCGCGTTCCCGATCGCCGCTGCGACGCTTCTTCTTGCCGGAATGCCCGCTTTCGCCATCGAGACCGTGACCCTGCCGCAGACCAGCAATGACGGCAGCCCGCAGGCGACGGACGCGGCCAACAACAGCGGATTTTCAAGCCAGCCAAAATCGGATCCGGGCCTGCTCGATCAGTTCCATTTGAGCGTGTCGTCGTCGCAGACCAACATGTTCGGCCAGCCGGAAAGCTGGTCGACACCGAGTTCATCCTCGCAGGCCGGCTATTTCGATCCGAAGCAGGCTGGATCGGAGTTCTACAGTTCGGGCGGTTCCACCTACCCGCACTGAGCGCGTAGACTCAATTTTTGGCATCCTTGGCCGCCTGACAGATCGCGAGCGCCGCCAGGGCTGCCGTGTCGGCGCGCAGGATCCTTTTACCCAGCGAAACGGGAACAGCCGCGGCCATCGCGCGAATCATCGCGCGTTCTTCCGGGTCGAACCCGCCTTCCGGTCCGGTGAGAACAGCCCAGGGGCCGTGCGTCTTGCCGGCGATGGCCTCCAGCATCGGAGGCGCGCCGCCTTCGTCGCAAAACAGCAGGCGGCGGTCACGCGGCCATTGCGCCACAATTTTTTCGAGATCCACCGGTTCGCGGATTTCGGGCACGGTGAGGCGTCCGGACTGTTCGGCCGCCTCGATGGCATTGGCCCGCACGCGCTCGCTATTGACGCGATGAACGATCGTGCGCCGTGTGAAGACTGGTTGGAGCGCCGACACGCCCAGCTCGGTGGCCTTTTGCGCCAGATAGTCGGCCGGCGTTTTCTTGACCGGCGCGAACAGCAGCCAGAGATCGCAGGAGCGTTCCTGCGCCGCCGTCCGGCTTTCGCAGACAAGCGAACAGTCGCGTCGCGTCACCGAATCGATTCGGGCCAGCCACTCCCCGTCGCGTCCGTTGAAAAGGCGCACATGGCTGCCCACTCCGGCGCGCATGACATGCAGCAGGTAGTGGGTCTGTTGCGTGTCAGGCGCGACGTGCACGCCCGCGCCCAGTGCCGCCTCGACATAGAGACGCACCTTGCCGCCCGGATACAAAAGCTCGGTCATGCCATGATACCGAAATCGATCACCCGCCCTCAGCTTTCCACTTTCGGCTTGACCGCCAAAGCCGCCTGGCGCCTCCTTCGACCAGAGACTTTCCTGCGAGGCTCACGCGCATGAAAAGACGGAAAACGAATTGCGGGCGCGCTTTGCTCCGTCCCATTTCGACGATCCGGCTGGCTTTCGCGTGCCTTGCCGTCGCGAGTCCCGTTCTGGCCGCATCGCCGGCGCAGAAATATCAGCCGTCGGCACTCTGGGAGTGGGATGAAAGCGTCATAACCGATTCGCAGGCGCAAGCGACGTTCTTCGCTTTTGCGGCCAGCCACGGCGTCAATCGCGTTTACATCGAATGCGAATCCGCGATCCAGAGCAACCAGACCGCCCTGACTGGGTTTCTCGAAGCCGCGTCCAAGCAGGGTCTCCAGACCGAGCTTCTTTTCGGCGACAACAAATGGGTGTTCAAGGGCCACGGCTATCCGCATCAGGGCTATGCGATTTCCCTCACGTCGAAGTTCGCGGCGCAACTGCTCGGCAAGATGACATATGGGAAGCCGGTTGCAGTTCACTACGATGTCGAACCCGCATCCCTCCCGCAATGGAAGATCGAGCAGAACAAGGTCGCCAATGATTACATCGACCTGGTCACAAGGCTCGAGCGCGCTGCCCACACAATCGGCCTGACGCTCTCCGTCGATGTCGACTATTGGTACGGCAAGGTTGAAGTCACACGCCACGGCGCCATCACGCCGATGAACCAGCTGGTGCTGGATGTCGTCGACCGGTACGTCATCATGGATTATTGGGACACGACGGCACGCATCGAGAGCCAGACGACGACCGATCTCACATTCGCAAACGGCATTCCCGGCAAGGAGGTCGTGATCGGTGTCCTGACGAATTGCGACGAGAAGCCGCCGGATACGTCGTTCTGCAACAAAAGCAGGCACAGCGGCACGAAATACATGGAATCCGTGCTCGGCAAGGTCACTGCAGCGGAATCGACAAACGTTTCGTATAGCGGCCTTGCGATCGAGGACTATGCGGGTTTTCAGCAATTGGGACCGTGAGACTTCCGTCTGCCACTCCCAGCCTGTGTGGTTCTGGCGCTACCAGCGCGCGACCACAGCCCCCTCACCCCACCCTCTCCCCCAGAACATGGGGGAGAGGGCTATTTGCGCACCGATTTCCTCGCCCACACGCATCTGGGGGAGAGGGCAAACCTGGCGCCGTGTCGTTTCCCTCTTCCACACGCATGTGGGGGAGAGGGCCAGGGTGAGGGGGCGGTCCGAAAGGCGAAACCGGGCCGAGCGAGGCTCCCGACTGCAATCACAACCCGGAGCAATTCTTTGCTATCCTGCGCCATGGTCACCGCGCCGCCACGCCCTCACCCTCCCCACGAAAGGGAACGCGCGAATTTGAGCGATGTCGGTGCTGCGCGACAGAACCTTCCGGCCGACTCCCTCCCGCAAAGCTGGGTGGACGACGCGCCGACAGTTCTGGAGCCGTATCTGCGGCTGATGCGTCTCGACCGGCCGATCGGAACGTGGCTTCTGTTTCTGCCCTGCGTTTTCGGCCTTGCACTCGGCACGCAGCGTTTCGGCAGCGCCCACGATTTCGTGCTTCTGGCCCTGTTCGCGACCGGCGCGTTCGTGATGCGCGGCGCGGGCTGCACATTCAACGATATTGTCGATCGCGACATCGACGCGCAGGTGGCGCGCACGCGCGGCCGTCCGCTCCCTTCTGGTGCGGTAAGCCTCACGCGGGCTTGTCTGTTCCTCGCGCTCCAGTGTGCGGTCGGCCTCGTCATCCTGTTGCAACTCAATCCCTTCTCGATCGTGCTCGGCGCCTCCTCGCTTGTGCTGGTGGCCGTCTATCCCTTTATGAAACGGATCACCTGGTGGCCGCAGGCATGGCTCGGCCTCACGTTCAATTGGGGCGCGCTGTTGGGATACGCTGCGGTGCAGGGCCGCCTGTCGACGCCCGCATTCCTGCTCTATGCCGGCTGCTTCTTCTGGACGTTGGGCTACGACACGATCTACGCCCATCAGGACAGGGACGACGACGCGCTGATCGGCGTGAAGTCCACGGCCCGCCTCTTCGGCGCGCAATCGCGACCCTGGATTGCGGGCTTCTATGCCCTGACCATCGGTCTCATCGCGGCCGCCATAGTCGTGTCGCGAGGCAAGCTTGTTGATGCCCTCCTCCTCGCGCCGGCGGCGCTGCATCTCTCGTGGCAGGTCCGGTCCCTCGAGATGGACAATCCCGCCCTTTGCCTCACCCTCTTTCGCGCCAATCGCGACACGGGCATTCTGCTCGCAGCGGCGCTGCTGGCTGCAACATATTGGTCTTGAAGGAATCCGCGAAAAAATGTCATGACCCGCATATGCGGGCCATGACAATAATTGTTTGATGAACGTATCATCGAGGGAGATTTTGCATGTCGCAATTCGTGGCACCCGCATCGATCGACGCACTGATCTTCTACGCACTCTGGGCCATCGCGCTGGTGCTGATGGTGGCCGCCGACCGCACGCTGCTGGTCCTGCGCGGCCAGGCGAAGATCGACAGTTTCACGCCGGGCGCGCCGCATGGCAGCGATTCCTATTGGCGCATCAACCGCGCCCACATCAACACGGTCGAAAACCTGCCGGTTTTTGCGGCGATCGTGTTGTCGGGATGGGTCGTCGGCCAGGAAACGTTGATGTTCGGCCGTCTCGCCACCATCGTGGTTGTGGCGCGAATCGTCCAGTCGCTTGTCCACATCGCGTCGGGCAAACCGCGCGCCATTCAGCTGCGCTTTGCCGCTCTCGCCGTACAGATTGCCTGCGAAATCTGGATGGCCATGCTGGTGCTGCGCACGGGCGGGCTTTTCTAGGCATTCGGGTCTATGGTGCCGCGATGAGTGTGCGGCGCTTCGACCCCAATGTCGTGTTCACGCGCGACGAGATCGCCGCCATTCGCGCGCGCTCGGACATGAAGGGTGTGCTCTGCATCGCCCATGCCTGGGCGGTGATCGGCACAGCGATTGCCCTCTATGCGCTGTGGCCCAATCCGCCCACCTTCCTCGCGGCGGTGATCGTAATCGGCAGCCGCCAGCTTGGCCTCGCCATCCTCATGCATGACGGCGCCCATGGGATTCTCCTGCGCACAAAGGCCTGGAACGATCCCGTGAGCCAATGGCTGACGGCCTTCCCGATCTTTGCCGACACGCTCCCCTATCGTCACTACCACCTTGTGCATCACCGGCTGACGCAGCAGCCCGACGATCCCGATCTCGGACTGTCTGCGCCCTTCCCCATCACCCGCGCGAGTCTGGCGCGAAAATTCCTCCGCGACATCACCGGCCAGACGGGACTGAAGCAGCGCTACGCCCAGATCCGCGCGGCGCTCGGAAAGCCCGGGCAATCCCTTTCAGCGCGGCTCGGCACGTTTCGCCGCAAGCTCGGAGGGCCGATTTTCGCCAATCTGGTGCTCCTGGCGCTTTTCGCGGCGTTCGGTCGCCCGGCCTACTATCCGATGTTCTGGCTTCTGCCGCTGCTGACCTGGTATATGGTCGTGCTCCGTATACGGAACATTGCCGAACATGCCGTCATCCCCGACGATAACGATGTTCTGCGCAATGCGCGCACCACCTATGCCTCCTGGTGGGAACGCGCGCTCGTCGCGCCCTACTGGGTCAACTATCATGTCGACCATCATCTCCTGATGTATGTACCCTGTTTCAATCTGCCGAAGCTGCACACGTTGCTGCTGGCAAAAGGATTCGGTCCGAAGATGGAAACGGAGAAGAACTATGCTGCGCTGTTGCGGCGCGCGGCGTCGAAGCCCGCGCCGGCAAGCGCCTGAGCCTTTCCTTCCCACGATGTGAGGAGGAAACAACGAATGGACATGGAACACACATGAACGACCCTGCCTTTCGCCATTTCGTCCAATCCAACACTGCGCTGATGGCGCCGCCATTGGTGCCGGAGATCGATCTGTACCTCGCGACCGAGGTGGTGCCCTTGTGGCGCAAAACGGAGGACGAGCTCGCCTCCGAAGGCGTGCCACCTCCCTATTGGGCTTTCGCCTGGGCCGGTGGTCAGGCACTCGCCCGCTTCGTCCTCGACCGTTCCGATGTCGTAGCCAACCAAAGCGTCCTCGATTTCGGCTCCGGCTCGGGACTGGTGGCCATCGCCGCAGCGATCGCCGGCGCGCGCAGCGTTCTCGCTGCAGATCTGGATTCATTCGCTGCCGCTGCTATCGCACTCAACAGTGCCGCAAATGGCAAATCGATCGAGATCGCAACCGACGATCTGATCGGCTCAGTGGGCCGCTGGGATGTCATCCTCGTGGGCGACATGTGTTACGAGCGTCCGCTGGCCGAGCGCCTGCTCGCCTGGCTGGAGGATTGCGCGCGCGCCGGGGCAACCGTGCTGATGGGCGATCCGGGCCGTTCCTATTTCCCGAAATCGGGCGTGACGCGCCTCGCCACCTATCGCGTGCAAACCACGCGCGAACTCGAAGACCGCGAAATCCGCGAGACCAGCGTCTACAGACTCAATCCTGCCCACCATTGACGGCGGCGCTTGACGAAAGCGGTGCTGCATGGTTGATTGGAACAAAATGGGAACACTCGACATGCAAGCAGACGGCGCGCTCGATTACATCGAACTCCCCGCAACGGACATTCCGGCCACGAAGCAGTTCTACGGCACGGTGTTCGGGTGGTCGTTCACTGATTATGGCCCCGACTATGTGGCGTTTGAATTTGCCGGCCGCCAGGGCGGCTTCAATGCCGAACGCAAGATCGTCGCGAGTGGCGGCCCGCTGGTCGTGCTTTACGCCAACGACCTCCCGGCCATGGAAGCGAAAGTGCGCGCGGCGGGCGCAGACATCCTTTCCCGTGAAAGTTTCGAAGGCGGCGCACGCTTCCACTTCCGCGATCCCAACGGCAATGAAATCGCGGTCTGGACAAAGGCCTAGGAGCGCTTATTGCGCGTCCGCCACGACTGTCTTACATTACTCCGATGAGAAGCATGACACTCCGCCTTCCAGATTCTCTCATTGGCGAGATCGAGACAGAGGCACAGAGACGGGGCCTTTCGAAATCGGACGTGGTGCGCGAGCGCCTGGAACGCGGGAAGCCCGGCAATGAGGGCGCCGATCCTTTGGCCGACATTCGCGATCTGATTGGCTCGATCGACGACCCGAATCTGCCGCGCGATCTCAGCTCACGAAAGAAGCACTATCTACGAAGCTGGGGATATGGCCGGAAACGTTCTGGTTGATGCCGCATTTCTCGTTGCCCTGCTGACTCCAAGGGATTCGCACAACGAGTGGGCGATTGCCCAGGCCGAACAGCATGCCCGCCCCTGGCTGACCTGCGAGGCCGCTTTGTCCGAGACTTTTTTTCTCCTCGGTTCGCGCGGCGCACCGCTGTTGATGCAAATGTTGCGTCGCAAGGCCATTTTGCCGTCTTTCGCCCTCGCCGAAAATTGCGATCCGGTCCTCGACCTGATGGACAAATATGCAAACGTGCCGATCAGTCTGGCCGACGCCTGCCTGGTCCGCATGACCGAAGTTCTTTCCGATCCGCTGGTGCTCACCACCGATTCAGACTTTCGCATCTATCGGCGGCTCGGCAGGCAGATCGTGCCACACGCCATGCCCGCTTGACGCGTTCGGGACGGCTCCAACGCCCCGTTGTTGCGCGCGGCCCCGCTGTGCAACAGTGCCCGAGGGAGTCTGCCGGCGCTCAAGCTGGCCGGACCCCAAGGGGCGAAACGACATGGCCGGACTTCCGGATAATCCCAATCCCGCAATCGATGACGACCTGAAACGGGCCCTTGGGCCCGTTCACCTGGTCGCGCTCGGCATCGGCGCCATCATCGGGGCGGGCATCTTCGTCCTGACCGGACAGGCCGCCGCCACCTATGCCGGCCCCGGCGTCGTCTATTCGTTCGCGATTGCCGGCACCGGCTGCCTGTTTGCCGGTCTGTGTTACGCCGAATACGCGGCCATGATCCCCATCGCCGGCAGCGCCTATACCTATACCTATGCCACGCTGGGCCGCTTCGTTGCCTGGATCATCGGCTGGAACCTCGTGCTCGAATATCTGGCCGCGGGTTCGACCGTGGCGGTCGGCTGGTCAGGCTATTTCGCCGATTTCATGGCCAAGCAGCTGCACATGCCGCTCGACTGGCATTTCACCAACGCGCCGTTCTGCCTGGCCGGCGACCCTTCGCCCTGCCCGCATGCCGTTGCCGGCGCCGCGCATTTCCTGATGACGGGCGCCTTTTTCAATCTGCCCGCCGTGGCCCTCGTGGCCCTGATCACGATCGTGCTCATCATCGGCGTCAACATGAGCGCGAACTTCAACAATCTGATGGTCGCGGTCAAACTCTGCATCGTGCTGGCGGTGATCTTCGTCTGCTTCAGCCAGGTCGTGCCCGCCAATCACATGCCGATGGTGCCTGCCAACACGGGCACATTCGGCCAGTTCGGCTGGAGCGGTGTGTTCCGCGCCACGGGCGTGATCTTCTTCGCCTATATCGGTTTCGATGCGGTGAGCGTGGCCGCCCAGGAAGCACGAAACCCGCAGCGCGACGTGCCTCTGGGCATTCTGGGCTCGCTCGTCATCTGCACCGTTCTCTACATGCTGATGTCGTGGGTGCTGACAGGCATCGCGCCTTACGCGACCCTGAACGTCGCCCATCCCGTGTCGCAGGCGGTCGAGTCCCTTCCCGGCACCATGTGGCTTGCGCCTTATGTGAATGTCGGCGCCATTGTCGGCCTCGCTTCGGTCGTGCTGGTGCTGCTGCTCGGCCAGTCGCGCATCTTCTATGCGATGTCGAAAGACGGCATGATCCCGCAACTCTTCAGCGAGATTCATCCCCGCTTCCGCACGCCCTGGCGCGGTTCGCTGGTCACCGGCTTCTTCTGCGCGTTGCTGGGAGGAGCGTTACCGCTCCATATCCTTGGTGAACTCGTGTCGATCGGCACGCTCGCAGCCTTCGTCATCGTCTGCTTCGGGGTCATGGTGTTGCGCGTGAAGCGGCCGAATGTGCATCGCCCGTTCCGTACGCCGCTCGTCTGGGTGGTGGCACCGCTCGGGATCGGCATGTGCCTTTTCATGATGGTGTTCCTGCCGCTCGATACCTGGATCCGATTGGGCGTGTGGACGGTCATCGGGCTCGCGATTTACGGCATCTACAGCGTCCGCCATGCGAAGCCGCCCCGCTTTCAGTTGAAGGACGCGGTTCAGCCGGCCGAGTAATCGGACCAACCAACAGGAAGAATCGCTGACATGGCGAGCGAGACAACAAACGTGACTTCGCCCCAGCCCGGGCCGGCAGCGTCGCAGGATCTGAAACGGGTGCTGGGCCCGTTCAGCCTGGTCATGATCGGCATCGGCTCGATCATCGGCGCAGGCATCTTCGTGATCGCCGGCACCGCGGCGGCCGAGCACGCCGGGCCGGCCGTTCTGATCTCCTTCGCCATTGCAGGGCTGGGCTGCCTGTTTGCCGGACTTTGCTACGCCGAATTCGCCGCCATGATTCCGGAGTCCGGCAGTTCCTACACCTATGCCTATGCCACAATGGGCCGCTTCATGGCCTGGTTCATCGGCTGGAATATGGTGCTCGAATATGGCGTGTCGGCTTCCACGGTGGCCGTGGGCTGGTCGGGCTATTTCGTCAGCCTGCTGAAGAATTTCGGCATCGACTTCCCGGCCGCGCTCGCCAATGCGCCGATGGCCGCGACGAGCTTTCACGACATGCATTCCACCGGCGCGATCATCAATCTGCCGGCCGTGGCGCTGATCGTGGCGTTGACGGTGTTCCTGATCGTGGGCGTGCGCGAATCCGCGACGTTCAACGGCGCCATGGTGCTGGTCAAGACCAGCATCGTGATCCTCGTCATCCTGTTCGGATTGCCCTTCGTGCATTTCGACCATCTGACGCCCTTCATTCCGCCCAATCAGGGGACCTTCGGCAAATTCGGCGTCAGCGGCATCCTTGCCGCCTCGGGCATGATCTTCTTTGCCTATATCGGGTTCGAGGCCGTCTCGGTCGCGGCCCAGGAAGCGCGCAATCCACGCCGCGATCTTCCCATCGGCATTCTGGGCTCGCTCGGCATCTGCACCATCCTGTATATCGGCATGGCGCTGGTGCTGCTCGGCCTGACCGACTGGCGCACGCTGGACGTTCCCAATCCCGTCTCCTTCGCGGTGAGCAAGATCGGTTCGCTGGGCTGGCTGGTGCTGTGGATCAATGTCGGCGCGGTCGTGGGCCTTGCATCGGTCGTGTTCGTCTCGCTCTACGGCCAGAGCCGCGTGTTCTATTCCATGGCGCGCGACGGCTTTCTCGGAAAAGTCTTCAGTGCGGTGCATCCGCGCTTTCACACGCCCTATGTGGGTACCATCATCATCGGCGTGTGCGCCGCGTTTGCCGCGGCCCTGCTGCCGCTCGACATCCTAGCCGATCTCGTATCGATCGGCACGCTGCTCGCCTTCGTCGCGGTCTGCGTGGGCATCATGATCCTCAGGCGCACCGCGCCACGCGCCCGGCGGCCGTTCCGCACGCCTTACGTCTGGTTCGTGGCGCCGGCGGGCATCGTCATCTGCGGCGTGATGATGTTCAGCCTGTCCGACGCAACCTGGGTGAGGCTCGTGCTCTGGACGGCGATTGGACTTGCCATCTTCTTCGGTTACGGCATCTGGCACGCGGCACCGTCGAAATGGAAAGTCGTGAACGAAGGCGGATGAAGATCGCCGCATTTCGCCCATGACCTACCGTTCCCTCCGCGACTTTATGGGCCGGCTCGAATCCGAGCGCGAACTGGTGCGCGTGCGCGAGCCGGTATCCGCCGTGCTCGAAATGACGGAAATCCAGACGCGGCTTCTGGCGCATGAGGGGCCGGCCGTTCTGTTCGAACACGCGCTGAGGGCCGATGGCGCCCGGAGCGCCATTCCCGTGCTGACCAATCTGTTCGGCACGGTGAAACGCGTCGCCATGGGCGTGACGATGGGCGGCGTCGAACGTCGCGATGCCCGCTCTCTGCGCGAAGTGGGAGAATTGCTGGCCATGCTGCGCCAGCCCGAACCGCCGCGCAGCCTTGGCGAAGCCTTCGATCTTCTGCCGCTGGCACGCTCGGCCATGACGATGCGGCCGAAAACCATCTCCGCACCGCCCTGTCAGGAGATGGTGCTGCGTGGCAGTGAGATCGATCTTTCACAGCTGCCCATCCAGACCTGCTGGCCCGGCGAGCCCGCGCCGCTCATCACCTGGCCGCTGATCGTGACCAAGGGTCCCGGCGACGCGCGCGAGGACAATTTCAATCTCGGCATCTATCGCCTGCAGGTGATCGCGAAAAACCAGACGCTGATGCGTTGGCTGAAGCATCGCGGCGGGGCGCAACATCACGCGCGCTGGGCAAAGGAAAAATCGGCGCCGCTGCCGGCCGCCGCCGTCATCGGCTGCGATCCCGGAATCATTCTCGCAGCCGTCACGCCCATCCCGGACACGCTCTCCGAATATCAGTTCGCGGGGCTTCTGCGCGGGGCGCGTGTCGAACTCGCCGATTGCGTCAGCCAGCCGCTCAGGGTACCGGCGGAAGCCGAAATCGTGATCGAGGGCGAAGTCTCGCTCACGGACTATCGCGACGAAGGCCCGTATGGCGACCACACCGGCTATTACAATTCGGTGGAGCAGTTTCCCGTCTTCACGGTCACCGCCATCACCATGCGCCGCAATCCCGTCTATCTTTCGACCTTCACAGGGCGGCCGCCAGACGAGCCGTCCGTGCTGGGCGAAGCGCTCAACGAGGTGTTTATCCCGCTCCTGCAGCAGCAATTTCCCGAGATCGTGGATTTCTGGCTGCCGCCCGAGGGCTGTTCGTATCGCATCGCGGTCGTCAGCATACGGAAGGCTTATCCGGGTCACGCCAAACGGATCATGATGGCGGTGTGGTCGTATCTGCGCCAGTTCATGTACACCAAATGGGTCATCGTGGTTGATGACGATATCGATGCGCGCAACTGGAAAGATGTGATGTGGGCATTGTCGACCCGCATGGACCCGGCACGCGACATCACCCTCGTCGAACGCACGCCGATCGACTATCTCGATTTCGCGTCGCCCGAATCCGGCCTCGGCTCGAAGATCGGGCTCGACGCGACGAACAAGCTGCATCCGGAAACACATCGCGAATGGGGTCGCCTCATCCGCATGGACGAAGACATCGTGCGAACAGTAACCGAGAAGTGGTCGCGGCTTGGCTTGCCCGGCGACGGGAACGTGACCTGACAGGACTGATGCCAACAAATGCCGGCGGCACGGGAGCGTTAAGTGCGAATGCTGTCAGACATTCCAGCGAGGCTGGGACTTGTATGCGCATTGCTGGCCTCTTCGATCACACTCGCGCGTGCCGATGACTGCGCGCTCAAGCGCCTCGCATCGCTCGACACCATTACGAGTTCCGACGGGTGGTCCCTGATTCCCGTCAAAATCGAAAATACCCCGGCCTATCTGGCGGTAGACCTTGCGAATTCGAATTCGGCGCTTTCGGAAACCTTCGCCAGAAGCATGAACCTCCAATTCGTAACCATCGAATGGCAGAACGTGCGAGGATATGCTTCGGCTGCGAAATTCGCCGCGCATGCCGGATTGGATATCGGCGGAGTGCAGGCCGGATCCGATTTTGCCCTTATCCCGCGTCTTATCGGCACCGACCCTCGGGTTGCCGGCATTCTTGGTGCCGGTTTCCTGGAACATTTCGATGTCGAACTCGATCTTGCCCATCACAAGATCAATCTGTTTTCGAAGACGCATTGTCCTGGAAAGGTTGTCTATTGGACGGCAGCCTCGCAGGTCGCCGTGATGCCGTTTAAGGTCGGGGAAGGTCTCACGATTTCCGCGAAGCTCGACGGCATTCTGATGGATGCGCAGGTTTCTCCGGCGTCCTCCGGCCTGAGTTTCAATCCGCGCATCGCCCGGACGGAGTTCCGCGACGTCTTCACCGAGAAGCGGCTGACAGAACCTTCGGTACCCCCCGCCAACATGAGCCCCTACGCGACCTCCTCATCGTATCCTGCCCTCCATCTGCATTCGCTGGAGTTGAGCGGGCTCGTCATAGGCAATCCGGCACCGGAAATGATGGAGTGCAACGAATTTTCTCCGTATCGAAGCGACGATTTGGGCGACCATCTGCGCGATTGTTCGGACTTGCCGGAATTGCTGATAGGCCGATCCGAACTCGAGAAACTGCGGATCTATGTCGCGTCGGACGAGCACGTCATGTATGCGACCGCAAGTGGCGCGAACTGAATCGTGGAGAATTCGGGTTATTTCTCTTCGTATTTGCGATGGGTGTTGTCAAAGCGGCCGGTTTATTGTTAAGGACGTCAAACGTCGAAGGCTCGGGGGGGCACAAATGCTTAAGAATATTGGGACGGCCTGTCTTGTTGCGCTGACTTTATGGGGCTTGACGCGCCCTGCCCGCGCAGATGACTGCAAGCTGGGCCGGATTGCTTCGATCGACTTCACGGAAAGTGAGGACGGAAGCATATTGTTTCCGGTATCGATCCAGGGCACGCAGAAAATGGTGATGCTCGACACCGGCGCGGAAGTGAGCGCGGTCGACCCGCAGGTTGCGGCCGATTTGCATTTGACCATTCATCGTATCGCCGAAGGCTATGCCTTCAACGGCGCGGGAGAACCGTTTACCCAGATGGCCGTGGTGCACGGACTGGACATCGGCCAGATGCATGCCGAAGAAGTCCGGCTCCTCGTCTGGCCCTCCCGGCTGTCATCGGATGGCAATCTGGCAGGTACATTTGGTGCCGACTTCCTGCACCACTACGACATCGATATCGATTTCGGCTCTCACAAGCTCGGCTTCTTCTCGCAGGATCATTGTCCTGGCAAGGTCGTCTATTGGCCGGCCACATCCGTTGCGACCATCCCTATTCGCGTTGTCAAGAGTGGGCATATCGTCATGCCCGTCACGCTCGATTCGCATTCGTTCGATGCGATGCTCGATACCGGTGCGCCGTCCCATCTTTCCGAAGGCGCGGCCAAGAGCGCATTTGGCCTGACCGCGGACTCGCCCGACATGACGCGAGTAAACAATTTCGATTTGAAAACGCCGGTCTATCGCCACGCGTTCAAGGCCATGCAACTGGAAGGTCTCACCATCGCCAATCCGACAGTCTATATCTGGGACGACCAGACCAAGGACAGCATGACGCAGACGCCCCAACTCGGCTCGCGGATCAGCGATGCGGATGAACAGTCCGGCGTCACCGACATGGTTGTTGGCGTCGGGGAATTGCACCATCTGCATGTCTATATCGCGTACAAGGAACAGAAGCTCTACGTCACGGCTGCCAGTCCGCCGCCGGACGCGCATGAGGAAGCGCCGGCAACCAAGGGCATACAGGCCAATTCGGCCAACCGCTAAGGGTGTTGCGGACTATGGACTGTACTCGCTTGATCAAAATGCCGATCGCGGCGGGAGCACTTCTGCTTTGTCTGCTGAATGGGGCTGCGCTTGGCGACGAGTGTCAACTGCACCGTCTGGCCTCGTTCGATCTTCCGGAGACGCAAGACGGCGGGGTGGGTGTTCCTGCGTCCATCGATGGCGTTCAAAAGTATATGCATCTTGACACGGGTTCGCCCGTCACCGGCCTGTCACCCGAGGTCGCGAAGGAGCTCGGCCTCGCCAATCGACCAATAGCTCGCGACGATTTTATGAACGCTTATGGACAAACGTTTACGCAGGTTGCACTCATACATTCCCTGACAATCGGTCAAATGCATGCGGAGGGCGTGCGGGCCTTGATGTGGCCATCGCCGCTCTCAGACGATGGATCGGTCGCCGGCGTGCTCGGCGCGGACGTATTGCGGCACTATGATATCGACCTGGATTTTCCTGACCACAAAGTCGGATTTTTTTCGCAGGACCATTGTCCGGGCAAGGTCGTGTATTGGGCCGCCACATCGGTAGCGGTCATTCCGGTACGCGTTGTCAGAACGGGGCATATTATCGTACCCGTAACGCTGGACGGCCACGCCTTCGATGCACTGTTTGACACAGGGGATGCCAACATGCATTTGACTGCGACCGCCGGACGGCAGGTGTTTGGACTGAGCCCAGTCTCACCCGGCATGATCAAACATGAAGCGCGCGACGGCGAGCCGGTTACATACGAGCATACGTTTGGATCTCTCGAGTTGGAGGGGATCACCATCAACAACCCTCGCGTTCGCATCATGGACGACTTCGTGAGTGAAAGCTTGGCGCGCGACGCGTCCAAGGATGATCATACCGTCGACGTTGACCCGGACTACGGCATAACAAGCCTTGTCCTTGGAACCGGCCAATTTCGGAATCTGCACATCTACATCGCGTACGGAGAGCAGAAGCTTTATATCTCCGCCGGTTCGGCCCAGCCGGTCCCGGCCGCCAAGAATGACACGATCTCCCATTAGTTCATCGCGTCCGCACCACCCGCTTGACCGACCGCGCGGTCGGCCTGCACATTGCGCCGAGCCCGGACGGGGCTCCAAGGGGTAACCATGCTGCTGCTTGAATCGTCGATTTACGCCTTCGGCTTCTATGCCGCGGTGAACGCGCTCATCATGCTCGTCCTGGGGCTGTTCGTGGTCCGGGCCCGGATGCGGACGGGCGTCACGATCGGCGATGGCGGTCTGCCGGAAATGGCGGGGCCGCTCAGGGCTCATGCCAACAATGCCGAATATGTCCCCATGGCCCTCATCCTGCTCTGGGCGCTGGCGAGCCCCCTCGGGCGTTCGATCTGGCTGGTGCATGGCGTGGGAATTTCGCTGACCCTTGGCCGCATCTTCCACGCCATCGGGCTTTCGGGCTCCACGGGGCCATCTGGCCTGCGGTCCATCGGCATGGCGCTCACCTGGATCGCCTATATCGTCGGGATCGTGGGCGTCCTGTGGTTTGTCTTCGTCACGCCGATGGCGGCAACGATCGTTCCGTGACGCAACGGCCCGATCCTCACGCCCTTCTCGACGATCTCATCCGCGCGGCGCGCCACGCCGGCGCGGATCGCGCCGATGCATTGATGGTCGAGAGCGTGGCTGCCAGCGTCTCCTATCGCCTCGGCAAACTCGAAGATCTGGAGCGTGCCGAATCCCGCGATCTCGGCCTGCGCGTCTTTGTCGGTGCCAGGGTGGCCTTCGTCTCTTCGACCGATCTGGGCAAATCGACTCTGCAGGAGCTGCCGGCCCGTGCGGTGGCCATGGCGCGGCTGGCGCCGGAAGACGCATACGCCTGTCTTGCACCGGCCGACAGGCTGGCGCGCAGCTTTCCGGATCTCGATCTGGAAGATCGCATCGAGCCCTCCGCCGATGAACTGATTGCACGGGCCAAAGACGTTGAAGCCGCCGCGATGGCGGTTCCCGGCATCACCAATTCCGAAGGCGGCGGCGCGAGCTTCGGCCGCACAGGCATTTCGCTCGCGACCAGTGAGGGATTTTACGGCGCCTATGCCGGCACCGCCCACGGGCTCGGCGTCGCCGTGCTGGCAGGCGACGGCACCGAGATGCAGCGCGACTATGACAGCGTCAGCGCGCGGCATAGCGGCGATCTGGAACGCACGGAAGATGTGGGCCGCCGAGCCGGTGAGCGTACCGTGGCGCGCCTCCATCCGCGCAAGGTCAAATCCCAGGCCGTGCCTGTCGTGTTCGATCCGCTCGTTTCTTCGGGTCTGCTGGGCCATTTTGCCGGCGCGATTTCGGGTTCGGCGATCGCGCGCGGCGTGAGCTTCCTGAAGGACGGGATGGAGCAGCAGATCTTTTCGCCTGCCATCACCATCGTCGACGATCCGCATCGCCTGCGTGGCCACCGTTCGAAACCGTTCGACGGCGAAGGTGTCGCCAACCGGCGCATGACGCTGGTCGACAAGGGCATCCTAAAGACCTGGCTGCTCGATTGCGCGAGCGGCCGCCAGCTGGGATTGCCGTCGACGGGACACGCGGCGCGCGGCACGGGCGGCCCCCCCTCCCCGTCATCGACCAATCTCTACATGGAGCCCGGCGCGCTGACGCCGGAAGCGCTGATCGGCGACATCACCGACGGGCTTTACATCACCGAACTCATCGGCATGGGCGTCAACGGCGTGACGGGCGATTACAGCCGGGGCGCCGCCGGCTTCTGGATCGAGAACGGCGCGATCACCTATCCCGTGGCGGAAGTGACCATCGCCGGCAATCTCAAGGAAATGTTCCGCAATATCACCGCCGCCAACGATCTCGTGTTTCGCCACGGAACCAATGCGCCGACATTGCGCATCGAAGGCATGACCGTTGCCGGCGCGTGACCGCGGCGAAAGCGATCTCGAGCTCATCGAAAGGGCGGTGCGCGAGGCCGGCGGCATTGCGCGACGCTTTTTTGGCGGCGACTACAAACGCTGGAGCAAGAAGCGCGGCGAACCGGTCACGGAAGCCGATCTCGCGGTCGACCGCTTTCTGCGCGAGACGCTCGAAGCGGCAAGACCCGATTATGGCTGGCTGTCGGAAGAAACCGGCGCCCATCCCGGCCGGCTTCCATCGGATCGCTATTTCATCGTCGATCCCATCGACGGCACCACGGCGTTCATGAAAGGCCGTCCCCATTTTTCGATCTCGGTGGCCGTCGCCGAAAGCAGCCATTCGATCGCGGGCGCGGTCTACAATCCGATCCTGGATGAGATGTTCGCAGCCGGTCTGGGCCAGCACACGCTGCTGAATGGCGCACCTGTGGGCGTCCATGATTGCGATGCGATCGAGGGATGCCGCATGCTCGCGGCCCAGACCATGCTGACAGATCCGCGCTGGTCGGTGCCGCCCAACACGCCGTGGCCGCAGATGCAGATTGAAACGCGCAGTTCGATTGCCTATCGGATGGCGCTGGTAGCCGCCGGGACATTCGACGCCGCAGTGTTCTTCACCCCCAAGCACGATTGGGATGTCGCTGCCGCCGACATCATCGTGCGCGAAGCCGGAGGCCTTGTGACCACGATGGAAGGCGATCCCTTGAGCTATGGCAGCCTGGCCACCGTGCAGCGCTCGATGATCTGTGCCGGGCCCAGGCTTCACGCGCTGCTGCTCGACAAGGTAAGACATGCCGATCTGCGCCAGGACACGCCATGACCGATATTGAGTCCAGACAGCTTCTTCATCTCGTGTTCGGGGGCGAAGTCACGTCGCCCGGCGAGGTCACGTTCAAGGATCTTTCGAAGCTCGACATTGTGGGCATCTACCCGAGCTACAAGGAGGCGTACGCGGCCTGGCGCGCCGCGGCGCAGGCCACCGTGGACAATGCGCAAACGCGTTATTTCGTCGTGCATATCCATCGCCTGCTGGACCCGGAAACGGACGACGCCCACTGACCTGCGCGCTCGCCTTGGGCCTTTGGGAGGGGTAACATGCCGCCCCGCGCTGCCGGTTGACGGCCTGTCCCGGGAAGACGATTTTTTCGAAGCAACCCATGGGCGCCCGCGAGGCTCCAGGGATCACCGATTTTCATGACCACTGACGTTCCTCACGCGCCCATGGCGAGCCTGCCCGCGACGTCGCTCGCGCGGCCCGGGCCGCCGCTCGGCGATTTTACGATTCTCCGCCGCCTGCTGCACGACTATGTCGGCAAACGCTGGGGCCGGCTTGCGCTGGCGGGCGTCTGCATGATTGCCGCTGCCGTTCTGAGCGGCGCGATGGCCTGGCTTCTCGATCCGGTCGTCAAGCACATCTTTCTCGAAGCGGACCCGAAGATGCTCCGCCTGCTGACGCTCGAGATCATCGCGGTCGTGACGTTCCGCGCGGTGGCGAGCTTTGCCCAGGACGTGCTGGTGATCGGCAGCGCCGAACGCGTCGTGTCCGATGTGCAGCGCGACATGTTTGCCAGCCAGATCAAGCTCGATCTCGCCTCCCTCAATGACGTGCATTCGGGCGAACTCGTCTCCAAATTTCTCTACGACGCAACGCTGCTGCGCGCTTCGATCAATCGCGGCGTGGCCGGGCTCGGACGCGAATTCGTCACGCTCATCGTGCTCTCCGTTGTGATGATCTACGAGGATTGGCAACTCGCGCTGATTTCCGTGGTCCTGCTGCCGCCGGTGGCCTGGGTGATTCAAAGGCTTGGCAAATCGCTGCGCAAATCGTCGACGCGCAGCATGGAAGAAACCGGCACGCTGTCGCGCACCCTGTCGGAAGCCCTGACAGGGCGGCGCATCGTCAAGGCCTATGGGCTCGAGGATTTCACCACGCGCGCGGCGGAAATCCGCATCAACCAGCGCCTGAAATATATCCTGCGCGCGGTGCGGTCGCGCGCCGCCGCGGTGCCGGCCACCGATCTCATCGGCGGGATCGCCGTGGCCATCACCATCGCCTTCGCGGGGTATCAGCACCTGCACGGGCAGCTCGCCATCAACCAGTTCTCGTCCTTTATTGCAGCGATGCTGCTGGCGCAGCAGCCGGTGCGCAATCTCGGCCAGCTCTGGACGATCTCGACGGAAGGCCTCTCCGCCGCCAATCGCATCTTTGCGCTGATCGATACAAAACCCGGGATCGTGGACCGCAAGGGTGCGGTGCCGCTTCGCATCAAGCCGCCTCCCGATGGCGGGTCGATCGTGTTCGACGATTTGACCTTTTCCTATCAGACGGATTCGTCGCTGGCCCTGGAACATGTGTCGCTCGACTTTCCTCCCGGCCGCAAGATCGCGCTGGTCGGCCCGTCCGGCGCCGGCAAGAGCACGATCTTCAGCCTGCTCCTGCGATTCTATGAGAGCGGCGAGGGGCGCATCGCAATCGACGGCCGCGACATTCGCGACGTGACGCTGGAATCGTTGCGCGCCAATATCGCGCTCGTGACCCAGGACCCGATTCTGTTCGACGAAACCGTCGCCGACAACATCGCGCTTGGACGCCGCGACGCCACGCGCGCGGAAATCGTCGCGGCCGCGAGCGCTGCGGCAGCGGACGGGTTCATCAATGAGCTGCCCGACGGCTACGATACAAGGATCGGGGAAGCAGGACTGAAACTCTCCGGCGGCCAGCGCCAGCGAATCGCCATTGCCCGCGCGATGCTGCGCAACGCTCCCATTCTTCTGCTGGACGAAGCCACCTCCGCCCTCGACACCGAAAGCGAGCGCCAGGTCCAGGACGCACTGGCGACATTGATGAAGGGCCGCACGACCATCGTCATCGCCCATCGTCTGTCGACGGTGCTCGATGCCGACCGGATCTATGTCCTGGAGCGCGGCGGTGTCGCAGAATCCGGCACGCATGCCGAGCTGATCGCGCTGGGCGGTCTCTACGCACGTCTGTATAGCCACGGGCTTTCGGACGATGTGATCGAAGTTGCGGATGTTGCGGTGGCTCGTTGATGCGCCCGGTCACGCTCCTCGCCTATCGCTGGGCCGCGTCTTCGCTTGCGCCGCTGGCAGCGCTCGCACTTCGCCGGCGTGCCCTGCGCGGCAAGGAAGATCGCGCGCGGCTTGATGAACGTCTTGGCCGCAGCGCTGTTGCGCGTCCCGAAGGCCAGCTCATCTGGATTCATGCCGCGAGCATCGGCGAGAGCCTTGCCGCCCTGACGCTGGTACGGGCTCTCCTCGAAGACGAAAAGCGTTCGGTGCTGGTGACGACGGGCACGGTGACATCCGCCCGGATCATGCAGGCGCGGCTGCCCGCGCGAGCCATCCATCAGTTTGTGCCGGTCGATCTGCCGGCCGCGGTCGCCCGCTTTCTCGACCATTGGCGACCAGATGCCGGGCTGTTCGTCGATTCGGAAATCTGGCCCAATCTTCTCGCCCAAGCGCACCGGCGCGGCGTGGCGCTTGCGATCGTCAATGGCCGCATGTCGGCGCGCTCGTTTCGCGGCTGGCGGCGCGCGCCGCGCACGTCGCGGCACCTTCTGTCGCTGTTCGCACTCTGTCTGGCACAGGACTCCGAGAGCGCCGAACGCTTCACGCTGCTCGGCGCGAGAGACGTGCACATGACCGGCAATCTGAAGGCCGACGCCCAGCCCGATTCCGTCGATCCGCAAAAATTCGCCGCGCTGGCGGATTGCGTCGGCACACGGCCGGTTCTTCTCGCGGCCAGCACCCATCCGGGCGAAGACGAGACGATCCTTCCCGCCCATGATGCGCTCAGGCGGCAATGTCCCGATCTCCTCACCATCATGGTGCCGCGCCATCCCGATCGCGGCGCCGAGATCGCCATGCTGAGTGGTTCGCGCCCTACCGTGCGCCGGTCCGAGGGCAAGCTTCCCGATTCCGATACGGCGATCTACATCGCGGACACGATCGGCGAACTCTCGCTGTTCTATCGCCTGGCGCAATTCGCCTTCATCGGCGGCAGCCTCGTGCCGCATGGCGGACAGAATCCGCTGGAGGCCGCAAGGCTTGGCCGCGCCATCATGGCAGGTCCGTATACGGACAATTTTCGCCCGGCCTACGACGCCATCATCGCCGCGCAGGGCGGCGGCCGCGTCCGTTCCAGCGCCGAGATCATCGCGACAGCCGGCGACTGGCTGGCCGATCCCGAAAAGGTGCGCACGCTGGGCGCTGCGGCGGAGGGCGCGGCGGCGGGTCTGGGCGGCGCGCTCGGCCGTACGATGGACCTTCTGGAGCCACTGCTTGGCCATGCGCGCGCCTGACTTCTGGTTACGCAATTGCGGCGGAACGCTTGCGACCCTGCTCGCACCGCTCGGCTGGATCTATGGCTCAACGGTGGCGCGGAAACACCGCACGGCCAAACCCTGGCGTGCCACGGTACCCGTGATCTGCGTCGGCAACCTCACCGCCGGCGGCTCGGGCAAGACGCCTGTCGCCATCGCCATCGCCCGGCAGCTGCAGGCTGGCGGCACGGAGCATGCGTGGTTTCTGACGCGCGGTTATGGCGGGCGGCAACGGGAATCAGTTGTCGTCGACCTCAACACCCACACGGCCGAAGCGGTGGGCGATGAAGCCCTGTTGCTCGCGCATACGGCGCCGACCATCGTTGCGCGCGACCGCGGCGAAGGTGCAAGACTGGCCGAACGGCACGGCGCCGATGCAATCGTCATGGATGATGGCTTCCAGAATTTCACCCTCGCCAAGGATCTGTCGCTGGTCGTGGTCGACGCGGAAACCGGCTTCGGCAATGGCCACGTGTTGCCGGCGGGTCCGTTGCGCGAGCCGATACGCCAGGGCCTGGCACGCGCCGATGCGGTCGTGCTGATGGGCGATGGAACGCCGGATCTTCAGGGCTTTGACGGACCCGTGCTGCGCGCCCGGCTGGTGCCGGCCACGCAGACCGCGTTGCAAGACGCGCGCGTCGTGGCATTCGCCGGCATTGGGCGCCCGGAGAAATTCTTCCACACCTTGCAGGCACTCGGCGCAAATGTTGTGGAGCGGCACGCGTTTGCCGACCATCACGCTTTCACCAGCGCGGAAATTGCGCAATTGAAAGACGCGGCACGCCGCCTTGATGCGCGGCTTGTCACCACGGAAAAGGACCGTGCGCGTTTGAGCGCCGACGCGCGCGAAGGTGTGGAAACGCTGGGCGTCGATGCAATTTTCGAGGGTCCGGAAGCGCTGTCCCGGCTCATGGCCGCCGCACGCATAAATGTGCATTCGTGAGCGACGCGCGCCCTTCGCTGTGGCAACGCCTGCGTTACGCGCTGGAAGCCGCCGGCTTCTTTGCCGTGATCGGTATGTCGCGGGCCTTTCAGGTCGACACGGCATCGTCGCTTGGCGGCTGGCTCGGTAGGACGATTCTCTATCGCACACCTGTCAGCGCCCGCGCGCGCGCCAATCTCGATCTGGCCTATCCCGGCATCGGCGACACCGCACGCGAAAGCATCATCCGGGAGATGTGGGACAATCTCGGCCGCACCATCGCCGAATACGGCCACCTCGCGAGATTCACGGTCAAAGGGCCTGACGCCAGAATTGAAGTGTCAGGCTTCGAGCATGTCGAGCGCGCGGCAGCGGATGGCCGCGGGACCATTTTCGTGTCCGGCCATTTCGCGAATTGGGAAATGCTGCCATTCGCGGCGGCACAATCCGGCGTCGAAGGTGGCGCAGTCTACCGCCCGCTGAACAATCCGCTCGTGGATCGCTGGATGGTGCGGCAACGCCGCGCCAATGGGCCGGACGAAATGATTGCCAAGGGACCGCAGGGCACGCGGCGCATCTTCACCTTGCTGCGCAATCGCAAGGCGATCTTCATGCTCGTCGATCAGAAGACCAATCAGGGCCTCGCCATCCCCTTTTTCAGTCACGACGCCATGACGACGCCGGCGCCCGCCGCCCTGGCGCTCAAACTCGGCGCGATCCTGCTGCCCACCTCCAACGAACGGCTCGGCGGCGCGCGCTTCCGCGTGACCGTGCATCCGCCCATCGTCTTCGAACCGGGCGGTGATCACGACCGCGACGTGGTGGCGCTCACCACGGCGATGAATGCGGCAATCGAAACCTGCGTGCGCCGGCGGCCGTCGCAATGGCTGTGGATTCACCGCCGCTGGCCCAAGCCCGGCGACACGCCGCGGTCGCGGCGCGGCAAGGACGCTCAGGCTTTGGGCGGCGCCGAACCGCAGGCGAAGCCCGACCGATCAGGCCCAATTTGAAATCGGTCGTGACGTATCGCTGAACGGGATTCGCGACCAGTTGGCCGAATTGCAAAGTACGTCCTGCCGTTACAGGAGAATACGGGCCGGTTTTCCTGCCGCCAGCGCCAACTTCACCGCTTTCTTGTCAAACGACAGAAAGGACTCACCACCCAGTTCGGCACCCTCATACGCAATGACCCCGTCGGCGAAATCGCCACCCCGTTCGAGCACGGCGAGGCCAGCCTCTGCGGCTGGTCGGTCTACGGCCACGGTCGCACTTTCGAGGAGCCGGCGTATTGTGCCAGCTATATCCGCGTTGGAAATTTTGTAGCCTTGCGAAAGAACCCACACGAATTCACAAAGAGCGGCCAACGACAGCGCGACAAGATCTGCGCTGGCGAGTGCATCGCGAGCAGCTGCGCTTTGACGTGGATCGTCGCCAGTGACAGCCCGCACCAGCACGTTCGTGTCCGCCGTAATCTTCATTTCCTGCCGGACCATCCGCGAGCGGCGATGGTGTTCATTTCTTCGATGGAAAGACGCGGACCATTCTTCCGCTTCAACATTCCGAAGACATCGGATATCGCGCCAGTCGCCTTAGCAGCCTTCACCTCGACCCGGCCGGAGGGCAGCTTTTCAACGGCGATCTTTTCGCCAGGACGCACGCCCAGATGCTCAAGAACATCCTTGCGCAGCGTGACCTGGCCTTTTGCGGTGACGGTGAGCGTTCCCATGACGGCATCCAATATCAAAAACGCTCGCGAAAGGCAATTCTGCCTTACCTACGCCTTCGGCGGCGCGGGCATGCGGGTCGAACGCGAGGGGTCGACCGCCATCTGAAACCAGTTCATACCCCAATGCATATGCGGGCCGGTCGCGCGTCCTGTCATGCCGACCAGACCGATCGCCTGGCCGCGCGCCACCGTATCGCCCTGCTTCACCATCTGTTTGCTCTGATGCATGTAGCAGGTGTTTACGCCATGGCCGTGATCGAGAATGGTGAGGCCGCCTTCGAGATAGAAATCGGGTTCGGCAAGCGCCACGCGCGCCGGCGCGGGTGCGGCGATGGGCGTGCCGGCACCGACGGCGATATCCACGCCGAAATGCGGCGATTTCGGCACGCCGTTCAGGATGCGCTGGCTTCCGAACAACCCGCTGATGATTCCCGGCACCGGCCAGTCGAATTTCTCGGCGAAACCCGAACTGTCCGTATCCGTCTTGCGCGCCGCGACGATCATCGCGATCTCGCGCTTGCGCCGTTCGAGCACATCGTCAGGCATGTTGACGAATTTGTCCGGCAGGGTGATGCGCTGGATCTCGTATTGCCGCGCGACAGGCGCGACAGGCCGCGTTTCCTTCGTGCCATCGGCGAAATGCGCCAGAATTTCGACGGGCTTCGTGTCGTTGTATTCGAAGCCGAAGCAGAACATGCCTGCCTGTGACACGCTCAGCGCATTGCCGTTCAGTTCGACCTTCGCGCCCGGCTCGACATGACCGAGCACCAGGCTGCCCTGTTCGAGACTGCCGTCAAAGGTCAGACGCGTCGATTCCGCCAGGCCGCGCACGGGCGCAACCAGCACAGTGGCCGAAGCGAGAAGCAGAAATTCGCGGCGTTCGATCATCCAATGTCAGGCCGGCGTCAGGCCAGCCTCGCGCAGGCGCTTCAGCGCAACCACGGGGCTCGCATAGGCTTCCTGCAGATCGACGCTCCAATAGCGCAGCGCATCCAGGGGGATGGGCGCGCCCGTCACGGCGCAATGCACGAACGAGCCGGGCTTCACGACGCGATACTCGCCATCGAGATACTCCAGCGTCGCGAGACCTTCAGGCCGGAAATCCCGTTCGATGTAGTTCATGGCAGCCGTCCAAGCTTGCAAGCGTCCGGCGCATGGTCCGGCGCGCCTTGACTATGAAACTTTCCGGGCGGTGCCGCAATTCGAAAGGCGCGGCTGGGAACAGCCCAATTTGTACCTCTTGGCTTCTGCCAGTCCTTCGACGCCCAGGGACCATCAGAGGCATCCGCCGCTAGCGGATAGAATGCATCGCTTACTACCGCTTTTGTCATGGCCCGCATCTGCGGGCCACCTAGGTGAAACAGGCTCAGAGACCGAATTTGATGCGATGTTTCCTTGTCACCTGGGTGGCCCGCAGATGCGGGCCATGACACGTGTGAGAGATACTACCGCTTGACGCATACCATTGAGATACTGTCGATGCGCGGGATACGTGCGATTCAGGACTCATCCCCTGCTCCGCGCGCGATATTGCGAGGGCGTCACGCCGAATTGCGCCTTGAATTCCCGGCAGAGATGCGAATGGCTGCTGAAGCCGCTGGCCAGCGCGATCTCGCTGATACTGGCGTCGGGTTGCAGAAGCAGACGTGAAGCGTGCCCTGTTCGCAGGCGTCGCAGATAGGTGCCGACGGACACGCCGAAATACCGCCGGAATTCGCGGGCCAAATGAATCTCGTGGCGGCCGGCGGCACTCGCAATATCGGCCATGCGCAGCGGCGCACAGGCACGCGCATGCAAATAGTCGCGCGCCGCGCGCAGCCATGTGGGCGGCTGGACGCCGTTGGATTGTGCTGCATTGTGCCGCCCGAACCGCGCAACGATCTCGAGCAGGATGCTTTCCCTTGCGACGGCGGAAAAGGCGTCGCCATGGTGCATCTCCTGAAGCAGACGGTCGCCCAGATGGCGGAACAGCGCCGAGTTGGCGTGCGGCGCGTCCTCCAGATCCGTTTTGCTGTCGCAGAGATAATCGAGCCAGCACTCCTGCGGCCGGAAGATGATCTGCTGCGCGCCGTCCGCGCCGAACGATTGCGCATGGGTGACGCCGGCCGGACAGAAGGCGATGTGGCCGCGCGCATAGTCGCGTTCGTGCCGTCCGATCCGTTCGCGGAAGGCGCCGCGCACGACAAGATTGAGGGTCGCCTCCGCATGGCAATGCGCGGCCATCGACGAGCCGGCCCGGTACTCACACACTCGCAAGGCGGTTTCGACCAGCATGTCCAACTCCCTGGCGGAAATTCCGCCGCGCGGCGCTCGGATCCGGCAAGCGCGCTAGGCGGGTGAAAGACAGGAGCTACAGGCCGCCTTACGCTCGCGCCTGTCGCCAAGGGTGTCACGCCATGACTCTGCGGACAAGCTGTCTCGGGCCTGCGCTATGGGCCGCCTGCCTGATGCTGACGGCGCCGGCCAGCCGCGCCGAACAGGCCATGACGCCAGAACAGGCGTTGGGCTTTGTGCGGATCGGCAACCTCGCCTTCTCGCCCGACGGGTCCCGGCTTGCCTTCCTGTCCGTGAGCTATCGCTGGGATTACCGGCCGCATCTCTCCGTCATGGATGTCGCAACGGGCGCCCTGCATGCGCTGACGCCGGATGGCAAATCGGAACGCGCACCGCTCTGGTCGCCGGACGGCAAGACGCTCGCGTTTCTGTCCAATCGCGGCGGCAAGACACAGGTCTACACGATGCCGTCATCGGGCGGCGATGCGGTGGCGCTGACAGCCTGCAAATGGGGCGTGGATTCGTTCGACTGGTCTCCCGATGGCCGCAGCATCGCCTATCTCGCGAAGGACGACGATGCGCCGGACGAAGATACCGGCCCGCAACTCGCCGATGACGACAAGAGCCTGTCGCGTTTGCGGATCCTCGACATTGCGGCGAAGACCACGCGTCCGCTGTCCCGCGCGGGATTGCGGATCGACGAATTCCAGTGGCAGACGCCGTCGCGAATTCTGGCCGTCGCGACCGACACGCCGCGCGTCGAAGAGTTCGACGATTCCGTTTACGCCATTGCCACGGCAAACGGCGCAACCACACTTGTCGCGCAGCCGCCGCAGCCCTTCGAGAGACTGCTCGTGTCTCCCGACCGGACGCAATTCGCGCTGCGCTCGACGGTCAAACATGGCCCCAGTCCGCGCGATCTTTTTGTCGGCAGCGGCAAGGACCTGCACGATGTGTCGCAAAATCCGGGCCTCGCCGTCGCGGACGTAAAATGGCATGCGCAGGACACGATCTGGCTGCGCGTTCTCGATGGATTTTACAATCGCCTCTGGCGCCTTCCCGTGGGCGGCGCGGCCTCGAAGATCGATCTGCCGCTCTCCGTCGACGCCTTCGATGTCGCGCACGACGGGCGCATCGCCTTTGTCGGCGAAGATTTCGCGCATCTTCCCGAACTCTATCTGCGGGACGCAAAAGGCAGCATCCGCCAATTGGGCGAGATGCAAGCGGCTGCGGCGGACATCCATCTCTCGCCAGCCCGAATCTTTCATACGCGCAGTTTCGACGGCACCGATATCGAATCCGCATTGATAAAACCCGCCCTTCCCGCGCCGCATGGAAAGTATCCGCTGCTGCTGTGGGTCCATGGCGGGCCGGGTGCCAATTTCACGACAGGCTATGGCTGGGAACAGGCGTTTGGCCAGTTGATGGCGGCGCATGGCTATGAGGTGCTGCTCGTCAATCCGCGAGGCTCGGGCGGCTATAGCGAGGACTTCGAGATGGCCAACAAGGCCGATTGGGGCGGCGGCGACTACAAGGATCTCCTGGCCGTGCTCGATTCGGTGATCGCGCAAGGCGAGACCGATCCCGACCGGCTGGCGATCGGCGGCTGGTCCTATGGCGCCGAGATGAGCGAATGGGCGACGACCCAGACGAATCGCTTCAAGGCGGCCTTTGTCGGCGCCGGCGTGTTCGACCAGGAGGCGGAATTCGAAACCGAGGACGAGCCGGCAGCCGACGAATGGGGTTTCGGCACGCCCTGGGAACATCCCGATGTTTACGCCCGCAACTCGCCCTCGACCTATATCCGCCATGCGCACACGCCGACCCTGATCGTCGACGGCGTGGACGACGAGGCCAATCCGGTCGGGCAGTCGAAGGGATTGTATCGTGCGCTCAAGCACTTCGGCGTCGAAACGCAGATGGTACTTTATCCCGACGAAGGCCATTCGCCGCGCAAGGGCTCGTACAATATCGACATGTTCGAACGCATGC
Organism: Rhizomicrobium sp.; assembly: GCA_036490345.1. Taxonomy (GTDB): domain Bacteria; phylum Pseudomonadota; class Alphaproteobacteria; order Micropepsales; family Micropepsaceae; genus Rhizomicrobium. The sequence goes on along the minus strand of DASXEA010000020.1, from coordinate 133,483 downwards.
TCGGCTGGTACGACAAATATGTCGGGAACGGGTCATGATCGGGTTCCTTCCCAGCGACGGAAAGCGAAGCGGGGAGGAGCAAAAAATCAGAGCAGCGTATCCTGGCGGTCGTCGGGCCGGGAATTCGCTTTCGGTTTGGGCGGCGGTTTGGGTGGCGGCTTCGCGCCGTCGGCCTGCACGCCCACTTCGCCATCGGCGAAGACCAGCGACAGATGCTCGCGCTCGCCCACGGCTTTTGCGCGGCGCCGGATCGCGCCGTCCTGACTGCGCACCAGCACGAAGCCGCGTTCCAGCACCGAGCGGTGACTGACCAGCTCCAGCAGGCGGCCCGAGGAATCCAGCCGGTCGCCCAGCCGCCGCAGCCGGATCTCCTGCGAGCGCACAAGGCGGCGTTCGAGACCGTCCACGCGTTCCTGCCCCACCGTGACCAGTCGCGCGATCGCATTCGGGCGCAAAAGCGCCGCGGATTCGGCCAGTGCCCGGCGATGTTCTGCCAGATTGCGCCCCAGCGCATGGCCGAGCCGTTCGGCCGCGTGATCGAAGCGCTGGCGCACGTTGCCGAACAACTGGTCGGCGCGCGGCAAGGCCCGCGCCAGCGCCTGCACATGTTTGCGCCTGTCTTCGAGGCCGCGCAGGAAGCAGCGCTGATACCGCCGCTCAAGGTCGAACGTCTGCGCCAGCAATTCGCTGCGCACCGGCACCGCCATTTCGGCCGCGGCGGTCGGCGTCGGCGCACGGCGGTCGGAGGCGAAATCGATCAGCGTCGTATCGGTCTCATGGCCCACGGCGGAGATGAGCGGGATCACGCTTTCCGCGGCCGCGCGCACCACGATCTCTTCGCTGAAGGCCATCAGATCTTCGACCGAGCCGCCGCCGCGCGCCACGATCAGCAGATCGGGCCGCGGAATGGCGCCATGGGCTTCGAGCGCGTTGAAGCCACGAATGGCCGCCGCCACTTCCGCCGCCGCGCGTTCGCCCTGCACCGCGACCGGCCAGAGCAGCACGTGCCGCGGAAAGCGCGCTTCGAGGCGATGCATGATGTCGCGGATCACCGCACCGGTGGGCGACGTCACCACGCCGATCACGCCGGGCAAAAACGGCAGCGCCTTCTTGCGGCTCTCGGCGAACAGGCCTTCGGCGGCGAGCCGTTTCTTGCGCTCTTCGAGCATCGCCATCAACGCACCGAGGCCTGCAAGTTCGACCTGCTCGACGATGAGCTGGTAGCGCGACGAGCCCGCATAGGTGGACACCCGGCCGGTGCAGACGACCTCGAGCCCCTGTTCCGGCCGCTGCTTCAGCCCGCCGACCGTGCCCCGCCAGATGACGGCATTGATCACCGCCTTCTCGTCCTTCAGGTCGAAATAGACATGGCCCGAAGAATGGAATTTGAGACCGCTGATCTCGCCCCTCACCCGCACGAACGGAAAGGCGCTCTCGACCGTCCGCTTGAGGGCGGCGGCAATCTCGCTGACGCTGAATTCGGGCAGGTTGGCCCGTTTATCCGGTTCCGGCATGATTCACAGATGATATAGGAACACGGGCGAGATGCGTTTTGGATTTTTTCCGGAGGTCCCCTCACCCCCGCCTTCGCGACGGAAAGTGCCAGCCCTGCCTCCCTCTCCCGCAAGGGGAGAGGAGGAACACAGCGTTCTGCAAGCCGGCCTTGATGCAACGCGCGATATTGCTCCTCTCTCCTTGCGGGAGAGGGGTGCGAGACTCGCGTATGCCGTTGCGAAGGCGGGGGTGAGGGGAAGCTTCCGGGATCGATGGAGGAATGCTGCGTGCGAGTATTATTGATCGGGTCCGGCGGCCGCGAGCACGCTCTGGCCTGGGCGCTGGCGGCAAGCCCGTTGATCGGCCGCCTCTATTGCGCGCCAGGCAATGCGGGCATTGGCGAGGTGGCCGAGCGTGTCGCCATCGCGATCTCCGATACGGAGGCGCTGGTCCGGTTCGCAAAAGACACCGCGATCGATTTCGTGATGATCGGCCCGGAAGCGCCGCTGGTGGACGGGCTGTGGGATCGCCTCGAAGCGGCCGGCATTCGCGCCTTCGGACCAAGCGCCGCCGCGGCGCAGCTCGAAGGCTCCAAGGGCTATGTAAAGGATCTTTGCGCCGAGCATGGCATTCCGACCGCCGCCTATCAGCGCCACCATGCGCGCGATGCCGCGAAGGCCTTTGCGAAGACGCTGGGCGACCGTGTGGTGATCAAGGCCGACGGACTCGCCGCCGGCAAAGGCGTCGTCGTCTCCGGCGATTGGGCGACGACCGAACGCGCGATCGATGCAATGCTCGTGAAGCATGGCGACGAGATCGTGATCGAGGAACATCTGGACGGCGAGGAAGCGAGTCTCTTCGTGCTGAGCGACGGCACGCATGTGCTGCCGCTTGCCGGCGCGCAGGATCACAAGCGGGCCTTCGACGGCGATGAAGGCCCCAACACCGGCGGCATGGGCGCCGTGAGCCCTGCGCCGGTGCTGACGCAAGAGGTGCAGGAGAAAGCGCTCGCACGCATCGTGAAACCCACGATCGCTGCGATGGCCAAACGCGGCACGCCTTACATGGGCGTGCTCTATGCCGGGCTGATGATCAAGGACGGCGAGCCCAGCCTGATCGAATACAATTGCCGTTTCGGCGATCCCGAATGCCAGGTGCTGATGATGCGGCTGCAATCGGATCTGTTGACCGCATTGCTCGCGGCGCGCGACGGACAGCTCGCCCATCTCGATCTGCGCTGGCACGAGGACGCCGCGCTCGCCGTGGTGATGGCGGCGAAGGGGTATCCCGGTAACTACGCCAAAGGCTCCGAAATCCACGGGCTCGACGACGCCGCGCGCCTGCCCGGCGTGCAGATTTTCCATGCCGCCACCGAACGCGAAGGCGCACATGTGATCGCCACCGGCGGACGCGTACTCAATGTCTGCGCGCGCGGCGCGAACATCGCCGAAGCGCAGGCGCGCGCCTATGACGCGGTCGCTCGCATCGACTGGCCGGACGGATTCTGCCGGCGCGACATCGGATCGCGCGCGATTGCGCGGCACGCTGCGGAGACGATCGCATGATCCGAAATTGTTTCGCCGCGCTGGGACTCTGTCTCGCATTTGCCCTTCCGGCGCATGCCGACACGATCAAGGTCGGTTCGCTGACCCTCACCAAATGCCTTACGGAACTGGACGGATATTGCGGCAGCATCACCCGCCCGCTCGATCCCGACGGTCATGTCGCGGGCAGGATCACCATCGGCTTCGAATTCTATCCGCATACGGACACGTCGCGCGCGCGCCAGGGCGTCGTCATCGCGCAGGAAGGCGGACCGGGCTATTCGACCACGGGTTCGCGCGCCGGCTATGTGCGGCTGTTTGCGCCGCTGCGCGACCACCGCGACATCGTGCTGATCGACAAGCGCGGCACCGGACGCTCCGCTGCCATCGCCTGCCACGGCGTCCAGCGGGGTGGCGGGCTCGAAGCCGTGCGCGCCTGCGGCCGCAAGCTCGGAGACGCGTCCTGGCTCTACAGTTCGGCCTATGCCGCCGACGACGTCGCGGCCGTGCTGGCCGCGCTCGCCATCGACAGCGTGGATTATTACGGCGACAGCTACGGCACCTTCTTCGGCGAAGTGTTTGCGGTGCGCCATCCCGACCTGCTGCGCACTGTGATACTCGACAGCGCCTATCCGGTCGGCGACGATCCCTATTTCCAGAGCGAGATCGAGAACGGACCGGCGGCGTTCGCGCTCGCCTGCGAACGCTCGCCATCCTGTCAGGCGCTGGGTGGCGACGAGAAGGAGCGATTCAAGGCGCTGGTGGCGTCGCTGCGCCAGACGCCGGTCAGCGGCCGCGCGCCAGGCGCCTCGGGCGAGATGCGCAACGTCACCGCAGATGCCTCCGCTATCTTCACGATCATCGCCAATGCCGGCAACAATTTCACCGCCTATCGCGACATCGATGCCGCGGGACGGGCATGGCTCCAATCCGGCGATTCCTTGCCACTGTTGCGCCTCGTCGCCGAAGCGACCGACGGCGAGGATACGGGTGGGCCACCCGATGAATTCAGCGTCGGCCTCGAACTGGCGGTGGTGTGTGCGGACTACGCGCAGCTTTACGACATGCGCGACGACGAAACGAAGCGCCACACACAATACGAGGCGAGCCTCGCTACAACGGAAACGAACGACCCGCACATCTACGCGCCGTTCCGGCTCGACGAAGCCATTCACGCACCCGCCAACCCCGAAGGCCTGAATCTCTGCCAGGCATGGCCCCACGCGCCGGACTGGGCGCATCCCGGCAGGCCGGTGCGCAAGGATGCGATATTTCCCGCCGTGCCCGTTCTCGTCCTCTCCGGCGAACTCGACACCGTGACATCGCCCAAGGAAGGACGCTGGACGGCGGCGCTGTTCCCCAACGCCACCTATCTCGAGGTTCCGAACACGGTGCATGAGACGGCCATCGGCAATGGCGGCGTGCATGTGCCGTCTTTCGGCGGCGATCTGGCGCGCTGCGCGGGCCCGATCGTGCTCGCCTTCGTCGCGTCCGGCGGACAGAAGCCGGACACGTCATGCCTCGCCGATATCCGGCCGGTGCGCACGGTGCCGGCCTTTGCCGCACACTGGAAGGATGTGGCGCCCGCCACCGCTGCAGCGGGCAACAATGCCGGCCCCGCCGCCCTGACGCTCGCGTCTGCTGCGGCGGAAACCCTTGGCGATGCACTGGCGCGCTACGGCGTAGCACTCGGCGGCAGCGATCTGGGACTGCGCGGCGGCAGCTTTCGGATCTCGCACACCTCAACCGGCTACGCATTCGATCTGAAGGCGCTGAAATGGACCGACGATCTTGCTGTCTCAGGCACCGTCGCCTGGAATCAGCTGACCGGACACATCGCGGCGCATGTCACGCTCGCGGCCCGCGATCATGCGGGCACGCTGCGGATTTCCTGGGACGACCGCGCGACCGACGCCCAGGCCGAAATCCGCGGCAAGATCGACGGCCAGACGCTCGCCGCAACGCGCATCGCGCCCTGAGCACTGCGTCTTTGTCTCGCCGTGCGAGTCTTCCCAACCGCCCCCTCACCCTGCCCTCTCCCCCAAAAACTGGGGGAGAGGGAAGAAGAGAACAAGAGCGTCTCTCCCTCTCCCACACGCATGTGGGGGAGAGGGCCGGGGTGAGGGGGCGGCGACGCATTGCGAATCCATCCGGCTCGGGAATGCCGCCATAACAGAAAGCGATTCACGCGGAGACGCAAAGGCGCGGAGAACCAGAAGACAGGTGGTCAGACGGAACTACGAAATTTGAACACAAAGACACAAAGAACACGAAGACGCGTGAAAAGAGGTTTCACACAGAGCAACGGAGCCACAGAGAGTTTGAGGATATCGTGTGCGTGACCAAGCCGCTCGCGGCGCGCGATCATGCGGGCACGCTGCGGATTTCCTGGGACGACCGCGCGACCGACGCCCAGGCCGAAATCCGCGGCAAGATCGACGGCCAGACGCTCGCCGCAACGCGCATTGCGCCGTGAGCACTGCGTCTTTGTCTCGCCGTGCGAGTCTTCCCAACCGCCCCCTCACCCTGCCCTCTCCCCCAAAAACTGGGGGAGAGGGAACAAGAGAACAAGAGAACTGCAGCCTGTCTCCCTCTCCCACACGAACGGCAGCGTGCAAACAGATGCTCATTTTATCTCCCCCTCCCACACGCATGTGGGGGAGAGGGCCGGGGTGAGGGGGTGGCGACGCATCGCGAGCAGTTCCGACTTGACGAAAACCAATTCACACAGAGACGCAGAGGAATTTGAACACAAAGTCACAAAGAACACGAAGGTTCATGGCGCGCCTTCGCGCGCAGCGAGACATCGCGACGGGCTTGCTCGCCCATACAATTCCTCAAAACCCTCTGCGCCTCTGCGTCTCTGCGTGAACCCCTTTCTTTCTTGCGCATGGCGGCCAACAATGATGCCGACAGGGAGCATCGCATGACGGACATTGCGGCCGACGACCGCCAGGAGCGCTTTTCCGGCACCAGGGACGTGACCGACGCGCACCGCTTCGACGAGAAGGCGCTGGCCGAGTATCTCGCCCATGAGATCGCCGATTTCGAGACGCCGCTCACCGTGCAGCAATTCAAGGGCGGCCAATCCAATCCCACCTACAGGCTTGTCACGCCCAGCCGCGCCTATGTGCTGCGCCGCAAGCCGCCGGGAAAGCTCCTGCCTTCCGCGCATGCGGTCGACCGCGAATACCGCGTCATCGCCGCGCTTCATCCCACCGGCTTTCCGGTCGCGAAGCCCTATGTGCTCTGCGAAGACGAAAGCATCATCGGCACGAGCTTCTATGTGATGGAATGCGTCGAGGGCCGCATCTATTGGGGCGCGCTGCTGCCCGATCTGACGCCGAAGGAACGCTTCGAAGTCTATGACGCGATGAACGCCACGCTCGCGCAACTGCACATGCTCGATTACGAAGCGCTCGGCCTCGGCGATTTCGGCAAGCCCGGCAATTATATCGGCCGCCAGATCGCGCGCTGGACGAAGCAGTATCTCGCCTCGCAGACCGAAGACATTCCCGAGATGACGAGACTGATGGAATGGCTGCCGCAGCATCTGCCGCCGGAGGAGCGCTCCTGCGTCGTGCATGGCGATTACCGGCTCGACAACATGATCCTGCATCCGACCGAGCAGCGCGTCGTGGCCGTGCTCGACTGGGAGCTCTCCACCATCGGTGATCCGCTGGCCGACTTCACCTATCATCTGATGCAATGGCAGATGCCGCCCGCCTTCCGCACCGCCGGCGGCACATCGAGCCTGATGGATCACGATCTCGAAGCGCTCGGCATTCCCACCATGGAGGCGTATGTGGCGATGTATTGCCGGCGCACTGGCCGCACCACCACGCCCAACATGGATTACTACGCGGCCTATAATTTCTTCCGCCTCGCCGGCATCCTGCAGGGGATTGTGGGCCGCGTGCGCGACGGCACCGCCGCCAGCGCCGACGCCGCCCGCAACGCCGAAGGCGTGCGCCCGCTCGCCGAACGCGGCTGGCATTTCGCCCAACGCGCCGGCGCGGTGTAACCAACCCCTCCGTCGCCCCCGCTTTGCGGACGCGACACCTCCCCAACGGACGTTGGGGAGGAATACGACTCTTTCCTCCCGTGCCTGCATGGGGAGGGCGGTGAAGGATTTCCTCCTCACGCAAAGCGTGGGGAGGTGGCGCGACGCAGAGCGGCGCGACGGAGGGGCCTTCCCTGCCCGTTTCCCTGCTACCCGACTTCCGGTTTCGAAAAACTTTGCAGATTCAACGCGTTACGCAAATGACTGGCGGTTTTTTCAAAACTTCCCTGCTTTTTTCCCTGCAGCAGGGAAAGTTTCACCCGTCGTTCCGCTTGGCTGGCCACCGGATTTGACAATCTTGACCAGTTTGATTACGAACCAAATCAGTATGACAATTTTCGCCTCGCGCGTCAAGCGCCCGAAGCGACCAGCGGTCAAGTTTGGCGGCTCAGTCTAACCTGTAGCGCGTAGCGTAGAAGCCACGAACCATTGCCGCGCGTCGCCCGTAAGCAAAAAAGAGAATGCCATTCGTCTACGTCACCGCATATGAGAGCCCAGGACCCCGCATCCGGGTTGATACTCCGCATTCCAGACACTACCGGCCCGTCGTTCTCAAGAGCGCCGCTGTCACTGATTTCAATGGCCGTGTGAGTCACCAATGAGCGGCATGACTTTCGATAAAAGGATAACCCATCTCACGAACAGAGCAATCGTGCTGGCGATGCTGCCAGCTGCAGGTGTTTATATCGTGTTCGATTATATTGGTGATGGTGGCAGGGCCGTCGCCGGCGGCGCAGCTTTGTATGTATTGATAGGTGCTTTCCAGTTATTCCGGGATTTGAGGGAACGGACCTGGTTTTGGTGCTCGATGCTGGTTATTGCAGCAGTTCAGGCCGCTTTAGTCCTCGCCGTACCGTGGAGTAATGGACCTTATCCAGTTCCGCTGCTAGCGATCCTGTTTCCGCTGATGATGGTCGATTTCTTTGCAATCTATTGGGTCATTCGATTGGAGGAAACGATGATGGCAGGCGGCGCGTAGCGCCTTTGAGTGCTCCCGCACGTTCCGGGGCCACATGCCGATGTTCGCCGCGTTACAATCTTCGAGACCTTGAACGATATCGACCGATTCCAAAGGTTTGGAGACGCATGGGCAGATGTATAATTTCTGTTTTGTTCTCGCGCATGCCGCTGCTAACGCGCGAGTGCCACGCTGCGCACCAGTCCCATCACGAAGCGCACGGGTGGCGCGACGATCCAGTCAAAAATGTCGAGATCGACTCCCGCGTTCTTGCCAACCGACGGCAGCACGACGAGCAATCCGATGAGAATCAGAAAGCCATATCGCCCCACTTTGGAGAACGGCTCGGCCAGCGATTCCGGCAGCAATCCGATCGCGACCTTTCCGCCGTCCAGAGGCGGCAGCGGGATCAGGTTGAAGATGGCGAGCAACACATTGATGAGGATCGAATTGAGCAGCACCGGCACGAGCCATCGTTCGACCGGCAGGCCTGTCAGTTTGGCGGGAAAGATCAGAAGAAAGGAGACGAGTGCCAATACCACGTTCATCGCCGGTCCGGCCGCCGCAACCCAGATCATGTCGCGCTTCGGGTGCGCGAGCGCGTTGGGATTGACCGGCACCGGCTTGGCATAGCCAAAGACAAAGCCGGTGTTCAGGGCGACAAGCATGGCGGGGAGCAGGATCGTGCCGAAGAGATCGATGTGCTTGAGGGGATTGAGCGTCACCCGCCCGCGAAGAGCAGCCGTGTTGTCGCCAAAATAGCGGGCGACATAGCCATGCGCCGCTTCGTGAAAGGTGATGGCCGCAATCGCGCCCGGCGCGAGCAGCGCAATCGCAAGTGTTGGATCGGTCGCCATTCAGGTCCCCCGCCAATCCGTTTTGGCCTCACCACCCGCTTCGACACGGCAACGCAAACCCTCCCCCGCCTGGCGGCGAGGGAGGTACCGAAAGCGTGTTCAGGAGACTTTCAGCAGTTCCACATCGAAGATCAGCGTGGCGCCGCCGGGGATCGTGCCGTCGGGCGTGCCCATGGCGCCATAGCCCATCTCGGCAGGGATGATCAGCGTGCGCTTGCCGCCGACCTTCATGCCGGCAACACCCTTGTCCCAGCCCGGAATGACGCGGCCCGCGCCGAGCGGGAAGGTGAAGGGCTGGCCGTGATCGAATGAGGAATCGAATTTCTTGCCCTTGGCGCCATTCACATAGAGCCAGCCGGTATAGTTGACCGTCACGTCATGGCCGCGCGCGGCGACCGCGCCCGTGCCGACCTGGGTGTCGGTCATCTTGAACTGGTCCGGCTGGGCAGCCTGGACCGGCGTTACCGCCATGGCCAAGGGCGTGGCGGCGGCGAGAGCGAGCAGCCCCGCCATGGCAATCGAAGTCGCGTGCATGGAAAATCCCTGTCTGAGTGCGGCCGTGTGCATAAAGGCTTTGCCCCGCTTTCGCCACCCCCGAAGGGGACAGGCGGCCACGGAAATGCCGGTCACCGTCCGTGGGACCTGTCGGATCGGCAGAAATCCCCCTACAGTAGGTTGTGGCGGGGGCACCATGCCCCGCTACGGACCTCAAGGGGGAGCCATGTCTCGAATCCTGAACCTCATCGCCCTGTCGCTGGCCGGCATGGCCTTCATGCTTTGCGCCGCGTCCGGCCACGCCGCACCGAAAAAGACGAAATTCACCGTGCTCTACAGTTTCGAAGGCAACAGCACGAGCGGCGGCAGCCCCTTTTCGAGCATGATCCAGGACAAGGCCGGCAATTTCTACGGCACAACCACCACGGGCGGCACAGTCGGTGTCGGCACCGTGTTCAAGCTGGCGCCGGACGGCACCGAAACGGTGTTGCATGCCTTCAGCGATGGCAGCGAAGGCGGCATCCCCTTTGGCGGTCTCGTTGCGGATTCGAAGGGCAATCTTTACGGCACCACCTATTCTGGCGGCCAGCCATCCTGCAACTGCGGCGTGGTGTTCAAGGTCGACACCGCGGGCAATGAAAGCGTGCTGCATACGTTCCTGGGCGGCACCGATGGCGCCACGCCCTATGACACACTCATTCTGGACAAGCAGGGCAATCTCTACGGCACCACAACCGAGGGCGGCGGCGCCTGCAATTGCGGCATCGTGTTCAAGCTGTCGCCGAAGGGCAAATTGACGGTGCTGCACGTCTTCGCCGAGGGCAGCGACGGCGCCTTTCCATTTGCCGGCGTGACCCTGGACGGCCAGGGCAATCTCTTCGGCGCCACCTATCAGGGCGGCGGCACGTGCGATTGCGGCACGATCTACAAGATCGATTCCGCGGGCAATGAGAGCGTGCTCTATGCCTTCACCGGCAACAGCATCGACGCGGCCTATCCCGAGGCCTCGCTGCTCATGGACAAAAAGGGCAATCTGTTCGGCACGACGAAATTCGGCGGCACCAGCAATGGCGGCACGGTGTTCCGTCTGGCGCCGGACCTGACCGAGACGATCCTGCACAGTTTTGGCGCCGGCTCGGACGGCGCGACAGCCTATGCCGGCGTGGTCGCCGACAAGAAAGGCGATCTGTACGGCACTACCATCAATGGAGGCGGCCATGGCGTGGGCATGGTGTTCAAACTGGCACCCAATGGCGACGAGACGGTGCTCTACAACTTTGCCAACGGCAATGATGGCGCCAACCCTTATGGCGGTCTGATCCTCGGCAAGAAAAACGCGGTCTACGGCACAAGTGCGGCTGCCGGCGTCAACGGTTTCGGCACGGTCTTCGAAATCCGCTGACGAACAAGGTTTCCAGGCAGCCTTTTTGTCACCTTGGCCGGGCTTGACCCGGCCATCCATGACGAAGCTGCCGTCAAGCGGTGCGCGGCTTCTGGGTGGCCGGGTCAAGCCCGGCCAAGGTGAAATAATTTAGATGCCTGGCTGGCGTCGAACGGCCAGCTCCACCTGCCCGGCGTTATACACACGCCCTGCCCTGACCCGGAGACCGCATCATGTCCGACTACAAACTCTATTACTGGTCCGTGCCGTTCCGCGGTCAGTTTGTGCGCGCAGTGCTGGCGCATGCCGGGCAGCGCTGGACCGAGGCGGGCGACGAAGCGATCGCAAAGCTGATGGGCGGGATGCCCGCAAAAATGCCGGTGCCCTTCATGGGGCCGCCTCTCCTGATCGACAAAAAGGCCGATGTCGCCATCGCCGAGATGCCCGCCATCCTCCTCTATCTGGGCGAGACGCTCGATCTTCTGCCCGCCACGCCGGCGCTCCGCGCGATGACGCTCAAGATCGTGGCCGACGCCAATGACGTGCTCGACGAGATCACGCTCGATGGCGGCCGCCTGATGTGGACGCGGAAGCGCTGGCAGGAATTCGTGCCGCGTCTGAAGAAATGGCTTTCGCTTTGGGAGGAGACGGGCCTGCGCCATGGCCTGCAAGCGGAAGCGGGCTTCCTGCTGGGCGAGACATCTGCGGGCATCGTGGATGTGGTGACGGCCACGCTCTGGGGCACCATGGCCGACCGCTTCCCCGCCATCGCGGCGATCCTCGAAGAGGCCGCGCCTCTTACGGCCGGCCTGACGCGACGCGTCGCTTCATTGCCGCCTCTCGCCAGGCTCGCCACCAGGGCGCGCAAGGACTATGGCGACGCATATTGCGGCGGCGACATCGAGACATCGCTCAGGAAAGTGTTGAAGGCGTGACCGCCCGGCAGGGAATCAGCCTCGCTCGGCTTCCGCATGGGCCAGGCTGCGCAGCAGGTTTGGCGTCGACCAGGTCGCGACACCCGTTCCGGCGAACTCGCGATCCGCTGTCCAGATATCTGCGTCCACGGCCCTCGCAAGCGCCAGCATGTGCGCGTCGCGCATCGCGCCGTTGCGTCCGGCGATCGCGTCGCGGAGCGCAGCTTCGCTTTCGGGCAGCAACGTCTCCAGGGCCGCAACCGGGATGATGGTAATCTGCTCCAGCAGCGCATCGAGCAGATCGAGGAGCTCCGGGCGTTGCAATCCGAATTCAAGGCGCCGGCGCGCCTCCTGCACGACGCGGTCGGTAGTGATGAGCGTGGCGACTTTCTGTGCCTCCAGAATCGCGCCAGAACTTCTCCCGCGCACGACGGCGACCAAGACCGCCGCATCCACCACGAGGCTGGCCGACGGCGTTTTCATCGCCGTCCCCGGCCGCCCTTGAGTTTGCGAACCTCCTCGCCCGACCAGTTGACCGGATCGACGTCGCCGAATTGCGCCAGCGCCACATCGTCGATCGCCGCATCGTGAGACTTTGCGAGCGCTTCGGCCTGCCCAAGAACAGCCGCGAGCCGGTAGGGATCGGCGGCCGTCAGCGGAATCAGCAGTGCCACCGTGGTCTCTCCCGATTTGATCGGCGTGGGCCCGCGCAATCCGCGGATCGCTTCTCCCGAGATTTTCTGCAGGTCGCGAATACTGATCCGCGCCGGCGGCGCGGGCTTCGCCGCCCGGGACGATTTGGCGAAGCTGCCGAGCCACCGGCGAACCGTGTCGGGATCGAGTCCGCTTTTCGTGGCGAATTGCAGTGCCGCCTGCTCACCCTTCAGGTCGAAGAGGCGATGCACCTTTTCTCTGTCCGAGCCAATGCGGTGCCGTCCCTTGTGTCCCGATGCCGTTCTGGATTTCGAAGCTTCGACAGGCATGGCGGCATCTCCATAACGCCACAGTTACATATGGGCGTAAGTACGCCGCGTCAAGATGCGGCCCCGCCGATCGAACAGATCAGTTTTCGTTTGTCTTCCGCCGCCCCCCGGAAAGTCCTTGGCCGGATGAGGCCCGCGCGGGCGCCCGGCATCATCGCGAAACCATCTCGAAGCCACCCCAAAAGTCGGATATGGTGGCCGTGCTGTTCCGGCCCTTGGGGGATCGCGGAGCGCTCAAAAGGGGATTCCATCGATGAAGCTTCGCTTTCTGATAGCCGCGGTGATTGCGGCGGTGCCGAGCCTTGCTGCGGCGCAATCGATCCAGCAACTCAAGAACCAGCCACCCGATGGCGCACAGCTGACCTTTCTGCTGACCGACGGCACGGTTCTCGCCCAGGGCAACCAGGGATCGGATTTCTATTTGCTGACGCCCGACAACACCGGAAGCTACGTGAACGGTACCTGGAAGCAGGTGGGAAGCCTTCAAGGGGGCTATTCGCCATCGGCGAATGCCTCGCAGGTTCTGGCCGACGGGCGCGTCCTGATGGAAGGCGGCGAGTACAATTTCGGCGGATTCGCGCTGACCAATCTGGGCGCAGTCTACGATCCCCTGAAGCAGACCTGGACGCCGGTCAAACCGCCGAAGCATTGGGAAAATATCGGCGATTCCCCTTCGGTCGTGCTGCCGGACGGAAAATTCCTCCTGGGAGACAAGCTGCACAAGCGCGGCGCGATGCTCGATCCGGCCACCATGACATGGACCGAAGTCGACTACGCGGGAAAGGCCGATTTCAATTCGGAAGAGACCTGGACGCTGATGCCCGACGGCACTGTCCTTACCGAGGACGTCAAGGCAGCTCCGAACTCCGAGGACTATGACTCTTCCAAGGGAGCGTGGACGAGTTTTGGAAGCACCGTCGCCACACTGGCGGCACCGGACTGCTCCCCGCACAAGGAATGCTGCCTACCCTACCCGCCCAAGAACAAGTGCTACTATCCGCCCGGTGAGATCGGCCCGGCGGTCCTGATGCCGGACGGAACCGTGTTCGCCACGGGCGCGACCAGCCACACGGCGATCTACACGCCGGGAAGCGGCTGGGCAGCCGGCCCGGACTTCCCCAATCATGACTCGGCCGGCGACAGCTTCGCCACATTGTTGACCAACGGCGATGCCATGGTCGCAGGCGAGGGCGGCGAACTGTACATCTGGGACGGCACCACCTTTACGGATGCCAAGCTCAGGGGGGGTGGCCTCATGACGGTGCTGCCGAACGGGCAGATCCTGATCGGCTCCGAGGTCTATAACAGCACCGGCACCTACAAGGCGGCGTGGCAACCCAAGATCTCCAATTCTCCTTCCACGGTAACCCGCGGCGACACCTACCCGATCTCCGGGACGCAGTTTAATGGCTTGTCGCAGGCCGGCGGCGGAATGGGTGACGAGTACCAGTCATGCACCAACTATCCGCTGGTGCAGATCACCAACGGGTCCACAGGCCACGTGTTCTATGCACGCACCCATGATCACAGCACCATGGGAGTTGCGACCGGCAAGCAAACCGTCTCGACGAATTTCGATGTTCCCGCGAGCATGGAAACCGGTTCGAGCACGCTCGTCGTCATCGCCAACGGCATCCCGTCGAAGCCCGTCGCGGTCACGGTACAGTAAGTCTGGCTTTAGCGTCGGGGGCAGGAAAACCACCTGCCCCCGCGCATTTCGATCAAATCTTGGGAGCGTGCTCGCCGTCAGGCTGAAGCCGGTCGCCCGAATCGCGCTGCAGCGCGCTGCTTCGCCTTGATCGCTTCGTCGTCGCGGTTGCGCGGCGAGGCGCTCGTCTCCAGCCATTCGATAAGACGGAGCGCCGCAGCGAACACGTCCTCGACCGCATCGGCAAAGGCTGTCTCATTGGCCTTCGATGGCGCGTGGAAGCCGCTCACTTCGGCCGGTCGGTGGAACTCCCAAGCCCGCGCGCATCTCGTGCAACCCCGTCGGTTACCGTGTAGGTGCCGATGGCGCCCCGCGTCAGGGTCTTTCCGTCGGTGGTAAAGAAGTTGCTCCAGGTTGCGCCGGTGACCAGCGGGTAGGAGATGACGTAGATGTACTGATAGGCGGAGCCACCCTTCTCGCTCAGATTGACGCCGAAGGTAATGGCGTTTCCCCGCCGCTTGGCCTTGCCGATGGTTCCGGCGCCGAAATTTGCATTCAGGTCGCAGCCATTTCCGGTTTCGAGCGCGGTGCCGTTGGTCTTGTCCACGATGATGTCCATGCCATCGCACAGTCCGTCGAACGAGATCGATATCGTCTTCGCAAATGCCGCTTGTCCCGCACCCATCGCCAGCGCCACGGCGCTGATCACGAAAATTGATTTCATCATTATGAGCCTCAATGGTTTGCAACTTGGCAAAGCGTAGACTGCGAAGCGCGGCGCCGTAAAGGTTGCCGGCTCCTGGCGGCGCTCGCCATGCCTCCATTTGCCCTGCGGCCGAAGCAGGGATTTGATGCCGCGCAACCAGGGTGTTTAGTCACCGGCGGGCATCGACCGGAAATGGAGTGAACCATGAGCAGCGCCGAGCAGAAGAATTATGAGATGCCTCCACGGGAGGGCTTCACCGTCGCGCATTTTCTTACAGTCGCCGACATCGAACGATCGTTGCGATTCTACGAAACGGTTTTCGGCGGCCGAATTCTGAGCAGAGGCGACAACAAAGGCGCGCCCGGGTATCTCGAGATCGCGAACACCTGGCTTATCGTCAATACAGGCGGAGGGCCGACACCCGACAAGCCGACCGTCAGGCTCGGCACCCTCGCCGACCCGGACAGGATCAGCAGCTTCATGAATATCCGGGTTGCGGATATTCAGGCGTGCTACGAATTGTGGAGAAGCAGGGGCGCCGTGTTCATCACGGAGCCGAAGGACAAATATGGCGAGACGCGCTGCTATATCCGCGATCCAGACGGCTACATCATCGAGGTCGGACAGAGCAAGCCGGAGTTCACCTACGGCTGATGGACAGGACCGTACCGCGGGGGTTGCGGCGACATCCGCAATCCCCGCTTTCGTCACCTCTGCGCGACACTTTTCCTTGTAATTGCGTAGACCGTGCCGTAACCGTTCGCGCCGCCATATTCGGCCGTGCCGTAGAGATTGCCCCGACCGTCCAGGACAGGTGCGTAATATGGCGTGGAGCCATCGGCAGCGCCCTGAAACGCGTAGAGGATTTTCTCTTTCCCGTTCGGCGCAATCTCGAACACGGTACCGCAACCATAACCGCTGCATTTCGAGCCGCCGCCTTCAACTGTTGCGCCATAGAGGGAACCGCTCGCATCCTCAGTGAGGCCATAGGAGGGGCTGAACCCGTCATCGCCACCGGCAAAACTGTGGATCAGTTTCTCGGTACCTTTGCGATTCACTTCGTAGACGGCGCCGCAATTGCAGCTGCCCCCGCCGAATTTCGCGAGACCAAAGATATTCCCCTTGGCGTCGCGGATCGGCGTGGAGGTCGGGCTGGCCGCGTCGGAGCTGCCGGCGAAATTGTAAAGCACGGTTTCGGTCCCGCCGGGGGTCAGCTGAAAGACGGTGCCGAAGCCGTGACTGCCGCCAAAGGACGTAGAGCCCAGAAGAACGCCGCGCTTGTCGATGGCCACGCCGGGATACGGGCTGCCGCCATCGCTGCCATTGCCGAAACTGTAGAGGACGCTCTCGCCGCCGCCGGCCGCGAGTTCGAACACCGTGCCGTAGAATGTCCCGCCGTCGAGCGTGGTGCCGTAGAGATTCCCGCCCTTGTCCATCGCAAGAGGGGCGAAAGGATCGAAGCCGTCGGGCTGGCCGGTGAAGGCGTGCAGCACCGTTTCCTTGCCCTTGGGCGAAAGCTTGTAGACGATACCACAGTTGCAGGCTCCTCCGCCCGTCTCCGTGACGCCGTAGAGATTGCCGTGGCTGTCGACGAGCGGCGCGGAAAGCGGCGTGGCGCCGTCATTGCCGCCGGCAAAAGAATAAAGCACGGCGAATGTGCCGTCTGGCGCGATGCGGAAGATCGTCCCCTGCCCGCCGGCGCCGCCGCTGCTGGCCGCCCCATAAAGATTGCCGTCCTTGTCGAGCGTGAGCCCGGCAAAGGGATTGGCGCCGTCGGCCCCGTTGGTGAAGGTGTAGAGGGTTTTCTCCCGGGCGATTGCGGCCGATGCGGCAAGCAGCATCGCACCGAGAACCACCAGATTGCCGGCATGGCTGCGAAAACGGCGCATGGACTGACTCCCGTGCATTTGCGTTCGCGAGCGTAAACGCTTCGAATTGAAATGGGAATTCGTCTTTTGCGCCGACGCCGTCAAGGCCGCCTTGCAGGCGAATCCTTAGGATTTCCCGTATTAGGCTCGGCCGCGCCATGCCGCCCACAATCCCACAGGGGCGCGGAAAGGACGAACGACAATGTTTGCCGCCTATCGGAAACGACGCGCGCTCAAGCGCTACGCGCAGGAACTGCCTCCGCGCCTGCAGCGCGACTATGGCGGCCGCGAGTATTTCACGCGGGCCCAGATCGACGTGGCCGTGCGCAAACTGCGGCTCGATCCGAAACTCGTCGTCTACGCCTATGCGCTGTTTCTTGCCCGGGACGAGTATCAGGCACTGCATGGCGCGACGCTTCCCGCCTACTCCGACGCTCGCGCCGAGTTGCTCCAATACGTCACGGCGCGCGCCGCCTCCGCGCACAATTTCAACGAATCCGGCCTGGGATTTCCCGCAGCCGGCGGAAGGTCCGATCCAGGCGGATTGTGATTTGCATAAAGTTGCCAGTAGGGAAGAGACACGCGTTGCAATTGTTCCAGTGGCGCTCTTCAATCGCCCGAGAGTAGCCACGGCAAATGAGCGACGAACACGGCGCATCGATCGCACTTGCTTTTGTCGGTGTGCTCGTCGGCGCGTTCACGATCTGGCCTTACCGTGGAGGCAAGTCCTACTGTCTCAATCCGCCAATGACAGTGTCCCGGGCAGACGATCCATTTTCGTTCTGGATTTCGATTGCGAAGCCGGGGGCAGTCGCGATTTTGCTTCTGCTAGGCGCCGCGGGCGGGTTGTTGGCCATCCTCAGATCGTAAGGCCGCCGACTTACCCCGCCTTCGCCATCCGCTCGTACAATTCCGCGAGCCTTCCCACCGCGGTTTCCGATTCGGCGCGGTCGACAGTTTCGTTGGCATCATTGTAGCCGCTCATGTCGCCGCCTTCGAGCATTTGCACCACGATGCCGTCGCGCCGCGCGACCACGCTGACGCCGTCGTAATAGAGCCCGTAATGCACTTCTGGCTGCGGGATCAGCCAGCCGATCTGGCCGCGCACCGGCACGATGCTCTCATCCTTCATCAGCTCGCGCGCGCCATAGCCCGGACAGTTGATCACCACCTTTTCCCGGAGCGCCGCGAGGTCGGATGGCGCGTGAAATTCGGCGCGCCGAAACGTGCCGCCCGCAGCGAGAAAATCGCTCATCAGCGTGTGGCCGTAGTCGGCAATGTTGAACTGCATCTGTGTGGCACGCCGCACGACCGGCGCCGGGAACGGCGTCGAGCCTGGCGGCAACACCTCCGCCTTTGGCATGATGTCGCGAACACGGTCTTGGTAATTGGCGAAATCGAGCGCGCCGGGTGCGGGCGGAGAAGGAGTTGCACCGGGCAGCGCATCGTTCAGATAGTACCGGTCGGTCCATTCGACGGGATCGCCCGGTAGGCCGAGATAGGAGCGATAGGTCTTGAACGAGATGCGCGCCATCTCCTCCCACCGCTCACCGAAAGCCGGGCCGGCCACGCTCGCAAGGGCGATGCGCGAATCCGGCGTCCAGCTGCCTGTGGCGCGGGCGGAACGGGTTTGCGGCAACAGATCGCGCGCATAGATCGTGACCTTCGCGCCGGCGCCCTGCGCCAGAATGGCCGAGGTAAGGCCCAGCGCCCCGCAACCGACGACGGCGATCCCGCGCGGGCTCGATTGCATCGCCATCCGCACCGCCAGCGTGCTCGAACCCCAGGAGAGCGACCAGCCGCTGCCGCCATGGCCATAATTGTGGATCACCCGCGTGTCGCCGATCTGTTCGGGCTCGATCCGCGGTCCCGCGGCACGAAAGGGGCGCAGGCAGACCGTGATGTCGAACAGACGGTCGAGACGTGCCCGGATCGGCGCCAGCGGTGGCACCTGATCGGTGAGCGAGAGCTGTGCCTGATGGCGGCCACCCAATTCCGCGCACCCCGCCAGGCCGCTTGCTGCGAAGCCGCCCAGGGCGAGCGAGCCCTGCAGCATGCGCCGGCGATCGAGAGGGCCGAGATGTGCGAAACGTTCCATGGACCTACCGATCGCGCGATGCGTACCCGACCCTAACACGACCTTGCGCGACGATGCAGATGCCACTCCGTTTGGGAAAAGCGTGCGGCAAGCCCTTGCCAGCGCGCGCTCCATGCGGATCATCAACGAATCGGGGTGTGCTACTTCGGGGAGATTTCATGAGACGCATGGTGCTAGCCATTATCGCCGCAGGAGCGCTTGCAAGCGCAGCCGCCGCGGCCGACGATCCCGCGACCGACAGAACGCTGCACGATTATGTTCTCACCATGGACAAGGTGAACCATTTCAGCGCCGCCATGGATGCGTTCGACGTGGCGTCGAAATCGGACCCATCGCTCAAGGCCGAGGGCGACGCGATGAGCAGCGAGCCTGACGCCACGCTGGCGCAGGTGGAGGCAAAATTCGACCATCATCCGCGCGTTTTCGCATTCTATGCCAAACAGGGCTTGAGCAAGGCGGATGCTGCGGTTCTTCCCATTGCGTTGATGGACGCATGCACCGCGGTGCAATATCCGCAGGTGGCAGCCAAGATGGCCAGCCGGATTGCGCCGTCGCAGGTCGCATTCTGCAAGGCAAATCTCGCCACGCTGAAAGCGATGAAATTTTTCGGCGCGAGCGAGCAATAGGAGGCAGATTTGCCAGGACTGAACGACGCCTCCGAGATTTCTAAAGCGACCCTCTGCTCCATCCGCCGATATCGCGCTATGGCGAGGAACGGCTTGTGGGGGCCAAAGTGAACAGGATTCCGGTCGGGACCGTCATTTCTCAAACCTTCGAGTTTGCTTTTCGAAGATATTTTTCATTGCTCGGCGTGCTGTGGCTGTGGATGCTTCTATCTCTGATTTCTTCGTATTTTCTCCTGCTTCCACATCTCGAGGATGCTGCAGCCGGCTCCAGCCATTTTCCCCACGGACTTGCAGTCCTCGCGGGAGAAATTTTGCAAATGGCCATTATCGCGGTGAACTCGGTCGGGGTCACGAAAGAAGCACTCGGCCTGCGAGAAGGACCTCGTTTCGTCTATTTGGCGGTAGGCACTGCTGAGTTGCGCGTGCTGGGCGGAATGCTTTTGCTGGGCCTCGTCTCGTTCGTCGTCATCTTCGCATTGGGGATCGGCGGGGGAATTGTCATCGCAATTGTGGCTGCGGCCTCCGGGGACCGGATGGCGATGACCCGCGCAATCGGCATTGCGACACCTATTTTGATACTCGGGATATTTCTTCTGTTGCTCTATCTGTGGATCAGGCTGTCGTCGTTTCAAACCGCCGTGGCCGTGAGAGAGCACAGATTCGGCCTTTGGCGCAGCTGGGAGCTTTCACGGAACAATTTCTGGCGTTTGTTGGCCATCGTCCTCGTAGTCTGGATACCGCTTGTGGCCCTGGAGGCTGTTTTAGTCTGGTTTATGACGGGGCCAGCCCTCATGAAAGTCATCGCGGCCGCTGCGGTCGGCCCCGAGGCCATGCGCGCCGCACAGAGCCAATTGATCGCATCCGCCCTAAGCATGTCCAAATATGGGATGTTGGTCTTCCTTCCAATTTCTCCGATCATCTACGCCCTGATGATCTCACCTGGGGCCTTTGCATACCGGGCGCTCGCCCCTTCAGGCACCGACGCCGCCGCGACCTTCGACTGAGCAATCTCCCGTCAACGGAGATGGCGCTCCCGATTATGCCCGAGCACCCTGCGGGCTCAGTTCAGCTGCACAAAGATGCCGCCGAAACCGGGGCTGCTGGTGGTGAGGTCTTGCCAGTTGGCGAATTTGCCGTTGACCGGTGCGCTCTGATGCTTTGTGGCGAGACCGGATTTCAGGAATTCCATCACCAGGCCGGCGGTGGCGGATTGATCGCCGGAGGACGATCCGCAATCGGTATGGGCGACATCGCGGCCTTCGTCGTTGACCCAGAGTGTTTGGGTGCCGGTTGGCCCGGTCGCGGAGAACAGGCCGCCGGGACAGGCGAAGGGTTTGTTGACCGTGCCGCCATAGGTCGCGACCTCGAACGCGCCCTTGTGTGACGTGAGACGCACCAGCGTCGCCGCCGGGGCGTTGCCGCCATTGTTCGATACCCAGACCGATCCATCGAACACGGCTACGCCTTCGGGATTGTTGAAGGTATTTCCCGTCGGCTGGCAGCCATCGATGGAATTGGAGATGCAATAACGTGGCGACGGATTGAGCGGATTTTTCTTGAGGAAACTGCCCTTCTGATTCAGCACCGCATCGGTGAAATTGAGCACGATGCCGCCTTCGAACTGGCCCACGATCCAGAACGATTTGTCGGTATCGAGCGCGAGACCCGCGGGTGAATCCGGCGAGTCGACCACCTCGCGGTCGATCGACGGATCGGCCGCGCCGAGATTGGCCTTCGGCACGCGCAACAGCGTGTTGCTTCCATAGCCCGACACCCAGAGATTGCCTTTCGAATCGAAGACGATGCCGGTGAGGCTGCTGCCGGGAAAATAGGTGTCGCCGTTGACATCCTTGCCGGTGATTGTTTTTACAAAAGCCAGCGAGCCGGCGTCATAGACAAGGATCTGGTCCGTGCCGCCGAAATCGCTGTTGCACACGACATAGAGCGAACCGCTCTGCACCGCGACGGCGTTGGGATTGCACGCTTTCGCGGCGACCGGGATGGTGGCGACCGTGAGGTGCCCGCTCTTGTCGAACGAGTCGACGCTCACATAGCCGCCATAATAATCAGGCACCCACACCGTGGCGCCGTTGACGCTGCCGCCCACGCCCTTGGGAGTCTGCGCCAAGGCACTCGCGCAAGCGCCCGCCACCATCAATGCGGCCAAACCGATCCGTCGCATCACGCTGCCATCCTATTCCGCTGCCGGCGCACGCCGCGGCAGGTTCATGTATTTGCCGTATTCGAGCCGCGCGATGGTGCGGTTGTGCACTTCGTCCGGCCCATCGGCGAGACGCAACGTGCGCATGCCGGCATACATTTTCGCGAGACCCGGATCGGTGGTCACGCCCGCGCCGCCCCAGGCCTGGATCGCGTCGTCGATGACCTGCAGCGCCATGCGCGGCGCCGCCACCTTGATCATGGCAATCTCGGTGCGTGCCACCTTGTTGCCGACCTTGTCCATCATGTCGGCGGCCTTGAGACACAGCAGTCGGCACATGTCGATATTGATACGCGCTTCGGCGACGCGCTGTTCCCACACGGAATGTTCGGCGATCTTCTTGCCGAAAGCCTCGCGTTCGAGCAGGCGCTTGACCATCTGCGAGAGCGCCCGTTCGGCGACGCCGATGGTGCGCATGCAATGATGGATGCGGCCGGGACCAAGGCGGCCCTGCGCGATCTCGAATCCCCTGCCCTCGCCGAGCAGAATATTTTCGGCCGGCACCTTCACGTCCTTGAACAGCACCTGGCCATGGCCGTGCGGCGCGTCGTCATAGCCGAACACCGGCAGCATGCGCTCCAGCGTCACGCCCGGCGTGTCCATCGGCACGAGGATCTGCGATTGCTGGCGGTACTTGTCGGTCTCGGGATCGGTCTTGCCCATGACGATCATGATCTTGCAACGTGGATCGCCCACGCCCGACGACCACCATTTGCGGCCGTTGATCACATAGTGATCGCCCTGGCGTTCGATGCGCGTGGAGATGTTGGTCGCATCCGACGACGCCACCGCGGGCTCCGTCATGATATAGGCGGAGCGGATCTCGCCCGCGAGCAGCGGCTTCAGCCATTGCTCCTGCTGAGAAGGGCTGCCATAGCGGTCGAGCACTTCCATATTGCCGGTGTCGGGCGCGGAGCAATTGAAGACTTCAGAACCGAACCCGACCCGGCCCATCATCTCCGACAATGGCGCATATTCGAGATTGGTGAGGCCGGCGCCGAATTCGCTGTGCGGCAGGAACAGATTCCACAGCCCCTGAGCCCTGGCCTTCGCCTTCAGCTCTTCGACGACCGGCACAACGATCCAGCGATTTCCCTTCTTCGTGGCCTCGTCCATCTGCGCGGCATAGACGGGCTCGGCGGGAAAGACATGGGCGTCCATGAAGTCGCCGATCCGCGCGATCCATTCCTTCTGGCGCGGTGAGTAGTCGAAATCCATGACGGTCTCCGTTTGGCAATGGCGATCGGAGAAACTCTAGACCGTGCGCCGCTGCGCCACTAGGCCGCCAGGGCCGTTTGACAGTCCGCGCCGGTCGCGGCAAGCAGGCCCTGTGCTGCTCTGGACCGGATTCGCCCTTATCGTTCTGGGCCTCGCCTGTCTCGCCATCGACCGGCGCGCGGCGCATTGGTTTCATGCGGCGGTGCATCGCCCGCTGGAGCGCGTGCTGCATGCGTCGACCGATTGGGCGAAGGGTGCGCATTGGCTGCTTGCAGCGAGCCTTTCCTATGGCTTCGGGCGCTTTCTCGCCTGGCGTCTGGGCGACAGCCCGCTCATCGAAACCCTGGTCGAGACAAGCCTCGCCTTCCTTGCAAGCCTCGCTGGGGCCAGCCTCATCCTGCATGCGATCAAGATCCTGCTCGGCCGCCGCCGCCCGCGCGACGAACTCGAACTCGGGCTCTACGGGTTCCGTCCATTCGCCTTCGATCTGCGCAGCGACTCCTTTCCCTCCGGCCATGCGCTCACCATCGTCTGCGTCGCCGTGGCGCTAACGGCGGCATTGCCGGCGCTCGGTACGATCTGGTTTGCCATCGCCATCTATCTCGCGCTCACTCGCGCGCTTTTGAATTCGCATTTTCTGAGCGATGTGCTGGTGGGCGCCGGGATCGCGCTTGTGGTCTCGCGCGAGGTGCTGTCTCTTTTCTTTCCGGCACTGACCCAGCCCTGGTTTTAGCAGCCCCGATTTGACGGAGTCCGCGCGTGTTGACACTTCTCGCCGATCCGCATGCCTGGATCAGTCTCGCGACCCTCACGGTGCTCGAAATCGTGCTGGGGATCGACAATATCATCTTCCTGTCGATCGCCTCGGGCCGCTTGCCAGTCGCACGCCGGCCGGCGGCGCGCCGCACGGGCCTGGCGCTCGCGCTCCTCATGCGCATCGCGCTCCTCACCGGCATCGTCTGGATCATTACCCTGTCGCGGCCCGTTATCGTCCTCTGGGGCGAAGGCTTCTCCTGGCGCGACATCGTGTTCGCGGCCGGCGGTCTCTTCCTCCTCACCAAGGGCACGCGCGAAATTCACGGCATGGTCGAGGGGCAGGATGATGAAAGCCACAAGGTCGCGGCATCCTTTGTCAGCGTGATCCTTCAGATCGCGGTGTTCGACCTGATCTTCTCGATCGATTCCGTGGTGACCGCGGTCGGCATGGCGGAGCATCTCTCGGTGATGATCACAGCCGTGATCCTCGCCATGCTGATCATGCTAGCGGCTTCGGGCGCGGTCTCCGACTTCATCAACAAATATCCCACCGTGAAAATGCTGGCGCTGAGCTTTCTGCTCCTCATCGGCACGGCGCTGATCGCCGATGGCGCGCATTTCCATATCCCGCGCGGCTATCTCTATTTCGCCGTGGCCTTCTCCGCGCTGGTGGAGGCACTCAACCAGTATGTCGCGCGCCAACGCGTCAGGCGCCGCCGCCTGCCCCTCACAGGCGAGGTCGAAAAGCCCGGCTCCTAAACTGTTTCAACACAGAGAGCACGAAGAACACAAAGACGATCGCGCGCCCGGAACTCCTGGTGGTCTTCGTGTCCTTTGTGTTTCAATAGCCTTCTGCATCGCCACAAGCCGAATGCGCTAGCGTTGCAGGATGTTCTGAGCGCCCTCCACGAGTTTTTTGGCGCCCTCGCCATCCCCCTTGCGCAGAGCCGCCAAGTCGACGGGCACCGCCACGCCGCGCTGCGCGGCCGGACGCGCTTCGATCGCCGCCAGCCAGCGCTGCAGATGATCGAGCCCATCGATGGAGACGCCCGACCATGGATGCGTGCGCACCCAGCACCAATTGGCGATGTCGGCGATGGAATAGTCGCCCGCGAGGTATTCATGCTCGCCGAGCTGCCGGTTCAACACTTCGAACAGGCGGCGCGACTCGTTTTGATAGCGGTCGATGGCAGGCTGGTATTTCTCGTGCCAGTAGCGAAAGAACACGTTGGCCTGCCCCATCATCGGACCGATGCCGCCCATCTGGAACATCAGCCATTGCAGCACCAGCGACCGGCCTTTGACATCGGCCGGCAGCAACCTGCCCGCCTTTTCCGCGAGATAGATCATCACCGCGCCCGATTCGAAGACTGCAAAATTGTCACGCTCGCGATCGACGATGGCGGGAATGCGGCCATTGGGATTGATCCTGAGAAACCAGTCTTCTTTCTGCTGGTTCTGCGAAAGCTGCAGAGCGTGAATTTCATAGGGAAGCGCAAGCTCCTCCAGGGTAACGGAGGCTTTCCAGCCATTGGGCGTGGCAGCGGTATAGAGGTCGATCATCGCCCGTTACGCAGCGCGCGCGCGTTCGACGATGGGCCGCTCTTCCTCGATGCAGGCCTTGAACGACGGCCGCGCATGCATCGCCTCCATATAACGCGCCAGACCAGGCCAGCGTCCGGCATCGAGTTTCTCGCCGCAATGATCGTAATTGACCAGCATGGTGGCCACGGCGATGTCGGCGATGCTGAATGCGCCCGCCACGAGATAGCTGTGCCCGCCAAGTGATTTCTCGAGATAGTCGAACACCGGCGGGAGTTTTTCGGTGAGCGTGGCGTTGACCACGGTCTCGTCGGTCTGGCCGCCAATGAATTTCTTGACGATGCGTTCGAAGAACAGACCGCCCCCGATGCATTGCGCCACCAGCGAGTCCGCAAATTCCTCAAACCACAATGCCCGGCCGCGATCGAGCGCATCCGTGGGATAAAGCGCAGGCGTGGGCGCCACATGTTCGAGGTAGTCGCAGATCACCGACGAGTCTGGCAGCGTATTGGGCTCCGGCCGATCCGTATCGCGCAGCACGGGAATCCGTTTCAACGGGCTGATGTCGAGAAAACCCGGCGGCGGCGAAAAGGGATTGATCTGCTCGAACGCATAGTCGAGCCCCTTCTCCGCCAGCACCACGCGCACCTTGCGCACGAAAGGCGATATGGCCGCGCCGTAAACGATCAATGCCATGGTGGTCTCCAGTTCGGGTGAGAGTGCGACGGAGCGACCTTGTCAGACCGGCCAGCAGCGCGACAAGTCCCATCCGCGCCGGGGCAGTTCATCCTTTGCGGCGCGCCTGAAAAAAGCTTTTGAGCAAAGCCGCGGATTCGTCCGCGCCAGAGCCTTCCACGATCTCCGGCCGGTGATGGCAGGTGGGCTGGGCGAAATACCGCGCCCCATGCAGCACCGCGCCCCCCTTGGGGTCCGGTGCGGCAAAAACCAGCCGCGCCACCCGCGCCAGGCTCATTGCGCCGGCACACATCGCGCAAGGCTCCAGCGTCGCGTAGAGTGTCGTGCCGATAAGCCGTTCGTTCCCAAGGCGCAAAGCCGCCGCACGCAGCACCAGCATCTCCGCATGCGCCGTGGGATCACGTAGCTCGACGATGCGATTGCCGCTCTGCGCAAGAACGGCGCCGGCCGTATCGACTAGCACCGCCCCCACCGGTACCTCGCCCCGCTCGCCGGCGGCGCGCGCTTCGGCGAGCGCGAGGGTCATGCGATCATCATCATTCATTGCTGAAAGCGCCCGTGTTACGGAGAGCGACGCATAGAGGAATTCCACGTTGACGGACAGCGACCCGACCGGCGACCGCATTGCGAAAGTCATCGCCCGCGCGGGATTTTGCTCCCGCCGTGACGCGGAGAAGATCATTGCGGAGGGGCGCGTCAGCCTGAATGGCGAGCC
The DNA here is from genome assembly GCA_036490345.1 of Rhizomicrobium sp. Lineage (GTDB taxonomy): Bacteria > Pseudomonadota > Alphaproteobacteria > Micropepsales > Micropepsaceae > Rhizomicrobium. The sequence continues at coordinate 106,700 of DASXEA010000020.1, read as the reverse complement.
TGTAACGACACCGGCGTTGCGTGTGACGGCAGATCAGATTGTCACAATCGACGGCAAGCCCCTGGCGGAGCCCGAGCGCAGCCGGCTGTGGCGCTACCACAAGCCGGAAGGTCTGGTGACCACGCATCGCGACCCGGAGGGCCGGCCGACCGTATTCCAGGCGCTGCCGAGATCCATGCCGCGCGTCGTGTCGGTGGGCCGTCTCGACGTGAATTCGGAAGGGCTGCTGCTGCTCACCAATGATGGCGCGCTGGCACGGCGGCTCGAGCTGCCCGCCTCGGGCTGGACGCGGCAATATCGCGTGCGCCTGTTCGGCAAGGTTTCGCAGGGCGATCTCGACCGGCTGGCGCAGGGTGTCACCGTTGCCGGCATCAAATACGGGCCGGTGATCGCCGATCTGGAGCGCAGCCGTGGCATGTATTCCTGGGCGTCAGTCGGTTTGGGCGAGGGTAAAAACCGCGAGGTGAAGCGGGTGATGGAGCATCTGGGCCTGAAAGTCGCGCGCCTGATCCGCGTGCGCTTCGGGCCGTTTCATCTGGGCCAGTTGAAGGAAGGCGCTGTCGAGGAAATCCCGGCCAAGGTGTGGAAGGAACAACTCGGCGAGGCGGAAATGAACTCGCCTAAACGTGCTGACCGCCATTGATGTGCAGTTCGGCGCCCGTCACATAGCTGGACTGATCCGTACACAGATAATAGATCGCCTTGGCCACTTCCTCCGGCAGGCCGAGACGGCGCAGCGGGATGGTTTCCACGATCTTGTCCGTGCCGGGCGAAAGGATCGCCGTGTCGATCTCGCCCGGCGCGATCGCGTTCACCCGCACGCCGAGGGGGCCAAAATCCGCCGCCATCTCGCGCGTCAGCGACACGAGCGCGCCTTTCGACGTGGCATAGGCCGCACCGGCAAAGGGATGCACGCGGCTGCCGGCAATCGAGGTCACATTGACGATGGCACCTTTGGCACGCGCCAGCTCCTCGACCAGGCCATGCGCAAGCCAAATTGTCGAAAATAGATTGACTTCAAAGACATGCCGCCAGACGTTCATCCCGCTTGAGAGGACGCCCAACCGTTGGCCCGCCGGCCCTTTGGGTGATGTGCCGGCGTTGTTGACCAGCGCATGGAGCTTGCCGCCCTCCAGCCGCTCGCGCATCTCACGCGCGGCCCGCTGCGTGTCCTCGGGATCGGACAGATCGACCTGGATGTGATCCTCCGGCCCTGCGGCCCAGGGGCAGTTCTCCGGAAAGGCATGGCGCGAACAGGTGATCACCCGCCAGCCAGCGCTGGCAAAACGCTTCACCGTGGCGTGGCCGATGCCGCGGCTGGCCCCCGTCAGGATGAGCGTGCGGCGTTCTTCGTCGGACGGTTTCGCTGTGGCCATGAAGGAACTCTACCCTGCCCGCGACGCCTTGGCGATTGCCGCCGGTCAGGAGCGCGCAAGCGGCGTCGGCCGTTCAACGCCGGCGGGGTCCTGGTGGATGATGACTTCCGCACTGGGAAAGGCGGCCAGGATGTCGGCCTCGACCGCGTCGCTCACCTCGTGGGCGCGGCTCAGCCCGATCGCGGGATCGAGCTCGATATGCATCTGGATGAAGGTCGACATGCCCGCGGCGCGGGTGCGCAGATCGTGCAGATTCAGAACCTCGGCATGGCGCATGGCGATGGTCTTGATCCGCGCGCGCGCCTCTTCGGGAAGCTCGCGATCCATCAGCTGATCGTAGCTCTTGTGAAACACATGCCACGCGCCGGCCGCGAGAATGGCCGCGATCACCAGACCAACGATCGGATCGGCGATCAGCCAGCCGAACATTGCGGAAAAAACGATGCCGACCACCACGCCGAGATTGGTGCAGAGATCGCCGAGGTAGTGGACGAGATCGGCACCGACCGCGAGCGAGCCGGTGCGCTTCACGGCAATCCGCTGCACCATCACGAGCACCAGCACCGCCACGATCGACACGGCAACGATGAGAAGCCCGACCGCTGCATGTTCAACCGGCCGCGGCGACACCAGACGGCTGAGCGACTCGACGATAAGAAAGGTCGCGGAACCCGCAATGAACGCACCCTGGGCCAGCCCTGCCAGGGGTTCGGCCTTTCCGTGGCCGAAGCGGTGCTCGCGATCGGCCGGCTCGAGCGCGTGGCGAATAGCCAGGAGATTGATCGACGATGCGACGAGATCCAGCCCTGAATCGGCAAGCGATGCCATCATCGCAATCGAGTCGGTGACGATGTAGGCGACCGCTTTGAGCAAAACGAGAAAGCCAGCAGTTCCCACAGCCGCCCAGGCCGCGTTGTGGAGCAGATTGGCAACGGCGCGGTCAGACCCGCCGGTTTGTGCCGGCGCCGCCGTCACGGAAACAATCTCTCCGTGCGCCAGGCGCTGCCCAAAGTGTCGCGCCGATACACGAGACGGTCATGCAGCCGGAACGGACGGTCCCGCCAGAACTCGATCTCGAGCGGCTCCAGGCGGAATCCAGACCAGTGCGGCGGTCGCGGCACCTCGGTCAGAACGAATTTTGCCGCGTATTTCGCGATCTCGCGCTCGAAGGCAAAGCGCCCCTCCATGGGACGCGACTGGGCCGATGCCCATGCCCCGACCTGGCTGTCCTTGGCGCGCGTCGCGAAATAGGCGTCGGCGTCGGCATCGGCCACCTGCGTGACGGGCCCGCGCACACGAATTTGGCGGCGTATCGTCTTCCAGTGAAAGCAGAGCGCCGCGTGCGGACGGGCCGCGAGCTCGGAGCCCTTGGCGCTTTCGAGATTGGTATAAAACACGAAGCCCGAATTGTCGGCGGATTTAAGCAAAACCATGCGGATGTTGGGCCGGCCATCGGCATCCGCCGTCGCCAGGGCCATCGCCTCCGGCTCGTTCGGCTCGGACTTGCCGGCCTCCACGAGCCATGCGGCGAAAAGTGCCAGGGGATCATCCTTGCCCTTGATGCCGCCATCGTCGACGGGGCCGCCAATATCGCTCATCAGCGCCGCATAGCACCTTCGTTTTCCGGCGCCTAGGCTCGCGACTGCCGGGCCGCGCAGAAAGACGGCTCCCTCTTAGCGCTTGCGGGAATTGATCCCTATATTGGCCCGGGCTGCGACTCGGTTGAAGGCGGCCGGAGCGATCATGCGCGACCCTTACGACGTTCTCGGTGTTTCGAAGAAGGCCTCCGACTCGGAGATCAAAAAGGCATTCCGGTCGCTTGCCAAGAAACATCACCCCGACACCCACCAGGGTGACAGTTCCGCCCAGAAGCGCTTCCAGGAAATCAGCGCCGCCTACGACATCCTTGGGGACAAGGAAAAACGCGGAAAATTCGATCGCGGCGAAATCGACGCCAACGGCAATCCCCGCGGCTTCGATCCCGGCCCTCAAGGCGGCTTTCGCGGCGGCCCATTTGGCGGTGGCGGGGGTCGCGAACAGCAGTTCTGGGATGAGCAGGGCGGCAATGCCGGCCAGACGTTCCGGGCCGAGGATATCTTTTCCGAGATATTCGGCGGCGGGGGCGGAGGGCGTCGCCGGCGGGCCCGCAAAGGCCAGGATATCGCATTCGCGCTCACGGTCGGCTTCGAAGAGGCAGCCCGGGGGGGAACCCAGCGCGTCCATCTGCCGGACGGCAAGGAAATCGACGTTCGCATCCCTGTGGGCGTCCGGGACGGCCAGCAAATCCGGCTCAAAGGTCAGGGAATGGCCGGTGCTGAAGGTGCTCCCGCCGGAGATTTGCTCTTTACCCTCAGCATTGCCACCCATCCCTACCTGACGCGGGATGGCAGCGATTTGAAGATGGATCTGCCGATCACGCTGCGTGAAGCCGTGCTGGGCGGCAAGGTCAACGCGCCGACACTCACAGGCTCCGTCAGCCTTACCGTGCCGGCCAATTCCAATTCGGGCGCGATCCTCAGGCTCAAGGGCAAAGGCGTGCCGGCGCACGGCAGCACCGCCGGCGGCGACCTCTATGTGCGTCTTGTCGTCACCCTGCCCGACCGGCCCGATAGCGACCTCAAGGCGTTTGTCAGCGACTGGCCCGCGGAATATGACCCGAGGACGAAGTTGAGATAGCGGCTTGCCGGCGCTTGATTTCCGGTATGATCCCCCCGGCGGGGAACGCAACAAAGAAGCGGGAGGCACGATACATGACGGCACTCGGCCTCATGGCCGGAAAACGCGGCCTCGTCATGGGCGTGGCCAACGATCGCTCGATCGCCTGGGGGATTGCCCAGGCGCTTCATGCGGCGGGGGCGGAGCTTGCCTTCACCTATCAGGGGGACACATTCCGGAAGCGGGTGCTACCCCTGATCGAGCCGTTGCAACCGGCCGGCGCTTTCGATTGCGATGTGACGGAACAGGGTTCGCTGGATGCGGCGTTTGCCGATCTCGGCAAGCTTTGGCCGTCACTCGACTTCGTCGTCCACGCCGTCGCCTTCTCCGACAAGGAGCAGCTCAAGGGCCGCTACGTTGATACGACGCCCGAAAATTTCGCCGCCACGCTCAACGTCTCCTGCTACTCCTTCACCGCGGTCGCCCAGCGGGCCGAGAAGCTGATGCACAATGGCGGCAGCATGGTCACGCTGACCTACTACGGCGCAGAAAAAGTGATGCCGCACTACAACGTCATGGGAGTCGCCAAGGCAGCTCTCGAAGCAAGCGTGCGCTACATGGCCGAGGATCTGGGCAAGCGCGCCATTCGCGTGAACGCGATTTCGGCGGGACCGATCAAGACGCTGGCAGCGTCGGGCATTGGGGATTTCCGCTACATCCTGAAATGGAACGAGTTGAACGCGCCGCTCCGCCGCACGGTGACCACCGAGGAAGTCGGCAGCACGGCGCTCTTCCTGCTCTCCGATCTCGGCCGCGCCGTCACCGGCGAAACGCTGCATGTCGATTGCGGCTACCATATCGTCGGCATGAAGGCCGAGGACGCGCCCGACATCGCGGTCGCCCCCAAGTCCAACGGCGGATGAGTCACAACAGCTTCGGCCACCTGTTTCGCGTCACAACCTTTGGCGAAAGTCACGGGCTCGCGATCGGGTGTGTGGTCGATGGCTGCCCGCCTGGCATTGCGCTCGACGAATCCGACATCCAGACCGATCTCGATCGCCGCCGGCCGGGCCAATCGAAATATGTCAGCCAACGCCAGGAGCCCGACCGGGTGCGCATACTCTCCGGCGTATTCCAGGACGATCGCCTCCCCCGCCAGGTGACGACCGGTACACCGATCGCGCTTCTCATCGACAACGTCGATGCGCGCTCGAAAGACTATGCGGAGATCCGCGACACATTCCGCCCCGGCCACGCCGACTATACCTATTGGGCGAAATACGGTGTCCGCGACTATCGCGGTGGTGGGCGGCAATCGGCGCGCGAGACAGCCCTGCGCGTCGCGGCCGGCGCTATTGCGCGCAAAATCCTGACACATCTGTTTCCCGACAGCGTCGTTCGCGGCGCGCTGGTGCAGATGGGCACGCAGGCGATCGTGCGAGAAAATTGGGACTGGGCGGAAGTCGCGCGCAATGCGTTTTTCTGCCCGGATGCGGGCGCCATCGAGTCCTGGAGCGCCTATCTGGACGCGCTGCGCAAGGATGGGTCTTCCTGCGGCGCCGTGGTCGAAATCGTCGCCGAAAATTTCCCTGCCGGTCTTGGCGCGCCACTCTACGGCAAACTCGATGCCGATCTCGCCGCGGCCTTGATGAGCATCAACGCAGTCAAAGGCGTGGAGATCGGCGACGGTTTCGCTGCAGCGGCACTGACCGGCGAACAAAACGCCGACGAGATGCGCCAGGGCAATGACGGAAGGCCGATCTTTCTCTCCAATCACGCAGGCGGGATTCTCGGTGGCATCTCAAGTGGCCAGCCGATCGTGGCGCGTTTCGCCGTGAAGCCTACGTCCTCGATCCTGAAGCCACGCCGCACGATCAATGTCGCAGGCGAAGACACCGAGATTGCCACCAAAGGCCGCCACGACCCTTGCGTCGGTATCCGCGCGGTGCCGGTGGGGGAAGCGATGGTCGCCTGCGTGCTTGCCGATCACGCCCTCCGCCATCGCGCGCAAATGGGCGAAGCGCAATCCCGCGCGCTGGAGTAGGCCCTCGCGCGTGTCCTGCTCTTGGGATGCAATCGAAGAGGCAGTTCATGCGTTAAGGCTGTGCGTCAAGAGCGCGCCGTCCGCGGCCGCGCCAGGGGAGTGCCATGGCAAAATCCTGTTTTCATTCCGCGCGTTACCGGTTTGCGGCAACGGCATCGTCGTTGATGGTTTTTTTGCTGGCGACCCAATCACCGGTCAGGGCTGCGGGAAGCGACCCGCAGCTGCTCTCCGAAAAGCCGCCCGAAGCTGCCACCACCACGACGTTCGATGCCGGCACGGGCACCATCGCGCCGAGCCTCGATATCTCTTATGAGGCACTTGCCGCGGCGGCCAATGCAGCCGCGGACAGTTTTTCAGGGCCTCGCTCGGGCTCCACCCAATTCGGCTGCACACCGTCGCAGGTGGGAGCGAATACGCTCAAGATCGGCATGCCACAGAACTGCGTAGACTTTGACTGGCACGTTACGGCGGCGCGCAACGGCACGATTACCGCGAAGCGTGACGGACAAGGCATCGCCATGGCCATCCCGGTCAAATTCGCCGGAACAGGCGGAGTTCGCGGCGATCTCGCGAAATCCCTGAAGCTGAACAATAAGAATTTCAACGGCACGTTTGTGGTGACGATCTCGGGCGTGTTGCGACCCGACAAGAATTTTTGTCCAAAGCTCGAGCAGCCGGTGACACATTTTGCGTGGGACACGCCGCCGGATGTGAGTCTGCTGGAAAAGACCTGCATCGGCCTCGGGAACGGACCAAAAATGTGCTTCGGGCCGTGGAAACTTCCCATCGGCGCCATGCTGACCGATCAGATCAATCGCTCGCTGGCCAGCCAGGTGAATGCCATCAACGGCAAGATCGCCTGCGACGACGTGCGCAACGCGCTGAAGCAGGTGTGGAAGCGGTGGTCGATCCCGGTCAGCCTGCCGAATGCGCCGACCTTCTATGCCAATGTCGAGCCCAAGGCGCTTTCCGTTCCAGGCGTCGTCGCAAACGACAAGTCGGTCACCGTCGCGGCACGCCTGGACGTGGAGACTGGCATTTCAACCGACAGGCTTCCCGACCCGCTCAAGATCGACCTTCCGCAAAACACGCCGGTGGATACGCAGCCGGGACGTTTCGACCTGCGTGTGCCGCTCGCAATTCCCTATGCGCTTTTGGCCGACTTCCGGTCTTCGGGGATCGTGAATAAGCCCATCACGGCCGGCGGAAGCACCATCACGCCGACGAAGATCGAATTCCTGCCGAGCAAGGACAAGCTCGCGATTGGCGTGACGTTCCGCGCCGACACACCTGCCAAATGGCATCATGAGATGGGCACGATCTGGTACACGGCCACGCCGACCGTGGAAAACGGCGGCCATCTTGTCCGGTTGAACAACCTCGCCATGACAAGCAAGACCGGTTCGGCACTCTGGGCGCTTTCGGGCGCGATCGACGCTCTGCCCAGCAAGCTCATGGGGTCTTATGGTTATGATCTGAATCCGCTGGTCCACGCGGCCCAGACACGGCTCGATCAGACACTTGCCGATCCCAGAAATACCGGCGGATCGAGCATCAAAGTGGCAAACGCGGATATGAAGCTGGGCCGCGTTGCACTCCTGCAAAATGCGTTTGTGGTGGAGGGCCTGTTCGGCGCTGACGTCAGCGTCACGCTCAAAGCGCCGCCACATGGCTGAACATTGCGGGCGATCCACCCTTCTTCGTTATTTTCTGGCGTAGGCCCGATAAATTACGCGTGCAATTGCGAAGCATGCGCAGCCACGTGTTGATTTCCGCGTCTCATGTGGCGACACTGGCAGAAGGAGCAAAAAATCGATTTCGACCCAATTGGAGGGGTAAATGAGGCACAGTTTGACACTGGCAGCCATGGCCATCGCCACCATGCTGCCGTTTTCCGCGGGGGCGCAGACGCTCACAGGGCTCAACAGCCAGCCGCCCGATGGCGCCATCATAACCATGCAGATGACCGACGGCACGGTGCTCGCCCAGGGCGGGAACGAGAACGACTGGTGGAAACTCACGCCCGACAAGAACGGCAGCTATGTGAACGGGAGCTGGGCGAAAGTCGCCAGCCTTCCCTCCGGCTACCAGCCCGATGCCCAGGCTGAGGCGGTTCTGGCCGATGGCAGGCTTGTTATCTCGGGCGGCGAGTACAATCAAAACGAGTTCGCGTTCACCAATATGAGTGCGATCTACGATCCGCTGGCCAACACCTGGGCGATGATCCCGCCGCCCAAGGGATGGTCCAATATCGGCGATGCACCGTCCATCGTGCTGGCGGATGGCCGCTTCGTCGTCGGTTACAAATTCCGGACCAAAATGACGGCGCTGGATCCCAAGACGCTTACCTGGAACGAACTCACCTCCAAAGGCAAGAATGGCAATATGATTGCCGAAGAGGGCTGGGTTCTGCTGCCCGATGGCAACTTCCTGACCGTCGATGTGAAGGCTCATCCGAGATCCGAAGTGTACAATGTCAAATCGGGGAAATGGATTGACGAGGGAACCACCGCCAATGTTGACCTGCGCGGATCGCAAAATTGCTGCGGCACCTGCATTCCCTATGGCAAGCACAATCAGAAATGTTACGATCCACCCGGCGAAACGGGCGCCGGCGTACGGCGGCCCGATGGTACGGTCTTTGAAACCGGCGCGACTCCCGATGGCCAGAACACGGCCCATACCGCGATCTGGACGCCGCCACCCTCAGGCGATATCGGCACATGGACGGCGGGACCGAACTTTCCCAGTGGCGATCAGGCCTATGACTCGGCGTCTTCCATCCTTCCCAACGGAAACGTTCTCGTCGAAGGTGCAAACACCGGGCGGCTCTACGAGTTCGATGGCACGAAGCTGAACACCACCTCGCTGAGCGGCAGTGGTTCGCTCATGCCGTTGCCCACCGGCGAGGTCCTGGTCGGCGGATACGCCGTCTACAAATCGACCGGCACCTACAATCAAGCCTGGGCGCCGACGATTTCGAATGCGCCGTCCTCGGTAACACACGGGCAGACCTATCAGGTCACCGGCACGCAGTTTAATGGCCTGGATCAAGGGGGGTCTTTCGGTGACGAGTTCGAGACGCACACGAACTATCCGCTCGTGCGCATCACCAACACGGCGAGCGGACACGTGTTCTACTGCCGCACCCACGACCACAGCAGTATGGGCGTGGCGACCGGCTCGACACCGGTGTCGACCAATTTCGATGTGCCTACCAGCATCGAAACGGGCGCGGGCACGCTGGTGGTGGTCGCCAACGGCATCCCTTCGACCGCCGTCAACGTGACTGTCCAATAAGCTCGATGTAACGCCTTGCTGCCTCCCCGGAATGCACAGTTCCGGGGAGGCAGGATGCGGCGCTCTCAGCCGCCGCGCGTACCGGGGTCACACATTGGCAACGGAAGAACAGCCCTTCGATCTCAGCGCCCTCTGGGACGCCCATTGCCGGCACGAATTCGTTGCCCGCGATGTCGACGCCACCATGACGACCATGGTGGCCGAGCCCTATGTCAATCACATCCCGACGATGACCGGCGGTGTCGGGCACGATGAGTTAAAGCGCTTCTACACGCATCATTTCGTGAACTCGAACCCCGATGACACACGGCTGGTCCCGATATCGCGTACCGTGGGCGCGGACCGCGTGGTCGACGAGATGTTGTTCTGCTTCACGCACACGCGCGAAATCGACTGGATGCTGCCCGGCGTGCCACCCACGGGGAAGTATGTGGAGGTGCCGCTGATCGCCATCGTGTGTTTTCGCGACGGCAAGCTTTACAACGAACACATTTATTGGGATCAGGCTTCGGTGCTGGTGCAGATCGGCAAGCTCGATCCCACAACCCTGCCGGTAGCCGGAATCGAATCGGCGCGCAAACTTCTCGACAAGACGTTGCCCTCCAACACCCTGATGGCCGCATGGGCGAACAGCGAAGGCAAGCCGGTCTAGGGAGGACCGCAATGTCCGCGCCGACGATCGCTCATCGCAAAGGTTTTTATCACGAAGTGAAAGCCGGTCAGCGCTATCTCTGGTGCGCGTGTGGCCGGTCGCGCACGCAGCCGTTCTGCGACGGCTCGCATATCGGCACGGCCTTCAGGCCCGTTTTGTTCGAGGCGAAAGCGGACGAAGACGTCATATTCTGCGGCTGCAAGCACACGGGAACGGCACCATTCTGCGATGGTGCGCATAACAACCTGCCGGGAGCAACTTCCGAGGACGATCCCGAAAGCCCGTCCAATCGCGCCATCACCGAAGTGCCACGCGATGCCGGAACGCGAGTGCCGCTCGACGGGAAATGCTACGTCTTCTCCACCGCACGCGCCGCACTTACGCGGCGTGGGACCATGGCCTATTGCACGGTCGTTGGACCAGCCACGGGCGCGCAATTCCAGTCGCAGTTCTATGCGGAGTTCGGCTGCGGTCTCTCACCGGTCGTTGGCACCCATGAATCACACGTCGTGCTGTTCGTGATGGAAGGACAAGGCGAGGTTGAAATTTCCGGGCGAAAATTCGCGTTCGATTCGCGGACCGGGCTTTATATCCAGCCCGGCGAAGCGTTCCGTTTGGCCAACGCCGCTTCCGCACCGGTCAAGCTGTTCATCTCCACCGGTCCGGCCCTCGATGACCTGACCCGGCTGGATGAAATGCCGGACAACTTTGACGAGTCTTGTCCAGATCGATGCGCCGAAATCGATCCCTCGCAACGCCACGCCATGGCGGAGCGGTTTTTCCAGATGCTGATTCATTGCGCGCACGGGTCGACGCATTTGACGCAGTTCATCGGCAATATCCCGCGTTCGAAGGCGGAGCCGCACAAACATCTCTACGAGGAAGCCCTGATATTCCTTCATGGTGCCGGCGTGGTATGGACCGAACATTCGAAAGCCACGGTCGGCCCGGGTGATGTCCTGTTCCTGCCGCGCAAGCTTTCTCACTCCGTCCAGTGCACGGTCGACGGCGGCCTCGACGTGGTCGGCGTAATCTGCCCCGGCGACAATCCCTCGATCAGCTATTGACCCGCGATCGCGTGCGAAGGCGGCAATTCCCACCCTCCCCTCGAGGGAGAGTCGAGTAGCGACGATTCCGCGCCTTCCGGATGAAGTAGGCGGCCGACAGGAGCGCGAGCCACGGGACGCCCACGATCCAGGAGACATTCCAGAACGCCGTGTCGCAACCCATCGTGATCAACAGCGCGGACAGAAGCACGAGGCCCGCGATCTGCATGTAAGGAAACAACGGCATGCGCACGGCCAGCTCTGCCGCTTTGTGAAACCGGCGAAAGCTCAGATGACTGAGCAGGATCATGATCCACACGACGATCGCGCCGAACAGAGTAACGCCTTGCAGATAGTTGTACGCGAGCGGGGTGAACTTCGAGACGCCGGCTGCGGCAAGAATGAACCCGCCTGACAGAAGAGCCGCGGCGGTGGGAACGCCACTGCTGCTCAGACTGCCGAGAAACGCGGGCGCATAACTGCCGCGCGAGAGCGAAAACAGCATGCGCGAGCAGAGATAGACGTTTGTGTTCATGCTGGAAAGTGCAGCACTGATAACCACAAAGTTCATGATGGATGCCGCATAAGGGATACCGGTCCGTGCGAACACATGCACAAAAGGACTCTGCGCAACGATCCTGGCACCGGTTTCGGTCCACGGCGTGATCGTGACGACGATGCCGAGGGCGAGGATGTAAAAAAGGAACAACCGCACCACCATCGTCCGCAGGGCGCGCGGAATGGCCGTTTCGGGGTGGGGTACCTCGCCCGATGTCACGGCGATGACTTCGATGCCGTTGAACGACAGCACGCCCATGATCACGGCCATCCACATGCCCCAGAGACCGTGAGGAAAAAAGCCGCCGGGAAGCCCGGTGAGATTGTGAAAACCGACAGCCCGATGTCCGAGGCCAAGAATGTTTGCCGCGCCCAGAATGATGAAGAGGATGATGGCCGTCACCTTGATGAACGCGAAACAGTATTCGACCGAGCCGAAATTGCTCACCGATCGGGAGTTCACGTAGAGCAGCACCGAGGCGAAGCCGAGCGACCACAGCCATACCGGCGTCCCGGGAAACCAGTAGGTCATGTAGACGCCCGCAGCGACGGCTTCGCCGCCGACGGCAATGACCTGTGCGAACCAGTAGGTATAGCGAACGATGAAACCGGCCCAGGGATTGAGATAGGTTTCGGCGTAGGTGCCGAACGAGCCGGCTGTCGGATGCACCACCGCCATTTCCGAAAGGCTGAACACCATGACGACGGCGGCGAAGCCCGCGATCGCATAGCTGACGAGGACCGACGGCCCTGCATAGCCGATGGCGATGCCGCTGCCCATGAACAGGCCAGTGCCGATGGCGCCGCCGAGCCCGATCATCACCACCTGTGCCTGCGTCAGGCCCGTGTGCAGTCCCTTTTCGCGATCGACGACGGATATCTCGTCCATGCTGCCCCGCATGCTGCCCAACCCTGGACGGTGTCACTCTAGGCGCATATGGACTGGCATCAACCGAAGCGCCGTGCTGGACTGATGCGGAAATGCCGCCGCGCGTGAGAATGACAATGACCACAGATTTCCCCGTCGATGCGATTCGTTCGAAATTTCCCGCCCTGAAGCGTGCGGCACCCTTCGTCTATTTCGACAACGCGGCCGGTGCGCAGTTGCCGCAGAATGTGCTCGACGCCATCGAACGCCATCTGCTGGACTTCAACGTGCAGCGTGGAGGACGTTACGAAAAAAGCCGCGAGGTCGACCGCGGCATCGCCAGGGCCCGCGAAAGGGTCGCGACATGGCTGAACGCGACCGACCCGTCGGAGGTGGCGTTCGGCATGAACGCGACCTCGTTCATTCGCCTCGTCGGTCTCGCCATCGGGCAGACCATCGATCCGCGGCGCAACACGTTTGTCGTCACCGACCTCGATCATGACGCCAACGTCGCAACCTGGCTTGCGCTGAAGCACATGGGCGCCGAATTCGTGTGGTGGAAGATGCGCGACGATGGCACCCTCCATGTGGAGGACCTGCTGCCGCTGCTGTCGCAGAGGACACGGCTGGTGGCGTGCACGGCGGTTTCGCATGCCCTTGGTTCGCTCGTGGATGTCGCGGCGGTCGCGAAAGCCGCGCACGCTGTCGGCGCGGAGATGTTCCTTGACTGCGTGCACTACAGTCCCCATGCGCCGATCGACGTGCAGGTGTGGGACTGTGACTATCTGGTCTGCTCCGGCTACAAGGCCTTTGCGCCGCACATGGGTTTCCTGTGGGGCAAGCGCGAAAAGCTCCTGGCCTTGCCGACTTTCCGTGAAGAGTTCATTCCCGACGAACCGCCATACAAGATCGAGGCAGGCACCTTCATCTTCGAGAATGTCTCCGGCATGAGCGCGGCCGTGGACTATTTCGAATCTCTCGGGCGCGACATGGCCGGCGAGGCTGGTACCCGGATGGCCCGCGACCATATCGAGGCCGCGATGTCGGCGATCAAAGCCTATGAGCAGACGCTGTCGCGGGCGCTTCTCGAGGTCCTCACCGAAGCGAACGCCACGGTCTATGGCATTGACGATCCGGCGCGGACTTCAGAGCGCGTGCCGACTGTCTGCTTCAATCTTGGTGACGTGCATCCCGCTCAAGTCGTGGAGAAGGTGGCGCAGGCGGGCATAGGCATTCGTGACGGTCACATGTACGCGCCGCGCCTCATGGGCCGCCTCGGCCTCGCGATGGATCGTGGCGCGGTTCGGGTTTCACTGGTCCACTACAACACGCTCGACGAAATCCATCGCTTCGGTGACGCGCTGAGAACAATCGACGCCGCAGCAACCTGATTCCGGGTATGCCGCCACCCGACGGGAAATCCCGTCACTGTTTTTCCAGAAAACCCGCCACAAGCCGGATCGTGGCATCCGGGTTTTCGTCCATAATCCAGTGGCCTGAATGGGGCACGATTGCTGCCTGGACGTTGTCGGCGACGAAACGCAAATCTTCCGCCTCCTGAAGACCGAACGACTTTTCGGCGCCGACGGCCAGCACCGGCACGTCGAGTTTTCCGTTCTTCGCCAGAAAGTCCTTGTTGTCCGTGGCGTCGCGACCCGCGACGAGTCGCTCTTCGTCAGGCCCGCGGAAATTGAAACGCCACAGCATGGGCGACAGGAGAATTTCATTCCATTTGCCGATGCCCGGCAGCGGCGCGTCGATCACCGCCCATTTTGTGATTTTTTTGGGGAATTGCACCGCTAGCGCGTAGCCAACCATGTCACCGATGTCGTGGGTGACGAGATCCGCCTTTTCGACGTGCAACGCGTCCATCACGCCGGCGATGTCGCGCGCCTGGTTCTTCTTGGTGTAGCCGGCATTGGGGTGCGCCGAAAGCCCCATGCCACGCAGATCGGGAACGATGACGGTGTGATCTGCCGCAAGCTTTTCGGCCAGCGGCGCCCACATATCGCCCGTGTCGCCAAAGCCGTGGAGCAATACGACCGCCGGTCCCGTCCCGCCAACCCGCACATAGAGCGTCGTGCCGTTCGTCGCGACATTTTGGGCATGAAACGTCTTTGGGAATGTCGTGACTGCGCCATTGGCCGCGCCCGCGAACGCTATCAGTGCACACACAAGAATGGAAACGCGCGTGCTTTTCCCCATCACAATCAGATCGACCATCAAAGTCGCGCCGTGATCCAGCCAACGATATCGCCCATCACTTCTTCGCGGCCCAGATCGTTCAGCATGTCGTGGTAGCGGCCTTCATAGATTTTGAGCGTCTTGTCGGTCGATCCGGCATTTGCGTAGAACTCTTTGCTGCCTGAGGGTTTGGTGGCCTTGTCCGCCGCGCCATGCAGGATCAGCAGGGGAAGTGTGATTCTCGGAAAATCCTTTTTCAATCGCTCGTCCGCATGGACCAGCGCCGCCACGGTCTGGAACGGCTGCTTCTCATGCGCGATCAGCAGGTCCTCGTTCATCGCCTTGACATGTTCGGGGTCGCGCGAGAAATCCGCGTTGTTGAGCGCAAACGCGCCGGCATGCGGCGCCAGATGCGCCACGCCCTTGAGCACGGCCAGCGCGAAATCGGGCGCCGGCACCTGATAGGCGAAGTCTTCGCAGATGAAGCCGGCGATTTCGCCCGGGTGCTCCAGCGCATAAAGGGCAGAGATGACGCCGCCGGCACTATGGCCCAGGAGATGGATCGACAGGCCCGGCTCCCGCGCATGCGCGAGCGAGATCAGCCTCGCCAGATCGTCGACATAGTCGTCGGCCGTCCCGACATAGAAGCGCTCGCCTTCGCTCCGTCCCCTCCCGCGCAGATCGAGGGCATAGACCGCAAGGCCGGCTGCGGTGAACTGGTCGGCCGCCCATTGATAATGGCCGCTATGCGCGTTGAAGCCGTGGCAGATCGCAACGACGCCGCGCGCCGCGGTTTGCGGACGCCAGGATCGTACGAACAGCCTGCCGCCGCCGCCCTCGATGGTTTCTTCTGCTGGCCTGGTCAATGCTTTCCCCTTTTGCATCCCGGCGGTCGTTCGCGACCAACCTTAATGCCATGGCGAAGGGCATGCCAAGCTCGACTCCCGTGAATTTATTGTTGTCCGCTCCGAAGATCCGGCCGCTACTTCGTGGCACCGCTGTTGTTCTTCACCATCAGGCTCGACACGTTCACCGGCTCGAAATCGCCCATGATGAGATTTGTCAGACAGGAGAGATCGTTGTCGTTCCAGCGCGCGTCGGGCGTGCCGATCAGGCCGCCGCTGTCGCCATTGTCGGCAAGAATGATGCCGTAATTGCGGAATGCCGTGATGATGATCGCGGCCTGCGGACTGGTCGCGGCGCAGGTGGGAGTCTGCACTGAAGATTTCAGACGGTAGATTTCACCCGCCGGTCCGCTCATCGTGCAACTGGCGGGCGGCTTCTTTTGCGAGATTTCCGATTCCGTGGGGATCGTGTCGCCGTTCTTCTTCGTGCAGCTTCCCACCCCGGCGGTCTCGGTCGATGGCCACACCCAGTAGTTCAGCATGTGGTTGAGCGTGAAGCGGATGGGATGCTGCACGGTGCCGTTCGGCTGAGACGATGTGCCGGTGCCGATCACCTCATCGGCGTTCACGAGGAGCGGCGCGACCGGAAGGCCGGCGGCATCGGACGTCCCTTTGCCCTGTTGCGTCAGCGCATTGCTGTTCGTATTGGGCCACAGCGCGTTGGAAGAATCCGTCCATCCCGGATTCTGGTAGATGCCCTGCCACATCTCATACAGCCCCGCGGGCGTGCCCTTGCCCTTTTGCCGCCAGATCAGCACATGCCGGTCGCCATTGGACTGGCTCGTCCCTTCCACCGGCGCGTTCGCCGGAATGGGCCCCGACGTGAAATAGGACTGATAGACCGTCGTGGACACTGGCACGTCGGGCTGATTATACGGCACGGAAAAGGCTGGAATGCCGTTGGGAAACGAAGCGTAGCCGGTACCGAAGAAGGGCTTCACTGTCGAGGCGAGATATCCGGAATACATCGGCGCCGCCGGCGAGGTGTCCACCGGCAATCCGGTGGTCGCCGCATCGACGCGGTGGTGGAAGATCGAACTCGCCGGGAAAATCTTCGCGAGAAACGCGTTCGCGCCCGAGATTGCAAAGTCGATTTGCTTGCTCGCCTGGGCGTTGGTGCTGTCCGTCACGATGAGACGCGGCGAATAGGTCCCCTGCCCGCCGATCTGTGCACCGCTGATCGCGCCGCTGGCGGCATCGAGCGACAGGCCTTCGGGCAGCGGTGGATAGGAGTTCGACGTGTCGTAAGAGAAAGCATAAGGCGGCGCGCCGCCGGTGGCCTGGATGGTGCAGCCGGTATAGGCCATGCCCTGCGTGCCCGCGGGACAATTCGTCGTGGTGATCTGGAGCGCTGTGCGTTCGTGCTCGGCGAGAGCCCCGGATGCAGTAAACGTCATGGCCAGGGCAATGCCGGCCGGAAGCAATGTCTTCATGCGATGATCCTCCCGCAATCCGGGAAAGGTATCATTCCTGCAGCCCCAGGCGTCCGCCGAAACTCGACGTCGGGTTAAGCGAATGCCAACCATCTGCCTCGAATGCGACGCTTTCCTGCCCGTCGTCAGGCAAGGCAACGGGCTCCCGTTGCGTGTTTCGCACCACGCCGGGAGCCTTCGCGCCTTATGGCGTTGACGCTCCGCGGCCTAGTCGAAATGGTCGCCGCGCCGGATAAGCTCCTTCCTCAGGTCCTCGATCGCCTGCCGGCGCTCGGCACAGGCAAGAGCCTTGGCCCCCCGCTCGCCATGAACCGAAACGAAGAACCGGCGGCTGTGGCGCTTGCCGTCCGCATCCTGCCAATAGGCCTCCCATACCAGGTGGCGGCTCGACTCGTACCGGACCGTGTACCGGCCGACGCCGACGATGCCGCTGCTGTTGGGCCGCGAGCGCTTTTCCCGGCGCCAAAGCACATAATCGACATCGGAGGTCGATTTCATCATCTTCGCGCGCCAGGCTTTCGCCGCCGCCAGCCCGCGCGTCTTGCCGCCAAATTTGCTGTCGGCAAACGATTTGTACATGTATTTGCCGCGCCGCGTGATGCTGACCTTCCAGCCAGCCGCACCTTTTGGACTCTTTTCCTGGCGGGCAATGTTCCGCAGCCCCGACGGCGCACTCTTGCGTACGGTCTTTTTCTTCGCGGTCGTGCGGCGACGTGCGGTCGGCCGGGTCTTCGAAGTTCGGGAGGTTTTGGTGCGCATGGTTATGACGCAGTCTCGGCTGGAAACATCGGGCGTCCTTCCTTGGAAAAGGCTTGGAGGATGAATAAGCCACTTTGGAAAATGTTCAAGCGGTACCTGGCCGTCCGGAACCCGTCCGGCCGCGCCTGACTCGACGCATAGTGCGGCAGACCACTCATTCCCGCAACACCTATCCGTCACAACCCGCCGGACACGACGCGGGCGTCCCCTCACCCGCCCTGGTCATAGACCTCGTGGAGGGTATCGACGAGGAAATCGGGATCGTCGAACGGGATGCATTCCGAACGCGCTTCGAATCGTAGACGCCATGGGCATGCCAGCCGGCCGTCAGGATACGGACGGGCCGGTGCCCCAGCGAACGCCAGTGAGTCGTCAGAAGCGTTTCGTCCGCTGGTGTCTGCTCCATTTCCGAGGCATGGGCGTCGTACATCGCGGTTTTGCGGTTGGCGATCTCCATCAGCTTCGCGTTCAGCGCGGGCGACCACTGGGCCTCGGGCAAGCCGCGAAAGAATTGTTGCGCGCAGGTGGCGTGTGGGTCGCCATGACTGCCCGAGAGCAGCGGCAACGGCTTCTTCCGCGCGATGGCGTCGCGGCAGGCGCGCAATTCCACGGGAAGATCTGCATGGCCTTTGTGATCGGCGACCCGCCGTGCCTTCGACATCAGTTCGACTGCATCGGCATCGGCATCGGCATCGGCATCGGCATCGGCATCGGCCTCGGCAAGGACAAGACCCGCAACATCGGCGGTGAAGAGATCGGCGAAGGCGCGCACATTGTCGCCGCCCGCCCCGGAGGCACTCCCGACGTTGCAGTTCCCTCGCGGCCATGCCTCAAATGGCAAAGCATTCGTGCCGAGGGGCGGATGGCGGAAAAAAGGCTGACGGGCAAAGGCCGGGCACGACGATATGAGCGAGGACAGTTCAGGCGATAAAGCGGGCCGGGGAACCGTCGATCCGGCAGCGTCGCTGCTCGCGATGGCTGCGACCGAGGAAGCTCGGGAATACCTGCGCAAGCAAACACGGCTCGCAGACCTGCAGATTGCCGATCAGGAACGCGAGGATCGGCTGCGGCACTGGTCTCTGCGCGTGCGCCATATCAGCGACGTCATGAGGCTGATGTTCGAAGTGACGGCCGCGCTGATGACCGTTGCCGTCGGCGTCATAATCGCCGCGGCGATCTGGTCTGCGGCCCATGACGACAGTGTCGTGATCGATGCGTTCCGCGTGCCTGCGGATCTCGCGCAGAGAGGAATGAGCGGAGAGGTCATCGCCAATCAGTTTCTCGACCGGCTGGCACAGCTGCAGGCCGAGACCGATTCGAGCCGGGCGCCCGGCACCTATGCGAGCGACTGGGGAAGCCAGATCAAGGTCGCAATTCCCAATACCGGCATATCGATTGGCGATGCGTATCGCTATCTCGCGGGCTGGCTTGGGCATCAGACGCATATCAGCGGCGAAGTCTGGCACACGGACAGCGGCATCGCGCTTGCCATTCGCACCAACGACAATTCGGCTCACGAGTTCCGCGGGCCCGAGCGCGAACTGGGTGCGCTTCTCGGGCATGCTGCCGAGAGCGTCTATGGTCAGACGCAGCCATACCGTTATGCAGTTTATCTGACGACTCATGGTCGAGGTGCGGAAGAAGAGAAAATTCTTCGCAATCTCGCGCTCGATGGTCCTGCAGGCGAAAGGCCATGGGCCTACACGCTATGGGCCTTTTCCGCGACAAATGCGGGCGATGATCTGGAAGGCCTGCGCCGCGCGCGCGAGGGCGTCGCACTCGGGCCGAATCTTCCGCTTGCGCTGAACGATCTCGCGGATATGGAAGCGTGGGCGGGACATGACGAGCAAGAGCTTGAAATGTCGCGCGCAACCCGCCGCGCATTGGACGGAGCCGGTGCCAATCTCGTTATCCCGCGCGCTGCCATCGTGATGGGCATCCAGAGCGACGCCAACAGCGCCGAAGAAGTTGGTGATTTTCGCGGTGCGCTCGCGCAATACGAAAAGCTCGCGGGCGTTCCGGATTTTGAAGGTTCGCGTTCGGTCGCCCGCAGCATGGAGGCCGCGGACGCAGCCATCGGCCACGATCTGGCGCGCTCGCGCCTGCTCGGGGGCGCAGACCGGGATTCAAATCAGGTTGCAAGAGCTGTTACCGGTTACGGCTGGCAGATCCCCAATTTCCGTTTCACGCAGTTCGAGCAGTTCGTCGCTGTCGACGACTGGAAATCGGCGCTCAAGGATATCGCAACGGCGATGGCAACGCCATCGGCCGCGAGACCTGCCGAACGGGCGTTCCTTCGCGCGGAGGGCTGGCCGTGGCTCGCGCTTGCCGAGGCGAAGACGGGCGACCTGAACGCCGCACGGCGCGAAATAGGCCAGACGCCGCTTGATTGCTATCTCTGCCTGCGCGTGCGCGGCGAGATCGATGCGCTCGCGAAAAACTGGAACGGCGCCGCCTACTGGTTCGCGCGCGCCGTCGCCACGGCGCCCACCCCTCCTTTTGCCTATGTGGATTGGGCGATGATGTTGCTGCGCAAACGCGATGCGGATGCCGCGATCGCCATGCTGAAGACCGCCCACGACCACGGGCCGCGCTTCGCCGATCCGCTGGAGATGTGGGGCGAGGCATTGATGCTGAAAAGCCGCTCCGACCTGGCGCTCGCGAAATTCGAGGAAGCGAACAAACACGCCCCCAACTGGGGACGGCTGCATCTCGAATGGGGCAAAGCGCTTTGGTACGCCGGAATGAGAGACGAGGCGCGGAAGCAGTTCGCGAGCGCCGCCGGCCTCGATCTTTCCGCTGCCGACAAGGCCGCGCTCTTGAGTTTTGCCACGGGGCACCGGGGCTGAAACCGAGACCGGTGCCCTTCTCCCGGGCCCATTGACACGCCCCATCCGCGGCGGTTTCGTGCCCATAGTGGGGAGGGGTCTTATGCCAACGCTGTCGCGTGCGCCCTTGCGGGACTATGCCACCGTGGTCCTCGACAGCCACCGCTGGGATGGCTTCGCCCCTCGGGCAGACGACATCGTCATCGCCACCTTCAGCAAATGCGGCACGACATGGATGCAGCGAATCGTCGATCTCCTCGTGTTCCGCTCACCGGAGCCGCGGCCCGTCACCGCCATGGCGCCGTGGCTTGACGCCACCTTCGTCGCACCCATCCCGGACGTTCTGGCGATGCTCGACGCACAAACCCACCGGCGCTTCGTGAAAACGCATCTTCCCTTCGACGCCCTGCCGGTCTGGGACGAAGTGAAGTACATTCACGTCGTGCGCGACGGGCGCGATGCCGCCCTCTCCATGCAAAATCACCAGCGTGGCATGAAGCCGGACGTGACGGCACGGTTCGCGGAGGTGGCGCGCGAGACGGGCCGGCGCAACATTCGGGCAACGGAAATTGCGGCCGATCCGCGCGACTATTTCCGGCAATGGCTGGACGTGGCGGAAAAGGACGGCACCGGCGGCGACGAGATCGGCTATTTCGCCTTCGAGAATTCCTACTGGCACGAGCGCATGCGCCCCAATCTTCTGTTCGTGCACTACAACGATCTGAAAGCCGATCTCGAAGGCGAGATGCGCCGCATCGCCGACTTTCTGGCGATCGACGTTGCCGCGGAGTTGTGGCCCGCGCTTGTCCACGCCGCGCGTTTCGACTCCATGAAACGCGACGGCGAGACGCTCCTCCAGGGCATGGGCTCGATGTTCGACCACGGCGCCGAGCGTTTCCTGCACAGAGGTGCCAACGAACGCTGGCGCGATGTCCTGGGACAGGAGGATGTGGCCCGCTACGAGGCGCTCATGGGGCGCAAATGGACGGCGAACCAGGCGGCCTACATGCTGCGCGGCCGGCTCGAGGCGGGGAATGTTCGGACGTTGTGAAGCCGCCGTCCCTTTCCCGAACGCCTCTCACTTCAGGCTGAACACCACGCCCAGATCCTCGGTGCCGCCGCCAGAGGCCGTGCCGTAGAGCGTGCCGTGATTGCCGGTCAGGCCCGCCTGGGGAACAGCGCCGTCAGTGCCGGTAAAGCTGTGAACGATGGTTTCGGTGCCACTTGCCGGATCGACGGCATAGACCACGCCATTCTGCCCCTTCCCGCCTTCCGTCGTTGTGCCATAGATTTTTTTGCCGTGAAGCAAGACGTTTCCGGCGGGATAGCCGCCATCGTTGCCGCCGGTGAAGGTGTAGAGCGTGGTGAGCGTCCCGTCGGGCGCCAGCCTGAAGACGGTGCCAAAGGGCGTCGTGCCGTTCCCCGCGAGGTTTGTCGCGCCATAAAGATTGCCGGCGCTGTCCAGGGCGAGACCGCCCGTCGGATAGCCGCCATCCGCGCCGCCGGTGAAATTGTAGAGCGTCGTCAATGTGCCCTTTTGCGTCAGCTTGAACACCGTGCCCGTTTCCTTCGTCCCGCCCGAATTGGTGACGCCGTAGAGGTTGCCGGCCTTGTCGGCGATCAGATTGCCCTGGGGCTCGGTTCCGTCGGTGTCGGCGAACGTGTGCAGAACCTTGAATTTTCCCCTGGCGGAATATTCGAACACTGTGCCGTTCTCCGCGGGGCCGCCGGCCGTGGCGACGCCGAAGAGATTGCCATGGTCGTCGCGCAGCAATTGTCCGGCAGGCCAGAAGCCGAACTTGCCCACGTCGAAGGAGCGGAGCACGGAGTATTTTCCGTTGGCGGCCAGCCGGTACAGCACACCGCAGCCGTTGCGGCAGTAGGCCTTGCCACCAAACGTTGTGGTTCCGTAGAGGTCGCCGGTCGCGGGATCGATCGTCACGCCGGCGTTGGGATCGGAGCCGCCCTTCGCGCCATCGAAGGAATGCAGCACCGTCTCGCTGCCGTCCGGCGCGATCCTGAAAATGATTCCCGAATTGGTGCCGCCCCCGAGATTGGCCGTGCCCAGAATGTCGCCAGCCGCATCGATACTCACATTGTTGTACGGATAGGAACCGTCGCCCGGTGGCCCCGCGAAATCATGCAGGACAGTCAGACCGCGCGCCTCGGCGCAGACGGCAGACACCATAAACGCGATCACAGCGCCGAGCGGCGGAAGCAGGCGGTTGCGCATGAAACCCTTCCTCCCAAGCGGGACAAAATAGCGGGGCAACGTGTCCCTCACGTCAAAAACGACAATAGAATATCATGTCACCCTTCGCCTGTCCCCTCGTGCGGCGCACGGCCCCTCCAGCACGTGCCTGTTGAGATCGGTCACCGGCAGCGTCGGGACTGTCCCGCATGTCGCCGCTTCCGAATTCGACGTTGATTTCGATCCCGAAGTGACGAGGCGTCGCCACCGCGAGGAACTGTCGCCAGCAAGGCTTTCGCACTACCGATGCGACGCTCCAGCAACCAGCGATAGGGCGACATGTCAAAATGGATCCGGAAAGCCCTTGCCTCAGACCGGCAGACCCAGCGCCGCCGTGGCGTGGTAGCCGTCATGGATATTGCCCTTGAAGTCGGGCGTCATCACGGCCAGTTGCGCGTGGGTGTCGTCGCCGAACGAGATGTCGGTCTTGAGGCTGACATCGGCGAAAGACCCTTGGCTCGCTTCGTAGCCTTGCGCGTTGTCGTAGACTTCCTTGCAGATATGGCGCGGCAGCGCGAGCTGCGTGGTCAGGATGGCGTTGCGGCCGTTGGTTGCTTCGGAAAGGCTGGTGAAGATCTCGATATGGATATGCGGCCACCGCCCGGGATAACAGCCGGGGAAAATGGTGGTGAAAGCGAGCCGCCCGTTGTCGTCGCTCACCTGCACGCCGCGCAGATAGCTTTCGTTCGGATCGGTATAAAGCGAATAGAGGCCGTCGCGCGTGCAATGCCAGGTGTAGACGGCGAAGCTGCTCTCGGCCGTGCAGCCCGCATTGGTGTTCACCACCTCCAGATCCAGCACGACCTTCATGCCTTTGGCTTTGGTCGTGGAGGTGAGGAAGCTGCGGCGGATGTCGCTGCGCACCACGCCGTCTTCGGTCAGGATATCGTTCGTCACGCCCTGCGACTGGTTCGTCCCGTCCGCGGGATATGGGCCGACGATCTCCGGCGCATCGGGAATGCAGCGCCCGCCCGCACGCGCCGGCCGCGGGAACAACAGGCCACTGCCTGCCGCCGCCAGCACCGCGCCGCCCCCAAGCAGCGCCAGCGCCCGGCGCCGCGCGATCAGCAGCGATTGCAGGCGGCGCAAATCTTCCTGAAACCCGCCATCCTGATGGCCCTCATGGCCGCTCTCGTCACGCATCCCTGAATCTCCCCGAAAAATCGCTCGCGGGAAGTGTGCCCATAGAATCCGCTGCGCCTCAAGGCGGCATGGGATAACGACACCGTTGCGGAAGCGTCGGCGCTTTATTGTCGGGCGAGATGCAGAAGCTCGATGTCACCGGCATCCAAAGCAAGACGAGCGACGTAAATGACAGAACCCGAGAGCGGATCAATCGCAAATCCGAAACTGCCGGCGTATTCCGGCACCTGGGCGAGGATGTGGGCGGGGCCGCCGTCGAGCGGCTGGATGCGGATCAGCCGTTGCTTGCCGTAGTCCAGCCAGGCAATGGAGTGGCCGACGATCGTCCATTGATCGGGCTTAAGCAGCGCCTCCTTCACGATCTGTCGCGGCTTGCCGTCGATGCGCCATACACCCGGCGCGCCCTCTGCCACGCCGTAAAGCGCGTTGCCGTCGCGCCTGACGGAGACCCAGCCGCGCTGCGGCAATGGCACGAGGCGATTTGGCTTGGCAATGTCGACCTGCCAGAGCCGCCAGCCGCCATCGTCACGGCCGGCAAAGATGAGCGAGCGTCCGTCGGGTGACCATGCGGGGCTGCAAATGGTCTTGCCCGGAAACGCAATCGCCGCGACAGGCGCGCCGGTTGACGCAATCACGCGCAGGCCGACGAAGCTTGAACCCGGCAGGACAAACGCAATCTGCCGACCGTCAGGCGACCAGCGCGGCGTTGCGATTTCGGCGAGGCCGCGATCGATCGGGGCAACCTCCCGTGCGGGACCTGTTACTGGAAAAAGCCACAGTCCCGCGCCGTCGGGACGGGTGAGTGCGGCAACGATCGAGCCATCGCCCGCCACATCCGGGGTAAACGCGCTTCCGTTTTCGGATTCGAAGAATCGGGGCCGGTCACCACCCTGCACCGGCGAACGCGCCAGACCGGTCATCAGCCGATTGATTTCGACGGCGAGCAATCCGTTCGGCCCGGAGTTCAGGCGCGTTATCTCTTCCGGGGTTGAGAAGATGCGTTGCGGTGCCCCCCCATTCACGGGATGGGCCCAGATCTGGAATTCCGTCTCCTGGGAATCGATGGTGAAGACGGTACCTGAATCATTCGACCAGGCCTCAGAGCCGAGGCCGTAGTCGTTTCGGATCAGGGTGCGTTCGGTTCCGCTCGAAAGGTCGAAAAGCATGCGTGGCGCCTGCGCATCGCTTGCGTGGCGAAGAAACGCAATCCAGCGGCCGTCTGGGGAAGCTGTTGGTCCTTCTTCATCGAGGCCATCCTTCGGCGGATGGGTAAGCTGGGCGCGTTGCCCGCTCTCGAGATCGAATCGCATGATTCGGTCGGGGCTTTTCCTGTCGGCCCGGTCAACAAAGAACAACTCTGTGCCGGATATCGACCAAACGACGCTCGATCGATCGTCGCTGCGGCAACGGGTCAATTCATGCGGCGGGCCAGCGGGCACGGGCACGACCATCAGTCGGCAGGGCTCGCCCCGCTTGTAGGCGACATAGGCTATCTGCCTGCCGTCGGGCGACCAGGTGGGAGACGCATCGTCAAATCCGTCATTCGTCAGGGGCAGTGGATCGCCGCCGCCCTCTATCCTCTTCAGGTAAATCCGGCGGGAGAAGACATCGGCTCCCGCTGAATAGGCGATCATCGCGCCATCGGGCGAGATGGCCGGGTGGCGTTCCATCAGGGCCGTGGCAATCGGCAATTCCGTTCGGGTGACAACCCACTGCGCGGGCGGGGACGGGCGAAAGAGCCATAGGGCCACGAGCGCGGCGAGCAGCAACGGGAATGCCAACACGCCAACCGGCCACCATTGCACCGGACGCCGCGCAGACAGGCGTTTCACGTTCGATGCTGCGGCCGTCATTGCAACCGAGGGCCGCAACTCGACCGCTTCGCCTTGCAGCGCCTCGTTGCGGGTGAGCCGATAGCCCACGCGCGGAATGGTCTCAATTTCGAACGCAATGCCGCCACCGAGCTTCGCGATCTGGCGCACCTTAGCGATGCAGCGGTTGATGGCATCGTCGCCCACCACGATGCCCTCCCAGCACGTTTCGATCAGTTCCTCGCGCGAAACAACGGCACCCCCTGCGCGGGCAAGCGCTACCAAGGCCTGCATCACGCGCGGCTGGACCGTCTCTTGCCGGTCAGGCGCAATCACCTGCCGGCACGATGGGCAGACGCGAAGGCTACCAAGCGTGAAATCCGGCTCCCGCGCCAGATCGACAGAGACGAGCACCTGGGGAAGATCCGGACGGCGGTTCACGGCCAGTCACGTTTGTTGGTCGGCAATTGACCGGCAAGCGGACGGTTCGCCGTCCTTCCGGAACGGGCTTCCATGGCGCCCAATCCGCGTGCGAGCCCGCACGGTTCGCGCAGGACGTGAACGGGTTGACCAGATCCCGACATCGATGATCCCCCAGCCGGCGTGGCATCCGGCGGAGGCATTGTAGTCGACGACTTCGAGGCGGGGAAACCCGCTTCGAAGGCGGCCATCCTGTTGCCTCTGCGCAGGCGGGCGGCGCGCGAATGGCGCCGATGGTCGGCGCCGCTTCACCCAAGAGGAGTATTTGCGATGAAATACGCAGCAATGTTGGCCATCGCGGCCTTGACGCTTGGCATCGGCACGATGTCCGCCCAGGCCTGCGATCCGTTTGCCAACAAGGGCGCCGTCCCGACCCGATTGCCCGCATCCCTGCTGGCCCGCAACAATGCCCACGCCCCCGCCAGGCATTCGATCGTGGGTCTGTGGCATGTGGTCCACACTGACAGCAGCGGCAATTTCCTGTTCGAAGGCTTCGACCTGTGGCACAGCGACGGGACTGAAGAGGAGATGGCCAATCTTCCTCCGGCAACAGGGCCAGTCTGTTTTGGCGTATGGACCCAGAACGGGAAAACCATCGAGCTCCTGACCCATGTCGCTTTTACCTACGACCTCAACAACAATTTCACCGGCACGATCAATCTGACCGAAGCCAATAAAATGTCGAAAGACGGGAACTCCTTCAGCGGAACCTTCGACCTCAAGCAATACGACGCCGACGGGAATCTGGTCGGCGAAGCGACCGGCACCAGTGCCGCAGACAGGCTCGATTGAAGAGCTTCCATTCACGCCGGAGCCACGCCGGATTCCTCACGCGGAAATCCGGCGTGGCTGCGCCCTTTGAACAATCGTACCGATAGATCGGGGCATCCGTGCCCCCACGGAAATCATCTTGCGAATCCGTGCCGATGATTCCCGGCGCGTCTCAAGACCGTCCGCAGATGATTGCGGACGTTTCCAATGTATCGCGCTTTCGTGACTGCGCCGTGCAGGCGAGGCCCGGTCCCATCCGGACGGCAGGGTGTTTTGCGATTTGCGTGCAGGCGAGCCCTCACCCCGCCCGTGCGGCCGCGATGGCGGCGACGTCGATCTTTTGCATGGTCATCATCGCGTCGAAGGCGCGCTTGCCCTCTTCGCCGCCGAGCCGCAGCGCGTCCATCAGCACGCGTGGCGTGATCTGCCATGAAAGGCCCCATCGGTCCTTGCACCAGCCGCAGGCGCTTTCCTGGCCGCCATTGCCCACGATCGCATTCCAGTAGCGGTCGGTCTCTTCCTGATCGTCGGTCGCGATCTGGAACGAGAAGGATTCATTGTGCCGCACCATCGGTCCGCCATTGAGGCCCAGACAGGGAACGCCGGCCACGGTGAATTCGACCGTCAGCACATCGCCCTTCTTGCCAGCAGGATAGTCGTTGGGCGCGCAATGCACGGCCGTGACCTCACTGTCAGGGAACGTCGCCGCATAGAAGTGCGCCGCCGCCTCGGCGTCCTTGTCGTACCAGAGGCAGATGGTGTTTTTGTGGGAGGTCATGGCAGGTCCGTTTCGTTTGCGTGCGGATCACGATAGCACATCCGCGATTGCCGCCCACCTCACCTATTCAACTGTCATCGCCCGCATGTGTCCGGGCGGCCCAATTGCAAATTCTTGTTTCAAGAAGATGGGGACCTACGAGACGTCGCAAACGGCGCGCGCACTGCCCCCACCGTCTCGCACGGACCGATGTCCGTGCGATCCACCTCCCCCATTCGCTTCGCGAGGGAGGAAGCGGGCGAACGCGCAATTGCTTCTCTTCCTGCCCCGCGCGGTACGCGTGGGGAAGGTGGCGCGCAACGCGTCAAGCGTTGTGTGACGGAAGGGGCCTTGCGACACGTCGCTGCCGGAAGCCCCTACTCCCGCGTGATTCCGATCGTATGCAGCCACGCTTCGACGAGGCGGGGCCATCCGGTGATCTGAGCCGCGGTGCGCCGCAATCCGAAGGCATGGCCGCCTTCCGCATAGAGATGCATCTCCACAGGCACACCCGCTTTCGCCAGCGCCGTATAATAGACGAGCGTCTGATGCACCCCATCGACCGTGTCGTTTTCCGCCTGCACGAGAAGCGTGGGCGGCGTTTCGCGCGTGACGGGAACGTTGGGGTTCAGCGTGTCCTGATCGGTTGCCAGATGGCCCGGATAGACGAGCACTGCGAAATCCGGCCGCGCGCTTTCCTTGTCGGCGGCGTCGACCGGCGCGTAGAGGCGCTCACGATATTTCGTGCTGATTTCCGCCGCGAGATAGCCGCCGGCCGAAAATCCCATCACGCCGATCCTGTGCGGATCGATATGCCACTCTCGGGCATGCAGGCGCACGAGCCCCATGCCGCGTTGCAGATCCTCGAGCGACCGCCTCGGCGTCACCAGGTCATCCGGCCGGCAATGGCAATGAGACCGGTAAGGTTCGCTCGGAACGCGATATTTCAGCAGGATGCAGGCGATGCCCTTCGATGTCAGCCAGTCGCAGATCTCGGTGCCTTCGAGATCGATCGCCAGAACCTCGAAGCCGCCGCCCGGCAGCACGACCACCGCGGGACCGGCCTTCCTGGCGTCTGTTGGCCTGGCATCTGTTGGCCTGGCATCTGCGAGCTTTGCATCCGCGGGCTTTGCATCTGCGACCCCGCGCGCAGGATAGAGCGTGAGTGTCGGCCGCGTCACTTCGCTGAGCCATGTCCACGGCCTGCCGGCTACCAGCCCCTTGGTCTGCCCCGCCTTCTCCGGCTCCGGCAGCGGCTTCGCATCCGGCACGGCACCGGGCCAGAGCGGCATCTGCGTGTGCCCCGCTGCAGGCTGCCAGTCCTCCGCGCGCGCGACGGCGCAGCCGAGCGCAAGGGTCGCACATAGCGCCAGGATCAGGTTCTTCATGGTCCGCACCCGCTCCGCATTCGCCACATCCCTGCGAGCGGGGCGATTTCGCTCTTCTGGCGCGACGTTACTGGATCTGCAAGTCGATCTGATACATGCAGCGGTCGTCGACCTTCCAGACTCCGGTCAGGCTGTCGGCCACGCCGTTGCCGTCGACATGGGTGGTCGAGACGAACGCCCGGCAGAAGGCGTCGAAGGCGTCGTAGATCATCGGTCCGGGTCGATGAATCCGGACCCTGGAGACCTCGTCGTTCCGTGCACGACACCGACCGGGCGGGTAGCACCGATTTCCACCGGGAAAAACGAAGACAAAGGTGCATGCGGGCGCAATGCCCCGCGGGTGAATATTGGCGCGAGGGCGGCGTCGACAGCCCCTGGTGAAACGCAAGTTCAAGCGTCAGTTGATCGCTTCCAACTGCATATCGCCGGTTCTTGAATCGATAAGCCAGGCGAGGTGGGTGCCTGATCCCGCCAGGATGTAGTGCCCATGAAGCGGCTTCGGAAATTCGCGGTCGATCATTGCGCGCTGACAGTCGGGTTCGATCACGATCCGGTCGATGCCAATTTGCGCAAAATGTGAGCGCATGCTGCGTTTCCAATGTCGAACCGTGGGAACGCCGGCAATTTGCGGCAGCGGCGGCATCCTGCGAATCAGCCTCGGATCGTCAAACGGATCGCGCTGCCAAAGGACTTTTCCTCCTCGATCAATCGCCGTCATATGGTGACCTTCGCTATCCAGGTGGAGCGAGACACCGCTTTGGGGATCATTCACCGCAACTGGTTGGCCGCGCGGGAAAGGCTCGGGCTGGACACCCTTGCACGCATTTGCCGCCGGGCTGGCGGCATGCGCTGGAAGCGCTGTCACCGCCCCCAACATGAGCGCCAGTTGAATCGCCCAAGCGGCGCGCGACGTTCGATTTGTCATTTTCGTATCGCCACGGGCCATACGATGAGGGACAGGACGTCATGTCTCGCTCTCTTCTGTCCAAGCTGACGAAACATGTGATGCTCCCCGATCGGTTTCGGGCCAATCGACCCGAACGCCCCAGACAATTCTGGACTGGCCGCGAGGATAGACGCTCTACCAGCTCTTCGGAAACCCGTAACTCTCGACCGGGACACGGCGACGGAATGTCCCGCCCGTGTTAGGCTCAAAGCCAACGGCCATGCGATCCACCTCAACGCTCTTGAACACAGCGAGATTACTGCCGCTGCAATCACATTCTTGTGTCTCACACAAAAGGTTGAAGTGCATTTGCGCTACCTCGCACCATCCCGCAAAAGCTAAGGTGTGCGGATAAAGCCGTGGGTCCCGGCGTCGTCCTCGTAGAAGCCCGTAATCGCGCCGCTCTCGTTGATGGCATAGGCTTCCGTGTCGAAGGAGCCGGCAGGATCAAAGGTAGTGATCTTGCCTTTCGAACTGCGAAGGAACGCGTGGACCATCGTGCCGTCGGAATATTTTCCAGCAATTGTGCCTTCGGCATTGATGGCGTAGGGCCAGGTTGTCTCTGAACCCGCGGGGTCGAAAGTAGTGACCTTGCCTTTCGCGCTTCGCACGAAACCACTGGGATTCGCGCCATTGATCGAAAACTGCCCTACGACATCACCTTTGTTGTTAATTCCAAACGGATAGGTTTGACCTTTGATGTCGAAAGTCTTGACCAATCCATCGGCCGCGCGGACGAAGCCACGAACATCTCCGTCTGCCTCCTGATAATACCCTGTGACTCTGCCGCTGTCGTCGATGCCCTGTGGCAACGTTTGCGATGATTTCTTCGGCTTGAACTCCGAAAGCGTTCCATCGGAGGTCCTTACAAAACCAAACCTGGTCGAATTGATGCGATAAAATCCCGTAACGGAGCCTGCAGCATTGATGGCGAGAGGATCGATTTCTGTCGAGCCTTCGGGCAGGAATGTCACAAATTTACCCTTGGCGCTCCGCACGTATCCGACGAAATTGCTGTCGCTGTCCGCGTAGTACCCGGTAACGGACTTGCCACGATTCAAGCCCGATGCACCTACAGTATGCGACTCGTCGGGGTCGATGATGGTTATGATCCCTTTTGAGCTTCGCAGGAATGCGTATTGATTGCCGTTGATGTCAAAATAATATCCCGTGACAGCACCTTCCGCGTTGATGCCTGTCGGATAAGTGCCCGCCGATCCGGAAACGTCGAAGGTGACAAAATTCGCCTGCGCAATAGCAGGACAGTCCGCCGCAGAAAGGCACAGAACCGCATAGGCGGCCACGATGCAGGCGGCGCGGCAACAATCATAGATGCCCGAAGGCGCGTTCCAGCGTACTGTCATGTTTGTCCCCTCGTCCCGCAAGGCTCCGCCTCCATGAGCTACCACAGGCTTTGCAATATTGGGAAGGAATTTGAGATTTTCATGGACAGTTTCTCCCGTCACCCCGGCTGAATCTCCTGAACGACGCGGGGAGCGCTGCCATTCGTACCACCCTTTCAGATTACGAACCGCACGTCTTCACCACAGCGTGTCATCCCGGCCGCGCGAAGCACGAGCCGGGACACAGAACCGTGAACGGCCATGGCGCCTCTCCATTCGCAACGTGCTGCATCCGAATCCTCCTCCTCAAACGTATGGGACTTCACCACGCGATCATCTATGGTTCCCGGCGAACATTGGTTCATGCACCTTTTCTGCGCCCCTCCTATGAGGGTTTGCCGTCGCGGAACGGCACGTAGACCAGCTCGTAGCCGGAATGGGGCCGCCGGTTCCATGAGCCGTGCAGCGACACGAAGGCCCCGCCCCGCCAGCGTGGTGCAAAAGACGCGAGGAACAAGCAGGACGTGACGCTACCCTGCCGCATATTTGCAAACACTTGAGGGAACGCGGCATTCCGCTCATATTTCGCCGCATCAGGCGAAGTCGAAAGAATGTGGGGATGCCATGGTTCGCAATTCGTTGGTAAAGCTCGCTTGCCTGTTCAGCGCCTCTGTCGCGCTTTCGACCGCTGTGGCCGGTCCATCCAGCAAAGTGAAGATTCTGCACACTTTCTCCAACGGAAACGACGGCGCCTATGTCCTCGCAGGATTGGCCAAAACCGCAGCAGGTGACCTGATCGGAACAACGGATTTCGGCGGGGGCGTCGGGTGCAGCCAGGAGGGCGGCTGCGGTACGGTTTTCCTAGTTTCTCCTCGGAGACAAGAAACTGTGCTACACGCCTTTTCCGGAGGGAGCGACGGCGGAAATCCCTATGGTGGCGTATTTGTCGACAGTTCGGGAAATGCCTATGGGACAACCGCTGGCGGCGGTGCCAGCGACAGTGGAGTAATTTTCAAGTTAGATGCCAACAGCGCAGAGGCAGTCCTCTACAATTTCTGCAGTCTTCAAAACTGTACAGATGGAGCATTTCCCCAAGCAGCCCCGATAATGGACGGGGACGGCAATTTGTATGGAACAACGCAGACGGGAGGTGTGAAGTGCCGTGCCATTAAGGGATGTGGTACTGTGTACAGATTGACGCCCAGTGGCTCGGAAACCGTCCTTCATGCCTTCACGGATTCTGAGGGAGACGGTAGCTATCCGGAATCGGGGTTGGTGATGAACAGGAAAGGTGACCTGTTCGGAGTCACCGGCTGGGGCGGAAATGACATGTGCGGCGGAGGCTGCGGGATTGTATTTAAAGTCTCTCCGGGCGGGAAGGAGACCATACTGCATACATTTACCGGTCAGGAAGACGGTTTTCATTCCCTCGGCAGCCTGGTTTCCGACAAGGCCGGCAATCTATACGGGACAACATTTTACGGTGGCATCAGCAATCCCAACTGCAACGCCGGAAGCTGCGGAACAATTTTCAAGATCGCGCCTAATGGAACAAAAACCCTGCTCTATTCTTTCAACGGGCCGCCGACTGATGGAGCGAATCCAACATCGGCGCTCACACTGGATAAGTTTGGCAACCTTTATGGAGTGACCGGAAACGGCGGGAACGATGCGGCATGTTCGTGGGGCTGCGGCCTGGCATTCGAACTCGCGGCAGATGGCACCGAGACCGTGCTCTATACCTTTTGCTCAAAGCAGCAATGTTCGGACGGTATCTACCCGTTAGGAGGATTACTTGCAGGCAGGAACGGTGTATTTTACGGCACGACATCGGAAGGTGGAAGTGCCACCTGCAAAGTCGATAATACATGGTCGTGCGGCACTGTGTTTGAACTTAGGAGGTAGGCGCCCAGCAAGATGTACTCGGTCAAGTCGTTGAGGAATACGAACTTCATCAAAATGGGTCGCCCGGACAACAGCCGGGCGATGACGGCATGGAGATGGGTCTGCCGGAGTTACCGGTTCGCCGCCACGCGCCACACAATGCCGCCCACATCATCCGCCACCAGCAGCGCGCCGGTCGCGTCGAGTGCGAGGCCGACGGGGCGGCCCTGGGCGGTGTCGTTTGCGTCGAGGAAGCCGGTGAGGAAGGGCTCCATGGGGCCTGAGGGTTCGCCATCGCGGAACGGCACGTAGACCACCTCATAGCCGGAATGCGGCCGCCGGTTCCACGAGCCGTGCAGCGACACGAAGGCCCCGCCCCACCAATGCGGCGCAAAGGCGTTGCCCGTGTAGAACAGCAGACCGAGCGGCGCGGTGTGCGCGCCCAGCGCGTAATCGGGCACCAGCGCGCGCGCTACCATGTCGGGCCGCGCGGGCGCGACGCGCGCATCGGCATGACTGCCCCAATACGACCAGGGCCAGCCATAGAAGCCGCCGTCGCGCACGCGCGTGAGATAATCGGGCGGCGTGTCGTTGCCCAGCATGTCGCGCTCATTGACCACAGCCCAGAGCGCATGAGTCTCGGGCTGCCACGCAAGCCCCACGGGATTGCGCAGGCCCGAGGCGAAGATGCGTTCGCCGCTGCCGTCGGGCCGGATCTCGAGAATATCGGCGCGGCGCGCCTCCTGCGCCAGGCCGTCATCGGCGATGTTGGTCGACGAGCCGACCGACACATAGATCCGGCTGCCATCCGTGCTCGCCAGAAGATTGCGCGTCCAATGACCGTTGTCGCCGGCATGAAACGGCAGGCGCAGCATCAGCCGGCCGGGTGCGGTGATTTCCTTCGCGCCGTCGCGCCAGGGAAAGGCCATCACACCATCGGTGTTCGCGACATAGAAGGTGTGACCCAGGAGCAGCATGCCGAAGGGCTGGTTGAGGCCGGAGAGGAACACATGCTTTTCGGCGTCGCCGCCGTCCCGCGCATGCAGGAGCATGATGCGGTCAGGGCTCGGCCCATTGGCGCCGGCATCGCGCTCAAGGCGGCCCTCGACGAAACTCCTGAGATCGGCGACCGGTGGGGAATGCGTCGTCGCCTCCGCGGCCAGCACATCGCCATTGGGAAGCACATACAGCCAGCGCGGATGATCAAGGCCGCTTGCAAAACGCGTGACCGTGAAACCGGGCGGTGCGGTGGGCGCGCCGGCCGGACCCCAGCCGGTGGCGCGCGCTTCGTTGAGCGTCGGGATCAGCCTGGGCGCTTCGGGCACCATGGAAGGGGCGCGGCCCGATGTCCGCGCGATCGGGAGTGCCGCCGGATCCGGCCAGAAAAGTACCGCCGCGACTGCGAGCACCGCGACCGCTGCACCTATGCCCAGGACGCGCCAGAATCTCATGGGCGGAAGATATACCGATTTGGTTTGACAGGCAAGCAGAAAACGGATAGGCTTTTCCGAAGACAAACGGTGTCATACGAGCGGCGTACGGACGGACGGTGAACGGCCCAATTCTCCCTGATAACTCCCTGTTCTTCCCTGTTCCTGGTGCAGATTCTTCCATAAGCCATTGAAATCATTCAACTTCATTTTCAAACACAAAAACTCCCTGTTTTTTTCCCTGTTATTCGGTCGGCTCTCGTGAATTGGCTCTTTATTTTCACCATGGCCGGTCCCCGAGCCGGCCATCCACGACGCGAGATGGAGTGACCGAATGGATGGCCGCTTCGGTGGGCGGCCATGGTGAGGGGAGAAGGAATCCGGGGTTCTGTCGACATCTTCCCTCCCTCACCGCCATTTCGGCAGATCGGCCTCGGCGCCGATCCAGAGCTGCGGCTCGGAGGGCGGGCCGACATGCTCGTCATGCTCGCGCTTCGCGACACAGGCCTGCGCGGCCCTGGCCAGGCCGGGAAAGTCCGCAGCCCCTCCCCACACCGAAAGCACGCATTGATCGAAATAGGGATAGCGGTCGGTCTGGCTGCAGCCGAACGAGGTGCGGTCGGCGCGGGCGGCGGTGAGGATCATGCGGTTGGGCGCTGCCAAAGTCGGCACGAAGACGCCCGAGAAACACGCCGACAGTACCACCACGGTTGGCCGGTCGGCGCAGGAATTGGCGAGCATGCGTTCGAGCTGGCGCGGCAGCAGGATCGCATCGCCGAGCACGATGCCGTCGCGCGCACCATGCGAGGAAAAATAGACGAAGCAGCCGCCGCTCGTCCGGTTGGTCAGATCCCACAACGCATTGCCGATGCTGCGCGCGTCGGCGGGATCGACGGGGGCGTTCGGCCGTGCGGAGAACTGGGCGATGTTGGCGCGCGAAAAACCCAGCGTCAGAAGATCGGCCGAAACATCGCGGCGCGCATTGTCGAAAATCTCGCTCGGCGTCCCGTCATGGGCATGCCAGTCGCCCGCCACGACAACGGCCGCCCAGTCGGAGAAGCGGCCTGCCGCATGGCCTGGCGCCGCGCAAGCGAGACAGGCGAACGCAATCAGGAACGAGAAGAAGACGCGGCAAATTTCAGGATTCATGAACACTCCGGCGGCGCTTTGAGCGCGGTTTCTGAAACACGGCGATCTTGGTCAGATAGGCGATATCGGTCGCGATGCGATGAAGCCCTGCCGGGGCGAACAGCGCATCGAGATCGCATTTCGTGTAGCCCGCATAATAGGGCTCGTACACGAGATCGGGGAAGACTTCGATCAGCCCGTCGAATTCCGGCGCATCGCCGAACTGGATCGAATCGGACAGCACGAAAGTGCCGCCCGGTTTCAGCACGCGGCCGATCTCGCGCGCCACGGCCGTGCGAATCTTCGGCGGCAATTCGTGGAAGAGATAGATGCCGATCGCGACATCGATGCTGCCATCCGCAAGCGGTATCGCTTCGGCCGGCGCGCCGACAAAACTGATGCCCTTTACGTGGCGCAGCGCGCGGCGGGCGCGTTCGAGATAGGGTTCGGAAAGATCGAGCGCCACGGCGCGGAGTTCCGGCAACGCGCTCTTGGCCAACGACAGAAACCGCCCTGTGCCGGCGCCGATATCGAGCAGCCGCGCGCGCGAAAGGCTCCTGCCCTTCAGCGCCTCTGCAACGGGCATGAAGGCGCGCCGCCGCATCGCGTCGGCCGTGCCGGCGAACAGCGCCTCGACCTGGAAGTCATAGAGCTTCGCCGAATCCGCACTCAGATAGCCGTCGGTCTGGAAGTGGAAATTCTGCCGGTAATAGCGCGGCAGGCCCTGGCCCTTTGCGGGCGTTTCGTCGTGCCCGTGACGCCGCCGCCGCGCCGCCACTTTCGGGATGTCGGCGAGGAAACGCAGGCTCGCCTGCGCGCGGCGCATCTCGTCGCGCAGATTGAGCGGCAGCGGATAGTGCCCGGCTTCCGCGTTCGCCCAATCCTGCCGGAAAAGATCGCGCATGGCGAAAAGCGTTGCACGGAGCGACGGCAGGCGATGTTTCGGCGGGTCGATTTCGGCAAACGCATCGCGCGCCACAAGCCGCGCCGCGAGATAGTGCGCGCCGTAAAACGCGACGCGGGCGGTCTGCGCCGCCGCATAGGTGAGCCGTTCGGAATTCGTCGCCATATCAGAGCCGCCGGAAGACGCAGACCAGCTCAATATGCGACGACCAGAGGAACTGGTCCACCGGCGTCACCGGGCCCGGCGCAAAGCCGCCGGCCACGAGCAGGCGCGCATCGCGGGCAAAGCTCTCGGGATTGCAGGAGACATAGACAACCCGCTTCACCTTCGATCCGGCGATCTGCTGCATCTGGGCGCTGGCGCCGGCGCGCGGCGGATCGAGCAGCACCATGTCGAACGCGTCGAGTTCGCGCGGCTGCAGCGGATGGCGAAAGAGATCGCGGGTTTCGACGGTGACCGGCTTGAGTTTCTGCGTATCACGCGCCGCGTCCTGGAGCGCGGCCAGCGCCCGGGCATCGGAGTCGACCGCATGGACGCGCAGCTTTCGCGCCAGCGGCAGGGCAAACGTGCCGCAACCCGCGAACAGATCCACCACGCTGCGCGCCTTGCCGAGGTTTGCGAGCACAAGCTGCTGCAACAGCCCCTCGCCGGCTCGAGTCGGCTGGAGAAACACATCGGGCGGCAGCGCGACCCTTATGCCGTCGAACGCCGCCGTCGGGGTGCGCAGTTGCGTCACGATTTCGCGTCCCTTCGTCACGCGCGCGATCCGGAACTCCTGCGCCGCGCGCGCAAAGGCGGTGACGGCAAGCGCCGGCCTGGCCGACAATGTGGCGAGCGCAATGTCGATGCCGCTCTCCGTGTCGGTCAGGCGCAACTCCGTCTCTTCGCCTTCACGCAGGAGACCGGCCAGGATCTGGCGCAGCGCCGGGAGCACATGCGTCAAGGCCGGCGTGAGCACGAAACATTCCTGCATGTCGACGATGTCGTGGCTGCGCTCGGCATGGAATCCGATGTGCACCGCACCGTTCCGCCTCGCCGCCTTCAGCGCCGCGCGCCGCCGCGTCATGGGCGGCACGTCACGCGGCGCCTCAACGACGACGTTGCCGAGCCCGTGCCGCGCCAGCGCTTCGGTCACCAAACCCTGCTTCGTGGCACGATAGGCATCCGATGGCAGATCCTGAAAGGCGCAGCCGCCGCAGCGGCCGAAATGCCGGCAAAGTGCTGCGCTCATGTCTTGCTGGCGGCGAGCAGATATTCGCGGTTGCCCGATCCGCCGGCGATGGGGCTTTCCATCGTGCCGCCGACCTGCCAGCCCTGCAGCGGCAACCATTGCGCGATGGAGTCGAGCGCCTCCTTGCGCGCCTGCGCATCGCGCACGATGCCGCCGCTTCCCACATTGCCGCGGCCCACCTCGAATTGCGGTTTGACTAGCGCCACCAGCCACGCGCCCGGCTCTGCCAGCGCGAGTGCGGGCGGCAGCGCGAGTTTGAGGCTGATGAAACTCACATCGGCGACCAGCGCGGTGACGGGATCGGGCACATCCTGGCGCGCGAGATGCCGCGCATTGCATTTTTCACGCGACACGACGCGGGCGTCCTTTCGCAGCGACACATGCAACTGCCCCTGCCCGACATCGATCGCATAGACTTTGCGCGCACCGCGCTCCAGCAGGATTTGCGTGAAGCCGCCGGTCGAGGCGCCGAGATCGAGGCAGATGCGGCCCGCGGGCGACAATGCGAACGTGTCGAGCGCCGCTGCGAGTTTCACGCTGCCGCGCGACACGCCGTCATGCGCCTTTGCGTAGACAATATCGACGCCGGGTGCGAGCAATTGCGACGGTCTGACGAGGCTTATGCCATCGGCCGAGACCGAGCCCGCTGCGATGGCGCTCTGTGCCTCGCTGCGGCTTGCGGCGAATCCCCGCTCGACCAGAAACACATCCGCCCGCACTCCCCGATCTTGCCGGGGAGCCGGTTTTGGCGTCACGCCCGCTCGCCGGCCGCCGCTGCCGCGGGAACACCGAGCGCATTCAGCGCCGTTGCGACGATTGCCTTGGCGTCGAGCATGGCCGCTTCGTACATCCGCTCCGGCGTGTCGTGATCGAGGAAACGATCCGGCAGCACCATGGGACGCAGCTTCAGGCCCTGATCGAGCAAGCCTTCCCAG
The DNA here is from genome assembly GCA_036490345.1 of Rhizomicrobium sp. Classification (GTDB taxonomy): domain Bacteria; phylum Pseudomonadota; class Alphaproteobacteria; order Micropepsales; family Micropepsaceae; genus Rhizomicrobium. The sequence goes on along the minus strand of DASXEA010000020.1, from coordinate 67,690 downwards.
GCGAGGAACTGCATGACATGGGAGCCGAAGCCGCCGACCGCGCCCTCCTCCACTGTGATCAGCACTTCATGTTCGCGGGCGAGCCTGCGGATCAGATCGGTGTCGAGCGGTTTGGCGAAGCGCGCATCCACGACCGTGGCCGACAATCCGTAGGCAGACAATCGCTCGGACGCGAGCAGACAGTCGGTCAGCCGGGTTCCGAGACTGAGAAGGGCGATCGAGGTGCCTTCGCACATCACGCGGCCCTTGCCGATTTCGAGTGGCGTGCCGCGCGCCGGCCGTTCGAGCCCCAGGCCCTCACCGCGTGGATAGCGCACCGCCGACGGACGATCGTCGATTTGCGCCGCCGTGGCGATCATGTTGGTCAGTTCCACCTCGTCGGCCGCCGCCATGATGACAAAGCCCGGCAGCGTCGCAAGGTAGGTGACGTCGAACGATCCCGCATGCGTCGGGCCGTCCGCGCCGACAAGACCCGCCCTGTCCATGGCAAAGCGCACCGGCAGCGACTGGATCGCGACATCATGGACGACCTGGTCATAGGCCCGCTGCAGGAAGGTCGAGTAGATCGTCGCAAACGGCTTGAGGCCTTCGGCCGCGAGGCCGGCGGCAAAAGTCACGCCATGCTGTTCGGCGATGCCGACATCGAAACAGCGGTCCGGAAAGCGTTTGGCAAAAAGATCGAGCCCGGTGCCAGACGGCATCGCGGCCGTGATGGCGACGACGCGTTCGTCGTGTTCGGCTTCGGCGATCAGCGCCTCGGCAAAGACCTTGGTATAGCTCGGTGCCTTGGCGGCGGATTTGTTTTGCTGACCCGTCAGCACATTGAATTTGACGACGCCGTGATATTTGTCGGCCGAGGCTTCCGCCGGCGCATAGCCCTTGCCCTTCTGCGTCACGACATGGACGAGCACGGGGCCGTTCTGCGCATCGCGCACATTTTCCAGCACCGGCAGCAGATGATCGAGATTGTGGCCGTCGATCGGGCCGACATAGTAGAAGCCCAGTTCCTCGAACAGCGTGCCGCCCATCGCAATGCCGCGGGCATATTCCTCGGCGCGCTTGGCGGTCATTTCCATCGGCCGCGGCAAGAGCTGCGCGAGCTGCTTGGCGACGCGCCGGAAGCCACGATAGGGCCGGCTCGAGATCAGCCGCGCGAGATAGGCGCTCATGGCGCCGACCGGCGGCGCGATCGACATGTCGTTGTCGTTCAGCACGACGATCAGGCGCGCATTCATTGCGCCGGCATTGTTCATCGCTTCGTAGGCCATGCCGGCGCTCATCGCGCCGTCGCCGATCACGCTGATGACGTTGTGCTTCTGATTCTTGAAATCGCGGGCAACGGCAAAGCCGAGGCCGGCGGAAATCGACGTGGACGAATGCGCGGCACCGAAGGGATCGTATTCGCTTTCGCTGCGCTTGGTGAAGCCGGAAAGGCCGCCGCCCTGGCGCAGCGTGCGGATGCGGTCGCGCCGGCCGGTGATGATCTTGTGGGGATAGGCCTGGTGGCCGACGTCCCAGATCAGCTTGTCGTAGGGCGTGTCGAAGACGTAGTGCAGCGCCACCGTCAGTTCGACGACGCCCAACCCTGCGCCCAGATGGCCGCCGGTGACCGAGACGGCGGAAATCGTTTCCTGCCGCAACTCGTCCGCGAATTGGCGCAAATCGGATCGCGCAATCTGTCGCAAATCGCGCGGCTCGTGGACGCGATCGAGAAGCGGGGTTTTGGATGGCTGACCAGGCGCGTTCATCACCCTCTCACTCCGATATGGCTTTGTGGCCATTTTAGGCCCGACGCCGGATTACGAAGTCGGCGGCGGCACGCAAAAGGTCGGCCCTTTCGTCGAACAAATCAAGGTGACCCGCCGCCTGGTTCGCGAGCGCCTCGGCCTGGGCGCGCGCCCGCTCCTTGCCCATGATAGACACGACGGTCGGTTTGCCAAGCGCCTGATCCTTGCCGGCGGCCTTGCCCATTTGCGCTGCGTCACCCTCGGCGTCCAGCAAATCATCGGCAATCTGGAATGCCAGACCGAGTTCCTGCCCATACGCCGATAACGCATTGCGCGCCGCCGCGGACGCACGGCCCAATATCGCGCCCGCTTCGCAACTGAAAACGATCAGGGCGGCGGTTTTCATGCGCTGCAGACGGGTGATCTCGGGCAAGCCCGGTGACGCGTGCTCGAAGGCGATGTCCATCATCTGCCCTCCCACCATTCCGGCATGCCCCGCCGCGTGCGCCAGACGTGCGACCAGTTCGCAACGTACGAACGGATCACCATGGGCGTCCGGCGCGGCCAGCAATCCGAACGCCAGCGTCAGCAAGCCGTCGCCGGCCAGAATGGCGGTCGCCTCGTCGAAGGCCTTGTGCACGGTGGGCTTGCCGCGGCGCAGATCGTCATTGTCCATCGCGGGCAAATCGTCATGCACGAGCGAATAGGCGTGCACACATTCGATTGCAGCGGCGACACGGCCAAGCGCGCGGCGGTCGACGCCAAACAGCCTTCCGCTCTGTTGCACGAAGAATCCGCGCAATCGCTTGCCGCCCCCAAGCGCGGCATAGCGCATCGCTTCCAGCAGCCGCGCTTCGGGCCCCGAGACCTGCGGCAACAACGCGTCCAGAGACCGCTCCGTGAACGCGGCGGCTTCTGCGAGGGCGGGCTCAAGCATGTTTTGCTGGCCGGTCGTGTCAGCGGTCATGGCGTTCCAGAATAGTGGAGGTCACAAAACGGGCTCAGCCCGGATCCAACGGTTCGACGCGTTCGGCGCCCTTGCTGCCGGCGACAATCTTTTCGAGACGACCTTCCGCCGTGCGCAGCTTCGTCTCGCAATGCGATTTCAAGGCCTGGCCCCGTTCGTAGAGCGCAATCGAATCCTCAAGGTCCACCGCGCCCTGCTCGAGTTTGCCCACAATATCTTCGAGCTCCTTGAGCGCCGCTTCGAAAGTCATGTTTGCAATGGCTTCCGGCTCGGTTTTTCCGGACATTCACATCTCCGCAGGCAAGCACCGCCAAATACCGGTCCGCCTCGCAGCTTCCCAAGCCCATGGCCGGGCGCGGGTGGGTCTAACGTCTTTTGATCGTCGAGACAACGGGACAGCCGGGCCAGCGGGCTGACCGTACCCGATCCCGAGACCGGGCGGCCCAGGACACTCGAGGAAAGCCCTATTGCGCCGGGGGCGACTCGCGATAGAGCGCCGGAAACATCGCTTTCAGCGCACCCAGCTTGGGCGCATCGACCATCGCCACATAGGGCGAGTCGGGGTGTTTGGCGGCATAGTGCTGCTGCGAATCGGCGACGCGGCGAAACTGCACAAGCGGGACGATTTCGGTCGCAATGGGTGCGGCGAAGACATGGGCTGCGTTGAGCTGCGCCATGTAGCCTTGCGCAATCTTTCGCTGCAACTCATCCGAATAGTAGATCACCGAGCGATATTGCGGGCCCGCATCCGGTCCCTGCCGATCCACCTGCGTCGGGTCGTGCGCGACCGAAAAGAAGAGCTGTAGGATGCGGCCGTAGGAGATGCGGTGTGGATCGTAAACGATCTCGACAGCCTCCGACGGCACGCGGCCAAAACGATCGATGTCGCCGCCGGTCCTTGCGATACCCGAAAAGCCAGCAGTCACTTTTCCGATCCCCGCCACATGCTCGAAGACCGATTGCATGCCCCAATAGCATCCGCCCGAAAGCACGGCAGTCTGCGTGCCATCCGTCGCATTCGCATCGTCGAGCGCGGGAGCCGGGATCGGAGCCACCCGTTCGCCGGCAAATGCCGAGGTTCCCGATATAATCAGTACAAAGATTATAACAAGATCGCGCGCCGTCATCGCCGTCCTCCAGGATTGGTGCATGATATTATTTTCGTGCGAGCGGGATTCGGCAATGCGCGCGTGGCGCCGCGCGATCAACTCTGCGCGAGCCGACAATTCGAATTCTGCATCAGCACACGCACATGCGCGGCCGTGCTCGCGGCAAGGGCCGCCAGATCGTAGCCACCTTCCAGCGTCGACACGACGCGCCCCTCGCACCATTGCGATGCGCCCTCGCAAAGCCGCTGCGTCGCCCAGGCGAAATCGCTTTCATTGAGCTCCAGTTGCGCCAGCGGATCGGCCCGATGCGCGTCGAAGCCTGCGGATACAAGCAACAGCTGTGGCGAGAATTGGTCGAGCGCCGGAAGGATTGCGTTTTCAAACGCCGCGCGAAACGCAATGCCTCCCGATCCAGGCCGAAGCGGCACGTTGAGAATGTTGCCCGCGATCCCGCGCTCTTCCGGATAGCCGGTGCCCGGATAGAGCGGCGACTGATGCGTCGAAGCGTAGAAGAGATCCGGATCGTCGAAAAATATGTCCTGTGTGCCGTTGCCGTGATGCACATCGAAATCCACCACGGCAATACGCGTCAGCCCATGATGTGCGCGTGCGTGAAGGGCACCGATCGCCACGCTGTTGAAGAGACAGAACCCCATGGCCGCCCGGCGTTCGGCATGATGACCGGGCGGGCGTACGGCGCAAAACGCATTGCCCATAGGGCCACTGAGTACAGCGTCGATCGCGGCCGTCATGGCTCCGGCCGCGCGCCGTGCGGCTTGGACGGAGCCCGCGGACATCACGGTATCGCCATCGATCTGCACGAATGCGCCAGGACCGATTTCGAGCGCGAGAAGCCGGTCCACCAGGCCGTCATCATGTGCCCGAACCAGATCAGCCCGGTCTGCCAGGGGCGCTTCGCGCCGGGCCAGAGGGCGAAATTCATCAGCCTCCAGCGCGGCAAGAACGGCGGTCAGGCGCTCGACCCGTTCGGGGTGGCCAGGAGGCGTCACATGGCCAAGGCAATCGGGGTGGGTGAACAGGCCTGTTGACATTTCGCCCTCTGCTTATTGGCCGATTATGCGCCCGGAATGCCACAAGACAAATGGGCCATAAAGGACCCTTTGCTTTGGCGCCGGTGCGCGCTTGCGCGCTGCCAACGGGCCGAAAGGCGGGTCTAACGCCCTCTTTACCGCTTGATTCCCGGTATTTTCTATCAGACAGCGGCCGGCTTTGCTGGTGCCGCGGTCGATGAGATGCAGAAAAGTCACATTCAATCCAGAACCGTCGTCCTCACAAAAAAGAGTTTTGACCCATTCTTCAAATCGATTCTAGCCTAGGTACAAACGGGCAATACAGCGCACCAATCCGGATACGGATCGGCCTGCCGGGAGCGGCAGCCAGACCGTCGGTGGCAGTCGAGATCGACAAACAAGGGGGTTTCACGTGCTCAAGTCCAAACACAAAAACCGCAATTTCCGCTCAGGCCTGCTTCTGGGCGCCGCATCGGCGGCCGCTCTCGGGGCAGGAACGCAGGCTTCGGCCCAACAGTCCGGCGGCACCGTCGAAACCGTCGTCGTGACGGGATCGCGTATCCCGCAGACGGGCATCTACAGCGCCAGTCCCGTCACAGCCATCGGCCAGCAGGAAATGAAATTCGAGGGCACGACGGACGTGACCAACCTCGTGAACCAGCTGCCCGAAAGCTTCGTGGACATGAACGAAGGCGTGTCAAACGGGGCGACCGGCACGGCAAACGTCGATCTGCGCGGCCTCGGCGCCAAGCGAACGCTCGTTCTCGTGAACGGAACGCGGTTGATGCCGGGCGACGTCGCCGCCCCGGTCGCAGATCTGAACGACATTCCCGCGGCCCTTGTCGACCATGTCGAGGTGCTCACAGGCGGCGCTTCGGCGACTTACGGATCGGACGCGCTGGCGGGCGTGGTCAACTTCATCATGCGCAAGGATTTCGAGGGCATCGAACTCGACGGCACCTATTCCGTCACGCAAAACGACAATTCGAACAACAGCTTTCGCCAGCTGACCCAGCAGGAAATCGATGGCAACGCCTTCGGCTTTGCCCAGTCCGGCGAAAATACCTGGAACGGCGCGACGGAGGACGGCACGCTCATCATGGGCGCCAATTCGCCCAACGACAAAGGCAATGTCACCGCCTATATCGGCTACCGCCACATCGCGCCAGTCCTCGAGGCGACACGCGATTATTCCGAATGCACCGTCGCCTCAACCGGCCCGAACTTCGCCTGCAGCGGTTCCTCGAACTACAATCGCTGGCTGTCGTTCGACGACCTCGTGGGCGGCCATTCCTATGATTTCTTCCAGACGGGAACGGGGAAATCCGGCAGCGGCGTATTTGCGCCCTATGACGGCTCCGCAGCACAGCATTTCAATTACGGCTCCATCAATTACTTCCAGCGACCCGACGAGCGCTACACGGGCGGATTTTTTGCGCACTATCAGGAGAACAAGCAACTCGACGTCTATTCGAGCTTCATGTTCTCCGACGACCATACCGTGTCGCAGGTTGCCCAGTCGGGCCTGTTCCTCGGTTCTGGCACCGCCGGCAGTGGCGCCGTCGAAGTAAACTGCAGCAATCCGCTGATGACAGCCCAGGAAAATTTCTCGCTCTGCGGCCAGAACAGCAGCGCGACGGCCACCGTCAACGGGCGAACATTCTATACCGGCGCAGGCAATCTCGTTCCAGGTCAGTCGACCGATCTCATCGGCCGCCGCGATATCGAAGGCGGCGACCGTCAGGCAGATCTGCGTCACACCGCCTATCGCATGAATGTCGGCGCGCGGGGAGAATTGGGAGACGGATGGACCTATGACGCCTACGCACAATATGGCGAAACACTGTTCCAGAATCACTTCACCGGCGAGTTCTCCAAAGCCCGCACCCAAAATGCCCTGGAGGTCGATCCGGCGACCGGACAGTGTTATGCGGCCGAGGGCGGCGCGGGTGGCAGCGCGACCGATCCAGGCTGCGTGCCGCTCGACATCTTCAACGGCATCGGCTCGATCTCGCCGCAGCAGCTGAAATACGTCCTGGCCGATGGCTTCCAGGAAGGCTGGACGCAGGAGCAGGTCGTCAGCGGCTCGATCACGGGCGATCTCGGCGAATGGGGCGGACAATTGCCCTGGGCCAAGAATCCCATCGGTGTTTCGTTCGGCACGGAATATCGCCAGGAGCAGCTGAAGCTTTCCACCGATCGCGAATTCTCGACCAACGATCTGTACGGCCAGGGAGCTGCAACGCTGTCGGTCCCACAATCCGGCTTCAGTGTGACAGAAGGATTCACCGAGGTAAAAATTCCGGTGATCCAGGGCGTGCCGTGGATCGAAGATCTCACCCTGAATGGCGGCTATCGCTATTCGTCCTACAGCTCTGCGGGATCGACGAACACCTACAAATATGGGGTCGAATGGCAGCCCATCGACGATTTCCGGCTGCGCGGCAGCGTGCAGCGCGCAGTTCGCGCACCGAACGTGCTCGAACTGTTCGCACCGGCCAATGTCGTGCTGTTTTCGGGTCAGGATCCGTGCGCAGGCGCCACCGGCGTAGTTCTGGCGAACTGCAAAAAAGAAGGCGTTACCAATGCAGGCTCGGCCGTGCTTCTTTGCCCGGCAACCCAGTGCAATCAGCAACTCTCCGGCAACGCCCAGCTGAAACCCGAGACGTCGGACACGCGGACGATCGGCGGTGTGTTCACGCCGACATTCATCGACGGCTTTACGGCGACGGTCGACTGGTTCGACATCGACGTCAATCAGTTCATCAGCACCCTTCCGCCGCAGGAAGTGCTCAACGAATGCTACGGCGCCAATTCAACGTCGGCCAGCCAGGGCTATTTCTGTCCGTTCGTACACCGCAACGCCCAGGGCCTGGTCTACGGCACCGGATTTGTTGCGGCCAACTCGATCAATACAGGGTCGTTGAAAACCAAGGGTATCGACTACGAACTGAATTACCAGACCAGCTTCGACGACCTCAGTCCGATGTCGGCCGGCTGGGGCTCTCTGGCCCTCAACGATATCGGCACATGGCTCGATACGCTGACAACGGAACCCGTGCCGGTGTCACCCCTGACTACCGCGTTGCAGCTGCCGTACAATTGTTCCGGCAAATATGGCATCACCTGCGGCACGCCGGATCCGAGATGGCGCAACAAGTTTCGCGTAACGTGGACCACGCCGTGGGATTTCGACGTCTCGATGGCATGGCGTTATGTCGGTGCCGTAAGTCTGGATGCGGACTCGTCCAACCCTCTGATCGGCGGCAACTCGAACAGCGTCACATGCCCGAACGGCAAGACGATCCACGGTGGACCGTTCAACCCGAATGTGGGTGTCCTCGGCGGCGATTGCGCCGACGCACAAATCGGCTCGTACGACTATTTCGATCTGGCCGTGAACTGGACAGTACGGGAAGGCGTGGAAGTCCGTGGCGGCGTCAACAACATCTTCGACATCGAGCCCCCGGTGATCGGCACGTCCGCTCTGCCCCTGCCATTCGGCAACGGCAACACCTTCCCCGGACTCTACGACTCTCTCGGGCGGACGATCTTCGTTGGTGCAACCATCAAGTACTGAGCACATTCCCGTGTGCTACCTTGCGGCGGTTCGAAAGAACTGCCGCTTTCTTTTTGTCCTGCCGCTTGCGGTTCGTCCGACCTGACGGAAACAATTCCGGTATGACCGATCCCCAATCATTCGCGTCGCCCTCTCTCGCGGACGCCCTTCGCGCGGTTGCGGACACCATCCGTGTCGCGGATTTCGAGGCTGCCCGCGCACACGCCGAAAGCGCGATCGCACGAGGGCTGGTTCACCCCGCTTTCCATAGCGCACGCGCCCTGTGGTTCGAGCGGCAGGGCCGCGATAGCGACGCTTTGGCGAGCTTTCAGCAGGCGCGCATGCTTGCACCCAAAGACGCACGGCTGATGAATGCGATAGGCCTCTGCTTCATCCGGCTCTGGCGAATGAACGATGCGGTCGCGCTCTTCGATGAAGCCATCCGAATCGAGCCTGCCAATTCCGTCACCCATCAGCGCAGGGCCCTCGCGCTGGCATTCGCGGGTAAAGCGGCGGAATCGGAAACAGCCTATCGCCGTGCGGTTCAACTCGATCCGCACAATGCGGAGGCCCTGGGCAGCCTTGCGGCAATAGCCGCCCGAAACGGCCACGCTCAACCGGCGCGCCAATATGCCGAACGCGCCCTCAGGACCGACGCGGACAACGGCACCGCCCGTGCCGCGCTTGCGCTGGTCGACCTCGCGGCCGGAGATGCGCAGGCAGCAGAACGCCATTGCCTGCGCGTGCTCGAAAACCCGCAAACCGTACGGCACGGAAAAGCCGTCGCATTCGGATTGCTGGGAGATGCGCTCGACGCACAGGATCGCACGGCCGAAGCGTTTGAGGCCTATACGAAATCCAACGGCGAACATCAAAAGCTCCACGCGCCGCGATTCACAGGTGTCGCGAGCGCGTCCGATGCCATCGGAGCGGCGATCACAATCCTCGAGCACGCGCCGCCCCAACTTTTCGATCGGCTTTCCCGAAACCAGGCCGCCCACGACGACGCGCCCCGACATGTCTTCCTTCTGGGATTTCATCGGTCGGGCACAACGCTGCTGGGCCAGGCGCTCGGAAGCCATCCCGATATCGCAACCCTCGAAGAGCACGATTGCCTGGCCGGCCCGTCTTCGCGCTACCTCACGTCCGCCGAAGGCATCGCGCGGCTGTCGGCGCTGAATGGTTCCGAACTGGCAGAAACGCGCGCGGACTATTGGCGACAGGTTCGCGACCATCGAATCGATCCCGATCGCCAAATCGTCGTCGACAAGCATCCGTTCCACACAATCAAACTGCCGCTCATTCACAAGCTGTTCCCGCAAGCCAGAATTGTCTTCGCGCTGCGCGACCCGCGCGATGTCGTGCTGAGCTGCTTTCGCCGGCATTTCGACGTGGACATTGTCAAGTTCGAATTTCTCTCGCTCGAGAATGCCGCACGCCTGTACGATCTCGTCATGCGCGTGAGCGCGCTGTGCCGGGAACGACTTGCGCTCACCGTCTTCGAACACCGCCATGAATCCCTGGTCGCCGATTTTGACGCCCAGATGCAGAGTGTCTGCGCCTTCCTGGGCGTGCCGTGGCATCAGTCGATGCGCAATTTCGCGGCCAACGCACAGGGCCTCGACCGTCGTTCGCTGAGCGCCGCGCAGCTGCAACGCGGTATCAATGGTGACGGAATCGGGCAATGGCAACGCTATCGCCGGGAGCTCGCCCCTGTTCTTCCGCGGCTTGAACCGTGGGTCGGACGCTTCGGCTACGATCCGGCCTGACCCGGCAGAACGAGAGCGGAAGCGGGCAATGCACTGCCATCGGCGGCGTATCCCAGCCGCTCCATCATCGGTCCGTGATCGCGCAGCAGCGTCTCCCGCAAAGATTCGGAAAGCACGCCCTGCCATGAGCCTGACCGGCCGGACCGGAAAAACTGCGGCGAGGATTTCGGCCGCTCGGAAAATCCGCGAAGCTGCTCGTCGCGTTGCAACTGTTCGAACCCCGAAACGGCCACGACGCGCGCAACGTCCGCCGCGGCGGCGTTGAATCCCGCAGCGCGCGCCAGACGCAAAAACTGCGCAACCGGATCGGCCAGGAGATCTTCGTAGCGGGCGAAGGCCACGCCGTAGGGCGCCTCGTCGGCCCACGACGCCACATGCGCGCTCCAGGAATCGTAGCATTGAAACAGCGTTTCCGGGAGCCTCGAGGTTGCCTGCGGAATGGCCGCCTGATCGCCCATGAAGGCGACAGCCTTGTCGATGCCGATGCCGAAATGATGCGCCGTCGAAACCGCGACATCGAACGGATGGCGTGCAAGATAGATCACTGCATGGACACATTCGGGAGGATGCAGCCACTCGCCCTCTGCGTTGCGGCGGGCGGCGTCGTGAGTCTTGACGAAGGTGCGCTCCGGAAGGTCGGACGCTATGCGGCGGAAGACTTCGGGCAGAAACAACTCGATTTCGGCAGGCAGGAGATCGGCGGCCTCGACGGGCGCGATGGCGTCGAACGCGTGCCGCAACTGGGTCCCCTGAAATCGGCCGACGAGTGCGCCGATGGGAAATTCAGGCCCCCTGCGAAGTCGTTCGAACACAATTCGGGTCCAGGTATTGCCCGATTTGGGATAGCTGGCGATGAGAACGAGAGTCTTGCTCATCGCACGGCCTCGGCGATCCGGTCGGCAAGCTCGTGGATGGAAAGGTTTCGCGCCCCGCCGACGCCCAGCGGCTGACAGAACGAGGCGACCTGCGTCAGGACGCGCGCATGTTCGCGGCTGTGGCCAAGCGGGCCGATCAGTCGCGACCGATAGGTGCAATCGGCCAGCAGCTGGCCGCATTCGGAAGGTGGAAAGCGGGTCAATCCCGCCCCCGACGCAACCCTCAGCCTCACCACGGCCGACAGTGCGGCGGGCGAATCGGCGATCGGCACGCCGACCTGGAATTTCTCGATGCCGTCGCGCACCCGGGGAAATCTGTCGGCCTCGATCGACAGCATCCCGCAGGCATCGCGCCACAACTTGATGCTGTCGTCGGCGGGCCACGCGATCGCCATCGAGCCGTTCCACGTCACGCGCGTCACGCCGTCGGCCACAAGAAGCCAGCCCCGTTGACAGAGGGCCGCAGCGATCGTGGATTTCCCGAGCGCCGAGGGCGCCGCGATCGCGACGCACTTCCAGTTGGGGGCAACAAGCGTCACTGCCCCCAGCGCGATCTCGCCGCGCTGGTGAATCAGCGCGCCGCGCGCGGCACCGTGGAGGAAAAACCGGGCGGCCGAGCGGTCGGCTTGCGGCAGAACTTTGACATCGATAAAGGCGCCGTCTCGGACCAGATAGCGCGCGATCCCGGGCACCTCGAAAAGATAGGCGCCTTCAGCCGCCTCCATGCGCGGGCCGACGGCGATTCCGCGCGCAAGATGATCCGGCACATGCTCGACCTCGCGCACGACCGCGCCGGGCACACCGGGAACGGGACCATCGAAAGAGGCCATGTGCATGCCGGTAGCCAATTCTGCGTGCTTTCGCTTGGGGCTCGGCATCCATAGATTAGCGCCGTGAGCGAAACAACAAATGTCACCGTCCGCCCGGCGGATGCGGCCGTTCTGCAGCGGGCATTGGAACAGATCAACCGGAACGCGCTGGTTGAAGCCGAACATACGCTTTTTGGCGAGCTGGCGCGGGCGCCGGACGATCCGCGGGCGTTGCAGCTTCTGGGCGTCCTGCGTCACATGCAGCGTCGCGATACAGAGGCCGAAGCGCTCTACCGGCAATCCCTTGCGGTCGATCCGGCCGCCCCACAGGTTCATCGCAATCTCGGCAGTCTGATGTGTGCTCTCGGGCGCACATCGGAAGCTATCGCCAGTTTGCGCGAAGCCGTCAGGCTGAAACCCAACTATGTCGAAGCACATCTCGATCTGGCGCTCGCGCTTTCGGCCTGGGGCGATCATGCCGCCGCCGAAAAGAGCTGCCGCGACGCGCTGCGCCTTCAGCCCGGTCTTCTGCTGGCCAAACAAACACTCGCGACCGAGCTCTGCGCCCTCGACCGCGCCGGCGACGCCGAGCGCTTGCTGCGTCAGGCTCTCGCCCTGGGGGTGCGCGATCCACGCCAGGCCGCGGCTCTCGAATATGGTCTCGCCCTCGCCCTCAAGCAGCAGGATCGCTTCCATGAAGCGCTCGCGCTGTTCGACTCAGCCCAGGCCAAAGTGCCGGACATTCCGGGAGTCGATTTCAATCGCGGCAATGTCTTCCAACAGCTGGGCCGCCTCGAAGAAGCGCTCGCCTGTTATCGCCGGGCCGCAAGCCGCGATCCCGCTCATGCGGAGTCGCAATCCTGCTACGCCCTGCTCGCGACCCTTACGGGTGATTTCGCAACTGCGCGTGCCGCAGCGAAAGCTGCCCTTGCAATCGACCCGCACCAGCCCCTGGCGCGCATCGCCCAGGCGATCGCGGACATCGACACCGGAGATTTCCCAACCGCCCGCCGCATGCTCGACGACCTCCTCGCCGATCCGCGGACAGCCTCCGACAGGCAGACAAGCTTCGCACTCGGGTTTGCGGCCGACGCCTGGGACCGGCGGGAAGAAGCGGCGGCAGCATTCGCACTCTACCGCGCATCCAACGAACGACGGCGGGGATTGCTTGCCGCCTCTTTCGAAGGGGCACGCGTCATTGCGGACGTGAACCGGCTTTCGGAGCATTTCGCGCGCTGCGACGCCTGGGCTGCGTCAACGCCGAAGAGACCGCGTGCCGCCATGCCGACGGCTCATGTGTTTGTGCTGGGCTTCATGCGCAGCGGAACCACGCTGCTGGAGACGATCCTCTCCACACATCCCGATGTCGTCGACAGCGACGAGATCGAATTCCTGACCGGGCCGGCAAGAGCCTTCCTGCTCGACGAAGCGGGATTGCTGCGTCTGGCGGCACTCGACGAGCGCGAGGCAGAGCATTGGCGCGCCGCCTATTGGAAAGAAGTGGGGCGCGCGGGAATCGCAGTCGGGGGAAAAGTGTTCGTCGACAAGATGCCCTTCAATTCCCTGCGGCTGCCGCTGATTGCGCGCTTGTTTCCGGAAGCCAAAATCATCTTCGCGGTACGCGACCCGCGCGACGTGGTGTTGAGCTGCTTTCGCCGCCGATTCAATCCGACGCCGTTCAGCTACGAGTTTCTGCGGCTCGAAGATTGCGCGCAATTTTATGCGGCGCTGATGGCTTTGTCGGATCTCTACCGGCGAAAACTGCCGCTCGCGATCCTCGAGCATTTCTACGAGCATATGATCGCAGACTTCGACACAGCCTTGCGCGCGGTGTGTGCCTTCATTGGAATCGCCTGGACCGAGGAGATGCGGGATTTCCGTCACGCCGCGCAAAGCATCGACCGGCGCAGCGCGAGCGCGGCCCAGGTTCGCCGCGGCCTTTATCCCGAGGCCGCCGGGCAGTGGCGCCGCTACAGGACCGAACTCGCACCGATCCTGCCGGTTTTGGCACCGTCGGTGACGCGATTCGCCTATTCGCCAATCTGAGGGGAGCTAACCGGGCAAAAGCCTGAAATCAGCCGGAGAAACGGGCAAACGACGTCTGCGGACGCGTCAAAATGAACCAAGGCCCAATTAGTCCAGCGCGAACTAGGCCACTTTACCTATGGTACGTCGCGCGTTACAAGGCTATGGTCGTTCACAATCTCGTGAATTTGGGCAATCAAAGTTCGAGCCATGAGCAGAACCATAGAATCAGATCACACCCCGGATGACGACGCGGACGTAGAGTCGACATCCAATCCCAATGCCGTGGAACTCGCCGCGCTCCCGATCGCGGTCGCGTCGATTGCCCTGGATCCGGGCTCTCCGCTGCCGATTCACGAGCAAATCTGCCAGGCGATACGCACCGCTGTCTGGGCCGGCGAACTCCCGCCCGGGACCCTGCTGCCCACCAGCCGTGAATTCTCGCAGCATCTGCATGTCGCGCGAAACACGGTTGGCCTCGCTTATGCCCGATTGGTTGCCGAGGGACACCTCGTTTCCAATCGCCGCCGCGGAACGCGTGTGGCGAGCGAGTTTCCGGCCCGAATCAGTTTTGTGGAATCCGAGACACGCGCCACTCCATCCGCGCCCAATGTGATTCCGATCGGATTTCATGCGCGCCACGCCCTGGCCATGCAGGTTGCACGCCTGCCGGACGGCGCACCCTTCGCCCTGCATGCCTCCGATCCGATTCTTTATCCGCGCACCAAGCTTGGCCGCCGACTGGCCGACCGGTTTCTCGGGGCCCCGCGCCCGGAGCAGTTCTGTGTCGCGCCGGCCGGAGAGCCGAGTCGGTTTCAAAAGAGCGTCACCAACTATATCCGTCAGTCGCGCGGGGTCGTCTGCGAGCCGGAGCAGGTTATTCCGGTGTCCGGGCTCGAAAGCGCGCTCGATCTCACGATTCGCATTCTGATCGATCCGGGCCACACCGTTCAGATCGAAGACCCGGGCATGGATGTCGTATCGGCGGCATTCCTGTCGGCGGGGGCCCGGGTCGAGCCGATGGCCTGCGACGCCCACGGCGCCAATCCGCAGCGCGCCTCCGGGCCGCCGCCGCGGCTGATGTTCGTTTCACCCTCGGTCGCCTTTCCTTTCGGTGGCCAGATGCCCGAATCACGGCGCCAGGACGTTCTGGAAGCCGCCCGCGCCAATAACGCCATCGTTTTCGAGAACGACAGCTATTGCGAATTGCGCTACAGCGGCGCGCGCTTGCGGGCCATCCAGGGCGAGGATACCGAGAATCGCGTCATCCACTACGGCAGCTTCTTCGAGACCCTCAGTTCGGCGATCGGGGGCGGCTTTCTTGTGGTTCCGGCCCCCATGGTCGACGCCTTCGTCGAGGTCAGCCGACGGCTGAGGCACCAGCCCGCCGCGCAAATCCAGGAGGGCCTCGCCGGCTTCATCGACGAGCACGAATATGCGGTCCACGCGCGCAATGTCCGCACCGTTTACGCCAAGCGGCTTGAGGTCCTGAAACAGGCTTGCAGCAGCTTCCTCCCGGAATTCAGCGTCTCCGAACCGCTGGGCGGGCTGCACCTCGTCATCAGCCTCGACGAGCGATTCGACGAATCGGCGCTTTGCACCCAGGCGGTGGCGCAAGGCCTGCCTATTGCCCCCTTGTCCCTCTTTTATCGGCGGCCCGGGCAAAAGAAGGGAATCGTCATCGGTTTCGGGGCGGTTCCCGAGCGACTCATCCATCCGATCGTCAAGCAGCTGGCGTCTCTCCTTGCTCGCGGCGGAGATTTCGAGCGCGTGCGCGCTTCGGCCTAGCGAAATATCGCGGTTTTTTTCTTTGCCGAACCGCCTCGCTGCGGTGGGATTCGTGCGCGCGGCCGCGAATCCATGAACAGGCTGTGAATTGTTATCGTCATTTTTGCCACAGTCTGACATGGCGCAATTGGCTCAGTCCATTTTCGATGGAATGGCCCAGTGCCCGCTGCCTAGCGTCCCGGCGGGTCGGAATCCGCGTGGGGGTCACGTGGGGATTTACCGGCATACAACCATGAGGGGCAGAAAATGGCTCATCGACAAGCCACCCGCCGTACCATCAAATCCACACTTCTTCTCGGCGCTGCCTCGATTGCAGCAGCCGGTCTTTCCACAGCCGCTTCCGCCCAGGATCAGGGCGGCAACGTCGAAACGGTCGTCGTCACCGGCTCGCGCATTCCGCAGACCGGCGTCTACGCGGCGAGCCCCGTAACGGCCATCGGCCAACAGGAACTGAAATTCGAGGGCACGACCGACGTCACGACCCTCATCAACAACCTTCCGGAAGCGTTTGCCGACCAGAGCTCTGGCATCGCGAACGGCGCATCCGGTACGGCCAACGTCGACCTGCGCGGCCTCGGCCCCGCACGTACCCTCGTCCTGGTGAACGGCACGCGCCTCATGCCGGGCGACGTGAAGGACCCGGTCGCCGACTTGAACGACATCCCGGCCGCCCTCGTCGACCACGTGGAAGTCCTCACCGGCGGCGCTTCGGCGGTGTACGGTTCGGATGCGTTGGCGGGCGTCGTCAACTTCATCATGCGCAAGGACTTTGAAGGCATCGAACTGGACGGCACCTACACTGTCACCCAGAACGGTAACGACACCAGCCGCTGGCGCGCCGCGACCCAGACCGAGATCAACGGCAATGCGTTTGGCTTTGCGCAATCCGAAGAGAACATCTGGAACGGCCAGAGCGAAGACGCGACCCTGATCCTCGGCACGAATTCGCCGAACGACAAGGGCAACATCACCGCCTATATCGGCTACCGCAGCACGGCGCCGGTTCTGGAATCGACCCGCGATTTCTCGGAATGTACGCTGGCGTCGACCGGTACCGATGCACAGTGCGCGGGCTCTTCGAACTACAACCGCTTCTTCTCGATCGACGCTCTCGTCGGCGGCCAGTCGCCGTATGACTTCTTCGAAACGGGCACCGGAAAACCGGGCAGCGGCACCTTCCAGCCCTTCACCGGCGCGCCCGCGCAGGAATTCAACTATGGCGCCTTGAACTACCTGCAGCGCCCCGACACACGCTACACTGGTGGCTTCTTCGCGCATTATCAGGAGAACAAGCAGTTCGACCTCTATTCGACCTTCATGTTCTCGGACGATCACACGGTCGCCCAGATCGCGCCGTCGGGCGTGTTCCTGGGTTCAGGCACGGTCAGCGGCTATGCGCAAGAAATCAATTGCGGCAATCCGCTGATGACGCCGGACGAAAACCAGAAGCTTTGCGGTGCGTTGCCTGGCGACAATCTGGTCCATGCGGCCAACGGACGTGCGTACTATGACGGCATGGGGAACTTCCTCAATCCGGGCCAGTCGCGTCTGGAAATCGGTCGTCGCGACCTTGAAGGTGGCAACCGTCAGGACGACCTGCGCCATACCGCCTATCGCATGAATGTCGGCGCCCGCGGCGAATTGGGTGACGGCTGGACCTACGACATCTACGCGCAATACGGGCTCACGCTCCTTACCGAGCATTACATCAACGAGTTCTCCAAATCGCGCGTGCAGGATGCCCTCGAGGTCGATCCGAACACCGGCAAATGTATCAGCGGCAATCCGGGTTGCGTCCCGCTCGACATCTTCAACGGTTTCGGCGCGATCACGCCGGACCAGTTGGCCTATGTCGGCGCCGATGGCTTCCAGGAAGGCTGGACCCAGGAACAGATCGTCAGCGGTTCGATCACCGGCGATCTGGGCGAATGGGGCGGACAGCTGCCTTGGGCGAAGAACCCCATTGGCATCTCGGTCGGCGGCGAATACCGCAACGAAGCGACCAAGCTCTCGACGGACCAGGAGTTCACGACCAACGACCTCTACGGTCAGGGCGCGCCGACACTCTCGGTTCCGCAGTCTGCGTTCTCGGTTTCGGAAGGCTTCACCGAAGTCCGCGTCCCGGTCATCCAGGGCATGCCATGGATCGAAGACCTGACGGTCAATGGCGGCTATCGCTACTCCTCGTACAGCACGGCCGGTTCCACAACCAGCTACAAATACGGTGCGGAATGGCAGCCGATCGACGACTTCCGTCTGCGCGGCAGCGTGCAGCGCGCGGTGCGTGCGCCGAACGTGCTCGAACTGTTCTCGCCCGACACCGTGGTGTTGTTCTCGGGTCAGGATCCTTGCGGCTCGAGCGCATCAGGTGTGGTCCTTGCAAATTGTAAAGCCCAGGGCGTGAAGAACGCCGGCTTGGCCTTGCTCGATTGCCCGGCGACCCAGTGTAACGAACAGACCGGCGGCAACGTCCATCTGCAGCCTGAAACTTCGATGACGCGGACCTTCGGTCTCGTGATGACGCCGACCTTCATCGACGGCTTCACGGCGACGGTCGACTGGTTCGACATCAAGGTCGACAAGTTCCTCGCTGGCGTGGACCCGAACCTGACCATGAACGAATGCTATGGCACAGGCGCCACGCCATCGACCCAGGCGTTCTTCTGCCCGCTCGTCAACCGCAACCCGGCGAACGGCCAGCTCTTCGGCTCGGGCTTCGTCAATTCGGATACGGTCAACACCGGCTACCTGTCGACGAAGGGCGTGGACTTCGAGTTGAACTATCAGTCCGACATGCAGAACTGGGGTCTGCCGGCCTATGGCTCGCTTACCCTCAACCTCGTCGGCACGTGGCTCGATACGCTGACGACCGAAGCGGTTCCGGGTTTCCCGGCCTTCAATTGCTCGGGTCTGTTCGGCCTGACTTGCGGCACGCCCAATCCGAAATGGCGTCACAAACTGCGCGTGACATGGTCGTCCCCGTGGGATGTCGATGTTTCGGTCGATTGGCGCTATATCGGCGCGACGAGCTCGGACATCGACTCGTCGAACCCGCTGGTTGGTGGTGGTAACGTGCCCACCGTCTGCCCGAACGGCAAGACGATCTACGGTGCTGGCGACTGCTTCGACGCGCATATCGCTTCGATGGATTACTTCGATCTGTCGGGCGACTGGACGATCCGCGAGGGCATCGACCTCCGGGCCGGCGTCAACAACATCTTCGACATCGAGCCGCCTGTTCTCGGCACCCAGATCGCGGGCGTCGGCTTCGGCAATGGCAACACCTATCCTGGCGTGTACGACGCGCTCGGCCGGACGATCTTCGTCGGCGCGACTGTGAAATACTAAGCGTTCACAGCAGACCTGATTGGCGGCGGCCCCCATGGGGCCGCCGCTTTTCTTTTGCCCGGTCATCAGCCCCGGAATGGAAGCTCTTGCGCTGGCGCGCGGACTGTCCGAAACAATCGGCCCATGTCGCAACTCCCAGAATTCGGTGCCCAATCGACGGCGGAAGCGGTGCGTGCCGTCGCCGCCGCCATCGCCGCCTCGGACTATCCGCGCGCGTCCCGGCTCGCAGAGGGCGCCATGGCCCAGGGCCATATCCATCCCACCCTTCTGAACGCGCGCGCCATATGGCTCGAGCATCAGGGCCGGGACGAAGAGGCCTTGGCCCTGTTTCAACGCGCACGCGCCCTGACGACAAAGGACGCAAGGCTTCTCAATGCCATCGGTTTGTGTCTCACGCGCCTCTACCGCCTCGAAGAAGCGATCGAGGTCTTTGACGAGGCGATCCGGATCGAGCCGGGCTATGCCGCCACGCACCAGCGCAAGGCGGTCGTGCTCGGGATGGCCGGACTGCCCAAGGAAGCCGAACAGGCGCAAAAGCGCGCTGTGCAACTCGATCCGCGCAATCATGAGGCCCTGGCCGGCCTTGCCTCCATCGCGGCCCGGAAGGGGGACGTTGATTCGGCCCGCGACTATGCCCAGAGGGCCCTCCGCGGCGATCCCAACAATGCAACGGCCCAGGCGGCACTGGCGCTCGGCGAAATTGCGCGAGGCGATTTCCACCCGGCCGAACAGCGGTTGCTGCCCCTGTTCGACGGGGCCCGGCTCACAGGCCATGCCCGCGCGGTGCTGCTGGGCCTGCTTGGCGATGCGCTCGACGGCCAAGGCCGGTTTGCCGAGGCTTTTGCCGCCTATCGCGATGCCAATGACTGCCTGAAGACAATGCATGCGCCGCGGTTCGTAGGGAAACCGGGAGTCACCGACATCGTCGAGACGCTCATTGGCCACCTCGAGACCACCGATCCCGCAACGTGGACCCTGTCCGGCGCCGGGGATGATGTTGCAGGTGGCCCACGCCGGCATGTCTTCCTGCTCGGCTTCCACCGATCAGGCACGACGTTGCTGGAGCAAATTCTCGAGGGGCATCCCGATGTCGTGACGCTCGAGGAGCGCGACTTTCTGGCTGAGCCGGCGGAACAATATCTGACGGGCCAGACTGGGCTCGATCGCCTCGCAGCCCTGGAAGGGCCGGCGCTTGAACATGCACGAACTGCCTATTGGCAACGCGTGCAAAAGTTCGGTCTCGACGTTTCGGGCAAAGTGTTCGTCGACAAGCACCCCTTCAATACGATCAAGCTCCCGCTGATTTTGAAGCTGTTTCCGAAAGCGAAGGTGCTGTTCGCGCTCCGCGATCCGCGCGATGTGGTGCTCAGCTGCTTCCGCCGCCATTTCGAGATCAACGCGGTCATGTTCGAATATCTGACGCTCGAGGGGCTGGCGCATCTCTACGATCGCGTCATGTGCCTTGGCGCTCTTTGCCGGCGGAAATTGCCACTTCCGTTTCTTGAACATCGCTACGAAGACATGGTCGGCGATTTCGACACATCCGTGCGGCGCGTGTGTGACTTTCTCGAAGTGCCGTGGAGCGAATCCGTGCGCGATTTCAGCGCAACGGCAAGCGGCCTCGACATCCGGTCGCCAAGTGCGGGCCAAGTCCGGCGCGGACTGTATGGCGAAGGTGTTGGTCAATGGCGCCGCTATGCCACGGAAATGGCCCCTGTCCTGCCCCGGCTGCAGACATGGATCGACGCGTACGGCTATCCGGCAGAATGAAAATTTGCCACGAATACGGCCTTGGCAGCGAGGCATTCTGAATGCGCGAGAATTCGACAGAAGCCGTCGCGATTCCTGCGCTTCTCAAACAGGCGCTGGTGCAACTCGACCGCAACGACACGACCCGCGCCGAGGAATTGCTCGCGCTGATTTTGGCCGGCGATCCCGACAACCCTTCGGCTTTGCAGCTCATGGGGATCGCGCGGCGCATGCAGGGCCGCTTTCCGGAAGCAGAGGAGCTGTTTCGCCGGTCCCTTGCCGTGGATCCGAACCAGGCCCAGGTCCATCACAATCTGGGCAACCTTCTGCGCCAGCTGGAGCGCTATGCCGACTCGATTGCAGCGCAGCGCGAAGCGCTCAGGCTTAAGCCAAACTATGCGGAAGCCCATCTCAATCTCGCTCTCGCGCTTTCGGGTCTCAAGGACCATGCCGGAGCGGAAAAGAGTTGCCGGGATGCGCTGCGCGTCCAACCCGGCTATCTTTTCGCCAAACAGACTTTGGCGGCGGAACTCAACGCGCAGGGGCGTCCCCACGAAGCGGAACGTCTCTTGCGCCAGGCTCTGGCCCTTGGCGTGCGCGACCCGCGGCAGGTCGCAGCCTTCGAACACAATCTGGCGGTGGCGCTCAAAATGCAGCGGCGATACGTCGAAGCCCTGCGACTGTTCGATTCCGCGCAGGTGAAAGTGCCTGAAATGCCATCCGTCGACTACAATCGCGGCAACACGCTCCAGCACATGGGCCGGCTCGAAGAAGCTGCGGCGTTCTATCGCCGGGCGGTCGCGCGCGACCCGCTCGATCTCGCCGCCCACCGCGATCTCAACCAGCTGCTTTACCGACTGGGTGACGACCAGAATTTCCTGAAATCCTTCGATCAAGCGGCCCTGTTCGTTCCCGAAGCCGGCGTCCTGTCGCTGCAAAAGGCGAACTTCCTGCATCTCAAGGGGGACTTCGAGGCGGCAAGCGAGGCGTTTGAGCAGGCGGCGCGCATTCACCCGGACGCAGTCGCCGCCCATGACGGACTGGCTCTTGCTCTGGCGCAATTGGGTCAATTCGACCGTGCGCTTGCCGAGCACGAAATTGCCGCAAGGCTGGCACCGAACCGCTCGCCGATCTGGCGCAACTACGCCCAGACTCATCTGATGATGCGCGACGCAAAAAAGGCGCTTCCGCTCGCGGAATGGGCGCTGTCGCTCGAACCGGATAGCCAGATTGCGCTTGCCATCTGGGGCATCGCGGCCCGTCTTTCCGGCCAGTCTCGCGAAGAGGATGTCAATGACAGCGAGGCGCTTGTCCGCGTCTACGAGATTGCACCGCCGGAAGGCTATGGTTCCGTCGAGGATTTCAATCGCGATCTGAATGCGTACCTCGATCGCCTGCATCTCGACCGGCGCGAGTGCATCGATCAGACCCTGCGGACCGGCACGCAGACGCTCGACGAGCTTTTCGGCCGCGGCCACGCACCCGTCGAATTGCTGCGGGCACGAATCGACGACGCCGTCGCCGATTACATTTCACGCATGCCCGAGGACGCAGAACATCCGCTTTACAGGCGGCGAAAGACCGGATTCGGCTACGCCGCTTCGTGGTCGTCGCGGCTGCGCGATTGCGGCTTCCACACCAACCATGTGCATTCGAAGGGCTGGATCAGTTCGGCCTACTACGTCGCCGTGCCGGACGCCGTGGACGATCCCGCCAGGAAAGAGGGCTGGATCAAATTCGGGGAACCGAATTTCGATTGCGGTCTCGGCGATGCTGTGCGGCGCACCGTCAAACCGAAGCCTGGAACGCTGGTCCTCTTTCCATCCTATTTCTGGCACGGAACGGTTCCCTTTCATTCCACGCAGATGCGCACGACGATTGCGTTCGACGCAGTGCCTGCAGGATAGAGCAACTCAGCGGTGCGCCGCATTTCCGCCGTACCATTGCTGCTCCGCGTTCAGCAGGACCGTGACGAGCTCGCGCTCCGCAGCGGTGAGTGACGGATTCCAGATGTCGATCATCATGATCACGCGCACCGCGTCGCTGTCGTTCCAGGCTTCATGATTGATGGTGTCGTCGAATACCCACGCCTGGCCATACCGCCACTCGCGAATCTCGTTTCCGACGCGGAAACGGCACTGCGGTGGCGCGATCAGTGGCAAGTGCACGACGAGCCGCGCGTTGGTGACGCTGGAATGAGCCGGAATATGCGTGTGCGGCGCGAGGATGGAATACAGCACCGTCGGCGAATAGCCTTCACAATCCATCATGGGAATCGTATCGAGCAGTGCCGCGGTGTTGGGACAGCGCGCGCAGTGCGCCTCGATGCGTCGTCCATGCTCCCACAGAAAAAAAGCGCTCCAGCTCGGCGAATGATTGAGTTCGGCCCACTGGCCGATGGGCGCGCCGTCGGGGTGTGAAACGTAGGGCCGCATTTTGGCCGTATCTTCGCGCAGGACGACGAGCAATTCGTCTCGCAGCATGTCCGCTGCAGCTTCCAGCCTGGAAAGCCACGGAAACAGCTCGCGGTCATAGAACTGGATCGCCGGAAGGCGCGGAAAATGCAGAATGCTCGGCTGCTGTGTATAGACTTTTTTTCTGTCCAGCTGGATGGCTTCGCATTCGTCGAAGCGATCCAGCCGCTCGCCCCGGTGACGCTCCCGGATGGGGGCCGTGCGCGCGTTCAGATGTTCCTGAAACGCCACCGCGTTCTCCTCGACCTTCGACCGGGCATGGTGGAGCTTGGTGCGCAGCTCCGGCGCAAGCTGGTCTTCCGGCGGTGCGATCGTCAGCACATCGCGATAGACGCGCGCGGCCTGATGGATCTCGCCCAGACGTTCGAGCAGCAAGGCCTTGGCCAGCAGCGCGGGGTAAAAATAGGGATCGATAGCGAGCGCGCTGGTCAGGGCCGCCAATTCGTTTTGCGGTTCGCCTGCGGCGCGAAAGGCGAAGGCGAGATTAAGCGGAATGGCCGGCTCGGTGGGCGCCAGCGCGGCCGCCTTTTCCAGAAGCCCCCGCGCACGCAAGTGATCTTTCTGGAGCAGGGCATTCTGCCCCAAGTGAAAAAGTGCCTGCGGATGGTCCGGAACCATGGCGGCAACCTGCCCCCACAACCGTGCCGCCTCGTCATGCCGGCCGGCGCGCATCGCCGCCTGCGCGGCCTCCGCCAATCCGCCGATGTCCAGTCCCTGAACCATGTGACCCGCCGCCAGCCGTCAACGGGGCGCGCATACGACATGTCGGGCAGGCCCCAGACTCGAACTTACAGCCTCAGAGCGCGCGCGTCTTGGTCGTTGGACAATGGCAGAGGTTATTGCGGCAGATTGGTTGCCCGCAGCTCCACGCGGCCCTGCGGCATGCTTCCGAGCGCTCCGACCACCTCCTTCGCCACGGGAGCCTGCAGCAGCGTGGCCATGCCCTGCATGGTCCGCATGCCCATTTCCGTGCCTCCGAGCAGATCATTCAGAGCATCCAGGAAATTCTCCCGCTCGGGATAGCGCTTGAAGGTCAGCCGCTGTTCGGGCGACACCCCGATCGCCTTCTTGACCTCACCAACCGCCGTCCAGAACGTGCCCAACTCATCGACCAGACCCCGCGGCGCGGCGTCGGCGCCCGTCCAGACGCGGCCCTTGGCGATTTCCTGGACCTTGGCCAGAGGCAATTTGCGCCCTGTGGCGACCTTCCGAAGGAAATCGCCATAGATCGTATCGGCCTGGGCGTTGAGGTTGGCGAGCTGGTCAGGCGTGTAGGGATCGATGCCGGAATCGAACAGGGCATTCTTGCCGATTCCGATATCGTCGGCTCCGACACCAATCAGGCCCAGCGACTTGCCCAAAGAAACCTTGCCGGTAAGAACGCCGATCGAGCCCGTCAGCGTTGCGGGCTCAGCCACGATTTTGTTGGCCGAGCACGACACATAGTAGCCTCCGGAAGCAGCCAGCGGTCCCATGCTGACGATTACGGGCTTGCCCGCAGCCTGCGCCTTCTTGACGGCGTCGAGGATCTGGTCCGAGGCCGTTACCGATCCTCCCGGTGAATCGACGCGGAACAAGATCGCCTTGATCGACGAATCGCGTGTAGCCTTGCGAAAGGCCTCCGCATAATCGTCCCCGGCGATCACGGTGCTGCCGCCGAATACGCTGCGATCGGCACTGCCGTCCACGATTTCTCCCGCCGCCTCGATCAAGGCAACTTTGGGTCCACCGCCGGCCAGCGACGCCGCTTCTTCGGTTGAATTGTCGTATTTCCCGAATGACACAAGTTTCGCATTTCCGCCGCGGGCCTGCGCAGCGTCCTTGGCCTCGTCGTCATAGCCCAGCCGATCGATCAGATGGGCGCGCTGCGCATCCTCGGCGAATTGCGGGCTGGACTGAAATGTGGCGATGACGGCTTTCGGGTCGATCCTGCGATAGGACGCGATGGCGGCGACGGCGCTGTCGTACCAGGACTGAAGAAAGGCCGTGGTCTGAAGCCGGTCGGGGTCGGTGCGCCCCTTCTCCATGTACATGTCGGCTGCACTTTTGAAATCTGCGCGCTTCACGATCTGCGGTACGGCCTGGACCTTGTCGAACAGGCCACGCAAATAGACACCGCCCACCGCCGGGCCCGCCGGACCGAAAGGACTCTTCGGCTGCATCCAGATCTGATCGGCGCTTGCAGCCGCCAGGTAATCGCCAAGCCCCGTATCGAGAAACCCGCCAGCATAGGCGATCACGAAGCGACCCGTTGCCCGGAAGCGCACCAGCGCCGCCCCGATCTCCTCGGCCTGTGCCACCGAAAGTCCGCCACGGCCGACCTGGAGCAGAAGGCCTTTGACGCGCGAATCGCGACCGGCGCGGTCCAGCGCCAGCACCGTGTCCATGACAGCCGGTGTCCGGCGTTCGAAGCCGAAGGCGGGTGCAGTGGAGGAATCCGGCGGGGAGTTTCTGAGGTCGAGATTGAGAACCATCTTCGAGGGCAGCCCATCGCCCCTGGACAACCCGAAGAGAGCCAGCACGACTCCGACCAGAACCAGGAAGACCACGAGTTTCGCGATGCCGTTCAGCACGCCCAGCCCAATGTCGCGCGCCCAGCGCAAGAAAGAGATCATGCCAGGGAATCCTCCGGGTTGCGGCCGAATGGCCCCTTATATGGGAAGGGGCTTAACGAAGGGCAATCGGGCAGGATGACCCAATCTCCGAATGGGCCCGGATCGTCCCTCGCGGGGCAACCCGGACGCGTTTTTTGCGCGTTTGGCGCGGCGGCCTTGATTCGGCTCCGGGGCGAGCGGAAACTTGCCGGTCAGTCTTGAGCGCTGTTCCCGGGGATCGTTCATGCCATTGCCCATTCGCGAGGACGATGCCGCGATCGAACGGGCGATCGCAGACGCGCATTTCCCATCGCTTGCGGCCGCACTGGTGCATGTGACAGGCGATACCGATCTCATCCGGCGCCATATCAGGCCCGCCTACAGTTTTTTTGGTGACGGACAGGGCGGACTTGGCCCGGCACAAAAGGCGCGCATCGCACAGGCTGCAAGCGAAGCCTTGGGCGCATTGCGCGACGGAAAAGCGAGTCTGCCGCCTCCGTCGCCCGCGATCCTGCACGAGACGATGAACTTTCTTGCCGGTAGCGAGATTCCAGACCGGTACGTTCCGTTCCTGCTGGAGCAACTCGGGCTCGGCGGCGCCGGGACGGGCGAGCGGACAGAGATTCCGAACGACCGCGCGGCAAAGCAGAACTTTCGTGTCCTCGTCATTGGTGCCGGCATGTCGGGCATCCTGGCGGCGATCCGGCTCGATCAGGCTGGCATCGCCTACACGATTGTAGACAAGAACGCCGATGTCGGCGGCACCTGGTTCGAGAACACCTATCCCGGCTGCCGCGTCGACAACCCCAACCACATGTATTCCTATTCCTTCGAACCCAATCACGACTGGCCGCATCACTATTCGACCCAGGATGCGCTGCTCGCCTATTTCCGCGGCGTGGCGGACAAATATGGCGTGCGCGGCAAGGTGCAGTTCGAAACCGAAGTGCTCGCCTGCGTCTATAACGAACAGCGCCACCTCTGGACAACGCGTCTGCGCGGCAAAGACGGCAGGGAGCAGTCGATCGAAACCCACGCCGTGATCACCGCGGTAGGCCAGCTCAATCGCTGGAAATTGCCGGACATCAAGGGCGTGGAAAGCTTCGCCGGTCCGGCGTTCCACTCCGCGCAGTGGGATCACGCGGTCGATCTCAAAGGCAAACGCGTGCTGGTGATCGGCACCGGCGCCAGCGCCTTTCAGTTCGTGCCGGAAATTGCGGAAAATGTGGGCGAGATGCATGTCTTTCAGCGCACCCCGCCCTGGCTGGGTGCCACACCCAACTATCATGATCCCGTGCCGGAAGGGCAGAAATGGCTGCTCAAACACGTGCCCTATTACGCGCAATGGTACCGCTTCTGGCTGTTCTGGATGCTGACGGACGGATTGCTGCCCTATGTCTCGGCCGATCCGGAGTGGAAAGGTCCGCCACAGGCCGTGAGCGACGCAAATGCGCAATTGCGGGAACTGCTGATTCAGTACGCGCGCATGCAGACGGAAAACGACGATGAATTGTTTCGCAAGGCTGTGCCCGACTATCCATTCGGCGGCAAACGCTCCGTTCGCGACAATGGCGTCTGGCTCGGCACGTTCAAGCGGCCGAATGTGCATCTGGTCGACGATCCCATCGAGGAGATCACGCCGACCGGGATTCGCACCGCCTCGGGCAAGCTCTATGAGGGTGACGTTCTGATTTTCGGCACCGGCTTTCACGCCAGCCGGTTTCTTTCGCCTATCGCATTCAAAGGCCGTGGCGGCCGCGATCTCAATGACCAGTGGCAGGGCGAGGCTCGCGCCTATCTCGGCATCACGGTGCCGCACTTCCCCAATCTGTTCGTGATGTATGGTCCCAACACCAACATCGTGGTCAATGGCAGCATTATCTTCTTCTCGGAGTGCGAAATCCGCTACATCGTAGGTTGTCTCGACCTGATGCGGCATGACGGCTACGCCGCGATGGAGCCTAAAGAAAGTATTCACGACACCTTCAACGCGCGCGTGGACGAAGCCAACAGGCTGATGGCGTGGGGCGCGCCGCAGGTTTCGAGCTGGTACAAGAGCGCGAGCGGCCGGGTGTCGCAAAACTGGCCGTTTGCCCTTGTCGACTACTGGGAAGCAACGCTGGCGCCCAACCCGGCCGATTTTCATTTCACGGACGCGCCTGCGATGGAAGCGGCCGAATAATCTGCTAGGCTTGTCCTTTCTGATCTTGGGAGGAAGCATGTTTACGAAACAAGTCGCGGCCCTCGCGCTGGCCGCCTGTGCATTGATGCCGCTCGGCGCGCGCGCCGCCGATGTCAGCGGCGAAATCAGCAATGCCGCGACCCACGCAGGACTTGCTGCCAGCGCCAGCGACATCGCCGGCGTGCACATGCATCTGCATCACGCCGTGAACTGCCTTGTGGGCCCCAACGGTGCGGGCTTCGATGCAAAGGAACTCAACCCTTGCGCCAACAGCGGCGGCGGCGCCATTCCGGACTCGAGCAACGCGACGGTAAAGCAGGCGCTGCTGGGTGCCGTCGCCAAGGCCAATAGCGGGATTGCCGCAACGGATCTTGCGACCGCACAGAAGGATGCCTCCGAAACGGCGGCAATGCTGAAGGCAGTAAAATAGCTTCAGGCCACGCGAGAAAGGCCGGCGCGCGGACGGGGATTGGAAAACGTCAATGCCCCGTCGTCCAGCCGGCCGAACTTCAGGCTCATGATGTCGAGCGCGTAGTTCTGATAGAGCTTCCAGGGTGGCCGCGTGCCCTGCCGTGGAAAACGATCCATGGCTCGCTTCACATAGCCGGACGAAAAATCGAGCCACGGCTCCGTCGGCATGGCGGGATCGTTGTTGACGGGCGTTACCTGCCGGAAGCCGGTGCGATCCATGGTGTCGAGCAACCGGCAGACATATTCGCAGGTCAGGTCGCATTTCAGCGTCCATGACGCGTTGGTGTAGCCAAAGGCGGAAGCCAGATTGGGCACGCCGCTATACATCGCGCCCCGATAATTCAGCGTCCTGGCAAAATCGACCGCGTGGCCGTCGACGCTGACCGCAATTCCTCCGAGCAGTTCCATCACCAGACCGGTCGCCGAGACGACGATGTCGGCCTCCAGCGTGGCGCCCGATGCGAGCTTCAGGCCCTTTTCGGCAAAGGCTTCGATCTGGTCGGTGACGACAGAGGCCGATCCGTTCTTGAGCGCGCGGAACAGATCGCCATCCGGCACCAGGCAAAGCCGCTGGTCCCACGGATTGTAGCGCGGCGTGAAAT
Organism: Rhizomicrobium sp.; assembly: GCA_036490345.1. Taxonomy (GTDB): domain Bacteria; phylum Pseudomonadota; class Alphaproteobacteria; order Micropepsales; family Micropepsaceae; genus Rhizomicrobium. The sequence goes on along the minus strand of DASXEA010000020.1, from coordinate 38,611 downwards.
GCGTCGCGATGTCGTAGTCGGGTCCCAGTTCGGCCCGCACGCCCTTGCGGATAAGATCCTTGACCCTATCGGGACTTCTGCGGCAGAGCCGAAAGAACCACATGCCGAGCAGGATGACGCGCCAGCGCGTGATGGTGTAGGCGAGCTTCGCCGGCAAATGGCGACGCAGCCAATTGGCCAGTCCGTCTTCTGCAGGCCGCGACACGATGTAGGTGGGCGAACGCTGCAGCATCGTCACATGCGCGGCCGTCTTCGCCAATTCCGGCACCAGCGTCACCGCCGTGGCGCCGCTGCCGATCACCACGACGCGCTTGCCGGCGTAATCGAGATCCGCGGGCCATTGCTGCGGATGCACGAGGCGGCCCGCAAAACGCTCCTCACCCGGAAAATCCGGCTGATAGCCCGCCGCATACCGGTAGTAGCCCGAGCACATGAAGAGAAAATTGCAGGTGAGCGTGATGATCTGGTCCGGCGTGCCCTCCTGCGTTGCATCCCGCACAACTTCTACCGTCCAAGTCGCCCTTTCCGACGACCAGTCGGCGCGCGTAACGCGATGGCCGAAGCGGACGTGGCGGTCGATGCCCGCCTCTTTCGCCGTGTCACGGATATAGTTCAGGATCGATGGCCCGTCGGCGATCGCTTTGGGATTGGTCCAGGGCCGGAACGCATAGCCCATCGTGTACATGTCGGAGTCCGAGCGAATTCCGGGATAGCGAAACAGATCCCAGGTCCCGCCAATCGCCTCGCGTCCTTCCAGGATCGCATAGGATTTCTGCGGACACCGTTGCTGCAAATGATAGGCGGCCCCGACGCCGGAAAGACCTGCGCCCACAATCAGTACGTCGAAATGTTCGTCCGCCACCAGACCTGCCCCGATCGGCTCTGAGAGCTAAGGCGCGCAGCCGCGTGAGGTCAAGCGAGATCGGATGCCACGCCGGCTCGCGAGACGTCCATGGCAGATGCAATGGGCAGATCGTCCTGCTAGAGCTTTTCCCGGATGCCGCTTCGGGGAGGCGAAATGGACACGCGGAAAAATCCGCTCGCGCTCGTCACGGCCGCGTCGCGCGGAACAGGCCTCGCGCTTGCAAAGCTGCTGGCGCAGAACGGCTACGACCTTATTGCCACCTCGGACGACCGGATGGAGCTCAAGGAGGCGGCACAGCAATTGCGGCAGTGTGCCTCCGGCATGCGGGTCGACACCATCGTTTGCGATCTCGCCCGGCCCCAGGGCGCCCAAGAGCTTTACGACACCGTCAGGCAGCTGGGCCGCGAAATCGACTGTTTCGCCAGCACCGCAGATCCTGAGGCGTCTGGATCGTTTGCCGAGACGGACTTGGCGGGAGAACTTGCATTGATTCAGGCGAACGCTGCCTCCGCGGTCGCCGCCACAAAACTGTTCCTGCGCGACATGGCAGCGCGAGGCACCGGCCGCATCCTCATCCTGTGCGGTTGCCCGAAAAACGAGGCGGCATCTGCCGTCAAGGCTGCCACCAACGCGTTTTTGGCGGCGTTTGCCCGACGTCTGGCGATGGAGACGAAAGGAGGCGGCGTGGGCGTGACGCTTTCCGTCACGCCCGAAGACGGCGATGCCGCTGAAGCCGCGCGTGCGGCCTTTGCGACGCTTACTGCATGAACCAGCCGTGGCTGACTACCAGCGACTGGCCGGTCAGCGCATTGGATTCGAAGCTGGCGAAAAACAGGGCGGCCGCCGCGACATCCTGAACAGTGGTAAACTCGCCATCCACCGTGTCCTTCAGCATCACTTTCTTGATCACATCGTCCTCGGAAATGCCGAGCTCCTTCGCCTGTTCCGGAATCTGCTTGTCGACAAGCGGCGTGCGGACGAAACCCGGACAGATCACATTGGCGCGCACCATGTGCTTGGCGCCTTCCTTCGCAACCACCTTGGCAAGGCCGATAAGGCCATGCTTGGCGGCAACGTAAGGCGCCTTCAGCACCGAGGCCTCCTTGGAGTGCACCGAGCCCATATAGATGATGCTGCCGCCCCGGCCTTGCGCATACATCTGACGGAGCGCCGCGCGGGTCGTGAGAAAGGCGCCGTCGAGATGGATGGCGAGCAGCTGCTTCCATTTGGCGAACTCGAACTGGTCGAGCGGGGCCACGATCTGGATGCCGGCATTGCTGACCAGAATATCGATGCCGCCGAACCCGTCGATGGCCTTCTTCATGCCGGCCTCGACCTGCGCTTCGTCGGTCACGTCCATCGCCACGCCCATGGCGCTGCCACCGGCCGCCTTGATTTCCGCGGCGGCCTGGTCGGCGGCGGGCTGGTTGAGATCGGCAATCACCACCTTGGCGCCTTCGCGCGCATAGGTGTTGGCGATCTCCTTGCCGATTCCGCTGGCGGCACCGGTCACGACGGCGACCTTGTCTTGCAGTTTCATGACTCGGACTCCTTGGGGCTAAGGACTGTGACTACAGGGCTCGCAAAAACGATTCGCGCATTCCGATTTCTTCCGTGTGCGGAGGAGAAGGCGAAGCGCGCCCACTCATTCCCGTGCGCCGAAATCGAAGGTGGCCACGCCATCATGGTTGACGGGCCGCGCAAAGATTTCCGGATGGGTGAGCGCGTGGCGGGTGTCATTCAGGCCTGCCTGCCAATGGTCCTGCATGCTGGGCCGCGAGAATTCGTAGTCTTTCGACTCGCCTTCATAGCGCTTCGAGCGATAGATGAGATGAACGATGTTGTAGACCTTGTCGTCTGCGAAGGTGCGCAAATGTTGCGCGGTCGCGCTGTTCTTCGCCGAATCCGGCAGATCGTCCAGAATTTTTGCAACCCCATGGCGCAGGCATTGCAGCTTGCGGAACTGGTTTGTGTTGTCGCGCGTGCGGCTCGAATAGAGAATCTCCTTCTGCCGTGTCGCAACTTCCGCCATGTTGCGGGGGAACGCTCCCTTCGCGCTCCAGAGATCGACTTCGAAGGCAAGCGTGTCGGCGCGCGCGCCGAATTCCAGCACCCATTGCAGCGGCGTATTGGAAACGAGACCGCCGTCCCAGTAATATTCACCCTTGATCTCGACGGCGGGAAACCCGGGCGGAAGAGCACCGCTGGCGAGAACGTGGCGTTCCTCGATCGTGTCCTGCGTCGTGTCGAAATACGCGAAATTGCCGCTGCGCACATTCACCGCGCCCGCCGAATAGCGCGTGCCACCGCGATTGAGCCGGTCGAAATCGATGTAGCGCTTCAGCGTCTCGCGCAACGGCCCGGTGTCATACCAGCTCGTCGCATCGAGCGTGCCGTCGCGTTGCAGCCAGGGGGGCACAAGACGTGGCGAGAAAAAGCCGGACACGCCCGTCATAGCCGCCATGCCGGCGCTCCATTGCGCAAATGTCTGACGCGCGGTGTCGGAATTGGTCAGGCCTGGAAGGGCGTTGGCGAACCAGTCCAGCCCGGGCCGCGCCGTAATTTCCTCCCAGAACGCGCGCAATTGGCGGACGCGCTCATCGGGGGCATTGCCGGCAATGATCGCCCCGTTCAGCGCCCCGATCGAAATGCCTGCGACCCAGTTGGGCTGCATGCCGGCCTCGGCCAGAGCCTCATAGACGCCGGCCTGATAGGCGCCCAACGCCCCGCCGCCCTGCAGGAGAAGTGCCGTTGTGTCGAAAGAGGATCGAGCCATGGTGCGGTGCAACAGAAAGGTGCAATGTGGGCTTATACGCTAACAGGGCTGGCGTCTACCTTCCCTGCCCGATGGCCCATCTTCCCTGCGGGCCCCTCAAAACCCCAATATTTATCGGCACTTTTCGCGACGGATATATTTTTTCTTCCCTGAGATTTTCCCTGAAGCAGGGAAAAGTTGCCCCTTCGTCCCGGTGTCGTTCGCTGTCTGTCGCCATTCTGCCCTGCAACATCGCCCTGATTGTCTCAACCGCAATCGCCCGCTTGACATCCTGATCAAATGTACCATACCGGTATTTATATCAACCCATTTGGCTTAGGGTCGAAAATTAGCGTCTCGTGTGGGCCCGCCCCCTCGGCCGCACAACGCGTTGCGCGGCACCTCCCCATCCGCGATTGCGGACAGGGAGGAAGCGTCGCTCTTCCTGTACCTTGCGCCAGCAAAGGAAAGGTGGCCCGCAACGCGTCAAGCGTTGCGGGCGATAGGGCACTCCTGCCCTCGCTGGTATTTCCCCATCATTCGCGTCGGCAAGGTGAGTGGGAGTGCCAACAGCAAGATTGGCGGGTTTGTGGGCGAACTCGAAAGCGACGATACAAGTGACCATTGGCATACGACAACCAGTGGCACGGATCAGGAAACGGGCAACGACCGCTATGTCTCCGGCATCACCGGCCAGACCTCGCAGCAGCTCAAAGCGGGCCTCCCAGCAGGCTTCGATCCGTCGATCCGGGCGGTAGACAAAACGATCAATAACGGCTTCCCCTATGGCATCGCCAATCCGCCGGCGAAGACGTAGCGGCGCGGGGAAGTTTGAACAGCAAAGACGCAAAGACGCCAAGGCGCGGAGAATGGTGCAGGCCCCTCCGTCTCGCACGGACTGATGTCCGCGCGATCCACCTTTCCCCTGCGCATAGACCTGGGGTGCCGCCTTTGCCGAAACTGGTGGGGTGTGTAAAACGCGCGCGGATACACCACCGGGGAATGTGTCATGCCGCGTCACTTCGATGCTTGCGCGAGGTCTTTGTCATGATCGAAACGGAGAGGCTGATCCTGCGTCCCTGGACCCAGGCCGATGTGGCGGAGTTCGCCCGCGTCACCAACACGCCTGCGGTCAGGAAACATCTGGGCGGTGTGCAAACGCAGGCAGAGATCCAGGCCGGCTTCGATCGGGTCGGCGCCTGCCAGGCGAAGAACGGGTTCTCTTTCTGGATTGTCGAGCGGCGCAGCGATGGCGCCCTCCTCGGTTTCTGTGGTCTCAAGGTGGGTACGGAGGCGTCGATTGCCGGCGAAATCGAAATCGGCTGGCGCCTGCGCGAAGACGCCTGGGGACAGGGCTATGCGCGCGAAGCGGCGCAAGCGTCGCTCGCCTGGGCGTGGGAAAACCTCTCCTGCAATCGCGTCGTTGCGGTAACCATCAAGGAAAACACGCCAAGCTGGGGCCTGATGGAACGTCTCGGCATGCGCCGCACACCCGAGCTCGATTTCGAGCACCCGGAGTTTCCGGCCGACAACCCCGTCCGCTATCATATCGCCTACGTCATTGCCCGCCCGAATAAGGCCGCCTCCCCGCCTGCCGACTGATCCCATGCAGCGATCCAGCTGAAACAATGCGTGTAGTCGCGGCCAGCACCTTGCTTTTCGCGAAATCCGAGGCCCGTCTTTGCCGCTTTCGCGCCGCGCCGCAAACAGTTAGCATTCCCGCAACAACGCGCACATTCCGTGCACGGACGGAGGCACACATGAAAAGCGCAGCGATTGCTTCAGGATTGGGATGCGCAGCGCTGGCCTTCACCCTCTTCGGATCAGGTCCGCAGGCTGCAACGGCGGCACCGCCGACAGCCGAAACCTGCAGAACACGCGACAACAACACCGTCGCCAAACTGCTCGAATGCATCCAGGCCGGCAACCTCTGGCAGCATCTCTCGGAATTTCAGAAAATCGCCGATCAAAATCCGAGTAACGACGGGCATCCCAACCGAAACATCGGAACGCCGGGATACAAGGCTTCGGCAGATCACGTTGCCGCGATGATGCGGCGGGCGGGGTACAGGGTTACCATTCAACCCTATCATTGGAAAAGGTTCGAAGTGCTGGGTGCGCCGGCGTTTGCCACACCAGCCCGCACCTTCACGCTTTCGCAAGATTGGTTCGTCGCCCGCCTCTCGCCCGGCGGCTCGGTGACCGCAATCGTGCAGCCTGTGGGACGTTCTGTCGGGGAGGATGACGGCAATACCGGTTGTGCGCGCGAAGACTTCGCCGGATTTGTGCCGGGCCGCATCGCGCTTGTTCGGCGCGGCTCCTGCGCCGTCGATACACAAGTTGACAACGCCGTCGCGGCCCGGGCTTCGGCGATCGTCATTTACAATAAGGCTGCGAACAGCGATTCCGGGCGGCGCGAGCGAAGCGACGGAGGCGCCTACCAGGCTTTGCTCGATCACCCGGCAGCCATTCCCGTTGTGGGCGTCGTATCTAACGCAATGGGTCAGGAACTGCTGCAGCAATCGCGCAACGGCAAATTGGCGACCGCGTCTCTGGCCCTGCACACAAGGATCAAATCCGATCTCGACTACAATGTGATTGCCGATTCGCCCTTTGGCGACCCGAACCACGTCATCGTCGTGGAGGGACATCTCGACGCGATCTACGGCGCAGGAATGCTCGACAATGCTTCGGGATCGACCACAATCCTTGAGATCGCGCTGAACATGGCGCGGACGCATACCCGCAACCAGCTGCGCTACATCTGGTTCGGCGGCGAAGAAGTGGGACTGCTGGGATCCAAATATTATACGCAGACGCTTTCGCACAGGGATTTGAAGCGCATCGTATTCGACATCGACGCGGACGTGACGGCGACACCCAATTTCGCCATCCTGATCGCGGACCCTGCACATGCTCATGCAGTCAAGACCTTCCCGCCCAACGTCGTGCCGCAATCGAGAGTGGGCAACAAGCTTTTTGCCGATTATTTCCGGACCATCGGCATTGCCTCACGCAACGCGGTCTTCGGCAATGACGGTACCGACTCGCTGGCCTTCAGCAGGGTTGGCGTGCCCAACAGCGGAATTCTCACGCAGCAGGATTGCTGCAAACGCTCTTGGGAGGTGAAGATTTGGGGAGGCTTCCGCGGAAACTACGAAGGAAACATTCCAAGCCACGATGGCGGATGTGTCGACAATCCCGGCCGCTGGTGCGACAATCTATCCAACAACGACCGCTTTGTCTTTGAGTTCGTATCCAAGGGCGTGGCCTACACCACCTACAAACTCGCAAACGACGATTCGTTGGGTGCGCCCACCCACCGGAACTAATTATCTGACTCTATTCCCTATCAACGTCGCCCGTTGGCGGTGGGCGCAGCCGTTTCGCCGGCCGGAACTTCACCTGCCCCAAAAACGTTGAGGCATCAGGGTGAAGTCCAACGACGAAAGAGAGCAAAAGCACATGAAATACGTTCTGACATCCACCGCGGCGGCACTGATCATGGGGGTAGTCACGCTCGCTTCCGGACCGGCGTCGGCAGCTGTTGTATGCAACCGCGACGGCGAATGCTGGCACGCCGCACACGCCTACCGTTATCGGCCCGCGTTTGGCCTGACCGTCCATGAGAACAATTGGCGCTGGGGTCCAAGCGAACATTTTACCTGGCGCGAACATACGGGTCGCGGGTATTGGCGCAACGGCGTCTGGGTCAGGTTCTAGTCTGTCCCGCACCTCTGTCCCACTCCGCCGTCTCGGCAGCCGGATCGGCCACGGAGGAGACTCAAAGGGTCTCGTCCGTGGTTCGAATTTCATCTCCCAGAGGGCATTGCACAGCCGCTCGCCTCAATAGGTATGAGGCTTTTTGGCTTCGCCCGACTTCACCTTCTCTTCCGCCGACAACACCGCCGGATCGTCCGATGTCACCGCTTCACTCTCGCGATTTTTCGGCGCACCGACTGCGCCGGGGGTGTGCGATGGCGGATCACTGGTCGGAAAGCTGTCGCGCAGTTCGTTGTCGAGCTGCTCTTCCTTGTTTTTTGGCTGTTTGTCGGTACTCAAATGCTCCGTCTTCATAAATCACAACTCCGTTGAAGGTCGCGCCTTTCACAAGGCGCGACGCCACATTCCTCCGGCACGCCGAGGAACGTGGCGTATAGCGGAACGAAAAGGGCAGCCGAACTTGCTCGCGCCCCTTTCACATTCCGGTCGCGCAAGGCTTCATCGCGTCAGCTATTCTGCGCATTGCGAATGGCATCCTTCGCGCCGCCGGCTGCATTTTCGACTTTCCCTTTCAGCTTGTCGGCCTGACCTTCGGCCTTCAGCTTTTCGTCGCCGGTCAGTTTCCCGGCACCTTCCTTGATGGCGCCTTTGGCCTGATCGGCCATTCCCTTCACACGATCCTTGTCCATTTCTGGTCTCCAATTGGCAAAATGCGAGGATAGAACGATGTGGCGCAGGCGAATGTTCCGCCGCGTTGCACCATTTGGCCGCCTGGAATGGGCACGCCGGGACATGGCGGAACTCGCGTTTCCGGCAATACGGCAGCCTTGACGACGGCCCCATTGTCGACAGCTTATTGAGAGGGATCATGGGGCGGGATATGCATGACCGAAGGCAAGAGCCCAATCGACTGGATGACGGTCGCGGCCATCGGCGTGCTCGCAATGTGCGTCGTGACCTTCGATCACGAGGCGCTCGGCCATGGGAGCGCCTGCCTGCTCCTGCATGGCCATATCCGTCTGCTGACGTCGTCGCTCTTCCGCTGCGATGTCCGGTCCGGCTGGATTGATCCTGCCGGTCCTGGCATGAACCTACTGATCGGCACGATCGCTCTGGTGGCCCAGCGCTTGATCCCTTCCGAGCGCACGAAACTGCGCCTTTTCCTGATAGCCCTCACAGCATTCAGCTTTTTCTGGGAGGGCGGCTATCTCATCCGTGCCATGCATCGCCGTGACGGCGATGTCTATTACTTTGCCCAGTTCATGTTGGGTGATGTTACGCTGGCCGAGCGATGGGCTTTTGCGATTGCGGGACTCGCCCTCTTTGTATTTTGTGCCAGGCGCACGTCGCGCGCATTGCTTGATCTATGCCCTCGGGCATCCGCGGCCCGGTCGCTCGCGCGAATCCTCTGGATCAGTGCGACGGCGGGCGCGGCCGCCGCAGCGCTCGCTTATCGGGAGTCCGGGTGGGGCAATTTGCGCGACGCCGTTCTCGAGATCGGTTTGGCGTCATTTCCCCTGTTGATTTTGCCCATTCGCGGACAAACGACGGGCGGCGTTCCTCCCGTCATTCGGCGCAACCCGATCACCATCGGTCTCGCTGTCCTCGTCTACTGCGCCTTCGTGGCGACTCTCGGCCGGGGATTGGGAGTGTAGACACGTCTGCGTCAGCTATGGGGAACCGATCCCTCGGGCGTGAGCGCGTCCACTGCGTGCGGAAGCACCTGCGCCAGCTTCTCCGTAAGTTCTTCCGGCGTCATGCCATGCTGAGCCGCAAGCTCGCTGATCGTTTGTTCTCCGAACGCACTGTGAACCTGTTCGGCAGCGACAGGAGCGTTCGGACCTTCATTGACCCAGGAATTCACCGTTGGACCAAGGCCATTTGTCCGGAGCTGATTGACCACGCCCTGGACGCCGCCATGCCGCTCGATGAGACCATTGACCACCGTCGCCATCTCGGCACCAACAATGCCGCCGAGCATTCCATCAAAAAGTCCCATCGAGTTCTCCCGTGAATATCGTCCTTCATCATGGAGATTCTGACGGCCCACGGCAAGTTGACCAGCCGCTTCGCAACCCGGCCTGGTGCAGCGCCGTCGGCGTTCGGGCGTTTTGCTAATGCAGGTTCAGTGATAGTCAGACGGACATGGTGGCGCTCTTGTGGTTTCGGCAGGATTTGCGGCTGGCCGACAATCCCGCATTCTCAGCCGCTGTAGCCTGCGGGCTGCCTCTTGTGCCTGTCTATGTCCTGGAGGACGAGGATGCTGGGGCGTGGGCGCCGGGGGGAGCCGCGCGGTGGTGGCTGCACGGCTCGCTGACGTCGCTTGCCAAGTCACTCGATCACTGCGGAAGCCAGCTTGTCCTGCGGAAGGGGAAAGCAGAAGACATGATTCCGGCACTCGTTGCCGAGACCGGGGCCACGTCCGTGTTCTGGAACCGTCGCTATGAACCCTGGGCCACCGCACGCGACGCGCGAATCAAGGATGCTCTGCGCAAGAGTGGCGTCGAGGCACAGAGTTTCAACGCGAGCCTTCTCTGCGAGCCCTGGGCTCTGAAGACCCAGCAAGGCGGTCCGTATCGCGTGTTCACGCCCTTCTGGAAAGCGCTGCGCGCGCGCACGCACGAGCCACCATCCCGCGCTGTGCCGAAACATTTGAAAAAGCCAGGATCATTCCCTCGAAGCGACGCACTCGAGTCGTGGTCCCTTCGGCCAAAGTCTCCCGACTGGGCAGGCGGATTGCGCAGCCTCTGGCATCCGGGCGAAGCGGGCGCCGCGGCCCGGCTTCGCGCCTTCACCGGCAAACATCTTGGTGCCTATCGCGATGCGCGCAATCTGCCATCCGTCGACGGCACGTCACGGCTTTCGCCGCATCTGCATTTCGGCGAGATCGGCCCGCGCCAGATCTGGCACGCTGTTCAGTTGCGGGCCGAATCCTCCGGCGACCCGGTGCAAAGCGGCGCGGAAACATATCTGTCGGAAATCGCCTGGCGCGAATTCTCCTATCACCTCCTGTATCATTTCCCGCATATGCCCGAGACCCCGCTTCGCGAAGCCTTTGCCGGGTTTCCGTGGGCGAACGATGCGAAGAAACTGCGGGCCTGGCAGCGCGGGCAGACCGGTTATCCGATCGTCGATGCCGGCATGCGCGAACTGTGGACCACGGGCTGGATGCACAACCGTGTACGGATGGTTGTCGCTTCCTTCCTGACCAAGCACCTGCGTATCGACTGGCGCGAGGGCGAAAAATGGTTCTGGGATACGCTGGTGGATGCCGATCTCGCGAACAATTCGGCGAGCTGGCAATGGGTCGCCGGCTGCGGTGCCGACGCGGCGCCTTACTTTCGCATCTTCAATCCGACGTTGCAGGGCGAAAAGTTCGATGCCGACGGCGATTACATCCGACATTGGGTGCCGGAGCTGGCGGGACTGCCCGCAAAATTGCTGCACGCACCCTGGACGGGCAGCACGGTTGAATTGGCCCTTGCCGGCGTCGTACTCGGAAAGACCTACCCGCATCCGATCGTCGATCACGCCAGCGCGCGGGCAAAGGCGTTGTCCGCCTATCGCGAACTAAAGAGCGATGACTGAAGGGCCTTAGTGTCCGAATTTGCTGGCGTAAAGCACTGCGCCAAGAGCCAGGGCTGCTCCGGCCAGAGCCAACCCAACCGCCATTGCCGCGGGCCGGATGGACAGCACATGTCCAGCGCGGATTTCGGACCCCTTGTCCGCGCGGGGCACAAAGCCGGTATCCGATATCCTTGCGATCAGATCATCGGAACGGAGCCCGCACCAGACTTCGATATTCGACGGGAGATCGGACCGCGCATGGACTATGCGCACGGCTTTTGCAGTAAATTTCCCTGCTTCGATAGCGACGACATCAGCTGGCGCGAAGCTGCACTTTCCCAGCAATAGGGCCGATATGGCAACGCAATCCGAGGAAACGCGCAGACGCGCGACGGGCCAGCTTGCGCGCATCCAGCCAAACCGGGCGCCACAGGCAATGTTCCATTCTTGAGACATGTCTGCCCCCCTTAACCGCCACCAGCCTAGCGATTCCCCATTATCGAGCCATGAAGATGCCGCGTACCGCCTATCGACGGCGGGCAGGGCCCGACCGAGACGCTTGCCACGGAAAGGTGTATGAATGCGCGCGACGCTTACCCGAGGGGATGGATCATGCGCTACCTGGCGACCCTGCTGCTTTCTGCAGCGTTTGTTTCTGTGGCCGCCTATGGCGCCGATACGGTCACGCCAATCAACGCCCCGTCCAAGGGTCCAGTCGCGGCCGTCAAGCCCGTGACCGAAACGCTATGGGGACAGCAGGTCACCGACAACTATCGCTATATGGAAGCGCTCGACAACGAGACGACGACCTGGATGAAGAACCAGGGGGAACACACCAGGAATGTGCTTGGCAGCATTGCTCCCCTGGAAGCGCTCCAGAAACGTGTTGCGAAATTCACCGCGAGCTTTGGGCTCATTCAGGGCTGCGCATCTTTCGGCGGTCGCGCCTTTTATGAAGAGCGTTCTCCGGGTTCGGACAATTTCGATCTGATGGTTCGCGACAGCAAAGGCACGCGCAAACTGATCGACGTTGCGAAGCTGCGCGCCGTGAATGGCGGCAAACCCTTCGCGATCAACTATTTCCTGCCATCGCCCGACGGGAGCAAGGTTGCCACCGGCGTTTCAGAAGGTGGCTCTGAAGACGCATCGCTCACGATTTATGATGCCGCTACCGGCAAAAAAATCGCCGGACCCATCGATCGTGCCCAGTTCGGCGCCACCGGCTGGACCGATGATTCGAAGACCGTCTATTTCAATCGGCTGAAGCAGGTCGGGGCCACGGACGCACCGACGGAAAAGTACAAAGACTCGACTCTCGACGCATGGGACATGAAATCCGAGCCTGTCGCCCTTCTGGGAACATCGGTCGGACATGGCCCCGCCTTTTCCCACACCGAATTTCCTGTGATCTCCACCAGCATTGGTGCGCCAGTGGCGGCTGCCCTTTCGATCAACGGTGTGCAGAACGAGTTGGCCATGTGGCTCGCGCCCGCAGGCCAGGTGAGTGATCCGAAAGTAAGCTGGACTCAGTTCATCACGCGCGACGATGGCGTCACCAGCGCGGATGAGCGGGGCACCGACATATTTCTCCTGTCGCACAAGGATGCGCCAACGTTCAAGGTTCTGACGGTCAAGGCTGGCGAGCCCCTTTCGGCCGCTACGGTTCTCGTGCCTGCCGCGCCCGATCGGGTCATCGAAGGTGTACATGCGGCCTCGGACGCCCTTTACGTCCTGGCACGTCATGGCGCGTATTCACAACTTCTGAGGATTCCGGCAGGCACCACCACGATCGAAGAGGTGCGGCTGCCGTTTGAAGGCCATATCACCGAAGCCTTCACCGATCCGCGCACGCCCGGCGTCGACATCCTGTTGTCCAGTTGGGTCGTGCCGCCGCGCGAATATTCCTACAATCCTGCAAAAAAACTGTTCGCCGATCTCAAGATCGGAACGCGGGGCAGCATCGATCCCGCCGCCTTCGTCGTGAGCGATCTGAACGCGAAAGCGCATGACGGAACAGAGGTGCCGCTTTCGCTCGTCCAGCCGAAACACGGTCAGACCGGCATTACGCTGATCGAAGCCTATGGCTCCTACGGAATCTCGGAGCTTGCCGATTTCAGCGTGCGTCGCGCTGTTGCGATGCGCGAAGGCGTCACCTATGGCATCTGCCATGTCAGGGGTGGCGGTGAACTTGGCGAAGCCTGGCGTCTCGGCGGGAAAGACGCGAACAAACACAATACCTGGGAAGACCTGATTGCCTGTGGCGAGGATCTCGTGGCACGCGGTATTGCCACCAAGAGCAAGCTTTTCATCATCGGCGGGTCGGCAGGCGGCATCACCATGGGCCGCGCGCTGACGGAGCAGCCGGACCTGTTCGCCGGCGTGCTCGATCTCGTACCGGCGGGCAACACGCTGCGCGCCGAATTCTCACCCAATGGTCCGCCCAATATCCCCGAATTCGGGACGGTAACGACGGAAGCGGGATTCAAGAATCTCTATGAGATGGACACGATCCAGCACGTGAAGGCTGGCGTGCAATACCCCGCCGTGATGGTCACGACAGGCCTCAACGACCCGCGCGTCTCACCCTGGGAACCGGCCAAAGTTGCCGCGGCACTTCAGGCATCCGACACCAAACAGCCGGTGTTGCTACGGATCGACGAAGAGGCAGGTCATGGAATTGGATCCACCAAGACCCAGACTGACAAGCTGGCCGCCGATGGACTGGCATTCATCTTCTGGCGCGCGGGACTGCCGGATTGGCAACCGAATTTCGGCATCATGCCGACGCCGGGCCAGAAGTGACGCTCGAACGCGGCGCGCCCGGCACAGCCTCTCGATTGCGCATCAGGGATGCAGCGACGAGCGCGAGGCCCAGCGCAATCGATAGCCAGCCGAGAACATCGCCTATTCTGTCGTAGAGAGTGGCGCCGCCACGCCCAGCGAGAGGAAGGTCGGCGGTCACCACCTTGAACCCGCCGACTGTCCTTGCGGCAGCCACCAGACGTCCATAGCGGTCGTTCAGTGTCAGCAGGCCGTTGCGCGCGGAACGCGCCATGGGCACGCCATTCTCGACGCTGCGCAGAACGGCAATACGCGCATGCGACCAATCGTCGAGACCGAAGTCCCATGCCGGCACGGCGAGCAGCGCAGGTCTCGTCGCGGCGGTGTCGCTGCGGATCATGGCCTGAAAATCCATGTCCTTGCAGATTTCGAGACCGGTGCCATCGGCAAGCACCTTGGGGCCGGGCCCTGGCGCATAAACGGCGGTTTCGAGAACCGGCACGAGCCGGCGCTTCTCGTAGGTGACAGGTGATACGGAACCCGGCGCAAAGGCCCAGGAGACATTGCGCTGCGCGCCGTCGAGCCTCGTGTTGAAGCCTGCGACGAGGGTTGCATGCACCTGCGCTGCGGCATGGGCGAGCCGGGCTTGCGCCTCGCTCCGCCATGCGGGTGCGATCTGCGCGATGTTTTCGGGCAGCACGATGAGCTGGACGCGCGCATCGGCGAGCTTCGCGATCTGTGCTGCGTAGGCGTCGATGTCCTTGAGCGCCGCTTCACGGTTCGCATGATTGACCGGTCCCATCGTATCGTTGCTGTCGATCAGCGCGACGCGGATCGAACCCGTGGGCGGGATGGATAGCCGCCAGTAGCCATAGGCAGCATTCGCCGCGAACAGAGCGACTGCGAGCAAAGCCGGAACGGGGTTGCGCGTGCGCAAGCCGAGTGCGAGCCCGGCCGCGACAAAACCCAGCAGGAACGTGATGCCCAGAAAGCCCACCAGCGAGGCGCTCTGCATCAGCAGCGGCGCACCCACCTGGGTTGCGGCCGGGGTCGACGCCGTACCGCCGGCGCGGCTGAACGACGCGAGAAAATCGAACGCCGTCCACAGCGCCGCAAAGGCCACCATCGCCGCGACGGGACCAAGCGTGCGCTGCACGCGCCGTGCGCCCATCACCGAAGCAGCGAAGCTGAGGGACGGGGCGAAAATGATGAGAAACAGCACGGGCACCGGAAGGAGGCCGGCATAGGCGCGCAGCAGGCTGGTCGTGCCCAACGCCAGGGCCGCCCACGCCGCGAAGAAGACGTGCCATGCCTTCGTGTCCCCGAACGCCAGCCACAAAATGGGTATGGGCGCGATCCAGGCGAGCCACCATTGGTCGCCGAGCCCCACAGAGATATAGAAGGCGACGGCACTGAGAAGCGTGCAGACGATGGCGATCATTTCGCGTTCTCCCTGAAGAAGGATTCGACGCAGCGTTTCATGGCGCGCCGATAAAGCGTGCGGAAACCCGCCTCGCCGCCGGCGATGCGGCCTGCGCGATAGAGCGTCACGAGCCCTTGCGAAAGACCCGCGATGATGACCAGGATTTCGATCGCCGATGCGCCCGCGAGCGTACCACGCGCAAGCGCTTCCTCGATGACCTGTAATTGAATCACGCCTGCGGGCGAACGGCCCGCGATAAAATCGTCGGGATAGCGCCGCGCCACGCGCGAATGGAGAAGAAACGCTGCCTCGAAGCGGCGCGGCTCCTTGAGCGCGAAATCGAGATAACATTCGCCGATATTCTCAAGCCATGCCAGCGGCTTACCGCGCGGAATTTTGGTGGCACGCTCGGACCAGGCAGCGAGGCCGTCAAGTACGATCGCATCGACGAGTGCCTCCTTGTTCGCGAAGTGGCGATAGATGGCCATCGGCGTTATGCCGACATCGCGCGCCACCTCCCGGAGTGAGAGGCCCTCCAGCCCACCCCGGTCGAACGCGGCGCGCGCCGCTATGAGGATGTCATCTTTCGTGCTCAAGTATACAATGTATACTTCGCCTTGACCGAATGCAAGTGGCGCCCGGACGACGCCCGTTGACGTGCTGACATTCCGACCAAAAGTCTCATACTGTTCCGGCTGTGTGGCCCTCAAATGTGGGCCCTGACAAATTGGGAATTCCCATGACCACGCTCGTTCATGCCGGTGTGCTGCTCGCCAACCCGGGACAGGATCCACGCCAGAAGCAGACGATTTCTGTCGAGGACGGCCGCATCGCTGCCGTCACGGACGGCTTCGCCGCACCGAAAGGCGATGACACGATCGTCGATCTCTCCGATCATTTCGTGCTCCCGGGGCTCATCGATTGTCATGTCCATCTGACCGGCGAATTTGGCCCGCACCACAAGATGGACATCGTCGAGGAAGGTCCGGAGGCGATCGCACTTCACGCGGCAAGACACGCACGGGTTACGCTCGAGGCAGGTTTCACGACCGTCCGCGATCTGGGCGAAATCGGAGGCGCGGGGAACGCCATTTTCGCGCTGAAACACGCCATCGCGAAGGGGTTTGTACCCGGTCCGCGCATTTTCGCCGCGGGTTCCATCATCTCACCGACGGGGGGGCATGGCATCAGTTGCGGCTATCGCGACGACATCAACCTCCTCCTGGACGCGAGTGGCCGAGCCGATGGCGCAGAGGGTTGCCGTCGCGCCGTGCGGCGTCAGATCTCGCGCGGTGCAGACTTCATCAAATTCGTCGCCACGGGCGGTGTCCTTACCGACACCGATACCGGCACTGATCAGCAATTCTTTGACGACGAGTACGAAGCGATCGTAGCCACGGCCCATATGCTGGGTCGCAGAACAACCGCGCACGCTCACGGTGCGGATGGCATGAAAGCGGCGTTAAAGGCAGGAGTCGACGGAATCGAACATGGCACGTTCATGGACGAGGAAGTCATTGAGACCATGCTCAGACGCGGCGTGTTTTACGTGCCCACTGCGCTTGCCGGAACGACGGTCGCAGAATATGCCCGCACACAGGACTTCCTGGCGCCAGCCATTCGCGCCAAGGCGCTGGCGGTAGGACCGAATATCATGGAAACCTTGCGACGCGGCTACGCAGCGGGTCTTCGGATCGCATTCGGAACAGATACGGCCGTCTCACCGCATGGCCAGAATGCGCGCGAATTCGCGTTGATGGTCAAGGCCGGGATGTCTCCGATGGAGGCCATCGCCGCTGCGACCGTGACGGCCGCGGAACATATTGGCCACACGCAAACCTTGGGCGCTATCGAGCCGGGAAAATTTGCCGACATTATCGCGACATCAGCCAGCCCGCTCGACGATATCGACGAACTTTCGCGCGTGCGTTTTGTGATGCGCGAGGGGTCAGTATTCAAAACCAGCCACTAAGAATCGCTGGCCAACGTCTAGCCTTTGCCCAGCCTGGCGACTGCTTCATATTCCCTGGCCAAGAGGTCCCACATCTCCGCGATTTTCAAATATTCGGACCTCAGATCGCCCTCGGCTCCGGCGGCCGACTCCCGGGCTTCCTGCGCTCGCCGGCGGCATGCTTCCGTCTCGTTTTGCATGTGCGCCCCTTCTGATCGTGCGGTCTGACCGCTGCTACCCTAAGTGGTTGGCAGGTTCATTAACCTGGGATAAGGCGAACAGGCTAAACGACCCGCGATAGAGGAGAGGACCGGCGCCGCGATGTTGCAAATATTTGTTGATGGCGACGCCTGCCCCGTCAAACAGGAAGTGGAACGGGTGGCCACTCGCCACCAGCTTGTCGTTCACATCGTAAGCAATGGCGGCCTTCGCCCCAGCTCAAATCCCCTCCTGCGTTCGATCATCGTTGCCGCCGGCGCCGACGCGGCGGATGACTGGATCGCGGAGCATATCGGCGTGGGCGACATTGCCATAACAGCTGATATTCCGCTGGCTTCGCGGTGTCTCAACAAGGGCGCGCGGGTACTCGCGCCGAATGGGAAACCGTTCACCGCCGACTCGATTGGCATGGCGCTCGGCATGCGAGATCTTCATCGTCATTTGCGGGAAGTGACAGGGGGCGAAACATTTCACGCCAATTTCAGCAAGCAGGACAGGTCCCGATTCCTGAGCGCTCTTGAAAACGAAATTCAGTCGGTAAGAAAGCGCATGTAGGATTTCGTCCGGCATTTAGTCCGGGGAATTCCGGATACTGGCTGTGGAACTATGAGACCGCCCGGTCGATTAACATTTCAGACCACCGTCGCAGCTTATTGGAACGGGATTCTCAGATTGGAATTGTACTCCTCTCCAGGATAACGGAAGCGCAATGATGAACCCTCTGTAATCGAGGATCCCCGACCAGCGGTTGCGTGAGCAATATTGTGCGCCCTAAAATACGTACCGGATGGGCTAATCTCTGACGAAGGCAAATCGCATGAATCGACTTCCTGTGATGTTCGCGGTGCTTGGCCTCGCCGTTTCGATTTCGGCCTGTGCCTACTATCCGGACGGCCCCTATGGACCGGGCTATGGGCCCTACCCTCCGCACAATTACGGGCCGCCGCCGGGCGCCGGGCCTGACGAGGGTCCTCCCCCGCAAGGTGACTACGGTCCCCCTCCGGGTTCGGGTCAATCGGGCCCTCCGCCGCAATCAAGTTATGGTCCGCCGCCAGACCAGAGCGATATGGGGCCACCCCCACAAGGCGCGGAAAATGAAAGTAGTGCTCCGCCCGACGCGAAGGCCGCGCACAAGATGGCCAAAATGAACGATCCGGCGTGGTGTAGCGCACATGCACAAAAATGCGCGAAGTGGCGCGCCAAATTCGGAGAACAAGGCGGAGGCGATCAGCCGCCCCCGGATGAGCAAGGTCCCCCGCCCAGGTAACACTCTACGCTTTAGAAAATAGCCGCGCCAGCGATGCATCTGTTTTCCTTCCTCGCAAAATGCGAGGGAGGAAGCAGGTGCCGGTAGCAAACAGTGTCCGCAAAGAACCGGCTATTCGCGCAGACCGTAACCGCTTGCGTAAAGCCGCCATACCGTCACACTGAGGACAGCGACGAGTGCAATCGTCACTCCAAAACCAAGTGGCGCCGATGCTTCCGAAAATCCAATCATGGCGTGTCTCAGCCCGCTGATGAAATAGAAAAACGGGTTGGCGAAAGCGATCCATCTCAGCCATGCCGGCAGCATGCCGATGGTATTGAACACGCCCCCAACGAAAGAAAGGGGCGTAATAAGAAACACGTTCAATATCGTCAGTTGTTCAAAATTCTTTGCCCACAAACCGATGATGATGCCGAGCAGGCCGAATATCATCGAGACGCAAATGACCCAGAAAAGAAACTCGGGAAAATCGTCGATCGAGGTCGCCCGAAACACGGCCGCAATGGCCAGAATGCCGATCGCCGTTATGACCGAGCGAACAATCACGACCGCAAGCGAGCCCGCGATCATTTCCACGTAAGACAGCGGCGACACCAGGGATTCTTCGACATAACGCAGGAAACGGGAGAAATAGACCTGCGATGAAGACTGCAGAAATGCGGAGTTGACGATATTCATCATCAGGATGCCTGGCAGCACGAATTCGATGTAGCGGTGCCCGCCGATGTGCGAAATTCGGCCGCCGACAACGAAGCCGAACACAAAAATGAAAAGCAGTGCCGAGATCCAGGGCGCAAGAAATGCCTGAATCGGCACGCGCATCAGTCGCGACCATTCGCGACGAATGATCGTCCACAGTCCAACCCAGTTGACGAACTGTTCACTCACGCCGGACCTGCCGAAACGGGCAGTGGCTGGGTGACGGTGGCGCGCAGATAGGCAGCCTCGAGTCCACCCTCCTCCCGAACGTAGTCCTCCTTGGGACCCTGCCGAACGATCCTTCCCGCGGAAACGATGGCGATGTTTCGGCAGAGCCGCTCGACCTCTTCCAGATAGTGCGACGTCAGGAAAATCGTCTTACCATCCTGATTGAGTTCCTGGAGGTATCTCCACAGTTCGCGGCGCAATTCGACATCTACACCTGCGGTGGGTTCATCGAGGATCAGGAGTTTTGGATCGTTGATCATGGCCCGGGCCAGCATCACGCGACGCTTGAGGCCTCCCGACAGCTCACGAAAGGACTTCTTGGCGTGCTGAACCAGATCGAATTTTTGCAGCAGCATGTCCACGCGGACCCGGCGTTCCTTCGCTCCCATCCCGAAATAGCCTCCCATCCAGTCGACGATCTGGCGGGCATTGGCAAATGTATCGACGTTAAACTCCTGCGGCGAAAGGCCGATGAGCCGGCGCGCGTCACGATAATGCGTTACGGCGTCAACGCCGAACACTTCGATGCGACCGCCGGACGGATTGGCGATACCTGTCACGCAATGAATGGTGGTCGATTTTCCAGCGCCATTTGGCCCGAGAAATCCAAAAAAGTCGCCCGGCGCGACTTCGAGCGAGAGGTCATCAACGCCAACGGTGCCGCGCCGGTAGACTTTGCGCAAATGGGAGATGGAAAGTGCCGAGGTCATGCGCGCTTCGAATCCAATCAGCGCACTATATCGGGCCATCCCGATTCCAATAGATGGCGACAAAAAGAAACTTGCCGGATTTGAGTCCATCCGACGAGATTGGTAGCTTTGCGGGGTGCTTCGGACGTCAGGCCATGGCATGGCAAAATCGCCGGGTATCGGCCCGGAATTTGCGGTATCAAACAAGAAAATCGTGCCGGAGGTCAGCTTGTCCAACCCCGTCCTCGTCGAAATAACGCGTGGCTCACAGGTAGAGAGCGTCCATCGCGGTGCGATCGCGATCGTCGACTCGCGCGGCGGGGTCCGTTTCGCCCTGGGAGACATTGACCATGCGCACTTTCCGCGCTCCTCGCTGAAGCCGATCCAGGCGCTGCCGCTTGTCGAGTCTGGCGCTGCGGATGCTTTCGGGCTGGGCGACGAAGAGATTGCATTGGCCTGCGCATCGCATTCGGGCGAGCCGATGCATACGTCCCGCGTTTCGGCCTGGCTGAAAAGACTGGATCTCGGCGAAGCAGACCTGGCCTGCGGGCCACAGGCCTCGCGCTACGAGCCGGTGGCGGCAGAGATGATCCGTGAAGGTCAAGCACCGACACGCATACTCAACAATTGCTCCGGCAAACATGCCGGTTTCCTCACATTGGCCCGACACTGGAAGATCGCGACGGCCGGTTACGAGCGCCATGATCACCCCGTTCAAATGGTGGTGGCGCAGACGCTGGGAGAGCTGTCGGATATCCACAGCGAAATGCCCTGGGGAATCGACGGCTGCGCCGCGCCGAATTTCGCCATTCCGCTAAAGGCATTCGCCCATGCTCTCGCGCGGCTTGCGGCGCCCAAAGATGCAACATCGGACCGGGGCCGCGCTTCCATTCGCATTGTCCAGGCCATGATCGCGCACCCGGAGCTTGTTGCCGGGACGGCACGCCCCTGCACGATCCTGATGCAAGCATCGGAGGGACGGTTCGCCGTCAAAACCGGTGCGGAGGGCGTCTATGCGGCGATCGTGCCCAAATTGGGGCTCGGGATCGCCCTGAAGATCGACGACGGCGCCGGACGCGCTGCCGAAACCGCCATCGCCGCCGTGCTGGTACAGATGGGCCTGGTCGGAGATCGGGCGGTCGCGGAATTGCTTCACGCCCCGGTCCTCAACACCCGCGACATGACGGTCGGCAAACGCCGCCCGGCAGACGCACTGACGTCGGCGGATTTGCGTTCGGCCGCGCGCTAGCTGCGGTTACTGGCCGGTCTCGGAGGCTTTGGCAGCTGCGGCAGCCTTGTCGGCTTTTTCCATCTCGGCCGTGTAAGGCTGGATGGCCTGGACTGGACAACGGTAACGCATTCCGGCGTCATGCGAGATGACGTCGTCGCCACGGGCGATGCAGCTCAGCCCCGTGCCTCCCATCACGCGAAAGCCCAGCGTCTCTTTGTAGGGAAGCGCGGGACAATAGCCCATCAAGTCGAGGCGGAACTTCTCATGGAGGTCATCTTCGACGATCAGAGTCTTTCGATCCAAAGCCTTGAAGCTCCACACGCGCGAGAGTTCGAGACAATTGGGATTCGCATGGGCCGCGCCTGCAGCAATCATGGCCAGAGCCACTATCAAAGCCAGTTTTCTCATGGACAATCACTCCTTGCCCGGAAGCGGTCGCCACGGACTATACAGGTTCGGCAGCGCTTGGCCTCCCGGGCGGTGCTGTCTAGAGTTTCTCCCGATTGCCACTCTATCGTCGGGGTCATCCATGAAAGCCGCCCTTTGCACCCACTACGGTCCCCCCGAGGAACTGGTTGTCCAGGAGGTGGCAGACCCCAAGCCCGGAAAAGGCCAAGTCGTGATTCAGGTCCAATCCTGCGGCGTCAATTTTCCCGACGCCCTGCTGATCCAGGACAGGTACCAATTCAAACCTGCGTTGCCCTTCTCTCCGGGAGGCGAAATCGCCGGCGTGATCAGGGAGGTCGGCGATGGCGTGTCACACCCCCGGGTCGGCGACCGGGTCATCGCGTCGATCGGCAATGGTGGATTTGCCGAGCTGGCATTGGCGGACGCGTCGCGGTGTATCGCAATGCCGGCCCAACTGGACTTTGACATCGCCTCTTCCTTTACGATCACTTACGGCACTTCCTTTCACGCGCTGAAGGATCGCGCGCATCTCAAACAGGGTGAAACGCTTGTCGTCCTGGGTGCGGCGGGTGGCGTCGGTCTCGCGGCGGTGGAACTCGGACACACGATGGGAGCGCGCGTTATCGCTGGCGCGTCCACGCAAGAGAAGGTCGATCTGGCGATGTGGCACGGCGCAGATGATGGGTTTGTCTATCCGTCGGGTCGCCTCACCAAGGATCAGCAAAAAGCTCTCTCGGACGAAATCAAACGAATCACCGGCGGCAAGGGTGCCGATGTCCTGTATGATCCTGTCGGCGGGGACTACACCGAACCCGCACTGCGCGCGATGAACTGGGAGGGCCGTTACCTTGTCGTTGGCTTCGCGGCAGGAGACATTCCACGCATCCCGCTCAATCTCGCTTTGCTCAAGGGTTGCGATATTCTGGGTGTATTCTGGGGTGCGGCAGTCGCGCGGACGCCAAAGACGGGCTTCGACGACCTGAAGCAATTGGCCGCATGGATCGCAGAGGGAAAACTCAAACCCCATGTGTCCACGCGCGTGCCGCTTGATCGCGCAGGCGAGGCCATTCGCCTCCTCATGGACAGGAAAGCGCAAGGCAAGATTGTCGTCCTGCCGTAAAAGGCAGGAGTCGGGGCAACAGGCATGTTGGATTGGTTGAAAGCGGCTGCGGCGTTAACGGCAGTTGTCACGTTGGGAGGCGCCGGAGCCTACACCAATGCCGTACCGCGCACCGCGCTTGCACATATCAAGTCGATCGGTCTCATCGTATCCGTCGGCGACACCTGCATGTTCGAGCACACGAAACCTTCGGCGCTTGAATGGGCCGCGCCTCCCGAAGCCAGTTTTCTCGAGATTTCGGACTGGCAGATCGACGACCATGTTGCGCAAGAAGTGACGACGCTGCTGGCGGCGCGCTTTCAAATACAGGTCGTTCCATTTGAGCATCAGGCTTTCGACAACTGGACCTATGCCCAGCTGTCGCGCCGCATTCGCGAAATGCCGGAACCTGACGAACCAGTCGATGCCTATCTCGTGATTCTCAGGGATTGGCGGCCCGATGTGCTGGGACCGAGCAGACAGGAAGTCGGCGGCCTCGGCCTCTATCGGCGCGGCAATAGTCGTCCGAACCTTTTTGCGTCCTATCGAATTGCCCTGCTGGATGCCCAGGACGGGAGGCTGATCGCGACGCGCCCTGCCCTCTCACCATCGGGCGACACGCCGGCAAGTCTTGCACCCTTCGGAACATGGCCACGAACTCAGAACGAGCTCTCTGTAGCACAAGGTGAGATTCTCAAGACCGGCTTGACATCGCTTGTCGATCAAACGCTCGTTTCGACGTTGAACCAATTGCTTCCTGGCGCCGCAGTTCACACCAAATAGGAAATTCATCTATGTCGCTTCTGGGCTGGATCATTTTCGGGTTGATCACGGGATTTGTCGCGAGCCGCGTCGTCAACAGCCACGGTGCCGGATGCCTGATCGACATAGTGCTCGGGCTCGTCGGAGGCATGGTCGGCGGTTACATCTTCACCGCTATCGGCGGCCACGGAGTCACCGGGTTCAATCTTTATTCGATGTTCGTGGCCGTGGTGGGAGCGATCGTTGTTCTCCTCATCTACCATGCGATCGTGGGAAGGCGCGGTCCCTGGTAGCCCGCCCCGCTATTCCGAAGCCTTCTGCACGTAGATTTCGGATCCCTGTGCCCTGAACTCTTCGGCTTTCTGCGCAAGCGCCGCCCGGATTTCGGTGCTGCTCATGCCTTCATTCCACCCTTTCACTGCATCGCGAACCTCCTGCGAGATCTTCATCGAGCAGAATTTCGGGCCACACATGGAGCAGAAATGCGCCACCTTTGCTCCATCCGCGGGCAAGGTCTCGTCGTGGAACGCCTGCGCCGTATCGGGATCGAGCGAGAGCGCAAACTGATCCCGCCAGCGGAATTCAAAGCGCGCCTTGCTCATCGCATCGTCCCACAGCCGCGCTGCCGGATGCCCCTTGGCAAGATCGGCCGCGTGGGCAGCAATGCGATAGGCGATCACGCCTGATTTCACGTCGTCGCGATCCGGCAGGCCAAGGTGCTCCTTGGGCGTGACATAGCAAAGCATCGCCGTTCCGAACCAGCCGATCATGGCGGCGCCAATTGCGCTGGTAATGTGATCGTAGCCGGGTGCGACATCCGTCGTCAGAGGTCCAAGCGTATAAAACGGTGCCTCGTCGCAGACCGCAAGCTGGCGGTCCATGTTTTCCTTGATCTTGTGCATCGGCACATGGCCGGGACCTTCGATCATGACCTGGACATCGTGGCGTTGCGCGATGCGATTGAGTTCGCCCAGCGTGTCCAGCTCGGCAAACTGCGCTGCATCGTTCGCGTCGGCAATCGAGCCAGGCCGCAAGCCATCGCCGAGCGAAAACGACACGTCGTAGCGCGAGAGGAGTTCGCAGATTTCTTCAAAATGCGTGTAGAGAAAATTCTCCCGGTGATGCGCCAGACACCATTTTGCGAGGATGGAGCCGCCACGGGAGACGATCCCGGTGACACGCTCGGCCGTCAGCGGAATGTGTGCCAGACGCACGCCGGCATGGACGGTAAAGTAATCCACTCCCTGCTCGCATTGTTCGATGAGCGTATCCCTGTAAATCTCCCAGGTCAGTTCCTCGGCAATTCCGCCAACCTTTTCGAGGGCCTGATAGATCGGAACGGTGCCGATCGGTACCGGCGCATTGCGGATGATCCATTCCCGGATGGTGTGGATATGACGGCCTGTCGACAGATCCATCACGGTATCCGCGCCCCAGCGGATCGACCAGACAAGTTTCTCAACTTCCTCGGCGACGCCCGACGTCACGATCGAATTGCCAATATTCGCATTGACCTTCGTCAGGAAATTCCTGCCGATGATCATCGGCTCTGTTTCCGGATGGTTGATGTTGGCAGGGATGATTGCCCGCCCCCGCGCGATTTCGCCACGAACGAATTCGGGCGTGATTTCATCAGGGATAGATGCTCCGAAGCTCTCGCCATCCCGGATTTGCGCGCGTCCCAGATTCTCGCGCCGCGCGACGAATTTCATTTCTTCGGTAATGATGCCGGCACGCGCATAGTGAAGCTGCGTGACCCGCTTCCCCGTTTTGGCACGCAGCACGGCCACAGCGCCGCGATCGAATTGTGGGACGGCAAGAAGCTCGCCCTTTTTCAACCCGTCATCTTCAGGCTTGCGGATTCGCCCCGCATAATCTTCCACATCGCCACGTGCGCAGATCCAGTCATGCCGCCTGGCTGGCAGCCCGCGATGAATGTCGATCGCCTGCTGTTCATCGGTATAGGGGCCGGAAGTATCGTACAGGCGAAGCGAAGGCTCGCCGCCGGAGAGCGCGATTTCGCGAAACGGCACGCCGTCGAGATAAATTTTTTGCGATCCTGGCAACGCGCCTCGCGATACGACGTCATTTGTCATGCTGTTGATGTTGCGGATCGGCTTGTTCACAGGGTGCGCCTTTCATTGCAGTGAGAGGCGGCGCTTCGCGTCCGTCCTCTCCCTACGCCGGTCTTAACCGGATCAGGTTCGAAGGGACCTGGGCAAAACCCAATCTCAGCTCCGTCAGGAGCGCCCCCGGGATGGACGCATTCTGGACCGCGGCCTTCGCAAGTCAAGCCAAGACAAATCGACCTGCCGGCTTGCGACCGGTGCCCGCGCGACCTACCCTTGATCCATGCTTTTGATCGAGATGGGCGCATACCGCCGCGCACTTTTGGGCGGAGCTGTGACGCTCGCCATGGTGTGCGGTGGTTGTACCGTGCCAGCCTCAGCGGGCGCGCAGACCGACCGGGAGTTTCAAGAGTGCCCCAATTGTCCCCCCATGGTCGCCATCCCGGCCGGGCATTTTGTCATGGGAAGCCCTGCCCATGAGCAGGGCAGATTTGACGACGAAGGCCCGCAACATGTGGTTTCAATCCGGGCATTCGCGTTGGGCGAGTTCGATGTCACAAGCGAAGAGTTCCTGACTTTCCTCCGCGATTCCGCCTATGAGCCAAAGCCCTGCAACCGCATCTTGAACATGAAGTGGCATTCGCTCGGTCAAGGCCTGGCTTACCCACCCTATGACGAGGAGCCCAGACGCTGGCCCGCGGCCTGCCTCGACTGGAAGGACGCGCAGGCCTACATCGCCTGGCTCAACGCCGAGGCGCGCAAGGCGCGCCCGCAACTGGGTACGCGACAGGGCCCCTATCGACTGCCCAGCGAGGCCGAGTGGGAATACGCGGCACGCGCCGGTACCACGACTGCACGCTGGTGGGGCGAAGCAATCGGCCAGAACAATGCCGACTGCAATGGCTGCGGCAGCAAATGGGACAACACCGAGCTGGCGGAGGTCGACAATTTCGCCGCGAACGGCTTTGGCCTTTACGGCATGCTGGGCAACGTCTGGCAATGGACGGCCGATTGCTGGCATGACAGCTATTCCAATGCGCCCACGGACGGTCGCGCCTGGACGGGCGGCATCTGCGACAAACATGTCATTCGCGGCGGCTCATGGGACAACCTTCCAGCCTATGTGCGATCCGCAGCGCGGAGCGGCAGCACGGCCGATGGCGGCGAATACGATTATTCAAGCCTCGCGGGCTTTCGCGTCGCACGGGATTTGCCTTGAGGAGCGCCGAGCCGTTTCGCGCTTCCAATTCGTTGGCATCTATTGCAACGCATCGCGGGAGCGCATGACAAGGATGACATCGATCGCCTTGCCGCGATGACCAGCCGGCAATGCGATCGGAGATGAGAGAAGCACCGCATTGCGCGCGCTGAGCGCCACGTCGCGATAAACGGGATCACTGGCTGATCGCCCCCGATCGACAATCTCGGCAGATTTGACCTCCCCACTGGCGCTGACGATCACGTGAATCGGAACAGTGAAGTTGCGAACGCCTGCCTTGGTCAGATCGAGGCTCCAGCGCCGTTCAACCTGGGCGCGGATGAAATCGCGAAGACTGTAGGCCGATTCGCGGCCGACGGCCGCTCCCTCGCCCGTATCGGTTGCATCGGACGCTCCGTTGTCCGGCAGCGGCAGGCGGGTTTGCGGTTGCCGAAGCCGGGCCAAAGCCTTGAGCCGTATGTCGAGGTCATCGGGGGGAGCCCGCGTCGCAGTTGGCGCAAGCGCTACAGGCCGGCGCGGACTGGTGGGAATTTCGCGGGAGGCGCGTCTGGTGAGTGGGCGCGGCACAATTGCCTTCTCATGTTCGGCTGAGGTCGTTTTCTCCGCAGGATGCACGATCTCAATGGGAACAAAGCGGGCGAGCGAGTCCGGGGGCGGTGTTGCCGACTTCCACATGAGGAAAAGCACAAAGACCGCAGCCAGAACATGAAGCAAAACCGACCCGACAAAACCCGGTCCCGTCTCGCGGGCAATCCGGGCCGTCCGATCGAACGCTCCATTCATGAATCCGCAAATTGCCGGAATTCTGTTACGACTGCGCGAACGGCGGCGGAAACGATCTTGCCGCCGGCCTCCACGCTTGCCTGGCTTGGGTCCGAACCAATTCGTCCGTCGGGAAAACGTCGGCGATAGTCGGCGGCGTCAAAGATCGGCCCAAGCGGCGCAATCTTGGGTTTCATCACGACATGCTTCTGTGCCTCGGGATATCCGAACCAGGTGACGGAAACTTCCGAAGGCGTTGCATGGTGTCCTTCGCCCACGGGAAAAAGTTCCCGGCAGAGTTCGGAAACGCCGGGCAGTTCCCACCAGCTTCGCAGCATACACCGCACCGGTGGAACGTTGGCGCCCCTCTCGGCAAAGCTGACGCTGTGATAGATTTCCGAAAATGCGGCGTTGATGGTCGCGATATTGCCGCCATGGCCATTCAGCCAGTAGAGCCGTTCGAAACCGTGATGTGCCAGCGATTGGGCCCAATCGACCATGGCCGCGATCATGGTCGACGGCCTCAATGTGATCGTCCCTGAAAAGCCCATGTGGTGCTGGGCCTGTCCGACATTGAATGTCGGCCCCACCAGAATTCCCGCTTCGTCTCCTGCGCGCCTGCCGATGATTTCGGGGCACAGCGCATCGGTCCCGAGTAATCCGTTCGGGCCGTGCTGTTCGGTCGAACCGATCGGGATCAGAATCGCCTTGGATTTTTCGAGATAGGCCTCGATCTCGGGCCAGGATGACAAATGGAGCTGCATCGATTCCTCAAACGAGACTGGCCACGAGCTTGTCCAACGCCTTTTTCCACGCTTCGCGCTCGGCCTCAACAGCTTCATTGCCGTCGAGCTTGTTCACTTGCACATTGATCTGCGCTTTGGCCGGGCCTTTCGCGTAGAAATTGATTTCCAGCCGCGCACCATTCTTGCCCCAGGCACCACGAAAATATTTGTCCTTTGTCTGCGACGACGGCTTGAACACCCCCTTGGGAAACCATTTGGTTCGGAGCCCGTCGTCGGCGGTCGCGGCATACAGATCGGAGATATCGACGCCGACTGTTCTCGAGACACTGACCGAAAATTGACCGTCACATTTCTGATTCATGGCGCGTATGCCGCGGGCGCGCTCATAGCTGACGGCGATCATCTGACCCCACCAGGGCCCTACCTTCATTTTCCCGCCAAGAATCGCCGTTATGCCCTTATGGTCGAGGGTCGCCGCGCCCGCCTTGTCGAGCGCCGCATACCATTGCGCCCAGTCCTTGCCGGTGCGAGCCTTGATTGCCGCGTCCGACATCACCGGCTTCGCAGCTTGCCCCATCCCCGCCATGCCCTAATCTCTCTGCAATTGCGCCAATCCAGACTATCGGAGAATTCGTCACATGCCGACTGCAAAAGGGCCGCTTGCGGGGGTCACGGTGCTCGATCTGACGGAGTTCATTTTTGGTCCCTATGCCACCCAGACCCTGGGCGATCTCGGCGCCGATATCATCAAGATCGAGAACCCCGAAGGTGACCGCCAGCGGCGCGTGCCAAAATACGCGAAAAGCGAGTCGATGGGCGCAACATTCATGGCGCTAAACCGCAACAAACGCTCGCTTGTCCTCGACCTCAAGTCGGAGGATGGACGCGACAGGCTACGCGCGTTGCTGCCCACTGCCCAGGTGTTCATTCACAACATCCGTGCCGACGCCATGGCAAGGCTCGGGTTTTCCTATGAGGACGTGGCCAGGCTTCACCCCTCCATCGTCTATGTGCATTGCGTGGGTTACGGGTCCGATGGCCCCTATGCCGGTCGCCAGGCTTTCGACGACCTTGTCCAGGCAGCATCCGGCGCGGCCGATTTGTTGCCACGCGTGGATGGCGATCCCACCATGCGCTTACTGCCCTCCTTCCTTGCCGACAAGGTGTCCAGCCTCCATGCGCTTTACGGTGTTCTGGCCGCCCTATTTCATCGCGAACGCACAGGCGAAGGGCAGTTCCTGGAAGTGCCGATGTTCGAATGTTTTGCAAGCTTCATGCTTGTCGAGCACCTTTATGGCGCGACTTTCGAACCAGCGGTTTCCCATTTGGGGCACACCACTGCATTGGCAAATGATCGCCGTCCGCTGAAGACAAAGGATGGCCACATCGCGATCCAGCCCGCCAATCGGACCACCGCAGCAAAATTTCTCGAGCTGGGCGGCATCCCGAATCCCTACGAATCCGACCGCTTCCGCGAAGCGCAAGGGCCGAAGCAAAAGGTCGATGTCTACTATGCCATGCTGCGTGAGGCTGCGACGGCACACACCACGGAAGCGTGGATGACGTTGGGACAGGAGCATCGCATCCCCATCATGCGCGCCAATACGCTCGACGAGGTGCTGGAAGACCCCCATCTCAAGGCCGTTGGCTTTTTCGAATTGCGCGAACATCCAACCGAAGGGCCATGGCGCGCGACCCGTCCTCCTCTCAGGTTTTCCAGGACACCCGCGACAATAAGGCGAGAGCCGCCGATGCCGGGAGCAGACAACGATGGTTTCGCGTGATAGCTCAGCATCGCAATTCGGGCCAGTTGAACTGGGGCAATGCAGTATTTCGGATTTGGTCCTTCTTGAGGAACGCCCATGTCGGACACTTTGATTTCTGTCTCGCCGGAATGGCAGGCACGCGCTTATGTCGATTGCGCCAAATATGAAGAAATGTATGCGCGTTCCGTAGAAGATGAAGATGGCTTTTGGCGTGAGGAGGCAAAGCGGCTCAACTGGCTGCGGCCATTTACCCGTGTAAAGGATGTATCCTGGGATGCGCAGAATCTGCACATCCGCTGGTTCGACGACGGCACGTTGAATGTGTCAGCAAACTGCATCGACAGGCATCTCGCGACGCGCGGCGCACAGACCGCAATTCTGTGGGAGGGCGACGATCCCGGGGAATCGCGCGCCATCTCTTATTCCGACTTGCACGCGGAAGTTTGCCGCTTTGCCAACGTTCTGAAGAACCACGGCGTCCGCCGGGGCGATCGGGTGACAATCTATCTCCCGATGATCCCGGAAGCCGCCTTTGCCATGCTGGCCTGCGCACGGATCGGTGCCGTCCATTCCGTCGTTTTCGCCGGCTTCTCGCCCGACAGTCTCGCTGACCGCATCCGGGATTGCGGCAGCCGGATCGTGATCACGGCCGACGAGGGATTGCGAGGCGGGAAAGCGGTACCCCTAAAGCAAAATACCGACGCAGCCGTCGCCGCCTGCCCTGGAGTCGAGGCCGTGCTGGTGGTTCGCCGGACGGGAAACGTCGTCGCCATGCAATCCGGCCGCGACCATTGGTATGCCGAGGAAGCTGCCAAAGCCGCCGCGGATTGTCCTGCGGAAGAGATGAACGCGGAAGATCCGCTGTTCATCTTGTATACGAGCGGCTCGACGGGAAAGCCGAAAGGCGTGTTGCACACAAGCGGCGGCTATCTGCTTTTCGCATCGTGTACCCACCACTATGTCTTCGACTACCGCGATGGCGACATTTACTGGTGCACGGCCGATATAGGCTGGGTGACCGGCCACAGCTATATTGTGTATGGCCCCCTGGCCAATGGCGCCACGACGCTGATGTTTGAGGGCGTGCCAAACTATCCGACGTCGTCACGCTTCTGGGAGGTGATCGACAAGCACGGCGTTCAGATCTTCTATACTGCGCCGACGGCTATCCGCGCGCTGATGCGCGAAGGAGCCGAGCCGGTCAAACGCACCAGTCGTCGCTCCCTCAGGCTGCTGGGTTCGGTCGGCGAGCCGATCAATCCCGAAGCATGGTTGTGGTATCACCGTATGGTGGGGGACGGTCGCTGCCCTATCGTCGATACGTGGTGGCAGACGGAAACCGGCGGAATCATGATTTCCCCACTTCCCGGGGCAACGGACCTGAAACCCGGTTCGGCCGCACGGCCTTTTTTCGGCATCAAGCCCGAACTGGTAGATGCGGAAGGCAACATTCTTGCTGGCGCCACGACAGGCAATCTCGTGCTCGCCAACTCCTGGCCAGGGCAGATGCGTACCGTCTATGGAGACCACCAGCGATTCATAGACACATATTTCAAGACCTATCCCGGCAAGTACTTCACCGGTGACGGCTGCCGCCGCGACGAGGACGGGTATTATTGGATAACCGGCCGTGTCGACGATGTGATCAACGTCTCCGGACACAGGCTTGGTACCGCTGAGGTCGAGTCGGCTCTGGTGGCTCACCCCAAGGTCGCGGAAGCCGCGGTCGTCGGCATGCGCCACGATCTGAAGGGGCAAGGAATCTACGCATTCGTCACATTGATCGCCGGAGAACCGGGCTCCGATGCGCTGAACAAAGAGCTCTCCGGCTGGGTCGCGAAATCCCTGTCGCCGATCGCCAAACCCGACGTGATTCAATTTGCACCGGGCCTTCCCAAAACGCGTTCCGGCAAGATCATGCGGCGCATTTTGCGAAAGATCGCGGAGCACGATCTCGCCAATTTGGGTGATACGTCTACCCTGGCCGACCCTGCTGTCGTCGATGACCTCGTGAAAAATTCAAGAAAGGCATGAGAGCAAGAATCAGCTTTGTGCGTAGACGTCCATTGCCTTGGCCATCCGCACGTCATTCTCCGTGAGGCCGCCGGCGTCGTGTGTAGTGAGCCGAACATCAACCGTCTTGTAAACATTCACCCATTCGGGATGATGATCCATCTTTTCGGCGAGCAGCGCCACACGAGTCATGAATCCAAACGCCGCGTTGAAATCCTTGAATTCGAATTTGCGGGCAATGACATCGCGACCCGGCACCTCGCGCCACTCGGACAATTCTTTTAGCGCGGCCGCTCGCGCAGCAGGATCAAGCTTTGGCATGGGTCATTCTCCAGGTCACCGTTTGCACCATAACAAATCGTGGCCGCACCGTCCCCATGAAATGAGGGTTCCATGAACTGGTCCGAACTCAAGGCGCCATCGCTCGACGATCTTGAGATTCTCGCCCGGCAATCTTTCTCCGAATTGCCAGAAGGGTTCCGCGTGCTGGTGACCGGCATCGTGTTTGTTGTCGCGGATTTCCCGGACGACGAAGTCAGGCGTGACTTGCAACTCGAAAGCGAGCTCGAAATTCTCGGTCTGTTTCAGGGCCCCGATCTTGCGAACCGCACTGCCAACAGCAACGGCGCACATGCTACCATGATTTTTCTCTATCGCAGACCGATCCTCGACTACTGGTCGGAAAGCGACGATACGCTGGGCGATATCATCCGCCATGTATTGATTCACGAGATCGGCCACCATTTCGGCCTTTCGGACGACGGCATGGAAAGCATTGAAGCGCAGATCAGCTAGCCGGTCTCAATCGAGTGCATAGACGCGTTCGGCGCAATACAGGCTTCCGTGGGACGAAAGGTGGCTTGAAAACAGGATGAATGCGTCCACCGCGAAGGCCGGACTCGCATAAAGCGCATGATCCGCAAGAAAATCGAGAACGTGCCCTCGCGAGGTTCCGCGCAGCCGGGCAAGTGTAACATGCGGCCTGAACTTTCGCGGCTCCGGTTCAAGGCCGATCCGTTGCAACGCGGTCTCTATTTTGCGCTGCAGATGGGCAACAGCCGCGCCATCTCGCACGCCGGCCCAGAGCGCGCGCGGAGCCTTGTCTCCGAACTCACCTACGCCTTTGAGCTCCAGCGAAAGTCGCGGCGCATGAATGGCGGCAAGCGCATCGTCAACTGCGGAAGCAACGCCTTCGTCGACGTCGCCGACGAATCTGAGCGTCAGATGCAACTGTTCCCGGCTGCTCCACCGCGCGCCGGGAACGCCGCTCTCGAGCATCAGGAGCCCGTCGGCGACCTGGTCCGGAAACGTCAACGCCACAAACAGCCGTATCATGTGGCAATTCCCGCCATCCTGCCAAGGCGCCCCAAAGGCAGACGATCGCGAAATGCAAAAACGACTGCACAGTAACCCGTCCCACCCGCAACGATCGCAAAGCAAAGCAGGATAATTTGCGAGATATCACGTGCATGGAGCAGGTCGCGCCCCACGGCGACCGCCGCGTAGGCTGCGCCGCCGGCTACGATTGCCGCAAGCGCCACCGGCATAAGAGATCGCCAGAATCGGACATTCAGGCGCAACAAGCCCCGTGCGTGGCCAAAATAGGCCAGGAGGCCAATATTCGCCCAGGCGCCCAAAGACGTTCCCAGCGCGATGCCGGCGATGCCCAGATGCAGCCCCCAGACAAACACGAGCTTGAAGCCGATATTGACGATAATCGCCGTTACGGTCGCGCGGGCAGGCGTCATCGTATCGTGTCTGGCGTAGAAGGTCGAAGCGAATATCCGCACAAGCGCCATGGCCGGCATGCCGATGCCGTAGGTGGCCAAGGCCATCGCCGACAATGCAGCAGCATTTCGATCAAAGGCCCCGTGAGCAAAAATTGCGCCCATGATCGTGTCGGGAATAGCGAGAAATACGGCTGCGAATGGAAGCGTCAACAGCAGGGAGAGTGCCGCGGAGCGATTCTGTGCGGCGTCCGATCCTGCCTGATCGCCCAATGCGAGGCGCGACGACATTTCCGGCAGGAGTACCGTGCCAAGCGCCATGCCGAGCACGCCCAGCGGAAGCTGGTTGATCCGGTCGGCGTAGTAGAGCGCTGTCCGCGTTCCCGTCGGCAGAAGGCTCGCGATGACCGTATCGACAAAAGGCGCCAGCACCACGCTGGCGGCTCCAACGGTCACAGCACCTAGCGCGACGAAGAATTCCCGAATTTCTCTCGTCCAGCGCGGAATCGAAATATGCAACGACAACCCGTCACGCCTGGCGGCCCAGAGCATGAAAAAAAGTTGTGCAACGCCGCCAAGGAGAACACCCCATGCTGCGGCAAAAGCGGCATTGGGAAACCAGCGCGCGCAAAGCAGGGTTGCGATCATCGCGCAATTGAGCAGGTTGGACCAGGCTGCGGCGGCCCAGAACTTCTCGATGGCATTCAGCATTGCGGACAGTTGCACGGCCACCAGAGTGAG
Organism: Rhizomicrobium sp.; assembly: GCA_036490345.1. Classification (GTDB taxonomy): domain Bacteria; phylum Pseudomonadota; class Alphaproteobacteria; order Micropepsales; family Micropepsaceae; genus Rhizomicrobium. Next base: position 3,901 of record DASXEA010000020.1, on the reverse strand, counting down.
AATGAGATAGGGAAATGTGATGCGTGCAAGATGAACGGTCAGCGCCAACTGGCCAGGATTGTCGGCAAAGCCAGGTGCGAGAACATGGATGAGCGCCGGCATGAACAGGAGTGCCAGCACGAGAATCGCAAGCTGCACGGCCATTTGCCAGGAAAACACGCCATCGCCGAACAGGGTCGCCGCCTGATACTCGCCTTTCGCGTGCAAAGCGGCGTATCGCGGCAGAAAGGCAGGGTTGATCGTGCCTTCGCCAAAAACGGCGCGGAAATAGTTCGGGAAAAGAAATGCCACAATGAAGGCATCCGATAAAACGCCCTTGCCGAGAGTCCACGCCATGAGGATGTCGCGCACAAAACCCGTCACCCGCGACAGCAGCGTAAACCCGCCAACCGAGAGAAGCCGCTTGAACATTACCGATTGCCCTTCGCCATTCGGGCTTCGCTTACAAGCCGTTCCACGTAGGGCAAGAGTTTTTCGGCAATGATACGTACGCCCGCGGGGTTTGGGTGAATACCGTCCGCCTGATTGAGCTTCGGGTTCAGCGCCACACCATCGAGCACGAACGGATAGAAGATCGCATCATATTGCCTGGCCAGATCGGGATACATTGCGTCGAACGATCTGGCGTAGTCCCGCCCGAGATTGCGCGGGGCTCTCATGCCAAGCAACAAGACCGGGATATGCGCGCTTCGTAGCCGTGCAAGAATGGCCGCGAGATTTTTTCGCGTCTGCGAAGGGTCGATCCCGCGCAAGGCATCGTTCGAACCCATTTCGAGAATGATCGCATCCGGCCTGTCGGCAAGAGACCATTCGAGCCGCGAAAGCCCATCGGCCGACGTATCGCCCGAAACCCCCGCATTGATGATCGTTGCGACGATGCCCGCCGCACGCAGCCGCGCCTGCAGCACCACCGGCAGTTCCGCGCCCGGCGGCAGGCCGTAGCCTTGGGTCAGGCTGGTCCCGAATGCCAGAATACGCAGGTTGCCGGCCCAGGCCCCTCTTGCTCCAATAGCAAGCAACGCGAGAAGAACACCAAAGATTGGCTTGAATCGGGCGGTGGTCATGCCATATCGCGAACTGGAGCCCTTTCGGGCCGCGCGGCCCACACATTTGAACAACAGATGCAAGCACCTGCAATTGCCCTGGAGGACGTGCGACTCACACTGTCGAGGGCCGCAGGTCCCGTCAACATCCTCTGTGGCATTTCGATTTCCATCGCAACGGGAGAAAGCGTGGCACTCATCGGCCCTTCCGGGTCGGGAAAGTCCTCGCTTCTCATGGTCGCGGCCGGTCTCGAAGCACCCAGTTCTGGTCGGGCCATTGTCACGGGAACCGATCTTTCTCGAATGAGCGAAAACGCGCTCGCCAGGTTCCGAAGGGGGCGCGTCGGAATTGTTTTCCAGTCGTTTCATCTGATCGCGACCATGACGGCGCTCGAAAACGTGGCGCTGCCGCTCGAGCTCGCCCATGCTGCCAACGCCCACCAAAAAGCGATAGCCGAACTGGACGCCGTTGGGCTGAATGCTCGTGCTCATCACTATCCGGCCCAATTGTCGGGCGGCGAGCAACAGCGTGTGGCGATTGCGCGCGCCATGGTTGTGCGGCCGCAGGTTCTCTTCGCAGACGAACCCACGGGCAATCTGGATGGCAACACGGGGGCCGAAATCGCGGACCTTCTTTTTTCCCTGTCCGCGCGCGATGGCACAACTCTCCTTCTCGTCACGCACGAGGAGCATCTCGCGCAACGTTGCGGCCGAACTTTGCGTCTGCGGGATGGGCGCATCGTCTCGGATCAGCGACGCCGATGACAGAATTTGTGCTCGCCCTGCGGCTGGCTGTGCGGGAATTGCGCAGCGGGCTCTCGGGCTTTCGCATCTTCTTTACTTGCCTGTTTCTGGGTGTCGCTTCGATCGCCGCCGTAGGGTCGTTGTCCGACGCGTTCCTCCAGGGTCTTGCAGAGCAGGGACGTGTTCTGCTGGGCGGCGATATTGCAATTGAATTGGTTCATCGGTCGCTGACGCCCGATGAACGGACCTTTGTTTCGGCGCGCGGCAAGACATCCGACACGGCCGCGCTGCGGGCGATGGCCTATGCTGGCCAGGGCGGGACAGCCGCCGGACGGACTCTGGTCGAACTGAAAGCGGTCGATGGCGCCTATCCGCTTTATGGAACAGCGGGCTTGTCGCCAGCGATCCCGCTTTCGACGGCACTCGGTTGCGACAAGAAAGGCGTGTGTGGGTCTGTCGCCGAACAGGCGCTGCTCGATCGCCTGAATATCGGCCGTCATGATCTCGTGCGGATTGGCGACCAGGTATTTCGTATCTCTGCCGTTCTTACCGACGAACCGGACCGGCTTTCCGGCGGCTTCAGCCTCGGTCCCCATGTGATCATTTCGCAAATGGCCCTGCATCGCACCGGCCTGGTCGTTCCCGGCAGCCTGATCTCTTACACAACGCATGTGAAACTCAATCCTGACATCACGGCCGCAGCGTTCCGGCGGGCCGCCGATGCGCACTTTCCGGACTCCGGCTGGCAGATACGCGATCGGGACAATCCGACGCCTGGCACCAGCCGCTTCATTCGTCAGGCCGGCATGTTCCTGACCCTGGCGGCTTTGACAATTCTGGCAGTTGCCGGCGTCGGCGCCGGGCAGTCGGTCAGTGCGTTCCTCGATCGCAAGCGCGATGAAATAGCCACGCTCAAGGCCATTGGCGCGGAAGGTGGCACAATCTTCCTGATCTTCTTCCTGCAAGTGATGATGATCGCGGGGATGGCTTCTGTCGCAGGTGCGGCGCTTGGCGCAGCAATCCCATTTCTTGTCGAGCGCAGCGCAAACTTGCCGCTTCCGATCGCGTTCAAAATTCACCTCCGAAATCTGACTCTCGCCTTTCTGTTTGGAACACTTTCCGCGGCCGCGTTCTCGCTTCCCGCGCTGTCGCGAACGCACGAGATGACACCGGCCAGCCTGTTTCGCGACATCGTCTCTTCGGCGCGGCATCGGAGCCACTGGCTTTACCTCGCGGGGGGCCTTGGGGCCGGGGTGATTCTGATCTGCCTCTCCGTGGCGGTCTCTCCCTCGCCGGTCTTCTCAGCCTGGTTTCTCGCTGGGACAGCAGGTGTCGTTGCACTTTTCCGATTGACCTCCGAGATATTTCGCTTCGTTTTGACGCGATTGCCACGCCCAAGATTTGTGGCGATACGGATGGCAATCGCCGGGCTAACCCGGCCAGGCGCTTCGGCCGGAACCGTGATTGTCGCGCTCGGTATTGGGCTGACACTGCTTGCAACCGTCACGCTTCTGGAAGGAACCATTTCGCGCGAAGTAGATGCCAATCTGCCCATAACGGCTCCCAGTTTCTATTTTGTCGACGTCCAACCAGGGCAGGCTTCGTCATTCGACAAGACGATTGCTGGCTTCAGATCCGCCCGCAACTACCAGCGGACGCCCATGATCCGGGGGCGAATCGTAGCTCTCAATGGCGTTCCCGTTGCCCGGGCTACAATTGCCGCAAGCGCCCGTTGGGCCGTCAATGGGGACCGTGGACTTACTTACGCAGCGTCTCTTCCGGCCGATGCAGACATTGTGCAAGGCCAGAGGTGGTCAGCCAACTATCGTGGCCCTCCCCTCGTGTCGTTCGACGCCGAATTGGCAGAAGGAATGGGCCTCAAGGTCGGCAGTTCGCTCACGCTCAATGTCCTGGGTCGCGAATTGGAAACCAGAATCGCAAATCTCCGCAGGGTCGATTTCTCAAGCGGCCGCCAGAATTTCATCATCATTCTGTCCCCGGGCCTGATTGACCAAGCGCCCCATAGCTTTCTGGCTACGGTGTCCGTTGCCCGTGACGACGAGGAGCGGCTTTATCGGGCCATTACCGATGCGTTTCCCACGGTGACAACCGTG
>DASXEA010000003.1:0-11050 GCA_036490345.1 Rhizomicrobium sp. | reverse complement strand
CGCCAAGACCCTGCCGCCGCATCTCAAGGCCATCGCGCCCGATGTCGCCTGCGCGGATTGCTATCATTATCTCTGGTATCCGGGCGGCGCGTTGCCGGGACCGGGCCGTGAGGAGCGCGGCGATCACGAATATCTCGCCGCGATCAAGCATCGCGACCGCGACGAATGGTGGGACAAGCAGATCGTTGACAACAAGGCGCTCACAGCGATCGCCAAGAGTGGCATGGGTGTGATGGTTTCCGGTGGCCTGCAGGACTATATCACCCCGGGCAACATCCCGGCCTTCACGACGGTGCATGACGCCGGCGGCGCGGCCAGGCTGTTGGTCGAATCCGGCGCCCATTACGGCGCCCGCACCAGCGTGATTGGCCCCTGGCACCACGAGACGCACATGGATCTCTTTTTTGCCCATTATCTTCGCGGCGAGAAGAACGCATGGACCGACCGCAAGATCTACAAGGGCGATGCGCTGATCTGGATCATGGGCGCCAACAAGTTCCGCTGGGAAAAAACCTGGCCGATCCCGGACACCCACTACACCAAGCTTTATCTGCGCGCCAAGCCGAGCGGCACGATCATCGCGCCAGCCAGGCGAGGCCCGCCCAGCGACGATCCGGAGGCCGGCAAACCCAAGGTCAGCGACGGCTCGTTGAGTGCAGCTTTGCCTGCCGCCGACGAAGCTTCGATGGTCTATCGCTACTTTCCGCAATCCGGTCCTTATCTGGAGGCGATGCGGACCACAGCCGAGGGCTGGCCCAAGGTCGATGAAACTCCGGACGAAACCAGGACGACGTCCTGGACCACGGACGCCTTGACCGTGCCCACCGAGGTGACCGGCAACATCGTGTTCGATTTCTCGGCGTTCTCGACGACGCCGGACACCGACATCGTGCTGATGGTCACCGATGTCGGGCCTGACGGGAAGTCGCACTATGTGTCGTCGGGTGTCATCAACATGCCGCGCTATCCGGACGAGTCGGCTCCCAATCCGCTCAAGCCGGGCGAGGTTCGGAGCTACAAGATCGTGGCGCAGCCGATGGCCTATGTGTTCCAGCCGGGCCATCGTGTCCGCTTCTCGGTCGCCGGCGGCGAAACGCCGGCGCCGGGTCAGCGGGGGGCCCAGGGGCCGGGCAAGAATGCCTATTATTCCGAGGTCACCATCCTGCAGGATGCCGCCCATCCCGCGTCGATGACGATCCCGATCATCGGGACGGGTCATCTGACGACCGAAGTCGTATCTGCGCGATGAACAAGGAGGAGGCGGGCCAGCCCGCCTCCTTCGCACCGCCGATCGTGATTTTGCGCGTGCGCTGATGCACCTGCGACGGCATCCGCCACCTCCAGCAGCGATGTGCCACTAGACGCACACACCCGTCCTTTGGTGTGCGGATTTCCGCTCAGGGCGCGTTGCGGGCAGGAGGCCAAGATCGGCATAAGACCATGAAATAATTCAATTCATGAGCTACTTTCACTGACCTCGGCGGATTGGTTGCGCCCTCCCGCAAACAGCGGGCAAGGTTTGGATGTCTTGTAAGCCGAGGGCCTTGGGAGGGGACCCGTAGAGCGACCAGGCACCAGCCGCGGCTGCTGAATGCGAGCGTTTTGAACGCGGCCTTAGACGATGCCGACCAGAAATAAGATAAAGCCCTGGGAGTTGGGGAGGGGAAATTAGGAAATGCAAACTCGGATCAACAAGCGCGTGCGTGTACAGCATCTTCTTGCTGGCGCTTTTTTGGGGGCCGCTATGGTCTCCATGGCTGTGCCGGCTTACGCCGCCACGCCGCCTGAAGCCTGGACGGCGCCGATCATCGCGGTCGTCGGCGGCCGCATCATCGATGGCTACGGCCAAGCGCCGATCGAGAACGGCACGGTGCTGATCAAGGGCGAGCGTATCGTCGCCGTCGGCTCGAAGGCCGAAGTGCCTGTGCCGGCCGACGCCAAGGTCATCGACGCCAGCGGGCGCACTGTGATCCCCGGCATGATCGAAATGCACGCCCACCTGATCACCATGGGTGACGGCGATTATCCGCGCTGGTTCAAGTGGCTGGACCAGCACAAGGACAAATACCCGCTCGAAAAGATCATGGAGATCTCGGCGCGGCAGCTGCTGGCATCAGGCATCACCACCGCGGTGGACCTTGGCGCGCCGCTGGAGCCCAGCCTGCAGGTCCGCGACCGCATCAAGAAGGGTGAGGTCATGGGGCCGCGCCTGATGGTTTCCGGGCCGTGGATCATAGAGAGAGCCGCCATCTTCCCGGATGCGTCTTCGCGCGTGGTCGGACATTCGGTCGAAGCCGCCGCCAAGGCGACCCAGGAAAATGTCGATGCCGGCGTCGACATCATAAAAGTGCATATGGGCATCAACGCCGAGCAGTACATGGCGATCACCAATGTCGCGCACAAAGCCGGCATCATGGTGACCGCGCACATCAATGACGAGGACGATATCTGGAACGCCTTGAAGGCTCATGTCGACATCTTGCAGCATGTCGGTTCGGCTTCGCGCCCGACCTACAGCGACGCGTTGGTCAAGGCGGTCGTCAACAGCAACACGGCGGTCGTGCCGACGGCGGCAAGCTCCGGCTCGCTGCCGGCGACCGTGAAATTCCCGGAACGTCTGCAAGACCCGATCCTGAAGGCGCTCACGCCGCCGGACATCTGGGAGGAACTGCAGGGCTCTTTCAAGGACTACCGGCGCCTGGGGTATTTCAGCAACCCGGACAAGGCCGACCTGCTGCGGGCGGATTCGCTGAAGCAGTGGCTATTCTCCGGCGCCAATTTCGGCATCGGCACCGACAATGGCGTGCCGCTGACCTTCCACACCGATGCGCTGTGGATGCTGGGCAAGATCTACACCAGCATGGGCGTCTCGCCGATGTGGGTCATCGACCACATGACCCGGATCAATGCCAGGATCCTTAAAAAGAAGGATGTCGGCACCATCGAGCCGGGCAAATATGCCGACCTGGTCATACTGCGCGGCGATCCGCTGGATGATCTGTCCAACCTGGCCAATGTCGAAACCGTCATCAAGAATGGCGAGGTCTACAAGGGCGGTCTCACCCTTTCGTTCGAAGACAAGGATGGGCAGGCGAAATGAAGGCGCTAAGAACGACCAGCCTCGCCTTACTCCTTTCCGCTCTTGCAACGACCGCCAATGCCCAGGCCAGGGCAGATTGGGCGAATTTCGGCGGCGATATCGGTGACACCAAATACTCGGCGCTTGATCAGATCAACGCGAAAAACATCAATCGTCTGAAGGTCGTCTGGCGCATGCCGGCTGTCGATCCGGCGCTGTTGACCGAAAATCCCGGTCTGGTGCTTTCCAACAATTACCGCGATGCGCCGCTGGTTGCTGGCGGCATCATGTATATCAGCGACCAGGCTGGCGAAGTCGAAGCCCGCGATCCGGGTAACGGTAAGGTCATCTGGCGTCAGGCCGGGTTCGAGGGCGACGGCCCGGTCAAGGCGGTTTACTCCAGCCGCGCTATTGCGTTGTGGGGCACGGGCGACGCCGCCCGCGTCGTCACCGTGCGCGGTCCTTATCTCTATCTGCTGAACGCCAAGACCGGCGCTTACATCAAGGATTTCGGCGACAATGGCCGCGTCAGCCTGCTGAAGGAAATCAATAACACCTACCAATGGAACGCACCGTCCCCGATCGTCGTCAAAGACGTCATCGTGATCGGCGGTCAGCCGATTGCCATGGGCGTCGCGGATTTCAATCTGGCGTCGCTTGCCGGCGACATCCGCGGCTACGATGTGCACACGGGCAAGCTGCTCTGGACTTTTCACACCGTGCCGCAAGAGGGCGAGCCCGGCACGGAAACCTGGGAAAATGAATCCTGGCGCAAAGGCGGCAAGGCCAAGGATTGGTCTGGCTTCAGCGCCGACGAGAAATTGGGTTACGTCTATGTGCCGCTGAGTGCACCCTCCAACGACTATTATGGCGGCGCGCGCCCCGGCGACGATCTCTATTCCGACTCTCTCGTCGCCTTGGACGCGAAGACGGGCAAGCAAGTCTGGCACTACCAGATCGTTCACCACGATCTGTGGGATTACGACCTGCCAACGCCGCCGATGCTGGCCGATATCAAGGTCAACGGCCACATGCGCAAAGCCGCGATCCAAGTCACCAAGACGGCGTTGGTGTACGCGTTCGACCGGGTGACCGGCGAGCCGCTGTTTCCGATTGTGGAAACGCCCGTTCCGGCGTCGACCGTGCCGACGGAAAAAGCCGCGCCGACGCAGCCCATTCCGGTCAAGCCCGCGCCTTTCGATCGGCAAGGCATGAGTGAAGACCAGTTGATCGATTTCACCCCGGCGCTGCACGCCGAGGCGGTCGAGATCCTGAACCGCTACGTCCATGGCGCCATCTTCACGCCGCCGTCGCTCAAGGGCGGTCCTGACGGCAAGCTGGGCACGCTCTATCTGCCCGGTTGGGTCGGCGGGGCCAACTGGACCGGCGCCGCGCTCGATCCGGAAACCGGGGTGATGTATGTCCCGTCAGTCAGTGTGCCGTGGCGTGCCGGCATGGAGCCCGACGGCAAAGGCGGTTATCACCACGCTCGCGAAGCCAGCCTTTATCTCGACGGCCCGCAAGGCCTTCCGCTGATAAAGCCTCCATACGGCAGGATTACCGCGATCGACTTGAACACCGGCGACCATCTGTGGATGGTTCCCAATGGCGACGGGCCCCGCGATGATCCCGCTTTCAAGGGCCTAAACCTCCCCCCTCTGGGTCAACCGGGCCGCGCCGCCCCACTCCTGACGCGTTCGTTTCTTTTCATGGGCGAGGGCGACATGGTCGGCATCAGCATGCCGAAATTCAGCGGCGGCAACATGTTCCGCGCTTATGACAAGAAGACCGGGAAGGTCGTGTGGCAGGCAGATCTGGGCGCCGGAACGACGTCCCCGCCGATCAGCTACATGTACAAAGGCAAGCAATACATCGTCGTTGGCGTCGGCGGCGTGAAGCACCCGGCCGAACTTGTGGCGATGAGCCTTGAATAGGGCCGTAACATGACCAGCTTAAAATCCAGCACAAGACATAATGATCGTCGTGGAGGAATTATGATCCTTAGATCTCGTTTGGCATCTCGGTTGGCCTTGTCGGCCGCGGTCTTGGTGTTTGTCCCCCTTGCCGCACTTGCCCAACCGTTCCCAACGAGAACGGGGCCGATGCCGACCGGCACGCCCGGTATTACCCAGCCGCTTACGGCCACTGAGATCGCTCGCGAAAATCCACCCAACGTCCTCTCGGGCGCCGCGGTTGACAAGCCGGTCGTGCTGAAGAGCAACGGCGGCATGTCCATTCGGGTCGTCAAGCTGGCGGAAGGCCTTGCTCACCCGGATGGCCTGGTGTTCCTCCCGGACGAGCACGCCATGCTCTTGACGGAGCGGGTTGGCCGCCTGCGCATGGTCAAGGATGGCGTGCTCGACCCGAAACCCGTCTCAGGTGTGCCGGACATGGATCACGTCGCGCTGGGCGGCTTGATGGACGTCGTTTTGCATCCCGACTTCGCGAAGAACCATCTTCTTTATCTTTCCTATTCAAAGGACCGGCTGCCGCAATTGGGCACCACCCTTGCGATCGCGCGCGCAAGGTATGATCAGGGCCGATTAACCGACGTGAAGGAAATTCTCGTCACGGACGCGTGGGAGAGCCCGCTCGGCACCTATGGCGGGCGGATGATCTTCGGGCCCGACGGGATGCTCTATATCAGCGTCGGCGATCGTGATGGCACCCCTTCAAATGACGTGTCCAGCGCTCGCCCACAGGCGCAACTCCTTTCCAGCGATATCGGCAAGATTCTTCGCGTCCGCGACGACGGTTCAATCCCGTCCGACAATCCCTTCGTGAAAGCCCCGAAGGCGAGGGGAGAGATCTACAGCTACGGGCATCGCAATGTGTACGGCATCGCGTGGGATCCGAAGACCGGGAAGATGTGGACGTCCGAGTTCGGCCCCTCAGGCGGGGACGAAATCAATCGGGAACTCCCCGGGCACAATTATGGATGGCCGCTCGTATCCCTGGGCCGGAACTACAATGGCCACCTTGTCTCGGACCAGCCGTGGCATCGCGACGGGATGGACGATCCGGCGTTCTTCTGGAACCCGACCATCAATCCCGAGAACATGATCTTCTACACCGGCGATAAGTTCCCGCGTCTGAAGGGCAGTCTGATGATTGCGGGCGGCGGATCCAAAGTGATCGCCCAGATGGTCGTTCGTGGCGACGACTTCATTCGTCAGGGCGACACGATGCTGCACGAGCTGAACGTGCGCTTCCGCGATATTCGGCAGGGTCCGGACGGGGACATCTATGTCCTGACTGAGGGCCGGCTGCGGGGACCCAGGGACACGGATGGCATGTTGCTGCGGCTTGAACCCGGCGGTGCTGCGGCTGTCGCCGCCGATGGTGGGCATGCGGCAGCAGCTTCGCCCGATTGATGAGCCCCAGCGCGATCGACGTCTTACACTCGGAGTTGGATCAATGAGGCTCTCTCTCGCCTCGGTTGCCGCGGCTGCCACGCTGATCATCGCCACATCTGCGCCCGCCCAGGAATTGCCCGAGGGGCAGGGGAAAGCGCTGGTTCAGACTGCATGCACCCAGTGCCACGGCATCGATGTCATCGTCAGCCAACGGCGGTCACGCGACGACTGGACGGCGGAGGTTTCGCGCATGATCGGCAACGGCGCAGAACTCAGCGACGAAGACTATAATCAGGTGATCCAATACCTCGCCAAGTATCTTGGACCCGCCAGCCAGAATGCGCCTGCATCGAGGAAGTGATGTGAGTGTTCTAAAACCAATCTATGTGCAAGTGCTGGTTGGCATTGTGCTTGGCACCCTTGTGGGCTGGTTGTGGCCGCAGGTCGGTATCGACCTCAAGCCGCTGGGCGACATTTTCGTCGCTCTGATCAAGCTGGTCATCGGTCCGGTGATTTTCTGCACCGTCGCCGTCGGCATCGCGCATATGGGCGACCTCAAGGCGCTGGGCCGCGTGGGTTGGAAATCGCTGGCCTATTTCGAGGTCATCTCGACCTTCGCCCTCATTATCGGCATAGCCGCCGCCTACCTGCTGCACCCCGGCGCCGGGTTCAACATCGATCCGGCCACGTTGGATCCCAAGATCGCCGCGAGCTATGTCGGCGAGGCGCATGAAATGAAGGCGATCGACTATGTCATGCACATGGTCCCGGTCAGCTTCTTCGCGCCGCTGGCCAACGGGGACATCCTGCAGACCTTGGTCATCGCCATATTCACCGGAATCGTCTGCGTGCGGCTGGGGGGCACCGGCGCGCGCATCAGCCATGTGCTCGAAAACGTCTCGAAGGTCTTCTTCGGTATCATCCATATTGTCGTCAGAGCGGCGCCGCTGGCTGCATTCGGGGCCACGGGCTTCACCATCGGCAAGTACGGCATTACAGCCCTGATACAGTTGGGCGCCTTGGTCGGGGTATTCTACCTCACGTCGATTCTGTTCATCGTCGGCGTGCTGGGCACGGTGGCCTGGGCATCGGGCTTCTCGATTTTCCGCTTCATCGCCTATATTCGCGAAGAGCTGCTGATCGTGCTGGGCACCTCGTCCTCGGAGACGGTGCTGCCTCAGATCATGGAAAAGATGGAGCGCCTGGGCGCCTCCAAATCCGTCGTCGGCCTTGTCGTGCCGGCAGGCTACAGCTTTAATCTCGACGGCACCAACATCTACATGACCCTGGCCACGCTGTTCCTGGCCCAGGCGACCAACACCCACCTGACCTTCATCCAGATCGCCACGCTCCTGATCGTCGCCATGCTGACGTCCAAGGGCGCCACGGGAGTCACCGGCGCGGGATTCATTGTATTGGCCGCGACCCTGGCTGTGGTGCCGGACATTCCCGTCGCCGCCTTGGCCGTGCTGGTCGGCGTCGACCGGTTCATGAGCCAGTGCCGCGCCCTGGTGAACCTGATCGGCAACGGCGTGGCGACGCTCGTGGTCGCCGCTTGGGAAAAGCAGCTCGACCGCAAGAAGCTTAGACGCGAACTCAGCGCCGGCCCTGCCGCGGCTGAGGCAGCCGAACTTGCCCAACCGGCTATCGAATCCATGCCCGCCAACGCCTCGCACAAGCCCGCCTAGCCGGCCATGCGATCGGCGCGCGGTGAAGAGCGTACGAGGGCGCGCCTATTTCATTTTTTGCTGCGATAATCGGCGGTGCGTATGCCATGTCTGCTGAGTTTGTCGTAGAAGGTTTTCCTCGGCAGTTTTAGTATCTCCATCGATCGCTTTGCGTCGCCTTGATACCGGCTCAGCACCTCCTGGATCAGATCCGCTTCGAACTGATTAATTCTCTCTGCCAATCCCGGGGCCGAATTGTTCATCGCGTTTGAACCCTCCTCCGGATCCAAACCCAGCGCAAAGCGCTCGGCAAAACGCTCCAACTCTCGTACGTTGCCTGGCCAGTCATGCCGCTGAAGGTGCATATGCGCGGCCATGGTCAATCTTGGAACTGACCTTTTGATACGAGTACAAGCCGCGAGAAGAAAATGCTGGAAAAGAAGACGAATGTCGGCCCGCCTTTCTGAAAGAGGCGGGACATGCAGTGTGACGCCACTGAGCAGATAAAACAGATCCGCCCGGAATGTCCCATCCCGAACGGCTTCCCGCAGATTTTCCCGGGATGTTGCGACAATTCGCAGATCGAGCGGCCTGGGTTCGCTCGCGCCGTGCGGCCAGCACTCTCGAGTTTCCATGAAGCGCAGAAGCGCGGCTTGCTGCTGCAAAGAAAGAGAGCCCACATCGTCGAACAAAATCGTCCCTCGATGCGCTCGCTCGAGATGGCCGATAACGCGCTTTGGCGTGTAGTGTTGGGGCGGCGCTTTCTCCACCGACACGCTGCCAAACACCTCCGCGTGAAAATTTTCCTCGGAAAGGGAGGCGCAGCTTATTTGCACGAACGGCTTGGTCTTTCGATGGCTTAAGCTGTGCAGTGACCGGGCTGCGGTCTTCTTGCCCGTGCCGCTTTCGCCTGTAATGAGGACGTCCACATCCGCTTCGGCGACTTGAGAAAGTGTTTGGCGCAGCGAGTCCATCACCATACTTTCGCCGACAAGCGCGGTCTTCGCATTGACATGGCCCGCGTGAAGTTTGCGCAGGTTTCTGTTTTCGATGACCAATTCCCTTTTCTGAGATGCGCGGCCCAGGGAGGCAATCAACTCGGCAACCGAGAAGGGTTTTATCAAGAAATCGTAGACCCCGTCCTTTAATGCTTGAACCGCCATGGGAACATCCCCGTGCCCAGTCAGCAGCAAAACCGGCAATTCTGAATCAATCTCTTGCACGTGTTTGAAGAGACTCAGACCGTCCATGTTGGGCATGCGGACATCACTAACCACAACCCCATCGAATTCACGTGTTATATGGCGCATCGCTTCCGTACCGCTCAAAAAAGCCTGGACGGCAAAGCCGGCCAATTCCAACGCCTGAACTTGCGCGTCGAGAAAATCTTTATCGTCGTCAATCAAGATAACCCCGGGAGACATTTCGGCATTAAGAAGATCAGGGTTTGTCACGGCTGTACCTTTTTCAATTTTACGATGAATGTGGCCCCGCTCTTTGAGCTTTCAACGTTCAGCTCACCACCAAGATCTCGAACGATGTCGTGAGCAATCACGAGGCCAAGACCGAGGCCGTTCTCCTTTGTGGTCGTAAATGGAGTAAAAAGCGCGTTGGCCACATCGGGCGGCAGCCCGGGTCCGTTGTCGATGATGCGAACGAAGACCCAATCGGCTTCAACAATAACGGATATTCTGATCTGGGGGCGGGCTGAGTCTTCAAGAGCTTCAAAAGCATTTTGCAGCAAATTCACCAGCACTTGTTCAAGACGAATGCGGCCGCCGATGACTTGAACTTTCGGATCGAAAGGATCGCGTATCAGCTTAACTCTGTTCTCCCGTAACCGGGATTGGTTGAGCAGGATAGCCGAGTTAAGTGAATCCCTGAGAGAGATGGGCCCGGTTTCTCTATTACCCTTTCGGGAAAAGGCGCGGAGCTCCCGCGTTATGTGGCCAATCCGCTCATTGAGGCGCACGATGTTGTCTAGATTGTTGCTAATCAGGTTCGGCGCTTTGCCGTCTTTTCTCCCCAGCAGCGCTATGCAGTTATCGGCGAGAATGCGAATTGCCCCGAGGGGTTGGTTGATTTCGTGAGCAACACCAGCGGTGATCTGGCCGAGTTGGGCCAATTTGTTTGCTTGTACGAGGTCGGCTTGAAGTTCGTTTAAGCGCCCTTCGGCTTGTTGCCGTTCGGCTATTTCCTTTGAAAGAAGATTGTTTACCGCGCTCAACTCTTGGGTTCGCCGGGCGACGTCTTGTTCCAACCGGACCCGGTACCTTGTTTCCGCGTTGGCCCGTTCGGCGATATGTTTGCGGCGGCGCGAGAGCCACAGCAGTGAAACTGCCAGGAGTATCTCCACCAAAATCACGATGAGCGTGGCGGCGCGGGCGGAACGGATGGCGTCTTCTCTTGAACTATAGACGGTCAGCGTCCACCCGGATATCGGCGCCGGCAGAGATGTAACGATCTGATCGGGAGCGGCCGCCGGCAATTTCTGGAAGCGCAGATTCGGTACACTGGTCAGAAGAATCTGACGTGACGCGTCCGTGACGAAAGTTCTTGTGGACGCGCTGCGCCACGACGCCTCGATTTCATCGAATTCGACTTTAACGACGACAACTCCGGATGGACCGGCGCCGCTCTCTATCCGATGGGCCAAATAAAGACCCGGATGCTTGCTTACCGAACCCATGGCAAACTGTTCGGCATCGCCGCGGTTTAGAGCCTGGGAAAAATATTGGCGGAAGCTGAAATTCTGTCCGACGAATGTGGCGGGCTCGGCATAGTTGCTCGCCGACAGCGTTCGGCCCTGCGCGTCGATGGCATAGATGACTGCGGCGCGCGTATTTTGTCTGAGCTTTTCCAGCTTCTTCGAAATGGCGAGGGAATGTTGCAGCGATGGGCTTCGAATGGATTCGATCAAGTCGATGTCCATTGCGAGAATGACCGGG
>DASXEA010000071.1:0-33724 GCA_036490345.1 Rhizomicrobium sp. | reverse complement strand
CGCCTTACGTGCTTCTTGGAGGGTGATGGTCGGATAGCGCCCGATCGTGGCGCGGCGGCGCGCTCGCCCATACACAAGTACGAACGCCTTGGCGCCTCCCTGCGACACCCGGACGCCAAAGCCCGGAAGATCATCATCGGTGTAGGTCTGCTGACCGGTGACAGGCGCGGCAAGCGATTTGATGGTGAGGTCGGTCAGACGCATTCTTAGGCTCGCTATAGGCTCTCTCAAACCGCGCGTTGGCTTGGTTTTCGATGTTCACCTATATGCACAATAACTCGCTGAAATACAAGGGATATTATCGAAATATGTGACGCGATGTTCCGGCGTGAGAAGCCTTGTTTTCAGACTACGAATCTGGGGGTCGGGCGTTCGAATCGCTCCGGGTGCGCCAGAACATCTCGAATGAAATTCGGCCTCACGAGCGCCGCGCTTTTACAGCGCGCGTTACGGCCCCGAACCGCGTTCTCGCAGTGGATACGACATCGCTGCGATTCGTTCGAACTGATTTTCCCCGACAAATCGTCGAGGCAAAAACCATAACCCGGATTGGCGACAGATTGCGCGCCGCGCCTACCGCAGGAGTCACCCGCCTGCGCAAAAAAAGGCCCGCATGAGTGAACATGCGGGCCCGCTTTTGCAGATATCGCCTAGTCCGTCAGACCGAACACTGTGACCGTCTTGTAGGCCCCGACATAGACCCGGCCATTCGCCACCGTCGGGCTCAGATAGGCGCGGCTGCCATTCGACCAGGTGCCGGCATTGGACGCAAAGAGCGGTGTCCCCAAATTCTGGGCGTCATAGGCCTCGAGTTGCTCGGTCGAAGCACGGCGGATGACCCACACCACGCCTGTTCCGGTCTCGGTGCCGTTGCTCGAAACGACAGGAAATGAGCCGCCGAATCCGCCACCACTCGAGCCCTGCGCAATTTGCGTCAGCTGCGGAGTCGCACCGGTATTTACGCTGAATGCGCGGATGTTGTCGCCATTGCCCTGGTAGAAGACGACGGGACCCTGGGGACCGACATAGAACGCCTCGCCACACCAGCACGCCGACAGGGAAACCTTCTGGAGAGCGCCTGTGTCGTTGGTCTTCATCCCGCCCAGATCCGTGGCATTCAGAAGAAAGAGCGTGCCTTCCTTGCCGGCGGCGACGGCCATTTCCGGCGCGGTCTGCCCCGATTGCACCGGAAGGACCATGACACCTCCCGAGCCGAAATCCGTATCGCCATTGTTCAGCGACACGTAGTCGGCCGGCGTAAAGCTGGTGTTGACCTTCTTCAGGTTGGAACGCAGCGACAGGACCGTTTCGCCATAGCCCCTTTCGCCCTTCTTGTGGCTGTAATTGCCATTACCCGTCACCGCAAAAATATTGCCTGACGGATCGGATGCCACCGCAAAGCCGCTCATCCAGACGCTGGCGAGTTCGTATCCGGCCGAGGCTTCGATGGTGTTGAACTTGCCCGTCTCGGACAACGAACCGGCATCGAAACTCAAGACCCAGCCGGAGATGCTGCCGGCGTTGTTATCGCAGTGCGACCCGATGCCCATATAGATGGACCCGTTGGCAAAGACGAGACCCGAACGGTTCCATTGATTTTGCGGGTCGAAATGGATGCGTCCGCCATTTTCGAGCTTCGCGACCGGAGCGATTTCCTGGGCCTTGGTAATGTCCTTGCCCGTGCCGAGATCGAGCGCGTGCAGCTGGGTGTGAAATGAAAATGGTTTGGGTTCGCTCGCCGCGACGACATAGATCGTGGCCGAATTCGTGCTGTGGCGCACGATCACCGGCGTGCTCGAAATGCCATATTCGGGTTGGACGTCCCCACAACCCACATCGCCCGACGATTGCGACTGTCCGAGGCTGACCTGCCAGAGGATATCGTAAGTCTGCGCATCGTAGGCATAGACCGTGTTGTGGCCGGTCGCGACGATGAGCAGGTTGTGCGTCGTGCTGTCGGGCATCACAAAATTCGAAACGATCAGGGGCTGCGCGAGCACATTGCCGTCGACGTTGAGCGTCGTCAGCTGACCGAAGCTGCTCGATCCGACCGCTGCCGTGGTCAAATCCGTTTCGCTCTGGTTCCAGCCGGTCGGATAATTGTCGTTGTGATAGTTGAGCATGTCGATGGGCGTGCCCGAATACCGCCGCTTGAGGCCGGCGGCGGCATGCGGACGCAATCCGACCTCCGGCAGCGCCGGCGGGGCAATGCGCGACACCGGGTGTGACGTCCCCGTCTGGTGGGTGCCGTTGACGGCCGTGCTGTCCGGCGGCAACGGCTCGTGAAGGGTGGCGGCGCCCGCTGCAGAATGGACAGCGAACGCCATCGCGGTACTTGCAGCGATGATCAGGGCACGAAGCGACATGGAAATGCTCCCCGTTTGTGGCGAATGAATCCCGCACCAAGGATAAGTTCGCGCCGCGGGGAAGTCGAGCGACAGCGCTTGCGAATTTGAACATGGGCAACCATGCGCGGCCGAGTGGACGCCTCAGGCCGTTGAAAAAATCCTGAGGCCTCCTCGCTTCGCCGCGCGCTCTGGTGGTCGCCGGTTAAGCCTTCCCTTCACAACCGCAGCCGATTTTTGCGAACCCAATCACTTTCCGGCAACCGAGGGTCGAAATCTGCAAGGCGCTGGGAGGCTGTCCTGATAGGCGCCCTGTATTTCGCGCAGGGGTCTAAAACTTGTCCTTCCGGGCTCGCATCGCGGCAAAGACTTCGACGTCACCGGCATTTTCCATGCCGAGCGTTTGGCGAATCTCCCGGGACTGGGGACGGAGGAAGGGGTTGGTCTTTCGCTCGAGGCCAATGGTCGATGGAACGGTCGGCGAGCCCGCCGCGCGCATTCGTTCGACTTCCACGACGCGCCGCTGAAGATCTTCGTTGCCGGGCTCCAGCGTGAGGGCAAACCGCCCGTTGCTGAGCGTGTATTCGTGTCCGCAATAGACACGCGTGTCGTCTGGCAGAGTCATCAATGTGGACAGGCTGCTCCACATCATCTCCGGCGTTCCTTCGAACAGTCGGCCGCAGCCCATGGCAAACAGCGTGTCTCCCGTAAATACGCTTCTGTCGCTTTCGAAAACAAAGGCAATATGCGCACGGGTATGGGCCGGAATCTCCAGAATGCGGATGGAATGCTTCCCCAGAGCAAACGACGTGTCGCCATCGACGCCCACATCGATGCCGGGAATTCGCTCTCGATCCTTCCCGGGTCCGACGATCTTGGCGCCAAATTCTTCCTTCAGCGCCAGATTGCCGCCGGTATGATCAAAATGGTGATGGGTATTAAGGACATGTGTCAGCTTCCAGCCTCTGGCGCGAAGCACCTCGAGGATTGGAGCGGCCTCTGAGGGATCGACGACGGCACAAAATCCATCTGCCGCGTCGTGGAGAACATAGGCATAGTTGTCCGACAGACAGGGAACGATCTCGATCTCGAGTGCGGTCATTGGCGGGTCCTCCATCAGGCATGTTAGCAACGCGAGGCAGCCTGTTGAACAGGCTGCGGACAAGGTCTAGTCAGGCTTGATGCAGTCCGGACCGCTGGATGTCCAAGCATTTTATGACGAGCCCCTCGGGCAGATCGCACGCCGCGCCATTTTCCGCCGCGTGCGGCTGGCATGGCCTGAACTCGGGGGCACGCGCATTTTGGGTTACGGTTACGCGCTGCCCTATCTGAAGGCGCTTTCGCTTGCTGCAGAGCGGGCCGTTGCGTTCGTTCCGGCCCAGTTCGGAACGCCGGACACGGGTTTTGGGCTGAGCTCACAGGGCGAAGAAGGCGCGCTCCCGTTCGCCGATTCGGTGTTCGATCGCATACTCATTGTGCACGGACTGGAATGCGCGGAAGCAGCGCGTCCGCTGCTGCGGCAGATCTGGCGTGTGCTCGCACCGGGAGGACGGGTACTCTCGGTGGTGCCGAACCGCGCGAGCCTGTGGTCGCAAATCGAACGCTCCCCCTTTGCTCAGGGACGTCCCTTCAGCAAGGGCCAACTCGAACGATTGATGCGGGAATCCATGTTCGCGCCGGAGCGGTGGGACACGGCGTTGTATTTTCCGCCGCTGCGCTCGCGGCGCCTCGTGCGAACCGGGATAGCATGGGATCGGCTTGGTCGAAGCTGCTGGCCTCGCCTCGCCGGCGTCCATCTTCTGGATGCGACAAAATCGATGTATGCGATTTTGCCTGCGGAAAAATCGCGACAGCGACTGCGAGTCTTCGCGCGTGCCGGACAATAGGCCGGACATGCATCCCGTGGCTCGTGTGAGATTGAAGTAGCCGGATGGATATTGCCGCGACGTAACGATACGGACAGCATTTCGGTCGCGAAAACCCCTATGTGGCAAGCCGCACATCCACGGCATGGCTCCCATGCGCAAGCAGGATCGAAGCATGACTTTTCTCCCCCTGCGGACTTCCTATCTTCGGTGAGAGGCCGGCTGCTGCCGGATCCAATCGAGGAGGAGTTGGTATGCGTTCAACGAGCATCAGCGTGCTGGTATGTGCGGGCTTGCTTGTCTGCGCCACACAGGCAGGCGCCGAGGATCTTGCAAGCATGTCGGGATGCGTCAAGCGTGCCGATCAGGTGACGGCGGCACTCGCCGGCGATCAACACGCTGCCACGTACGGCGCGGCGTTGAAGGAAAAGGGATATGGACGGGACTTCTGCCTGAACGGAATGTATCGGCAGGGCGTGGCGCATTACGACGAAGCGCTCCGGCTCCTGGACACGCAAAAGAGCTGAATGCCCGGGCGCGGCGCGATTTGGCCGAAAGCGGAAAGATCGCGCCGCGATCAAGGCGGCAGACGCCATGGCGGCGTGTCCGGCACGCGTGCCGTCAGGATATACCGGCCGTGACGGCAACGGAGTTCAGGAAATCAGCGACTGTTGCGAATAATTCAGGCTCATGAAGCAGAAACGAATCGTGACCCCGATCCGTTTCGATTTCGATGAAGCTGAATTTGGCCGCTACCTCATCCAGCGCCTGGGCGACGCGTTTGTTCTCGGCAGTGGGAAATAGCCAGTCGCTGGTGAAAGCGATAAGGCAAAAACGTGTCTTCAAACCGCGAAAGGCATCAGCCAGCACGCCACCGTATTCGCCCGCGAGGTCGAAATAGTCCATCGCACGCGTGATATACAGATAGGAATTGGCATCAAACCGGTCGACGAAGGTCGTCCCTTGATGGTGGAGATAGCTTTCGATCTGAAAATCCGGATTGAAGCCAAAGGAGAGCGTCTGCCTGTCCTGCAGGGCGCGGCCGAATTTCCGTTCCAGCGCGGCTTCCGACAGATAGGTGATATGCGCGGCCATGCGCGCAACCGCGAGACCCTTCGCCGGCGTGGTGCCATGCACGGCGTAGTTTCCATTTCGCCACTCGGGATCGGCCATGATCGCCTGTCGTCCGACCTCATGGAAGGCGATGTTCTGTGTGGAATGTCGGGCTCCCGCGGCGATCGGAATCGCCGCAACGACACGATCCGGAAAACTCGCTGCCCATTGCAGGACCTGCATGCCTCCCATGGACCCGCCAATGACGCATAGAAGCTTTTCGATGCCGAGAGCGTCGATGAGCATAGCCTGCGCCCGCACCATGTCGCGCACGGTGACGAGAGGGAACGCGAGCCCATAGGGCTGGCCGGTTGCCGGATCGGTCGACGCGGGACCGGTCGTGCCCATGCATCCACCGATCACATTGGCGCACAGAACGAAAAAGCGGTTGGTGTCGATGGGTTTTCCTGGCCCCACCATCGTGCTCCACCACCCTGCCTTGCCCGTTACCGGATGCTGGCTCGCGACGAACTGGTCTCCGGTCAGCGCATGGCAGACAAGGATAGCGTTGGATCGCGCCTCATTGAGGGTCCCGTAAGCCATGTAGGCGATCGTGAGGGGTGTCAGTTCGCGCCCCGAATCGAGCTTGAGAGGCTGTGTGGAGTCGAATGTGAGTGCGCGACCGGTGTCCGCACCGGGCGCCGCGAGCGGCCTCAGAAAACGCGGATCGGCAGATTCCGTGGTCACCGTGCTGTCCCCAAGGGGTATGAGCCTAGCCGTATCGCCAAAGACCAAATCCGACTGATACCAACACGATGGCAGCGGGCTTTGAATTTGTCGCGCCGCCCTTTAACAATAGGCCTCTCCTGTCGGCAAGGTTCGCAGCGCCTGCGCTCGCGGCGCGCGGCTGCGTTCGGGAGGGTGGAACGCTGGTACGGAACCTTTATGCCCAAACATTCAAATTCAGGCGATCAGGCACGGCATGAAATCGAACGTATTGATGGCGACCTCCACACGCTGCTGATCCGGCGCTCGGCTCTTGGAGCGGTCCGGGATCGGGAGCCGCCGCCGACTGAAGGCCATTGGGTCCCCGCGCGCCACCCCGCGGAGACTGCCGAAGTTTTGCGCGGCATCCTGTCCCGCCACCAGGGCAGTCTTCCCAGGCGTGCGCTGGTGGGCATTTGGTCCGATATTCTGTTCGCCGCGGATACGGAAACGACTTTGCACGTCTATGCCGCCGAAAATGCGGAAGGGTATTGGGATCTGGCCCGAACCCACTTCGGCGGCATGATACCCATGGTGACCCATTCGTCCGCCATCGCCGTGGTGCATGCCTGCGCCGACGACGCAACGGCGCTCGGAATCGTCCCCCCGCCGGAAAGCGTGGAAGACAGAAAGGCGTGGTGGGACGAGTTGGCGCCGGTGGGGCGCCCCGGCCCACGCTTCGTCCATAGTCTGCCTTTCGTCGCCGACGAAAATTCTCGCACTGCACTGCCGCGCGGCTATGCAATTGGCACCATCGAGCAGAGGCCGACCGGTGCAGATACGACCATTCTGCGCCTCGAATGCCATTCCGAACTCAGTCGGACCCGCCTTCAGACCCTTTTGCGCCAGGCAGGGTTCGATGCGCAGATCATCGCGGCAAGCCGGGAGTCCATTCGCAGCAGCGCGAGCCGCGTTCTGGTAGCCAACAGCGGCTTCGTCGCCCCCGATGACGCGCGCCTCGCATCCTTTGTGGTGAAAGCGGGAGACGCCATCGACAGGGTTTCACTGATCGGCGGGTTCGCCAATCCGGTCAGTGGCGACGCCAATCGGGCCGGACCATGACACCGACGCCCAAACCCGGCGTTCTTTCCATCACGCCCTATGTCGGCGGTCGCGCATCCGTGCCCGGTCTGTCGCGCGCGGTGAAATTGTCTTCGAACGAGTCGGCGCTGGGCGCGAGCCCCGCGGCAGTCGAAGCGTTCAATGCCTCCAGCGCCGATCTGTGGACCTACCCGGAAGGCAGCGCTCGCCTTCTTCGCAACGCGATCGGTGAAGTTCATCACATCGATCCCGAACGCGTCGTTTGCGGCAATGGATCAGACGAGTTGCTGAGTCTTCTGGCTCACACCTATCTCCGCCCAGGGGACGAAGTGCTTTTTACCGAGCACGCATTCCTTGTCTATCGGATTGCAGCCCTTGCAAACAGTGCTGCACCCATCGCGGTTCCCGAAGTAGGACATCGCGCCGATGTCCATCGCCTGCTCGGGGCGGTAACGGAGCGGACACGCCTTGTCTATCTCGCCAATCCGAACAATCCGACGGGCAGCTACATAAGCGCAGGCGAATTGCGACGGCTGCATCGCGGCCTTCCCCCCTCGACCTTGCTGGTCGTCGATGCTGCCTATGCCGAGTACGTTCAGCGCGATGACTACGATCCGGGAACCGCCCTGGCGTCGACATCGGAGAATGTCGTGATGACGCGCACGTTCTCGAAAATCTACGGGCTCGCAGGACTGCGCGTAGGCTGGGCCTATTGCCCGCCACCAATCGCCGACGCACTCAATCGCGTTCGCGGGCCGTTCAATGTTTCCGTGCCTTCACAACGCGCGGCAGCGGCGGCACTGCTGGATCGAGCGCATGTGGCCCGCGCGGTCGCACACAACGAGGAATGGAAGGCGTGGCTCCAGACACAGATCCGCGCAGCAGGCTTGCGTGTTGATGACAGCGTGGGAAACTTCCTGCTGATCCATTTCCCGCCGACCGGGCCACATTCTGCACCCAACGCTGACACCTTCCTGGCATCCAAGGGCTACATCCTGAGAGGCGTGGCAAACTATGGGCTTCCCGATTGCCTGCGCCTGACAATTGCCAGCGAGGAAGCAAATCGCGGCGTCGCCGCGGCGATTGCTGAATTCATGAGCGACGATCGGCCATGACGGAGGGAGCCCCTCCCGCCTTCGCGAAAGTTGCGTTGCTGGGCATCGGCCTGATCGGCTCCTCCCTTGCCCGGGCCATTCGAAGAGCAGGGCTGGCGGGTCATATCGCGGGATATGCCAATACGCGCGAAACGCTCGACAAGGCACGATCCTGCGGTTTTTCCGATTCGCTGCACGACGATCCGTCGGAAGCGGTGCGTGACGCAGATCTTGTGATCCTCGCGACGCCGGTTGGTGTTTTTGGGGGTCTCGCGAAGGAAATTTCGGGCAGTCTGCGCGAGGGTGCCATTCTGAGCGATGTCGGCTCCGTCAAAATGGCCGCGATCCGCGATGTCGGTCCCTTTGTTCCGCAGCACGTGCACTTTATTCCCGCCCATCCCATCGCCGGAACCGAACAGTCGGGCCCGGAGGCCGGCTTCGCCGAATTGTTCGACGGTCGCTGGTGCATCCTGACCCCACCAGCGGGAACCGACGCCCCCAGTATCGATCGTCTGAAAAGTTTCTGGGAGCGATGCGGCAGCCAGGTCGAGATCATGGATGCCCGGCACCATGACCTCGTTCTGGCGATTACCAGCCACGTCCCCCACCTGATCGCGTATAATATTGTGGGAACAGCAGCCGACCTCGAGACCGTTACGGAGAGCGAAGTCATCAAATATTCCGCAGGCGGATTTCGCGATTTTACACGCATCGCTGCGTCCGACCCGGTCATGTGGCGCGACGTCTTTCTCAACAATCGCGAAGCCGTTCTGGAAATGCTGGGTCGCTTCAATGAGGATCTGAGTGCCCTGCAGCGGGCAATTCGCTGGGGCGACGGCGATATGCTCTTCAACCTCTTCACTCGAACGCGCGCAATCCGGCGCTCGATCGTGCGAGCCGGTCAGGACAGTGCCGAACCCAATTTCGGGCGCAGGCCGGAATCGGGCACGCCAACGCGATAGTGTCCGTGAAAATGTCGGCGTCTATTGCTGGCGGGCAAACGGCTTGTCCTCGCGCCATATCTCATAGTCGGCAAGGCCCGAACTCATGAGCATGCGCAGAGCCGTGTCGTCGACTGCGCGATCGTCTACATGGTGAATCTTGTGGATGAGCGTCAGCTCTCCATCGCTATTCAAGTATCGAATTTCATAGTTTGGCACGGCGCCCTCGGTGCAACTGGCACCCCTCACTTAAGGGACAAGCGAACGCTAGCCGGGCAAAATGTTGAGAATGTGGCATGTAAGCGTCGGGGCTGTGTCCGGAAAATCCGCTGCCCTGCTCTCTATGACGATTCATTCATGCGATCGTTGAAGCAAATGCCTAACTCGGAATCGAACGGCTTCCGGGGCGCCTGTTTCGGCTTGGCTTCAGTAGAGCGGATCGATCTGCCCGGCGAAGTCTCCCGGTTTTTTGGACGAACCCCCATCGTTCCGCGTCGGCGCAAGAAGCGTCAGACCATTTTGCAGCTGCAAATTCGCGGAAACGGGTCGACCCTCTGCAGAGGCTGCGTTTGTCAAAGCGGCAAGCGCACCCGCCAATCGGCCATAAAAAACGGGCGCAGCCCGTTGGCCGGGCGCAAGTTCGGAAACGACGACGTCGAGAGCGCCGGCCGGCCGGCGCCTGCCATCGAGAACAAGCGCGCCGTGCCCGGCTACGGCCAGATCATCGAATTGCGCCGCCACCTTGCCGACCGAAAGACTCCCGCTCTTGCTACGCCAGGCTTCAGCCGCATCCTGCCAGTTTTCCGTCCCGCACAAGAGGCTGCGCAAAGCCGCCGCGGGCACAAGCTTTCCCTGAAAAACGAACGTTCGCAGCATACGACCCAATCCGATGGGCCGCCCGGGAGTCGATTCGATGTCATCGGCGCTTATCGACAACTCGATCGCGTTCTGCATCGCCGCCTGCCTGGCATGCAGTTGCACTCGTGCGCCCGAAATCGCCGGCGATCTGGGAGACAGGAGATCGACGTCGAAGCGATCCAGGCATTGGGACCGCCACAGCGCGCTCGCACGAAAGGATGCTGCATCGAAACGAAGGTCGTGCCGGACACCCTGCGGGTCCGACCAGGAAAGATCCTGCCCCCCCGAGGCTTCAAAGACCTTCTGATCTCTCCCATAGGTCAGCGAATAGGACAGGAGCCTGGGAGAGTACCAAACGAGCGGGCCGCGGGGTGCGGCAACCGTGATTCGCAGACCCTGGAAGGCCAGGTCGAGCCCGAAAGGGAAGCCGCCAATGGCCACGCTTTCAAATCGAAGGGCGATACCGGGAGCGATTTCATGTCCGTTCATGCGCCGAAGGCGGGAATCCCAATCCGCTGCAAGCGACCACCATCGCAGCATGGCAATTCCGAACAGGGCAACGAGAATTGCGAACGGCGCATACAGAAAGAAGCGACTGGAATACCGCATGGTGCGAGAAGCCGGCTGATGACACCCAAACTAGCTGCAGCGAGAGTAACCGCAAGCCATGCAAGTGTCGCAGCCTTCCTGCCTGACAAGCGCCGGACTGCCGCAGCGCGGGCATGCACGGCCGCGAATTTCGCCCGCGATCACGGCCGCGGCCTGCATGCTTTGCGGCTCGACGATAGTCTCACGCGGAGGCATGAAACCGGTGACGATCAGGTGGCGTTCGATCACTTCTCCGATGGCCGCCAGCAGCGAGGGCACATACTGGCCTGCCATCCACTGCCCGCCCCGGGGATCGAAAACCGCCTTCAGCTCATGCACGACGAACGAAACATCACCACCGCGCCGAAAGACAGCACTGATCATCCGCGTGAGCGCGAGAGTCCATGCGTACGCTTCCATGTTTTTCGAGTTGATGAAAATCTCGAAGGGACGCCGCCTGCCGGCCTTCTCGATATCGTTGATCGTGATATAAAACGCGTGATCGGAGTCCGGCCATTTGATCTTGTAGGTCTGCCCCAGCAAAACTTCGGGCCGGTCAAGCGGTTTGGTCATATAGACGACGCTGCCTGCTTCCTCCTTTGGTCGCGCCGCGGCATCATCCGGGACCTGCAAAGCTTCGGTATTAATCAGACCTGCGTCGGCCGCAGACACGTCATCCTGCGCCGGCTCCCGGATGATCTCGAGGACCGCTCCCCGCGCCGGACTTGGCCTGTAGGTCGTGCAGCCTTTGCAACCGCTTGCATAGGCATTCAGATAGATGTCCTTGAAATCTTCAAAGGGCATATCCTCCGACACATTGATGGTTTTGGAAATTGAACTGTCGATGTGCTTTTGCGCGGCGGCCTGAATGGCGACGTGATCGTCCGGGGACAGATCATGTGCCGCTACGAAAAAGTCGGGAAGCGCCGCGTCCATGCCGAACATCTGGCGGAATTTGCCATAGGCATAATCGCTGACCATTTCCTCGCGCCGGGACCCGTCAGGCATGAGAAGGCGGCGCTTGTAGTGATAGGAGAATATGGGCTCGATGCCGCTCGACACATTTTCGGCAAACAGGGAAATCGTCCCTGTCGGTGCGATGGAGGTCAGCAGGCCATTGCGAATGCCATGCTCCGCAAGTCGCGCGCAAAGCGGGTCGGGCAGCGTCTTCACGAAGGGACGATCGAGATATTCATCCCTGTCGAACAAAGGGAATGCGCCTTTCTCGCGCGCGAGCTCGATCGATGCGGCATAGGCGGAGCGCGACAAAATTCCCAGCCAGCGGTCAATCATCGTCAGGCTGGTACCGGTGCCATAGCGCACGCCGCAGAAGGCGAGGGCGTCGGCGACGCCGGTGACTCCCAGGCCTATTCGCCGCTTGGCCAGCGCCTCACGCTGCTGTTCCGGCAGAGGAAATCGCGAAACGTCGATGCAGTTGTCGAGCAGGCGCACGGCCACGCGGGTCAGGTGTTCGAGGGCGCCTTCGTCCAGATATGCATCGGGCAAAAACGGATTGCGAACAAGCACCGCGAGATTGACGGAGCCCAGAAGGCAGGCGCCATAGGGCGGAAGAGGCTGTTCGCCGCACGGATTCGTGGCGGATATTTGCTCGCAATAGCCCAGATTGTTCCATGCGTTGATCCGGTCGATGAAAATCACGCCCGGCTCCGCGACCTCGTAGGTCGAACGCATGATCCGGTCCCACAACGCCCGTGCCAGAACGGTGCGAAAAACCTTGCCGTCAAATTTCAGTTCCCAGGGCGAGCCGTCACGGACCGCCTCCATGAACGCATCGCTCACCAGCACCGACAGATTGAACATCGTCAATTCGCCGGGCTGCCGCTTTGCGTCGATAAACGTTTCGATGTCCGGATGGTCACAGGCGAGTGTGGCCATCATCGCGCCGCGCCGCGAGCCGGCGGACATGATGGTGCGGCACATTGCGTCCCATACGCCCATGAACGACACCGGGCCGGAGGCATCCGCTCCCACCCCGCGCACGACAGCGCCACTTGGACGCAGCGTGGAGAAATCGTAGCCGATTCCGCCACCCTGCTGCATCGTCAGTGCCGCTTCACGCAAATGATCGAAAATGCCTCCCATGTCATCGGGAATCGTACCCATCACGAAACAGTTGAATAGCGTGACGCTGCGTCCCGTGCCAGCCCCGGCGAGAATCCGGCCGGCTGGCAGAAAGTGGTAGCCAGCCAAGATCTGCGCAAATGCGAGCGCCCATTGGCGCCGCAGCGCGGGCGCTTCGGCTTGGGCAGCAGCGATCGCCACCCGTGCCCAGCTATCAGCCACGTCGCGATCGATCGGCGTGCCGTCACCGGCACGAAACCGATATTTCATGTCCCAGATTTGGCGGGATAGATCATTCATGGCTCTGCTCGCGGTTTGGAGCCTAGGGCGAAAAGAAGACAAAAGAACTAACTCGGCCCCGGGGCCCAGGTCCATTTCGTTCGCATTTCGTTCCAGATTTCATTTCCGCGCAAGCAGCAATTCAGCCGTTGCGGTCTCGATTCGCGATTGAAGCTCATGCAAAAACGCCCTGCCACCCATGCCGGGCGCGATGGCGGGCAGAAATTCGATCACAATGGTCCCGCGCTTCTTGAGAAACCCAAGCGGCCCGCTCCAGTAAAGACCCGAATTCAGCGCGACCGGCACGCAGGAAACGTCCAGCCTCTGATAGAGAGCTGCCACGCCTGGCTTGTAATCCGGGGGAGCGCCGACGTGCCGACGGGTGCCCTCCGGAAAGATCACGACACTCAATCCGCTCGCCATGGCATCGGCGCAGGCCTTGACCATCCCGCGCAGCGCCGCCGACCCGCCACTGCGATCAATTCCGATCATGCCCACTTTTTGTGCGTACCAGCCATAGAAGGGAAGGCGCAGCAGCGTGCGCTTGAGCACGAACACCGGATCGCCGAGAAGATGAAATATTGCGATCGTGTCCCACATCGTCATGTGCTTCGACGCGACAAGGACCGTCGAACGGGGAAGCGTGCCCCGCAGCTCGTAATCGAGCATCGCCAGCCTTTTCAGGCCCCACAAAACGCCGGCACACCAGCTGCGCGCCGCCATGACCGCATAGCGTCGCGGCATCACCAAAGTGGGAAGAAACGCGAGATGCACGACCACGGTGATCGCCACGAACCACAGAAAAAAAACGCATGAGCGGATCCAGTTCATGGCCACAAGGCGCTTGCCACAACACGGCCGGGCGCCAGCATGCCGGATTTTATGATCGGGTTCCCGGCCGAATGATGCGGGAACAGTGTCGTGAACGCCAGGATGCCCAGATATTTGGCGTATTCGACCTGCAGCGTTCTCAGCGCGTGGGGATCAAGCCACCATTTGCCGTCGGCAACATCCTCCTCCTGCACCGGATAGGGCACGAGTCTCACGCCCGGCATCGCGGACGAAAGCTCGATCAGGCTGCGTGGCATGTGATAGTTGGCTGTCACGACAACCAGACTTCGATATCCGTGCGCCCCAACCCATTGCGCTGCCTCGGTGGCGTTGCCATGGGTGTTCGTGGCGGCAAATCCCAGGTCGACACAGCAATCGAACCGGCGTCCGCCATGGACGACGCGTTTCAAATGCTCCCTGGTGATAAAGGGGTGAACGCCGGAGATCAGAAGACGCTTTCCCACCCCATGCTCGAAGAGGGCGACGGCTGCATCGAGCCTCTCCTCGCTGCCGGTCAGGGCCACGACAGCCTCACCGCGAACATTGGGCGAGGGTTTTCCCGGCAAATGGGACACAAACACAAAAAATCCGACCAGATACGCACCAAGCGCGACAAGGGCCCCGCGCCAAAGCACCCGGTCGAATGCAGCTGTCCGCGAGGTGTCCAATTCTGCCAACCTCATTGCCGCGACTCGTACAAGATTAGCGCCAGGCGCCGGCCTTCAATAGATTTGCCGCAGCGCAGCCATGACGGAAAGCCGCGCAGTCGTCAGCGCGATGAGCGCGGTACAGGCCGGGACGACGGCGAGCCATGCGAGTTCCGAGGGATGCATCCCCAGGGGTGGCAAGAAGGCTACCGGCTCCAGACCCGCCTGCTCGAGGCCGCCCGCGGCGACGAAAAAGGCTGCAGCAAGCCCCGCGCCCGCCAGTGAAGCGACGAGCGCCGATATGAAATAGTGCCACTCGAAAGCACGTGCGATGAACCCGGTACGCGCCCCCATTTGATGCAGAAGGGCCACGATTTCGTGATGGGCGGCGAGTCCGGCCCTTGTCGCAAACATGACGGCCGAGGCCGTGGCAATTCCGATCAGGCCGAGAACGGCATAGGCCGACCAAACGATGGCGTCTGCCAGGCGCTTGAGGCGCGAGATCCAGCGCGTATGGTCGTCGACCACGGAATCTGGCGCAATTGTTTTCAGCTTTTCCGTCAGACCGGCAAGATCCACCCGAACACCCGGTTGCAATGTCGCGTCGACGAGGCGCGGCAGAGGCAGATCGGGCGCGAGTGCCCCATTGCCGAGCCATGGCGCGACGAGACTGCGCTCATCTGCGTCGCTCAGCGGTTCTGCCTCCATGATGCCTGGCGTGGCGCGGAGCAAAGCGACGACCGACTCAACCTCACGCTGCATGTCCAGGGCGTGCGTTCCGTCGAGCGGCGGAATGATCTGGACGGTGAAGCGCCCGGCCACCCCCGATCGCCAACTCTCGGCGGTCCGCTCGCTAACCAGTGACGCACCGAGCGACAGCGCGGCCAGAAACGCCATCACGCCGATCACGACGTCGAGCGGCGCTGCGCTCGTCTCACGCGGCAGCACGGGGCCTTCACGATCCATCCAATGCGAAATCATGGCCGCGATGTCCTCAGCTCGATCACGCGACCGTCCACCAACCGCATTTCACCGGCCCGCGTCCGCTCGATCAGCGAGCGATCATGCGTCGCAATAAGCACAGTCGTTCCCAGACGATTGAGTTCCCCAAAGAGCCGAATAAGCCGCTGGCCGATCTCCGCATCGACATTGCCTGTGGGTTCATCGGCCAGCAAAAGGTCCGGGCGCGCCACGACTGCGCGGGCAATCGCCACGCGCTGCTGCTCCCCTCCCGAAAGCGTTGCGGGCTTGGCATCGAGGCGCGCACCCAATCCGACCCACCCCAGCAGTTCCTCCACGTCGTGACGGTAGGCATCCGGCCCGCGGCCTGCCAGACGCAGCGGTAGTGCAACATTGTCGAACGCCGAAAGGTGATCGAGGAGCCTGAAATCCTGAAAAACAACACCGATCCTTCGACGGATCGCAGGGAAATCCGCGCGCCGCGTCGTCGCGAGATCGTTGCCGAACAACGTGATCAGCCCCCGGGTGGGCGGTTCGGACAGGAACATGAGCTTCAGGAGCGTCGTCTTGCCGGCGCCTGAAGCGCCCGTCAGAAATGTGAACGATCCCGACTCGAGGAGAAACGTCACGTCACGCAACACCTCTGGCCCGGTGCCGTAGCGCATACCGACATTTTCAAACCGCAGCATCACGTCCGACCGAAACGATTGCCCCGCGAGGAACGCCGCGACCGCCACCGCGCATAACGCAGCCTTGCAAACTCGGCAAGCCGCATGCTTCTCCGTCCGGCGCTTCCCGGCGCTTGCAGCCCCCGGAGCGTTGCGGCATTTCTTGTTCAAGGCGAAATGGAATGATTCTCACCTGCCCTCAGTGCCAGACCCGCTATCAGGCGGACGCCTCGCAATTCGCGCCGGCCGGGCGCACGGTGCGTTGCGCCAAATGCGGGCACGCATGGCGTCAGGCTCCGCCGGAGCCGGAACCGGATCCGGACCTTTTTCCGCTTGATGCTCCGTCGGCAGCCGACGCGACCACATCTTCGTCGATCACGCACTCGGCCGCGGCCCGCCAGGATTTCGGCATCAGACATCATCCCCAACCCATCACGAAACCGGCATCGGCATGGGTGGAAAAAGTTGCCATTGCCGGAGGTTGGGCGGGCCTTGTCGCCATTATTCTTCTGATCGGATGGATGGCGTTGCGCTTCCGACAGGAAATTGCGGTTCTGTGGCCGCAATCATCCTCGCTCTATGCGGCGCTCGGCGTTCCTGTGAATGTTCGCGGCATCGAATTCTCCGGCGTTACCTACCGCCGCGATGTCGAGGACGGCCAGGTGGTGCTCGCCGTAAGCGGCAACCTCGTAAACATCAGCCGGCGCGAGCAAACGGTGCCTACCATCGTCGTAACCGTTACCGACGCGGATCAGCACGAACTTTACCATTGGAGCTTCAGCGCGCCCAAATCTACACTCACAGCGGGTCAGACAATCGCCTTTTTGACTCGTCTGCCGCGTCCGCCTGCCGGTGCCCGCCATTTGAAGCTGCGATTTGCAACGACCCCGGAGTAGTCGATTCGCTGCCGCCTGGTCTTAACCGCACATCGCGGACCGGGCATGGCGCTTTGGAGGCCCTTCGCCGACCGGAGCACGCCAGTGCGAAAACCGTTGTCAGAATTCCTTGAGCAGGCGGTCGAGATAATCGAGTTCGTCCTTTGGCCGGCCCGGCTGTGCCGCACGCCGCCGCAACTCCTCCAGAATCGAACGCGCGCGTTGCAGTTCGGATTGGTTCGGCAATTTCATGCTGCCATCGCCGACATTGCCTGCAGGACCCTCGGGCCGGCCGAGAGGATCTTGACGATCCTGCTGTCCGCTCTGCGAGTCGCCCTGCCCGTTGGCCTTCATCAGTTCCTGGGCCAGCGCGCCGGCCCCGCTTCTGAGTGCGTCGAGAGCGGATTTTTGCGCGCTCCCCGCGCGGGCAAAATCTCCCTGGCCGAGCGCCTTCTGCGCATCCGACATGGCGCGGCCGGCATCGCCTAGCTTGTCCGCGCCCGAGGCCTTTTGATCGCGCATTGCCTTGCCGATCTTGTCGACATCGTCGCGCAACTTGCCCTGTTGCTCCGACAGGCCCTTGCCGCCGCCATCCTTCGGATCGCCTGCCGATTGCGACTCGCGAAACGTCTTGTCGAGCAGCTGGCGCTGTCGTCCGATGATGTCTCCCAGCCCCTGGATCGCGCCGCTGAGCGCCTGGCTCTCTGCGCCTCCTCCGCTGCCGCTCCCCGAACCCATGCGCATGTTTTCGATCAGATTCTGGAGCATGCTCAACATCTGTTGGGCCTGATCGCGGGCTCCCGTCTCGGCGAGTTGTTGTATCGCCTTCAACAGAGCGGCCAGATCTTCCGGCTTGATCATTTTTGCGTTGGGCGGCGCGGGCGCATTTGCCCGTGGGGCGTTCTGGGCAAGCATCTGCATGTAGCGCTGCAGCGCCTGGGCGTAGCGCTGAAGCAGGTCATCGATGACGCTTTGCGGCGCACCCTGCGACAATGCCTGATTGAGCAGGTGTTGAATGTTTCGCAGCTGGTTTGCGGCATCCAGCTGGCCACCCGATTCCAGGGCGTTGGCCGTTTCCCACAGAAGGGCCTCTACATCCTCGACATCGCGTTCGCCACGCGCGCGCGACAGCGACCAATAGGCCGAGCGGATCGCCAGATAGACGCCTGACTGGTTGACATAGAATCGTTCGGGCGCGATCGAGAGCGCATCCAGCACGCGCAGGACCCGCTGTTTTCCATGGGGCTCTTCCGCCGCGAGAACGCGCCGCTGCTCCACCAGCGCGCGGGCCAGGGGATTGGTGAAGATTCGCTCCGGCAGGCGAACGCGGACTGTTTGGCTGTGTCCCACCAGTCCCGCTGCATTCTTCGCTTCCAGGGTAATGCCGACGTCCAGGCCCGCGAGAGGCTCGAGCGTCAAATCGCGATAGACCGTCTGCGCGATTTCTCTTGGCGAAGACCCCGTCAGAGGAAGGTCCACTGAGAGCGTTGCACGCGCATGTCGCGAGAGAGGCCGAATCACCGCGCGCGCGGTAGCAACGCCATAGGCATCGCGCGCGACAAAGGACAGTTTCAGGACTCCCCGATCGGTTGCCGAAGGCGCGGCAGAAAACACAATGACCGGCGGGCGATTTGGCACGACGTGAATGTGCCAATGGCCCAGCAGATGGCCGGTTACCGTCACGCGGACGTCGCTGTCCTGCGCGAGTTTGGCGCTCGCGCCATATGCGTGCGATGCGCCCGCAAATTCTGTCCGTCCGGCTTCGGGCACAGGCTCGAGCATAAGAAGCGGCACGTCCGATACGCCATGGGCACGCAGCACCAGTTCGGATCCGGTGGGGACGGAGACGGCAGCATGGCCGCCTCGTTGAAGATAGATTGGAGCTTCGCCGGTGAAGGCCGGCGGCGTAATCCATGCATCGAGTTGGCCATCCGCGCCGGCAACGCCGGTATCGAACGAGAAAGCCAGGGAAAGACGCCGCGACGAATCCGTCCCCGCCACGAACAGGCCCACGACAAGCAAGAGCAGGATTGCATATCGCGCGCCATGGGGATCGCGCGTCGCCAGTCCCGGCGACGGCAGGCGAACACGCAGCCGCACCAGACGTCGCAGAAGCCGTTCCAGATGTGCGTTCCACAGCGACTCGGCAGTTCCGTCGCCGACACCGACTGCCATGTGATCGTCGCGCCCGGACAAGGGACGGTGCGCGAGCGTGCTGTCGCGTTCGACGCGCCGGGCGGCATCGGTCCATGTCGGAATGCGAAAGTCCAGGAACGCCTGGTACAGCAAGAATCCCAGGATGCCGAAAAGCGTCAGGAGAAGCAGGCCGCGCAGTGTTGGCGGCAACACGCCAATCAGCCCGGCAAGGGCCAAGGCGACATAGAATCCCAGGACACCGCTCGCCGGCCACAGGCGCGGCCACACGCGCTCCCACAGCAGCGCCAATTGTGCCGACGCGACATGGCGCTGGTGTGGTTCAGCCTTCGAGCCAGGCAGGAAGACGGTCAAGGGCAACAAGGGCATCATCGCTTAAACGGGGCCGCACCACACTCCAGTCCGCGCCGTTCACGAGAACTTCGGCGGCGGGGGGCCGGCTATTGTAAGCGGAAGACATCGCCGCGCCATAGGCTCCCGCCGCCATAATCGCAACGAGATCGCCTCTCTCCAGCAGCGGCAGGATGCGGCCACTGGCAAACAAATCCGCGGTCTCGCAGACCGGCCCTACGATATCATAGGTTTCGCTGGCGAGACCGGAACCCGGCTCCGTGACGGGCACAATTTCGTGATAGGCGCCATAAAGCGCCGGGCGAAGAAGGTCGTTCATCCCGGCATCCAGAATTGCAAACGTTTTTGCCGCCCCCGCCTTTACGTAGCGGACGCGTGCGAGCAGCAGCCCGGCCTCCGCCGCAATGTAGCGCCCGGGTTCCGCGATGAGGGCGACGCCAAGCTCTGACTGGAGACGGTTTGCGATCCGTCCATAGGCCTGAACGTCGGGAACGGTTGCTCCGGACTCATATCCGATGCCGAGGCCCCCGCCGATATCGGCCCGCGATATTTCGTGGCCGTCGTTGCGCAACTGGCGAACGAGTTCCATCAAGCGCGCGCAGGCGGCCTCGAAAGGTTCGAGACGATGAATTTGACTTCCGATGTGAACATCGACCCCGACGACCTTGAGGTGTTCAAGCCGCGCGGCGTGACGGTATGCCTGGATGGCGCGATCAAGGGGAATCCCGAATTTCGTGTCTGCGGTCCCGGTCGTGATCTTGGCGTGCGTGCCGGCATCGACATCCGGGTTGACGCGAATGGCGACAGGAGCTTCTCGTCCCAGGTCCCGCGCTACCGCATTCAGCGTTTCGAGTTCGGGTTCGCTTTCCACATTGAACTGAAAGATACCCGCTTCGAGCGCCAGCCGCATCTCGACGGCCGATTTCCCCACGCCGGAAAAGACGATCTTGTCAGCCGGGATTCCCGCCGCCAGCGCCCTCTTCAGTTCACCAGATGAGACGACGTCGGCACCGGCCCCGAGCCGGGCCAGTGTCTTCAGGACGGCAAGGTTGCCGTTGGCTTTCACCGAATAGGCGACAAGCGTTCCGGGTGGACACGCGCCGGAGAACCCTTCGAAACGCCGCCGCAAGGCCGCGGTGGAATAGACATAGAGTGGCGTTCCAGCCTGATCGGCCAGTTCCGCCAGATCGACATCCTCGGCGCACATTCGCCCAACCCGATAGGCAAATGGGTTCATCGCGCAATCGGACTGGGAGGCTGGGACGGATCTTTCTGATTTTTTACGGTCTGCTTGCCGTCTGGCAGCAGCAATTCACTCTTGGTGCCACACGCCGCCGCCGGCAAAGCGAGAGCAAGAACGAGACATAGCCGCAGGATCATGCCAGGCGCCCCTTCCAATAGAGGATTTGTTCGCGCACGCGCGGCGGCGCCGTGCCGCCGAAGCTGTTCCGGGAAGTCACCGAGGCTGCAAGCGGCAGCACGTCGTAGACCTCGGCGGTGATCGTCGGCTCAATAGCCTGCATCTCTGCGATCGGCAGTTCATCGAGGCGCAATCCCAATTCCTCTGCCCGCCTGACGATGGCTCCCGCGATCCTGTGCGCGGTGCGGAAAGGCCGCTTCAGCGCACGCACGAGCCAGTCCGCGAGATCCGTGGCCGTCGGAAATCCGGCGCCTGCAAGGTTCATCAGCGCGTTCTCGTTGACCTTCATGTCCGCGATCATGCCAGCCATGGCGGCAAGCGACAATTCCAGCGCATCGGCGCCGCCGAATACGGCTTCCTTGTCCTCCTGAAGGTCTTTGGAATAGGCGAGCGCCAAGCCTTTCAGGACGGTCACGAGGGAGACAAATGCGCCCAGGATACGCCCGGATTTCGCGCGGACAAGTTCTGCTGCGTCGGGATTGCGCTTTTGCGGCATGATGGACGAGCCGGTCGTGAACGCATCGCTGAGCGTCACATAGCCAAAAGCCGGCGAGACCCAGAGCACGATCTCTTCCGCCATGCGCGACAGATGCGTGGCGCAGATTGTAGCAGTGCTCAAATATTCGAGCGCAAAATCCCTGGCGGACACGGCATCGAGCGAATTTCGCATGGGATGTGAGAACCCGAGCGATACAGCCGTCGCGTGGCGATCGATGGGAAAGGACGTGCCCGCCAGAGCCGCAGCGCCCAGCGGGCACTCATTTGCGCGCTCGCGCGCCCCGCAAAACCTGTCGCGGTCGCGTTGCAGCATCTCGACATAGGCCAGGAGATGATGGGCGAGCGTGATCGGTTGTGCAGGCTGCAGATGCGTTAACCCGGCCATGATCGTCGCAACATGGCCGTCCGCTTTCGCGAGAAGCGCGCGCTGGAGTTGCAGCAGAAGATGATCGGCACGTTCGCAGGCGGCGCGCACCCACAGGCGGAAATCGGTCGCGACCTGGTCGTTGCGGGAGCGCGCCGTATGGAGCCAGCCGGAAGCGTCACCGACGATTTCTGCCAGGCGCGATTCGATGTTCAGATGCACATCTTCCAGCGACCGTTTGAATTCGAAACGGCCTTCGGCGATTTCGCGGGCGATCTGGTCCAGGCCCTGAAGGATGGCATCCGCCGTTTCGGAGGAAATGATTCCCTGCCTGGCGAGCATTTGCGCATGCGCGCGCGAACCGGCAATGTCCTGTTCGGCAAGACGCTTGTCGAACGCGACGGAAGCGTTAATTTCTTCCATGATCCTGGTGGGGCCGTGTTCGAACCGGCCGCCCCACATTTCATTCGCGGCCATGGGTTAGCAGTATGTCCTTCTCGCGCAGGTACCTGTTTGCAGCTCTGGGTCTGGCGATCCTCGGAGCGGCCGCTGTTCTATATGTGATCCCCGCAAGGCATGTCCACGAATCATCGGGGCCGCCGCCTGCGCTCGCCAGGCTGGGCGCGACATTACCTCCCCGCAACATCCCGGCCATTGCGTTCACCGATGGCGCGGGCAAACACGTGACCCTGGAAGGTTTCAAAGGAAAATTCGTGCTGGTGAATCTCTGGGCGAGCTGGTGTGCGCCTTGTGTGAAAGAGCTGCCGGCTCTTGCCCGGCTTCACGAAGCAGTCCCGCACGACCAGCTTGATGTCGTTGCGATCAATGTCGGGCGTGCGACCGAAGAAGAAAGCCAGGCCTTCCTGAAGGCACACGGCGCCGGATCGCTCGACGTCTACATGGACAGCGATCACGCCCTGCTTCGTGCATTCAATACTTTTGTGCTGCCCTTGAGCGTGCTGATCGGCCCCGACGGCCGCCAGACGGGCCAGGCCATTGGACCTGCAAGCTGGGATGCACCGGAAGCAATCTCCTATCTGCGGATGTTGACCACATTGCCGCGCAAGGCCCCGGCTTCGCCGAACCCCACCCATATGTGACTGATATCCCAGCTGGAACTGCGCTATGGCACGAGGGGCGTTGCCAACAGCGTGACATCAGCGAGGCCCGTGCGCTCAGTGATGCGCGCACTCATCCCTCCATTCGCCGGGACAATCTGCAGTGTAAACGCATTGATGCGCGCGATCTGATCGAAGGACAAATCGAATGCATTGGCCCGCCAGCTTCCCGCGAGCGCAATGGGAAGGCGGGCACCCGAACCCGCGGAAATTCTGGGAACGCCATCCATTCCCACCGGGTGCTGCTCGACGCGGCCATCGGCAAATCCGAAGCGGGCGATCGCCAGTCCCGGTGTCGAAAAATCAAATGAGAAGGTGCGAAGATTCAAGGGATTGGGCGGAAGCGAATAGGTGCGTTCCAATTCCACCGCCCAGGCCGGCAGCGCGGTAGGAGGCACTCCGGTGGGAGGACGCGCTGCGTCTGCCACCGCCTGCGCAAGGTGCGCAACACCCTGGGGATTGGGTGGCAATGCAGAGACGGTGCGGACAGCTTTCGCCAACAAGGGAGCGACGATGTTCGCATCCACGCCGCCCGCGGTCATGACGGTGACGAGGTTTTCGTCGGGTACGACGGTGATGCGCTGCCCGCCGCGACCGTTCGCTTCGAAATCGTAAGGCGAATGACCGGGGTAGAGCCACATGCCATAGCCATAGGCGATGCCTTGCTGAACATTCACATGCGGTGAAAGAGCCGATTGCAGATATCCCTGCGGAACGATCTGGCGATCGTTCCAGCGGCCATTGTGCAGCCAGAGATATCCGAGTTTCGCCATGTCGCGCGGCGCGAGTTCGAGATCGCCCCAGCCATGCGACGCACCCTGGGGATCCGACGGCCACACCGCGCTGCCGATCCCGAGCGGCGCAAAAAGCTCCCGGTTGGCGAAGTGAAGCGCACTTTCCCCGATGGCCCGCGAGAAGGCGGACGAGACCAGATGCATGCTGCCGCCGCAGTAGGAAAAAATCGTGCCGGGCGCTGCGGTCAGCGGGCGCGCCAGCATGAATTCCGCCCAGTTGGAGCTCTCCTGCATTTTTTCCAGCAGACTCGAATCCGGCAAATCTCGGCAATCAAGGCCTGAGGTCATGCTGAGCAGATCGGCCAGCGTGATCGCATTCGTGCGCGGATCGGAGACAATCGTCGTCATTTCCGGAAAATAGACGCCGATCGGCTGGTGGATGTCTCCCAGCCGCCCCTCGCCGACGGCAATGCCGGTCAGTGTGGACAGCACACTCTTGGTGACGGATGCCACGTCATGCGGTTCACCGTCTGAGAACGGGAAAAAATAGGCGTCGAGCACAACGAATCCGTTGCGTTCGACAAGCAGGCTGTGAATGGGGACATGGGTCGCGCGCAGAGTCTCGATGGCATCTGCGAGAACCGCGGAATCGATGCCCTGCTCTTCCGGCGTCGAAAATCTCCAGCCGTCGGTCGGCCAATATTCGACGGCTGGCGCCGGCGGAGGCGCGACCACCTTCGGCGCGCAGGACAACAGCAGGAGCGAAAGGCTCAGCGCTGCAAGAGCAGGGGCGTGACGATTCAACCTGCCCCTCTCATCCCGGCCTTCTAACGCGTGGGCACCGGGTGTTCGCCGCGATAGTCATAAAAGCCGCGTCCCGTCTTGCGGCCAAGCCAACCGGCTTCGACATATTTTACAAGCAGCGGGCAGGGACGATATTTGGAATCCGCGAGCCCTTCATACAGCACCTGCATGACCGACAGGCACGTGTCGAGACCTATGAAGTCCGCCAGCTGCAGCGGCCCCATGGGATGATTGGCGCCCAATCGCATGGCCGTGTCGATGGCCTCGACGTTTCCCACGCCTTCATACAGCGTATAGACCGCCTCGTTGATCATCGGCAGCAGGATGCGATTGACGATAAAGGCGGGAAAATCTTCCGCATAGGCCGCGGTCTTTCCCATGCGCCGGACGATTTCCAGCGCCGCCTGGAACGTCGTGTCGTCGGTCGCAATTCCGCGGATGACTTCGACGAGTTGCATCAGCGGCACGGGGTTCATGAAATGCAGGCCGATGAAATGTTCCGGCCTGTCCGTGGACGCCGCGAGCCGCGTGACGGAGATCGACGACGTATTGGTCGCGATCAGCGCCTTGTCGCCAAGACGCGGGCAGAGATCCTGAAAGATGCGGCGCTTGACGCCTTCATCTTCGGTCGCAGCCTCGATGACGAGATCGCGATCCTTCATGTCATCGAGATCGATGGTCGTGTGGATCAGCTTGAGCGCCGGTTCGATCTCATCTTCCTTGATGAGGCCGCGCGCCGCCTGCCGTTGCAGATTGTGCTCGATCTTGCCAAGCGTGCGCGCGAGCGCATCCTTGTTCAGATCTTCCAGAATGACGTCGTACCCCGCCAGCGCGCAGGCATGGGCGATTCCCCCGCCCATCTGCCCTGCACCGATAATTCCAACCCGCTCGATACCCATTACCCGTCCACGGCTCCGTTTTGGCGGCTGACCGTGCCGTCTGCCCCCGCAGCCGGCCGCAGCTTTCGCGTGTAAATTCTGCTGCTGGTCAGTAGCCCAGCTTCGTCAGTTCCTGTTCCATCTCGGGAAGGATCTTGAAGAGATCGCCGACCAATCCGTAGTCGGCGACCTGGAAGATCGGCGCTTCTTCGTCCTTGTTGATCGCGGCGATCACTTTCGAATCTTTCATGCCGGCAAGATGCTGGATGGCGCCCGAAATGCCGACGGCGATGTAAAGCTCCGGCGCCACGATCTTGCCGGTCTGTCCCACCTGATAGTCATTGGGCACAAAACCCGCATCGACGGCCGCGCGGCTTGCGCCGACAGCGGCGTGCAGCTTGTCTGCGATCTTCTCCAGGAGATGGAAATTTTCGCCCGACTGCATGCCCCGGCCGCCGGAAATGATCACGCGCGCGGACGTCAGTTCCGGCCGCTCGGAACGCGACAGCTCCTCACCGACGAATTTCGAGATTCCGCCATCGGCCGGCGCGGTCACATTTTCGACCGTTGCGGATCCCGCACCTTCCGGCGCCTTGAAAGCGGTGGCGCGAACCGTGATGACTTTCTTGCCTGCAGCCGCCTGCACGGTCTGGATGGCATTGCCGGCATAGATCGGGCGGCGAAACACATCCGGCCCTTCGACGCCCAGGATTTCGGAAATCTGCGGTACGTCCAGCTTCGCTGCCACGCGCGGCATGTAATTCTTGCCGTTGGTCGTGGCCGGCGCCAGCACCGCATCGTATTGCGCCGCGAGCCCGACGATGAGCTGCTCCATCGGCTCTGCCAGCATTTTCGCATAGGCTGGACTGTCGGCCAGCAGCACCTTCTCGACGCCGCCCAGCTGGGCGGCGCTCTCGGCTACGGCCTTGCAATCCTGCCCCGCGACAAGGACATGCACAGGGCCGCCCAGCAGCGCCGCAGCGCCGACTGTTTTCCCGGTCGCATCCTTGAGCACCTTGTTGTCGTGCTCGGCGATGACGAGAGAGGCCATCAGATGACTCCGGCTTCGTTCTTGAGCTTGTCCACCAGTTCGGCCGCTGTTTTCACCTTGGCACCGGCATGGCGTCTGGGCGGTTCAGTGACTTTGAGAACCTTCAGGCGGGCAGCGACGTCGACGCCGTAATCGGCGGGGCTCTTCTCGACGATGGGTTTCTTCTTGGCCTTCATGATGTTCGGCAGCGACGCGTAACGCGGCTCGTTCAGCCGCAGATCGGTCGTCACGATGGCGGGCAATTTGATCTCGACGGTCTGGAGGCCGCCATCGATTTCGCGCTCGACCACGGCCGCATTCTCGTTGATTTCGAGCTTGTGCGCGAACGTTCCCTGCGGCCAGCCGAGCAGCGCGGCCAGCATCTGGCCCGTCTGATTGCAATCGTCGTCGATCGCCTGCTTGCCGAGGATCACGAGACCGGGCTGTTCCTCATCGCAGATGGCCTTGAGCAGCTTGGCCACCGCCAGCGGCTCGACTTCGCCATCCACCTTCACGAGAATGCCTCGATCAGCGCCCATCGCCAGCGACGTGCGGATCGTTTCCTGCGCCGCCTGCGGCCCGACAGAGACGGCCACGATCTCCGTGACCTTTCCCTTTTCCTTGAGCCGGATCGCCTCTTCGACGGCGATCTCGTCGAACGGGTTCATCGACATTTTGACGTTGGCGAGATCGACTCCGCTCTGATCCGACTTCACGCGGACCTTTACGTTATAGTCGATCACCCGCTTCACGGGCACGAGGACCTTCATAGGGATTCGAATGCCTTTTCCGGTGGGGCTAACCCAGCACATTGTCCCCTGTGCTGTTCCGCGCGCGCTTCGCTTTTTCGGTGGCCGGCCCCGGCCTGTTGTGCGGCGCAAAAACTAGGCATCGGAGCGGCACCGTGTCAATCAGGCGCAAGTGGCCCATGCACATGCGGCCGCGGCCCTTAACGTTGCCCGCCTAGTTGCACCGCACCATAATCTTGCGACATTCTGCCGCGCCGCATCATTTCAGGGTGGCGAGATAGGCGACGAGGTCGGCGCGCTGACCGGCATTCGAGATGCCGGCGAAGGTCATCCGGTTGCCCGGCACCACCTGTTGCGGCGATGCGAGATAGGCGTTCAGCCGCTCGGTCGTCCATGTAATGCCGGACCCCTTCATGGCCGGTGAATAGGAGAAGCCCGCATAGGTGCCGGCCTTACGCCCGACCACGCCAAACAGATTTGGGCCGAGCTTGTTGCCGCCGTCTTTGCGGTAGCTGTGACAGATCGCGCAACGGTCGAACACCGCGCCGCCCTTCACGGGGTCTCCGGCCGCCCGCGCCTCCGGACCAGCAAATGCGACGCTGGCGATGGCCAGACACATCACCCGCGCAAGCCGTTTCATGAATGGTCCCCTCGTTGCAAAAACAGCCGCGCGCCGTGTCGGGCGACGATCGGGAACGCTACAGGACGCGCGGATTCCTTTCAAACGATCGCCGCGGCCCGTGCAGGCGAATCGAGCACTGCCACGAGCACCTTGAGCGCCGCGACAAGCTCCGCCCGGCTCGCGGCTGCCCCTAACGCGACGCGCACGGCATTCGGCGCATCCAACCCCACCGCAAACGCGTCGCTGCCCACGATGGCGACGCCCCGCTGCCTCGCCTGTGCCACGAACTCCGCGGGCGCCGCGCGCGCGGGAAGAGGCAGCCACAGATGATGGCTGTGCGGCTGCGCGGCATAGCTGCGCCCGGCCAGCAGCTTTGCGGCAAGCTTCTGCCGCGCTCCCGCTTCCGCGCGGATGGCGGCGACGATAGCAGCCGCGCTGCCATCGCTGATCCAGCGCGCGACCAGCCCGGCCATCAAGGGCGCCGACATCTGCACCATCGCGCGCAGCGCTTCCGCGAGCTGCGCTGCCAGAACGGCGGAGGGTGCAAGCACGAAGGACACGCGCAATCCCGGCGCCATGCATTTCGAGACGCTTGCGGCATGCCAGGTCAGCTCGGGCATCAGTCGCGCGAAACACAGCGCCTCCGGCTCGAGCGCGCCATAGGCATCGTCCTCGACAAGCGCCAGGCCACGGGCACGCAGGATTTCGACCACCTGCCGCCGCCGGACAGGCGGCATGGTGACGGTTGTCGGATTGTGCTGCGTGGGGATCAGGTAAAGCGCTTTCGGCCGATAGCGCCTCACGGCCTCTCTCAACGCGTCAGGGAGAATGCCCGACGCATCGGTCGATACCCCCACAAGCTTCACCTGCGCGCGCTGCGCCACCGCCTTCATGCCCGGATAGGTCAGAGCTTCGGTGAGGATCGTGTCGCCCGGCGATGCGAGCGTGGAAACGAGAAGCGACAGCACGGATTGCGTGCCGGGGCAGACAAGAAGGCGCGCTGCGTCGGCCTGTGGGATTCGCTGCTTGAGCCACGCAGCCGCCGCCTCACGCTCCGCCGCGACACCGCCCGGCTCGCGATAGTTCAGGTAACCCGAAAGACCCTGTTCGCGCGTGAGTGCGACAATGCCATGCGCGATCCGGCCCTCGAGATCGGCATCGAGCGGCTGCGGCGGCAGATTCATCGAGAGATCGAACTGCGCCCAGCCGCGATCCGGACCGCGCGCCTGTGCCAGCGTCTCGACCACGAACGTGCCCCGCCCGACATGCGCATCGATCAGGCCCCGCGCCCGCGCCTCGCGATAGGCATGGGTGACGGTCGAAAGATCGATACCTAACGTCTGCGCGAGGGCCCTATGGGTGGGAAGCTGCTGCCCGCGGCGCAGCCGGCCTTCGGCAATGTCGCCCGCCAGCGCATCGGCGATGCGCCTGTAGAGCGGGCCCTCTCCGTCGCTGATTGTGGGGGTCCAAACCATACAATACGGGTCCATCGGCGTTGAATTGTCTGGGTCATCAAACATATGAAGGCGCAGCGTACAATGCGCAACCATACGAGGCGGCGATGAACACGAACGCGACGACCCGGGTCACAACCACTCCGTCGCTGAAGCTCGATCTCCTGAAGGGCTTTGTCGGGCGGTGTCCGCATTGCGGCAAGGGCCATCTGTTCCGCGCCTTCCTCAAAGTCGCCGATCGCTGCAGTGCCTGCGGAGAAGAATTCTTCCATCATCAGGCCGACGATTTCCCGGCCTATCTCGTGATCGTGGTGGTCGATCATGTGATTGCCGCCGCGCTGCTCACGGTCGAGGCGTGGCGCCTCTTCAGCGCCGCGACGGAAGCGGCGATCTTCATTCCGCTCACGCTGGTGTTTTCGCTGGCGCTCCTGCAGCCGATGAAAGGGGCGGTGGTGGCCTTGCAATGGCATCTCGGCATGCACGGCTTTCAGGCCGCACGCCTCGCCCGCGAAACCGGCGCCTGATCCCCTCCCCTTTTCGGATCGACAATGCCGGCGTTTGCCGCGCCAGGCAGCCGTCAGCGCGACAGCAGACACACCCAGTTTGTTTCCCAGCTCCGGCCCCCATCGGCAGAGTAGGATTGCTCCATGCGGGCACTTCGCGGCCCCAGATCGAGCCACACGAAGCGGATGATGATCGAGCGGCCCTTGTAATCCTGCTGGCTCAGGAATTCGCCGCGATTGCCGGTGAATTGTCCCACCTGCGGCGGCGTGTCGAGTTCGCCCTTGTCGAGATCCAGCGTGTAGATCGTCCATTGGTGCGAAGCGGGATTGTACATGCGCAGGGTCTGCGCCCGCAGAGTCCGGGCCTCCGGC
This sequence comes from Rhizomicrobium sp., assembly GCA_036490345.1. Taxonomy (GTDB): domain Bacteria; phylum Pseudomonadota; class Alphaproteobacteria; order Micropepsales; family Micropepsaceae; genus Rhizomicrobium. The sequence continues at coordinate 3,781 of DASXEA010000071.1, read as the reverse complement.
GGCGCCTTGCCGTCGACGCTTGTGGCCTCGAACTGCTCGAGATTGGCGTTTGTGTCGAAGACCTTGTGGTGGTTCGAAAACCCTTCATATGCGAGCCACCTGTTGGAACCCACGAGCCGGTCGGGCAGACGCCAGACCTTTGCGTTCCAGTCGCCGATGAGAAAATCGAAATCATGCGCGCCATCGCGCGCGAGGAGCTGCGGCGGCGGCGCGACATTGGGGGCGACGTCCGGCGGCGCAGCCGACGGCATGGACGCGGCAAGCGCCGCACACAGGAGCGAACAGGAGGCGAGGATCATGGTGCATGTCCCAAAACGGCTTCGAGTTGGGAGACACTAAGGCCGCATACATGACACCGCGTGTCATGTATTTTGGGCGACGCCGAAATTTTTGCGATTCAAATCAAGCGCGCGGAATTGCACGCCGCCGGCGGGGATAGAGAAGTATTGCCTGTCAAAAGCGAAATCAGGATCGAAGAGCACGGGCACGCATGGATGATGACGGCAGACCGTCCGTACTCTGCGCAGATGGACTTATTCCTAGACGCTTACAGCCACTTCGCCACGCCGCCATGGCCCGAGCAGGCGCCGGCATGCGTCTTGGTGGTGACGTAGGAGTTGTCCTTGCATTGGGCGGTGGCGCCCGCCGGCGGCTGCGCCGCGACCGTATAGGTCTTGGCAAGACAGATTTTCGAATAGGCGGGATAGGTTGTCTTCGCTTTGGCGGATGGCGCCATCGCGGCCCAGGCCGCGCTGCAGTTCTTCATCGTGTCGGCCTGTGCCTGCCCGGCCAACAGCCCGGCAACGGCCAATGCAGCGATCGCAATGCGCATGAAAACCCCCGTTGAGTCGTAATCCTTGCGATCCTGCACGACGCGGAGGACGGTGCCAAGGGCGGCTCCATGACAGGCGAAGTTCGAGCGATCAGGCTAAGATGCACCGAGGAACCCGGAGGAGATGCGTCGCATGGCGAAACTGGTCTTTTCGATGAGCCAGTCTCTGGATGGCTATGTCGACCACCTGAAACTGGGCCCGCCTCCGCAAGCGGCCTTTCGCCACTTCGTCGAACACATGCGCGGCCTCGCGGGCTGCATTTACGGTCGCGGCCTCTATGAGATCATGCGCTATTGGGACGACGACCTGCCCGGCTGGGACGCGGACGATCACGAATTTGCGCAAGCCTGGCGGCGCACGCCGAAATGGGTGGTGTCGCGCACGCTCCAATCGGTTGGCCCCAACGCCACGCTCGTCGCGGATGATGTCGAGGCCGCGATCCGCGCGCTGAAAGCCGGGATGGCTGGCGAGCTCGAGGTCGGCGGCCCTGTCCTGGCGCAAAACCTGACCGGCCTGATCGACGAATACCGGCTTGGGCAGCGGCAGCCCGTTCTTCGCAGGTGCCCGGCCGCCGCTCCATCTGGTGGCCAGCGATCTCATTGCCGAGGATCTCATCCGGCTGACCTACGTGCCGGCATGAAGCGAAAGCGCCAACACGACCAGCACGAAGACTGTCTGTGCCGCTTCACGTGAAGCGCTTCGTTGACCCAGCCAATGGTATAGACTAGTCTGGACCAGTTCAGCGAAGAGGCAAACGACTATGGCCCATCGAGTCTGGAGCGTCCCGGATGCCAAGGCGCGGCTCTCGGAAATCCTGCGTCATGCGCGCGTCGGCGAGCCGCAGGTCATCGGCACGCAAGACCCTTGCGTCGTTCTTTCCATGGCAAGCTTTGCCGATCTGGAGCGCAGGGCGGACCAGGTGCATCTGGGCCGCTGGCTCGTCGAGCACGCGCCAAAGGTAGACTTCGAAGCGCCCAAGCGAAAAGTGCGCGATCGCAACCCCTTCGCGAAATGAGCGGCGCGCCGCCTTTCGTCATCGACACGAACATCGTGTCGGAATTGACGCGCGCGTCGCCGCATCCGGCCGTGGTGGCGTTCCTGAACCGGAATGCCGATCTTCTCCTCAGTGTGATCGTGTTGCACGAACTCGAATTCGGCATCCAATGTGCGCGCGACGCCGGCCGGCGCGCCAAACTCCAGGCCTTCGCGATCCGTCTGCGAAGCCAGTTCGAAGGACGGATCGTCGATGTCGATTTTCCCATTGCCGAAACGGCTGGCAAATTGCGGGCCATCGAGAAAGCGAAGGGCCGCCCGCTCGCCGAACTCGACGCGTTCATCGCCGCAACGGCTCTGGTGAAAGGCGCCACGCTGGTCACGCGCAACACGAAGGACTTTGCCCGGCTCGCGATTCCCCTGCTCAATCCCTGGGAAACGCAGGAGTAGCGGGGGGGTGGCACCTGATTGCCGGTTGACCAATATTGGGGGATTCTGAACTGGTTGACGGAAGCTTTTTTCCTACGCCAGCGTGAATACAGGCTCTGGTTTCGCTATGGTTGCCTGATTCTGGCGGTTCGATGGCTGCGTTTACCCCATATCACAGTCGATACCTGGCGCACCGGCTGACCCTTGAAGGGGTCGGGGATGCAAGTTCACGAATTTGCCCGAACCCCTCGTACCGGCATGAGGAGATGGGCATCTCAGCAAGATCTGCGCTTGATTTATAGCAAGACGAGCACCGTGTTTCGCTCGGCGGCGACTTCGCCGACGGCGGCGAGCAGTGCTATCCCTATTTCCTGCAGGAATGGGGCAAGCACAGCTGGAACGTGGCCGACGCGTCGCCCATCGCGCTCGAAGATGCCGAGCAGGCCACGAGCGAGGCGCTGGCCGAACTGGACGCGAGCTTCTTCCGCGTGCGGTTCGATCGGTTGACGCCCACGGAGAAGCGCTACATGCGCGCGATGGCCGAGCTTGGCCCCGGCTCGCATCGCTCCGGCGACATTGCCGAAGCGCTGGGAAAGAAGGTGACGAGCGTGGCGCCAATTCGGAACGCCCTCATCGCCAAAGGCATGCTCTACAGCCCAGCCCACGGCGACACGGTCTTCACCGTGCCTCTGTTCGACGGCTTTATGAAACGCATCATGCCGGAGGGGTGATGCCACGCAATCCCGTTGGAGATTCGCCGGATCAGAATCTATTCCTCTTCACGCAAAGCCGCAGCAAAACCTGTCACCCAATTTCCGTGTTTCACACCAAGGGTGTAGCCTGGGCGACTGTCTCCGTATCGCCCCCTCACTCTCTCGCTACCACTGTGTCGTAAAGGCCGACATGCGTCAGGCCGTCATGGCTCTCGATTCCCGTGTAGCGGAGCGACGCGTCTTCGTACCGCCGGAATGCGAACACTGCCTGGTTCATCTGCTCGGTGTTGAACACCTTGAGACGCACAAGGAGATGAAAGTCCTTCACGGTCAGACCGGTCACGGCAAGGAAAAGATCGGGCTCCAGCTTGGTAATCACGTCCTGCAGCGTATTCTCGCGGCAGTCGGTCAGGTACATGAACGCGGGGATGCGCGTGGCGAATTTGATCAGCTTCTCCTGCACCAGCTTGCGCTTGGATTTGTATTCCTTCTCTTCGTCGCTGAGCTGCTTCTTCTGCTTCTCCGTTAGCTCCTTGTCCTTCGCCTTGTTCTTGAGGCCCTTGAACTGAGCCTTCTTGCCCGAATCAGTCGCGGCAAAGAATTCGTTGAGATCGAACTCGTTGAACTCCCCGCCGCTAGCGATAGGCGTGCGTTTCGAGCCCTTCACCGCGGTCAAGCACAAGGGCGATGTGCAGAAATGGTTGGACATCATCAGGGGCCAATACGCGCCGAAAACCGTCGAGAGCCTCAAGACAGGTACGCGACCACCATTCCCATATTCCGATGTGCGACTGCTGCCGTATCTCCAGCACT
>DASXEA010000049.1:0-3296 GCA_036490345.1 Rhizomicrobium sp. | reverse complement strand
GGCTGCGCGATCCGCGCGGGCTATGGGCGCCCACCCGCATGAGCTATTTCTCGATCGCCTACAACACCAAGCTGGTTGCGGCGGCGGACGCGCCGAAGACCTACGACGATCTGCTCAATCCGAAATGGAAGGGCAAGATCGCGTGGCCAATACTCTCGTCCATCGGTGCAACGCTATTCGTCACCAACCTGCGGCTCGCCTGGGGCGACGCCAAGGCCTTGGATTATCTGAAGCGTCTCAGTCAGCAAAACCTCATCAATTTCGGCGCCGGCAATCCGCGCACGCTGGTCGACCGCGTCATCGCCGGCGAATACCCGATCGCGCTGCAGGTCTTCGCCCATCACCCGCTGATCAGCGCCGCCAAAGGCGCGCCGGTGACCTCGGTGCTGCTGCCTCCGGTCGCCAGCGCCGCCGCGACCGTCGTCATGCCAAAGGAGATCCGGCATCCCTATGCCGCGATGCTGCTGATGGATTTTCTGTTGTCGCGCGACGGCCAGCGGATTCTTGCCAAGTCGGAGTATCTGCCGGTGCGCTCCGATGTCGACCCGCTGCCGCAGCTTGCCCCGATCGTGCCGTCGCGCGCCGGCGTGCAGGAGAATTTCATCAGCCCGGAAAAGCTCGTGGCCTATACGGAAGGCTCGTCAAAAATCGTCGAACAGCTGTTCCGCTAGAATTTACTTTGACGCCTCTGCGCCATGCAGGGGATACCCGCGCGTGCGATAATATTCGATGGCGCCGGGATGCAGCGGTACGCCGCGTCCGTCCGCAACCGTCGTCGGGTCGTATGAGAACGGCTGGTTGGTCCAGCGGATCAGGTCGCGCTTTTCGTCGAGCGATTTCGCAACGTCGTAAACGAAGCCCTCCGGCAAGTCGTCTCGACCATAGACGTCGATCCCCGAAAATCCGACCGTTGGAACAGGTTCGTCGCCGACGCCGCGCATAAAGCGAAACGGCAGGTTGACCAGGACGCCGCCGTTTTCCTTGACGAGTTGCTCGCGCAGCTGTTGCGGCACCGGCAGGAAAACGAGGTCCTTCTTCTGTGTCATTTCGTACCACATGCCGCCTTCGGGATAGTTGGCAAGCACGCCGATGCCCATGATCACGTCGAAATTTGGATTGCGTAACAGCGCATTGCCGACCAGGATTTTGCCGCCCCAGGATACGACGTCCTTGCTGGTGAATCCGTAGTATTTGAGGATGGCGTCGATGCTGCCGAGATTGCTGATGACGCCCGCCATGATACGAGCCGGCATTTTGCGCTCGGCGATCTGGCGGAGGTCGGTGATCCCCGATGAGCGCGTTGCAGCGATCATCAGATAAGCGGGACTTTCGATGCGGGCGATGACCCGCAGATTGGTCAACGGGCCGTCTCTCTGGTAGCCGCCCTTTCCCGCATAGGCGCGCTGAACAAATTCGGCGTTGGTGACGCCAAAGTCTATCGGCGCCTGCGGCTGTAACCCGGTGCCTTCCGCGAACTGCCGGTCGCTCACCTCGGGCGGCATGAGGCGTTTGGAGACGATGCGCGCCCCGTCCTCGCCCGAGCATGCGTAACAGATTGCAACGTCATAGCCGTGGAATGACATCGCCTTTTTGACGACGTCGCCGAGCGCGCCCCACGGACAATATTGGCAGGCCGCCTGCAATACCGGCCGCTTGGCGGCGATTCCGTATAGCGATTGCGTCGTGAGTTCCTCGGCGGATGCGCGACCGGACGTCACGAGCACGATACTTGGAAGCAACAAGAGGCCGAGGATGAGATTGCGTGCGACGCTGAAATGCCTCTTGGCCATTTCTTCCCTCTTATTATTATGCTCGACGCGCCATCATCCCGGCGGAATGACGTTGGCGTACCAGTCGTAGATCTGCTGTCCGGTCCAGTGCACGACATCGTGCCTGTTGATGTAGTCGTAAAGCTGCTCGAAGTATTTGATGCGATGCGCGGCGCCGGTGACATAGGGATGCACGCCGATCGCCATGACGCGCGCCGATTGCGCGCTCTCGGCATAGAGCCGATCGAAGGCGTCGATGGTGCGTGTCAGCAGCACGTCGGATTCGTGGTGATGCGACACCATCAGCGTGATGTCGTTGACTTCGGCGCTGTAGGGGATCGAGAGGATCGGCCCGTTCGCGGTTTTCACCCAGAGCGGCTGGTCGTCCAAGATCCAGTCGCCGAACCAGGTCAGTCCGCATTCGGTCACGTAATCCAACGTGTCGAACGTCTGGCCGCGTCCCGGCCCGAGCCAGCCGTTGGGCCGCTTGCCGGTGAATTGCTCGATCAGCGCAACCGATTGCTTGATGACGGCGCGCTGATCTTCGATCTGCTGGATCGGCATCTGCACATAGGCGTGCGCCATGAACTCCCAGGCGGTATCGCGCGCCGCGGCGGCGACCTCCGGATAGGTCTCGCACACCTTGGCGTTGATCGACATGGTCGGCGTCACACCGGCGGCTTTGAGCGCGTTGAGCAGCCGCCAGAAGCCGACCCGCATACCGTATTCGTACCAGGTCCAGTTCGGCATGTCGGGAATGGGCGTCTGGCCCATCGGCGGCTGCGACAATTGCCGCGCCATCGGCCGCGTGATCTCCCATTCCTCGATGTTGACCACGGACCAGACGATCATGCGCGCCTTGCCCGGCAGTTCGAGCGGCGGACGGGTAAACGGCGACGAATAGGGCAGGCGGTCGCGCGGCAGCGTCATGCCGAAAGTGTGGACGGCAATTGCCCGCCGATCAAGCGCGCCGGCGTTTCCGATCTTGGCCGGCGATCTTGCATGTTGACTTCGCCGGTCGCGCTTGCTGCACTTTGTTTTGAGCTTTGCCCGCAGCAACGGAGAGGCGTCATGGATTTGCAGATGACCGGAAAAAAGGCGCTCGTCACCGGGGCGAGCGAAGGCATCGGCAAGGCGATTACTTACGCCCTCGCCAAAGAGGGCGTCGACATCGCCATCTGCGCACGACGGCAGGGACCGCTCGAAGCGACCGCCGCGGAAATCTCACGCGCCACCAACCGCCAGATCGTGCCGATCGCCGCCGACCTCACCAAGCCGGCGGACGCTGAGAATTTCGTCAAGAAGGCGCACGAGGTACTGGGGCGCATCGACATTCTCGTCAACAACGCCGGCTCGTCGCCGGGCGGCGTACTTGAGCATCTGACTGAAGAAGACTGGGCGCAATCGCTGCAGTTGAAGTTCATGGGCTACGTGCGGTGCCTGAAGCACGTGCTGCCGATCATGCGGGCGCAGAAGAAGGGCCGCGTGGTGAACCTGATCGGCAACGACGGCGTGAAAGTCTCCTAC
>DASXEA010000018.1:0-121382 GCA_036490345.1 Rhizomicrobium sp. | reverse complement strand
ACGCGGAGCTTGCTCAGCAAACCCTCGAACAGTTCGAAGGCCTCACTCTTGTACTCGTTCAGCGGATCGCGCTGGCCATACCCTCTGAGGCCGACATATTGGCGCAGATGATCGAGGCTGACGATGTGTTCGCGCCAGTCGTGATCGAGCGTCTGAAGCAGGATCGTCTTCTCGACATAACGCATGATGTCGGGGCCGACATTGGCCGCCCGCTCGGCGGCGCGGGTGTTCACGGCTTTCAGAATCCGCTCGTGGACGCCTTCTTCGGCGATGCCCTCTTCCTTGGTCCAGTCCACGACGGGCAGCGCGACACCAAAGATCTTTTCGACTTCCGTCTGCAGGCCGATCGCGTCCCACTGCTCGGCATAGGCGCGTTCGGGAATGTGGCGATGGACAAGTTCGTCGACAATCTGCTCGCGCATGTCGGTGATCTGGTCGCCCACATCCTCGGCCGACATGATCTCGCGGCGCTGGTCGAAGATCACGCGGCGCTGGTCGTTGAGCACGTTGTCGTATTTGAGGATGTTCTTGCGCAATTCGAAATTGCGCGCTTCCACTTTCTGCTGCGCCTTTTCGAGCGCCTTGTTGACCCAGGGATGGGCAATGGCTTCGCCCTGCTGGAGGCCAAGGCGCTGCAGGATGGAATCCATGCGCTCGGAACCGAAGATGCGCATGAGGTCGTCCTGAAGACTCAGGAAGAATTTCGATGCGCCGGGATCGCCCTGGCGGCCCGAACGGCCGCGCAGCTGGTTGTCGATGCGCCGGCTTTCGTGGCGCTCGGTACCCACGACATAGAGGCCGCCGCCTGCGAGGGCGCGTTCCTTGTCGGCGGCGATCTGGGCGCGGATCTCGGCAATGCGCGCGGTGCGCTCGGTCTCGTCGACCACGCCGCCGAGTTCGTTCCGGATGCGCATGTCGGCGTTGCCGCCCAGCTGGATGTCGGTGCCGCGGCCCGCCATGTTGGTGGCGATCGTCACCGCGCCGGAGACGCCGGCCTGCGCCACGATCACGGCTTCCTGCTCGTGATAGCGCGCGTTCAGAACATTGTGCTTGATCTTGCGCTTCTTAAGAAGGTCAGAGAGCTGCTCCGACTTCTCGATCGAGGTGGTGCCCACGAGCACGGGCTGGCCGCGCTCGTTGCATTCCTTGACGAGCGTGATGATCGCCTCGTTCTTCTCGTCGATCGTGCGGTAGACCTCGTCGTCGGCATCGATGCGGTTGACGGGCAGGTTGGTCGGAATTTCGAGCACGTCGAGCTTGTAGATGTCCATGAACTCGGCGGCTTCGGTCAAGGCCGTGCCGGTCATGCCTGACAGCTTCTTGTAGAGCCGGAAATAGTTCTGGAAGGTGATCGACGCGAGCGTCACGTTTTCCGGCTGGATCGCGGCGTTTTCCTTGGCTTCCAGCGCCTGGTGCAAGCCTTCCGAATAGCGCCTTCCTTCCATCATGCGGCCGGTGAATTCGTCGATGATGACGACCTTGCTGTCCTTGACGATGTAGTCGCGGTCGCGCTGGAACAGCTTGTGGGCCTTCAACGCCTGATTGACGTGATGGACCATGTTGATGTTTTCGATGTCGTAGAGATCGCCGGTTTCGAGGAGGTTCGCGCCGCGCAGCAGCTCGACCATCAACTCATTGCCGGATTCGGTCAGCGTCACCGTGCGCTGCTTCTCGTCGAGCTCGAAATCGCCCTCGCGCAAATTCGGCATCAGCGCATCGACGGTGCGATAGACCTCGGTCTGGTCGTCGGTCGGGCCGGAGATGATGAGCGGCGTGCGCGCCTCGTCGACCAGGATCGAGTCCACTTCGTCGACGATGGCGAAACTGTGCGGCCGCTGGACCATCGTCGCGATGCTGAACTTCATGTTGTCGCGCAGATAGTCGAAGCCGAATTCGTTGTTGGTGCCGTAGGTCACATCGCAGGCATAGGCGGCGTGGCGCTGCTCGTCGGTCAGCCCATGCACGATGCAGCCGACGGTAAGGCCGAGAAAGGTATAGATCTGGCCCATCCACTCTGCGTCGCGGCGGGCGAGATAGTCGTTCACCGTCACCACATGGACGCCTTCGCCGGCCAGCGCATTCAGATAGACGGGCAGTGTGGCGACCAGCGTCTTGCCTTCGCCGGTTTTCATCTCGGCGATGCGGCCTTCATGAAGCACCATGCCGCCGACCAGCTGGACATCGAAATGGCGCTGTCCGAGTGTGCGCTTTGCGGCTTCGCGTACGGCGGCAAAGGCCTCGTCCAGAATGTCCTCGAGGGTCTCGCCGTCCCTGAGCCGTGTCTTGAAGGTTTCGGTCTGGGCGCGAAGCTCCGCGTCGGTCTTCTGTTGCATGACCGGCTCAAGCGCATTGATCGCCTGAACCCGCTTGAACAGCGGGCGAAGTTTCCGCTCGTTGGACGAGCCGAAGAATCGTTGCAGCATAGGCTCCTCGTGGGCCGGACGAGCCTCGGCCTGGCTGCCCGCGAAATACCGGTAGCACCGGGCGCACGAATTGCGCCGGCCGCGCGCAGGCAGAGATAAGAACCGCGCTCCCCCTTGTCAATTCAGGCAAATCGGGCCTAATCCCAAGGGGGCTCGGCTTGCGCCGAGGGGGAGGGACCTGTCATGGCCAAGCGGCAGTTCGTGGCGCCGCCACGGCGGAAAAAGGTAGTTTCCGCGCGAAAAGCGGTTGCCCGCAAGGCCACGAAAGCCTCCCCTGCGAAAAAGCCGCCGCAAACCGCCACCACAGCCCCGCTGGCGCCCAAATCGCTGGCGGCACTCCCTCCACTGGCGGGCGTCCGTCTTGCGACTGCGGCGGCCGGCATCCGCTATCGCGGCCGAACAGACCTGCTTCTGGCCGTGCTCGCACCTGGAACCCAGGTAGCCGGCGTTCTGACGCTGTCCAGGACGGCGTCAGCCCCGGTCGAGTGGTGTCGGAGGCAACTCGCGGCCGGCACGGCGCGCGCATTGGTGGTCAATAGCGGCAATGCCAATGCCTTCACCGGCCGCGAGGGCGTGGACGCGGTCGAGGCCATCGTGGCGGCGGCGGCCGCGGCGCTCGATTGTTCCAATCATGACGTTTTCGTCGCATCGACCGGGGTCATCGGCGAACCGCTGCCGGTCTCGCGGATCACGCGCACGATTCCCGAGCTTGCCGAGCAGGGCGCTGCCGGTGCCTGGCGCGCTGCCGCGGAAGCGATCATGACCACCGACACCTATCCCAAGATGGCGACGGCGCGTGCGACGATCGACGACCATCGCGTGACCATCAACGGCATCGCGAAAGGGTCCGGCATGATCGCGCCGGACATGGCGACGCTTCTGGGTTTCGTGTTCACCGACGCCAATCTGCCGGCCGCCGTTTTGCGCGACTGTCTCGCCAGCGGGGTGCGGACCTCGTTCAACGCCATCACGGTCGATGGCGATACGTCGACGAGCGATACGCTGCTGCTGTTCGCGACCGGCAAGGGCGGGGCCCATCCCGCGATTGCCAAGGCCAGCGACAGGCGTCTCGCAGATTTCCGCCAGAAACTCGACGCGGTGCTGCTCGATCTGGCGTTGCAGGTGGTACGCGACGGCGAAGGGGCGCGCAAACTGATCCGGGTCGATGTGACCGGTGCCCAAAGCGACGAATCGGCGAAGCGCATTGCCCTGTCCATTGCCAATTCGCCGCTGGTGAAGACGGCGATCGGTGGCGGCGACGCGAATTGGGGCCGCGTCGTCATGGCGGTCGGCAAGGCAGGCGAGCCCGCGGATCGTGACCGCCTGCGCATCACCTTCGGCGATCATCTCGTGGCCGAGCAGGGCCGGCGCGCGGCAGGCTATGACGAGGCTGCGGCCAGCCGCGCCGCCGCGGGCGCCGAGGTGGCGATCGGCGTCGATCTCGGGCTGGCCGGCGGCAAGGCTCGCGTGTGGACCTGCGACCTGACGGATGGCTATATCCGCATCAACGGTTCGTATCGAAGTTGAAGACAAATCTTAGCGGCACCTTAACGCAGGCCATCCCAAGGTGGAGACGGGCGGAATGGCGCTGAAGGAGCTTTTGCTCGTCGCGGCAGGTGCGCTCATAGACGCCGATGGGCGCGTGCTGATCGCGCAACGCCCCCCGGCCAAGAACATGGGCGGGCTATGGGAATTTCCGGGTGGGAAAGTCGAAGCAGGAGAGCGGCCGGAAGAAGCCCTCATCCGGGAGTTGCGCGAGGAACTTGGGATCGAGGTGAAGGAAGCGTGTCTGGCCCCGTTCACTTTCGCGTCGCATATCTATCCCGATTTCCATCTTCTGATGCCTCTGTTCCTCTGCCGGCGCTGGAATGGCACGCCGCAGACGCGCGAGCATACGGCGCTGAAATGGGTGCACCCACGGGACCTGACGACATGGAAGATGCCGCCGGCCGACCTGCCGCTGATCCCCATGCTGCGCGATCTGCTCTAGGCGTGTTCTGGCGCGACGAAAGCGGCGTCACCGCCATCGAATACGCCATCATGGCCAGCATGATCGCGATGGTGATCGTAACGGCCGTCATCAATCTTGGTCAGACCGCGCTGACCCAACTCTTCGACAAGGTCGCGAGTTCGATGTAGGTCCGTCAGGCGGCGTTTGCGGGCGCCCAGCCGGCCAGATACAGAATTTCGAAGGTCGCGAGCAGCGTTCCGGCTTCGTCCCTGTGGTTCGCGCCATAATGCGCCAGCGCCGCCGACAGCACATCGCGCCGCAGCGGATTGCGCGACCGTTCTGCAAGAACATTTGTCTCGCCCAGCGCGCGCAAATCCCCGGCCAAAGTGAAGAACGAGCGGTAGCGCACATGGAGCGTTTCGCTGTCGGCGACCGGCATGACGAAGCCGGCGCGCTGCAGTAGTGCCGCCATGTCGCGCAGCTGTGCGAACGGCGCCACCCGCGGGCTCGCGCCGCCAAGAACGTCGTTTTCTCCGGCCGCCAGCGAACGGCGCAATTCGACGAGCGTGGCGCCCCCGAACAGCGCTGCCAGGAAGAAGCCGTCCGGCGCGAGAGCGTGCCTGATCTGGAGCAACGCGCCGGGAAGATCGTTTACCGCCTGCAGCGACAGGGCGCTGACAATGAGGTCGAAGCGCCTGGCGGGAAAGGGCAGGAATTCCTCATCGGCAACCACGCATGCTCCGGCCGCTGTGATGGCGTCCTGCGACAGGCCGGTCCGCAGCCAGGAATGGGCGAAGGGCGCGATTTTGCTGGCGATGCAGGGGCGGGTGCTCAGGTCGAGCGCCAGGCCAAAGCTGCGGTTCACGGTACCCAGCCGTTCGGCGAGAACCTCCGCAACGTCGTGCGCGAGAAAATTCTCCGTCCCGGCCGCGCGGGCCCGCCGCGCCGCATAGGCCCGCCTGTCGAAGACCGTGGGAGCTTGCATCGTGTCTGAGTAGAACGGATTCGTCCCGCGGACAAAGCTTGCGACACGCGCGACGAAATTCCGCGAACCTCGTGCCGCTATGGTCGGCGCGGGGCACACTGTGTTTCAACGGCAATGGCTGAACGGTTCAAGCATCCGGTTTCGCGACGGACGGAGGCGGTCAGGCGCACCCTGCTTGATCTTCTGTTTCCACCGCTCTGCATCGTCTGCCGCGTGCCGGTCGCCGACCCGCACCATCTGTGCGCGCGCTGCTGGAACCGGATCGGCTTTCTTGAGGAACCCCTTTGCGTCCGCTGCGGCTTTCCGTTCGAATACGATACGCGGGTCGAAACGCACTGCGCGGTCTGCAGCCAGGACGAGCCCGCATTCGATCGGGCGCGCGCCCTGATGCGCTACGACGAGGCAAGCCGCGATCCCATATTGGCGCTCAAGCGCGCCGACCGGCTCGATCTGGTTCCCGCTTTTGCCCGCTGGCTTCGCCGCGCCGGACGCGAATTGATCGCGCAGAGCGATCTCATCGTGCCCGTACCGCTCCACCGGAGGCGGTTGTGGCAGCGGCGGTTCAACCAGTCGGCGGTGCTGGCCTTGAGCCTGGGGCGCCTTTCGGGCAAGCCGGTCTCCAATCTGGCGCTCGTTCGCCTGCGCGCGACGCCCAGCCAGGGTGACATGCCGTCGGCCAGTGCCCGCCGCCGCAATGTCAGCGGCGCATTCAGGGTTGCCGCGGCGCACCGCCCGGCCGTTCGCGACAAGGCGATCCTCCTGATCGACGATGTCTTTACCACCGGCGCAACGATAGACGCCTGCGCCCGCGCCCTGAAGCGCGGCGGAGCCCGCAAAGTCTTCGTGCTGACGCTGGCCCGCGTTGTGCGGCCGACCTCTGTGCCTATATAATGCTGGTCCTGAGTCGCCACGGCTTGTGTGATGCGTCCGGTCAAGATCTACACCACACCGTTCTGTCCCTACTGCTCGCGCGCCAAATCGCTCCTGAAGAAGAAGGGCGCTTCCTTCGAGGAGATCGACGTGCTGGTCGATCCCGACGCCCGCGCCGACATGGAGGATCTTTCCGGCCGCCACACCGTGCCGCAGATCTTCATCGGCGAAACCCATGTGGGCGGTTGCGACGATCTCCATGAACTCGACCGTGCCGGTGAACTCGATCCGCTCTTAAGCAAATGACCGCCTTTCGCGCCGCCTGCGTGCAGCTGCGTTCGTCCGACGATGTCGCCGAGAACATCGCCACGGCTTCCGCGCTGATCCGCGAAGCGCGCCGCGCCGGCGCCGATTTCGTCGCCACGCCGGAAAACACCACGCTGATGGCGCCCGATGGCGGCGCCAAGCTGGAGCTGAGCCGCAGCGAAGACGACGATACGGCGCTGCCCGCCTTCCGCGCGCTGGCGCAGGAGCTGGGCATCTGGCTGCTCATCGGCTCGCTCGCCATCAAGGTGAGCGCCGACAAGACGGCGAACCGCTCTTTTCTCGTCGATCCACAGGGGGCGATCGCGGCGCGCTACGACAAGATCCATCTCTTCGATGTCGATTTGCCGTCGGGCGAGACCTATCGCGAATCCAACACCGTGGCGGGCGGCGACAGGGCGGCGACGGCCGATCTGCCGTGGTGCAGGGTGGGGCTGTCGATCTGCTACGATTTGCGGTTCCCGGCGCTCTATCGCGATCTGGCACAGGCGGGTGCTGCCATGTTGACGGTGCCATCGGCTTTCACCGAGACGACGGGCAAAGCCCATTGGCATGTGCTGCTTCGGGCCCGTGCCATCGAGAACGGCGCTTTCGTGCTGGCGCCGGCGCAAGGCGGCCTGCATGCCAATGGCCGGCGCACCTTTGGCCACAGCCTGATCGTGTCGCCCTGGGGCGAGATCCTGGCCGAGGCCGGCACCGATCCCGGCATCATCCTGGCCGAAATCGACCCCGCCGCGGTGGCCGAGGCGCGGGCGCGCGTGCCCAGCCTGCGCCACGACCGGCGCTATGCCGCACCTTCCGCGGAATCGTAACGCTTTGCCGCAAGTCCTTGTCGAGCAAGCGGTTTCTCGCCATCTTGGCTGTGGCTCCCTGGAGAAATGGCCCGCGTGATCGTCTACCGCCTGCAATGCGACGAAGAGCATGGCTTCGAAGCCTGGTTTCGCGACAGCCTGGCTTTCGACGAGCAGGCGGCGGGCGGCAAGCTCTTCTGTCCGCTCTGCGACAGCCGCAAGGTGACCAAGGCGCCCATGGCGCCGGCCATCGCCGGCAGCGCGGTGGCGCCCGCCAGGCGCTCGGCGCCGGACGATATGCGCAAGATGCGCCAGTTCATGACGGGCTTGCGCAAATATGTGGAGCAGAACGCCGATTATGTCGGCCCGCAATTCCCCGAGGAAGCGCGTAAGATCCACTACGGCGAGACCGAGGAACGCCAGATCTATGGCGAGGCGACCGCGAACGAGGTCAGGGAACTGATCGACGAAGGCGTCGAGATCGCGCCTTTGCCGCCGGACCTCGACGAAGCGAACTGACTCCCGCGCGCGTCTCTCGCATCCGCCAGCCCCCTCACCCCGACCCTCTCCCCCACCTGCGTGTGGGAGAGGGGGTTACGAAGCGAAGTCTGATGCGATTTTTGCAGACGCACACGCATGACCTTTCCCTCTCCCCCAATGTTTTGGGGGAGAGGGCAGGGTGAGGGGGCCGTGCCGCTTCGCGGACGGTGCCAACTGCTTGCAGCCCTTCCCATTGCCATGGTCCCTGCACGACAGGCGTGCTGGTGACAGTGTTCGTGGAACGCACCGATCGTGAAGCGGCACGCCCCCCTCACCCCGACCCTCTCCCCCACATGCGTGTGGGAGAGGGAAGTAGGAAGCGAAGTCTGATGCAATTTTTTGCAGACGCACACGCATGACCTTTCCCTCTCCCCCAATGTTTTGGGGGAGAGAGCAGGGTGAGGGGGCGGTGCCGCTTCGCGGGCGGCGCCAACTGCTTGCAGGCCTTCCCATTGCCATGGTCCCTGCAGGACAGGCGTGCTGGTGACAGTGTTCGTGGAACGCACCGATCGTGAGGCGGCACGCTCCCCTCACCCCGACCCTCTCCCCCACATGCGTGTGGGAGAGGGAGATACGAAGCGAAGTCTGAGGAATTTTTACAGGCGCACACGCACGCTCTTTCCCTCTCCCCCAATGTTCTGGGGGAGAGGGCAGGGTGAGGGGGCGGTGCCGCATCGCGGACGGCGCCGGCCCATCACTCCCGCTCCGCAAACGTGCTACGATACGGCCTGCGTCCAAAGGAGATTGCACCATGCATTTCATGACACGACCGATGCCGGTAGCCATCGTCTTTTCCATGTTTTCGTCCGTCGCCTTTGCAGCGGATGCAAGCCCTGCCGATCTCATCGCCAGCGCCATGTTGGCTGCGCCGCCCGCCATCTCGGCCACGGCAACGGTGATGACGATGCCGCAGATGACGGTGCTGCGGCAGGGGACGAATGGCTGGACGTGCTTTCCCGACGATCCCGGCTCGCCGGGCAACGACCCGATGTGTACGGACACGAACGGCATGGCATGGATGCAGGCGCTGATGGCGCATCGCGCGCCGCCAGCCGGCAAGGCCGGCATGGCCTATATGCTGGCCGGCGGCTCGGATGCGAGCAATCTCGATCCCCATGCGGGAAAGCCCGCCGGCGGCGCAGCCTGGGTGACGACCGGGCCGCATGTGATGATTCTGAGCGCGGATATCGCCGCCGCGTCCGGCTATCCCTCCGGCCACGCCACTCCCGACACGTCGCGGCCCTATGTGATGTATGGCGGCACGCCCTATGCCCACATCATGATGCCGGTGCGCTGAACGTCGCATCCGGGACCAGCGCATGGGCGAGGCGATCCGCAGTTTCGTCGGGATATCAGGGGCCACGCGTGGCCGCCGCCGCACGACGTTGGATCGTAGAGATCGTCAAGCGAACCGAACCGCACCATTTCGCTGTCGTACAAAAGCGATGGATGGTCGAGAGAACGCCTGCATGGATCAGCCGCAACCGCAGACTCTTGCTCAGACGCCCGACCCGAACAAAGCCTTGCCCATGAATCCGGTCTTTCCGGATCGGCTTTGAGGCGCCAGCCGCCTATTTGCGGAATCGCAGAGCTTCAATCAGGAGCGAGAACGCAGCCGATGGCTGTCGCTTGCCCGGATAATAGAGATGGTAGCCGGGGAAGGGCGGGCACCAATCGCCAAGCACGCGCACAAGGGTCTTTTCAGCAACGTGTTTGCGCACCATGTCTTCGGGAATGTAGGCGATGCCAAGACCGAGGAGTGCGCCAGCGACGATCGCGGCCGAGCCGTTGCTGATGATCTGGCCATTGACGCGGACATTTAATGGTCTTCCGCCTTTTTCGAATTCCCACGCGTAAAGCCCTCCATAGGTTTGCAGGCGCATGTTGAGGCAGGTATGCCGCGTCAAATCCTGCGGCACCTTTGGTTTCGCGTGCGCTTCAAAGTATGAGGGAGCCGCAACAGCGGCCATGCGAAGCTCGGGGCCGATGCGCACGGCAATCATGTCGCGTTCGACTTGCTCGCCAAGCCGAATGCCGGCGTCATAACGTTCGGCGACGATATTCGTGAGGCCGGGATCGATAACCGCCTCGACGTGAATGTCGGGATAGTCGAGCACGAATTTCGCGAGCGCAGGCATGAGGATCGTTTCGGCGGCGAAAGCCGATGTCGTGATGCGGATGTTGCCGGCGGGCTTGTCACGCAGTTCAGTCAACGAGGCGAGTTCGGCTTCAATCTCCTGAAAGCGCGGACCAATTGTACGCAGCAGGCGCTCGCCTGCCGCCGTCGTCGCAACATTGCGCGTTGTTCGTACAAGGAGGCGTAGGCCGAGCCGCTCTTCGAGCGTCTTGATCGTATGACTGAGCGCCGATTGCGTGAGTCCCAACTGGGCAGCGGAGCGCGTGAAGCTTCGCTCGCGGGCGACCGCAAGAAAAGCCAGCAAATCGTTGATCTGACGGTTCTTATTCATGAATGTACTTCATAACTACATACAACTCTTAGCGATTAAAAACAACAATTTCCACGCCTATCCTGGGATCACACCGGATGAACGGAGATTGCCATGGAACTGAAGCGCAACGGCTCGCAGCCTTCGGTTAAAGGCCCCGCCGAAAACTTCACGGGCAAGAAGCCTGGCTATAAGCCGCTTTGACAGACGCAACAAACGGAGACTTGCATGTCCAACGCACCGACCAAAAGTCCATTCGCCGACGTTGCTCCCGCACTCGCCGACATCACCGACAAAGTCCTGTTTGGCGATGTCTGGAAACGCCCGGGCCTGAGCCCGCGCGACCGCAGCCTCATTACGGTGGCAACGCTTATCGCGAACTACCGCACGAACGAGCTGCCCTTCCACATGAAGCGCGCAATGGAAAACGGCGTTACACGCGATGAACTCGCGGAAGTCATCACGCACCTCGCATTCTATGCGGGCTGGCCGCCTGCCAGCACGGCGGTCGCGATCGCGCGCAAAGTATTCGAAGACACGAAATAGCAATTGGGTTTGAGGAGAAATCACATGCAAAAACGCACACTTGGTCAGGGCCTCGAAGTTTCGGGCATCGGTCTCGGCTGTATGGGTATCAGCTGGAGCTATGGCGACGCTCTAAGCAAAGACGACGGTATTGCTCTCATCCGCGCTGCGGTCGAAAAAGGCGTCACCTTCTTCGATACCGCCGAAGTCTATGGCCCGCTCGTCAATGAGGACGTCGTCGGCGAGGCGCTTGCGCCCTTCAAGGGGCAAGTGGTCATCGCAACGAAGTTCGGCTTCGCACCAAAGCCCGGTGAGACGGCGCGCTGGACAGGTCTCGACAGCCGCCCCGGACATATCAGGTCGGTGGTCGAAGGATCGCTCAAGCGTCTCAAGGTCGATGTGATCGACCTCTACTACCAGCATCGCGTCGATCCGAATGTACCGATTGAGGACGTTGCGGGTGCGGTGAAGGATCTGATCGCAGCCGGCAAGGTCAAGCATTTCGGCTTGTCCGAGCCTGGTGCGCAAACCGTTCGTCGTGCGCACGCCGTGCAGCCCGTAACCGCGCTTCAGAATGAATACTCGTTGTGGACACGCGGACCCGAGACCAACGGCATTCTCAAGGCCTGCGAAGACCTCGGCATTGGGCTCGTCGCTTACAGCCCGCTCGGCAAAGGCTTTCTCACCGGGGCCATGAGCAAGAATACCAGGCTCGGCGAAAATGACTTCCGGAAGATTTTGCCGCGTTTCACACCGGAAGCAATGCACAGCAATCAGGCCCTTGTCGATTTGCTGAAATCCATCGCCCAACAAAAGAACGCAACGCCCGCGCAGATCGCGCTTGCGTGGCTTCTCGCGCAAAGGCCGTGGATCGTTCCCATCCCGGGCACCACGAAGACCGCGCGCCTGGACGAGAATAACGGGGCGGCAAGCGTCACGCTGACAAAGCAGGACCTCGCGAACATCGAGGCCGCTGCCGCGAAAATCGATATTCAGGGCGAACGCTACCCCGAGCAGCTGATGGCGACCGTGGGCCGCTGAGGCGACACTGAAATGGAGACCGAAATTGCAATTGATGGCCTCTGCAGGAGAGGCGTGCCGGTGACAGTGTTCGTGGAACGCACCGACCGCGAAGCGGCACGCCCCCCTCACCCCGACCCTCTCCCCCACATGCGTGTGGGAGAGGGAGGTACGAAGCGAAGTCTGAAGGAATGCGTCCACGCGCTCGCGGACACCCACGCACGCTCTTTCCCTCTCCCCCATTCCCTCTCCCCCACATGCGTGTGGGAGAGAGGGTTACAAAGCGAAGTCTGAGGGGATTTTTGCAGGTGCACACGCACTCGCATGACCTTTCCCTCTCCCCCAATGTTTTGGGGGAGAGGGCAGGGTGAGGGGGCGGTGCCGCCTCGCTCGTTCTCCGGCCGGTCGCTCCCGAAGTTGCCTGACCTCATTGTCCTGGGAGCAGCCAGCGTCACCGAGACGTTACGGTTGACATTATGACTGAAATGGTTATATTGCCGTCATGCGTGTGCGGCGAAGCGGAACGCCCGGTGAAATGTTCCCTGCTGCAGGGAAAAAAGCAGGGAAAAAATTTTCAGATGTGCAGAAAAGGCCTATAAACATTGAGGTTTTGACGGACCACCAGGGAAAAACCAGGGAAACTGGAACGAAGCCTAGTCCCGCCGCGCCACGATCATGTAGTTGACATCGGTGTCGCGCGAGGAGCGCCAGGCCCAGGCGAGGGGATCAAAGACGATGCCCTGTGTGTCCGTAACGGTCAGGCCCGCGGTGTCGAGATGGCGGGCGAATTCGCGCGGCGTCACGAATTTCTGCCAGTCATGCGTGCCCGGTGGCACCCAGCCCAGCACATATTCGGCACCAAGCTTGGCCAGCGCCAGCGCCTTCAGAGTCCGGTTGATGGTGGCGGCGAAGAACAGTCCGCCCGGTTTCAGAAGGGCCGCAGAGGCGCAGAGAAAGCTCTCCACGTCGGCCACATGCTCGATCACCTCCATGGCAACCACCACGTCGAAGCGCCCGGGCGCGGCTGCCAGAGCCTCTGCGGTGGCACAGCGATAGGCAACCTCCGTGCCCGTGCGGGCGGCGTGGGCTTCGGCGGCGCGGATGCCGTCTTCGGCCGCATCGATGCCCAGCACGGCAAAACCCATCCGGGCCAGTGGCTCGCTCAGGAGCCCGCCGCCGCAGCCGATATCGACGAGCGAGAGCCCGGCAAAGGGCGCCAGCGCCTGCCTGTCGCGGCCGAATTGCGCAGCGGCGATGTCGCGGAGGAAGCGCAACCTTAAGGGATTGAGGCGATGAAGGGCGGCGAAGGCACCATCGGGGTCCCACCATGCGCCGGCCAGTGCGGCGAATTTCGCGATCTCGGCCGGATCGCGCGAAGGCTCGTCGGTCGGGCGTTGAGTGCTGCGCATCGCACGTCTATGTATGGCGTTCCCCCGCAACACGCCAGCGGATGATCTGAGTGGCCAAAGTCGTAATGAAATTCGGCGGCACATCCGTCGCCGACCTGGATCGCATCCGCCACGTGGCGCAGCTGGTGAAGCGCCAGGTGGAGCGGGGCGACGAGGTGGCGGTGGTCGTTTCCGCCATGGCGGGCGAGACCAACAAGCTCGTCGCCTGGACGCGCGAGCTTTCGGCGCTGCACGACGCGCGCGAATACGATGTGGTGGTGGCGGCGGGCGAACAGGTGAGCGCCGGCCTGCTCGCGATCGCGCTGGCCGCCATCGGCGTCAATGCGCGGTCGTGGCTCGGCTGGCAGGTCAGGGTGCGCACGTCTGGGATGCACGGTTCGGCGCGCATTCTGGAGATCGATTCGGACCCGCTGAATCAAAGGCTCGCGCAAGGCCAGGTCGCGGTGATCGCCGGCTTCCAGGGCGTCGCGCCGGACGATCGCATTTCCACCATCGGCCGCGGCGGTGGCGACACGAGTGCTGTGGCGGTGGCCGCGGCGCTCCGCGCCGACCGCTGCGACATCTATACCGACGTCGACGGCGTCTACACCACCGATCCGCGCATCGTGCCCAAGGCACGGCGCCTGCCGCGGATCGCGTTCGAGGAAATGCTCGAAATGGCGTCGCTCGGCGCCAAGGTGCTGCAGACGCGCTCGGTCGAGATTGCCATGCTGCACCGCGTGCCGCTGCGCGTGCTCTCCACCTTCGATCCGGATGGCGGCGGCACGCTATTGTGCGATGAGGAAGACATGATCGAGAAGAAACCCGTCACCGGCATCGCCTATTCGCGCGACGAGGCCAAGATCACGCTGCATCGCATTCCCGACCAGCCGGGAGTCGCGGCGGCGATCTTCGGGCCGCTCGCCGATGCCGGCGTCAATGTCGACATGATCGTCCAGAATGTCGGCGAGGATGCGCGCAAGACCGATCTCACCTTCACCGTCGGCCGCGGCGATCTGGCCCGCGCGCTCGATGCGATCGAGAAGGCGGCGCTCGCCATCGGCTATCGCGATGTCACGTCCGACGCCGATGTGGCGAAGGTCTCGATCATCGGCATCGGCATGCGCGCCCATCCCGGCGTGGCGCAGACGATGTTCCGCACGCTGGCGGAGAAGGGTATCAACATCCAGGTGATCTCGACCTCGGAGATCAAGGTGAGCGTGCTCATCCCGGAAGAATACGTCGAACTCGCCGTGCGCGCGCTCCATTCCGCCTACGAACTCGACGCCGCCTAAGGACTGAAACAAGACATGAATTCAACACGAAGACACGAAGTTCACAAAGATCGTCTTCGTGACCTTTGTGTCTTTGTGTTCGAAGCTGCCTGATGCCGGCGCTCGCATCGGGAGGCCCGCGTCTGCTGCTGCGGCGGCTGCGCGAGATCATGGCCGAGCCCGCGAGCGCGCAAAAAAGGCTCGACCGTCTCGTCACGCTGATCGCCGCCAACATGGTGGCGGAAGTCTGCTCGATCTATCTGCGCCGCGCCGGCAGTGCGCTCGAACTGTTCGCCACCGAAGGCCTGAACCGCGCCGCGGTGCACCGCACGCGCATGCGCTCCGGCGAGGGTCTCGTCGGTCTCGTCGCCGAGGCGGCCGAACCGGTCAATCTCAGCGACGCGCCCGTCCATCCGCGGTTTTCCTATCGGCCGGAGACGGGCGAAGATCCGTTCAAATCCTTTCTCGGCGTGCCCATCGTGCGCGGCGGCCAGGTCTATGGCGTGCTGACCGTGCAAAACCGCACGCCGCGCCTCTACGACGAAGAGGAAGTCGAAGCGCTGCAAACCGTCGCGATGGTGCTGGCCGAGATCGTCGCCCATGGTGCGCTGTTCGACATCGCCGAACTCGACGAACCCGAACTTCGCATCGATCAGCCGCGCGCCTTCAAGGGCGAAGGTCTGTCGGAAGGCGTGGCGGTGGGACAGGTTGTGTTCCACGAGCCGCGCGTGAAGGTCGAGCGCATGATCGCCGACGATCCTCAGACAGAACTCAGGCGTCTCGAGGAATCGCTCGATGCCTTGCGCGCCTCGGTCGACGCGATGCTCGAATCCAGCGAACTCGATCTCAGCGAAGAGAGCCGCGAAGTCATCGAGGCCTATCGCCTGTTCGCGCAGGATCAGGGCTGGCGGCTGAAGCTGCGCGACGCGGTGCGCAGCGGCCTCACCGCCGAGGCCGCGGTCGAGCGCGTGCAGGACGAATTGCGCCTGCGCGTCACCCGCATGGGCGATCCCTATCTGCGCGAACGGCTGCATGATTTCGAGGACCTCGCACGCCGGCTGCAGCGCCATCTGGCCGGCGACGGCGCAAGCAACAAGGGCCGTCATCTCCCCGACAACACCGTGCTCGTCGCCCGCTCGATGGGCCCGGCGGAACTGCTCGACTATGGCCGCGACCGCCTCGCCGGTCTCGTGCTCGAAGACGCGGAATCGACCTCGCATGTCGCCATCGTCGCCCGCGCCATGGGTCTGCCGCTGGCCGGGGCGGTGAAGGGAATCGTCGACACCGCGCGCGCGGGCGACGCGATCGCGGTGGATGGCGAAACCGGCGAAGCGCAATTGCGCCCCATGCCCGATGTGATCGCGGCCTTCGAGGCGCGCCGGCAGCGCCGCGAAGTGCAGGTGGCGCGCATGGCGGCGGCGCGCGATCTGCCGGCGGTGACGAAAGACGGCGTGCCCATCCAGCTGATGATGAATGCGGGCCTTCTGATCGACATGCCGCATCTCGATGCTTCGGGGGCGCATGGCATCGGCCTTTTCCGCACCGAATTGCAGTTCATGGTGGGCGAGACGATGCCGCGCCTCGCCGATCAGATCGGCTTCTACCGCAAGGTGATCGAGGCGGCTGGCAAGCGGCCGGTGATTTTCCGCACGCTCGATCTTGGCGGCGACAAGATCCTTCCCTATGGCCGCTGGGAGCGCGAGGAAAATCCCGCGCTGGGCTGGCGGGCGTTGCGCATTGCGCTCGATCGCCCCGCGCTGCTCCGCTACCAGTTTCGCGCCCTCATCGCCGCGGCCGCCGATCGCGTGCTGCGCGTGCTGCTGCCGATGGTGACCGACGTCGCGGAATTCAACAATGCGCGCGCGCTGGTGGATCGCGAGCTCGAACGCGCGCGGCTCCTCTCGCTGCCGCATCCGCGTCAGACACTGGTGGGCGCCATGCTCGAAGTGCCGGCGCTCGCCTTCATGCTGCCGCAGATCCTGCGCTGCGCCGATTTCGTCTCCATCGGCTCCAACGATCTCTTTCAGTTCGTCTTCGCTTCCGATCGCACCAATCCACGCGTCGCCCGCCGCTACGATCCGCTCAGCCCGCCGGGGCTTACGCTCATCAGGCAGATCGTGCGCAGCGCCGCCGAAGCCAATGGCGAAGTCTCGCTCTGCGGCGAGATGGCAGGACGCCCGCTCGAAGCCATGGCGCTGATCGGCGTGGGCCTGCGCAGCCTTTCGATGCAGCCCGGCAATATCGGCCCCATCAAGCTGATGCTCCGCAGCCTCGACACGCGCGAGATTTCCGAATTCGTCGACAAGCTCTGCGACCGCGGCGACCACAGCCTGCGCACAAGACTCACCGCCTTCGCCGCCGAACGCGGTGTGGTCATCAAGTGAGCCGCGATGAAACGGTGACCAGCGGCATTTCGCAGCGCGATCCCGAATGGCGTGACGCTGCATCGCAGACAGAATCGCTTTTCGCGGAGGCGCTCGAGAAGCTGTTCGCCACCTTGTCTCCTGTGTGCGACGGTCGCCTTCTCCGTGCCAGGGAAGCCCTCCAGAACGGTCGTGTCGAACAGGCAAGCCGGATCGCGGCCAAGGTTTTGGCGCGGCATCCCGACGACACCGATGTTCTCGATCTTATGGCAGCGATTGCGTCTTACGAAGGCCGTCAGGAAGAATCGGAGAGTCTCCTCGCGCGCTGTGTCCGGGAGAAGCCCCACAATAGGGTCTACAGATATAACTTCTCATTGTTGCTGTTGTATCATGGAAAAATCGACGAGGCGCTGGAAGAAACCACAACATTGCTTGCGTCGGATTCCGGCAATCCGCTGTTTCAAAAGTGTTACGCGGCGTTGCTGTGCAGGAAGAGAGAGTTTGCGGACGCGGCGGCGTGCTATCGCCGGCTGGCAGAAGATCATCCGGAGTGTCCTGAGTTTTGGTCTCTGCTGGCTTCGACGCTTCGAAGCATGGGCGGTCATTCGCAGGATGCTGTCGATGCGTGGCGCAAGGCGGCAGCGCTGGCGCCGGGCATGGGAACCATCTGGTGGTCGCTTGCCAGCATGAAGACGTTTGCGTTCTCGCAGGAGGATGTCGATGTCATGGAACATCAGCTGAGCCGACCGGCGATGTCCGGGCAGCATCGCGCCGACCTACATTTTGCCCTGGGCAAAGCCCATGGCGACGTGTGCAATTTCGAGAAATCGTTTCAGCACTACTCCAGGGGAAACGCGATTCGCCGTATCGATTTGCGTTACGACCCAAGGGACACCACAGACATGGTGGCGCGGGCGGAAGCCGTATTTTCTCCCGAACTCTTCAGGAAGTATTCGGGCGCAGGCCATCCTTCGAACGAACCCATATTCGTGCTTGGCCTTCAGCGAGCAGGATCAACGCTGACAGAGCAAATTTTGGGCTCGCACTCGCAGATCGAAGGTGCCGGCGAATTGCAGTCGATCCTGCGTATCGTGGGCGAAGACGTCATGCCGCAAAGCGGGCCCGATTATCCAAACGGAATGAACCGGCTTGCCGCCGAGGATCTTCGGGCGATGGGTGAGAAATATCTTCAGCTCTCCAATGTTCATCGCGTCCATGGCAAGCCGCTATTTGTCGACAAATGTCCGTTCAACCTGTGGCATGTGGGGCTGATTCATCTGATATTTCCCGACGCCAGGATCATTGACGTGCGCAGGCATCCCATTGGCTGCTGTCTGGCGAATTTCACGATGAGCTTTGCGCATGCGCCGCCCGTTTCCTATCGGCTCACCGACATTGGCCTGTTTTATCGGGACTACGTGCGGTTGATGGACCACTTTGACCGTGTGCTGCCCGGAAAAATCCATCGCGTGATTTACGAGCGGCTCGTCGCGGATATCGAAGGCGAAGTGCGCAGTCTTCTCGATTTCATCGGCGTCCCCTTCGAACCCGGCTGTCTTGAGTTTCACAAGAGCGCGCGCGCCTTCAACTCCTTCAGCAACGAGCAGGTTCGACGCCCGATTTTCACCGAGACTGTCGATTGGTGGCGGAACTATGAACCGTGGCTCGAGCCGCTCAAGGCGTCGCTCGGTCCCGCTCTCGACACGTATGCTGGCGCGATAACGCCATTGCAGCAATAAAAGAGAAATTTGTCCCGAAATATCGAGATGCTCGGGCCCATGGAGGACGCCAAGCAGTCCTGGCGCCGCGGCCTTTTCACGAGCGTGGCTTGCGGCGATCTGTTTCCGGGAATATTGTTTCCGAAAAGATACAAGCATGCTGGGGGAAAGGGACGTGTTCAGAAAAGCTCTTCTGATAACGACGGCACTGGTGATTGCCAGTTCTTTGTCATTTCTCGCACCTCAATCGAGGGCGTTCGAAGGCCGCGTGACACCGGAGTCCAACCGGGACAGAAACGGCGAATTCCTGTGTACGTACGGCTTCCTTGACGTCTCGACGTTCTATTCACTGGGATCGAGTTTAAGTCTGTTCTCCGCTTGGACGCACATTGCCGTCCCGATCATAGGGAAGGGAAAGGTGATCACGGACATCCTCGTCCGGGAGGAATCGGGCCCTGGCAGTCGTTTCCGCAGGTTTTTTACGGGAATTTACAGCAACACCTCGAAAGGCGTCCCGGGCAAACTCATTGCAGGCAATTGGCATGGTGCGACAAGCAGGTGCAAAGAGACCAAGGTCAAAATCTCTCCGACCATGCTGGCAACCAACACCACATACTGGGTCGAGGAAATGGCTTCTCCATCGCTCTCGAGCTATTATGCGGACAATGTGGCAATGTGGGCGGTCGATCCAAAGACAAACCGCCGTGCCTATAAACAAACACACAGTGGCCATTCTGGGCATAGCAGCCACACGTCGCCGTGGACGCCCTTGTCAACCGGACCCTATCTTCAGCTGAGGTAACATACTTGGAATCGATACGGACTTGCGCCAATTGGTCTCCGGCGATATCGATCCCAACACGCCGACAATGCGCAGCCTCGACACGCGCGAGATTTCCGAATTCGTCGACAAGCTCTGCGACCGCGGCGACCACAGCCTGCGCACAAGACTCACCGCCTTCGCCGCCGAACGAGGCGTGGTGATCAAGTGAGCGAGGACATGCGCGATCCGCTCAGGCTGTATCACGCGATTATCTGGGAAAACGATACGACACCCGGCCAGCGGGTGACCGTTTGGGCGAAGAGTTTGGACGAGGCGCATGCAGAGCTGGAGAGCAAATTCGGAGCGGGCAAGGTATTTCGTTTGCACAACGAGGAAGATTCCAAAAAAGTTCGCGGAACTTGAATAGGGATATTGGTACTGCTCTGTTTTTCCTATTTTTGCGTGTCATCCCGGACGCGCGCAGCGCGATCCGGGACCCAGCGTACGGGCCTGCATGACAGACTGGGTCCCCGCTTTCGCGGGGATGACACGAAAAAGGTTTGCGGATTTGCATCCATCGGCCAGCACGTCCTGCTCGCGCGGACCCGTGATTGTCCTCTGCAGGGCGACCGGCTAGCTTCATCGCGCGTCCGCGCGGGAGAGCCATGTTCTTCGACGACCGTCTGTTGTTTCTCCATGTGCCGAAAGCGGCCGGCATGTCGATCACGCAATGGCTGGTCGAGCATGCGAAGCCGGGCGCGGTGGTGACGGGACCGCCGAGTACGGCGCCGCAGACGATGCTAGGGCGCGTGCGGCGAAGCGCGAAGACAGCGTTGCAAGCCATGGGTCTGCGGCCGGGCGGCCGGGCGCGGCGCGTCGAAGGGCGGCGGCATGCGACGCTGACCGAAGCGCGCGAGGATCTGGCGGCGTTCGGCAGGAGGCTCGAGGATTTCGAGCGCATCGTCGCGGTGATGCGCAATCCCTACCATCTCGAAATCTCCTACTACAATCATCTGCGCTCGGGCCGCGCCGTCACACGCAGCGGCCCCGCCTTCAGCCTGGCGCAGGCCGGCGATTTCGCAGGCTTCGCGGAGCGCGCGCCGTTTTTCGGCCGCCTGCCGGCACGGATCGAAGACTGGTATGCGATCGACGGCAACATCCCCGCCAATCTGGCGATGGTGCGGTTCGAACATCTCGCGGCCGAGATTGGTGCGGCGCTCGGCATGGCGGACCGTGTGAGCCTGCCGACCCTGAACGCGAGCGGCCAGGCGCCCGGGCGGAACTTTCTGACCGCGCAAAGCGAGGCGGCCGTTTACCGCAAATTCCGCTGGCTGTTCGATCGGGGGTTCTATCGGCGGGAAACCGAATTCACAGATTCCTCGCGGATATCCGCCGATTTGTCGTGATGAATCGCCCCGCCTCATACGTCTACCCTGCAATTGGCGTGCTCAAAGCAGGGCGTTTTCGGCCGGGTTACGTTAATGTGTGGGTCTCGTCTCAAAATTAACTCGCCCTTTCGTTGCTCCTCTGCTAGGCACAGTGTCAGAGCAAGTATGACAAGAGGTCGAAAGATCATGCACAAAGTCTGTCTTTTGTTGGTTTCTGCCGGCGCCCTTTTGGCAGCACCGGCGCTTTCGCTGGCCGATCCGGTTGCAGCAGGCAACAACACCACGTCCACGCTGCCGCCGGCAGCGACAGTGACGGCACCGCCGGGCGCGCAGAATTCGATGACGCCCGCGCCCGCCATGGCAGCGGCACCGGCACCGGCCAATCAGACGGCCAGTTCCGATGTCGATCTGGATCGGATCGTTTGCAAATCGGGCGCGCCGCCGACCGGTTCGCGTCTGGGTGCGACCCGTTCGTGCAAGTCGGTGCGCGACTGGAACGCCCAGGAGAAAGATTCTCAGGACACGCTCACCCGCATGCAGTCCACGGGGTACCAGAGCAGCGGCAAGTAGCTGACGGGTGTGAGCCGCGCGATCCTTCGTCGCGGCTCTCCCGCCGTCCGCAGAATAAAATTCGTTTCGCTGGAGTGCGGAACGGGTTGGCTGTATTCGTGTTCGTATGACCAAGGTCACGCATTTGACGCTGGACGAACGCGGCGAACTCAGCCAACGCAGGCTTCACCTTCGCGAAATCTCGGGTGACGCCGATAGGCCGCTCGAGACGGTCGGGCAGGATTTGCGCGCCGCGCGCCTGCGCCGGGGCGACGAACTCGCCCAGGTCTCGAAAGTCCTGCGCATCCGCAAGGACCATCTCGAAGCGCTTGAAGAAGACCGGCTGGAAGCGCTTCCCGGCCGCACCTATGCCGTGGGCTTTGTGCGCTCCTATGCCGATTACCTCGGTCTCGATCCCGTGGACCATGTCGAACGCTTCAAGCGCGAGATTGCCGGCCGCAGCGATGGCTCACCCCAGGTCGGCGAGCCCCCCGATACGGACGACCGCCGTCTGCCGCATGGCTGGGCCGTCATGGCGCTCGTCGTGCTGGGCGTTCTCGGATATGGCGCCTACCATCTTGTCAAATCGGTAGATCGCGGCGCGACCGAGCAGGTCGCAGCGCCGCCGACCCGGATTGAACAGAAACCCGCGCCGGGTTCGCCGCCGACCTCAAATCCGTCCGGGCCAGCCACGACCGGAACGACGCTGGGCGCCCCGCCTGCCGCAACGGTGAGGCCTACAGCACCGCGTGGCGCCGCCGTGACGACGGCGCCCCTGCCGCCGGTCCAGGTTCCGGGCCATGGACCCACCGTTCCGCCGGTCCAGACTGCGGCGAAGCCCCCGGCCGGGTCCGTTGCTGTTCCGGCCACGCCGCCCCCCGTTCCCGGCCTGACCTATGGAGCGCTCAATCGTGGCGTTCGCATCGTATTGCGCGCCAACGGGCCAACGCGCGTCCTGGTGCAGGGCGCGGACGGTAAGGTCTATTTCAACAGGGTTCTGCGGGCGGGGGATTCCTACCGGGTTCCCGATCGGGTCGGGCTCTCGCTCACCGCCACCGACGCCGGCGCCGTGGGCGTGGAACTCGATGGGCAGCAGATGGGCGCCGCAGGGCATTCCGGTCAGATGACCGAGGCCCTTTCGCTCGATCCGCAGGCTGTTGTAGACCGTCAGGGTGGCCGTAGG
This sequence comes from Rhizomicrobium sp., assembly GCA_036490345.1. Lineage (GTDB taxonomy): Bacteria > Pseudomonadota > Alphaproteobacteria > Micropepsales > Micropepsaceae > Rhizomicrobium. The sequence goes on along the minus strand of DASXEA010000018.1, from coordinate 98,880 downwards.
CCCTGACGCTGTGACGCCGGAAGCAAGCCGGTCGCAGGACCCGCCTTGAGATGCTGCCGTTCGGACACGACATCGGTTTGCAGGCACGCCATTAGATGGAAAGCATGACGCCATGAGTCTCAGAGCGTATCGGGACATCGAGCGGCGAAAATCGCGCAAGATCCACGTCGGCAAGGTCGAAGTGGGTGGCGATGCGCCGATCTCCGTCCAGAGCATGACGAACACCGTCACCTCCGATGCTCGCGCCACGATCAACCAGGTGCGCGAACTGGAAGAGGCCGGCGCCGATATCGTGCGCGTGTCGTGTCCCGACGAGGAATCGACTGCGGCCCTGCGCGCCATCGTCAAGGCGGCCCAGGTGCCGATCGTGGCCGACATCCATTTTCACTACAAACGCGCCATCGAAGCGGCCCAGGCGGGCGCCGCATGCCTGCGCATCAATCCCGGCAATATCGGCTCGGCGCAACGCGTCCGCGAAGTGGTGAAGGCCGCCAAGGATCATGGGTGCTCGATGCGGATCGGCGTCAATGCCGGCTCGCTCGAGAAGGAATTGCTCGAGCGATACGGCGAGCCGTGTCCCGAGGCGATGGTGGAAAGCGCGCTCAACCATGCGCGCATCCTCGAAGACAACGACTTCACGGAATTCAAGATCAGCGTGAAGGCGTCCGACGTGTTTCTCGCCGTCGCCGCCTATCAGGGGCTGGCGGAAGCCTGCGACTACCCGCTGCATCTGGGCATCACCGAAGCCGGCGGATTGATGTCGGGTACGGCGAAGTCCGCCATCGGCCTTGGCATGCTGTTGTGGTCGGGGATCGGCGACACGATCCGCGTGTCGCTGTCGGCCGATCCGGTCGAGGAAATCCGCGCCGGTTTCGATATCCTGAAATCGCTCGGGCTGCGCCATCGCGGCGTCAACATCGTGTCGTGCCCGTCCTGCGCAAGGCAGGGTTTCAACGTGATCGACACGGTCAGGACGCTGGAAGACCGGCTGAAGCATATCGCCACGCCCATGACGCTTTCGATCATCGGCTGCGTGGTCAACGGACCCGGCGAAGCGCGCGAAACCGATCTCGGATTTACCGGCGGCGGCGCGGGCGGCAGCGCCGGCATGATCTATCTGAACGGCAAGCCGGCCTATAAGCTCGACAATACGAAGCTGGTCGATCACGTCGTGGAACTTTGCGAGAAAAAAGCCGCGGATATCGAGGCGCATCGCGAAGCCGCTGCCCTTGAGCCGGCGGAATAGCGCGCTCATCTTCCGTCCATGATTCCCGAAGCCAAGCTGTCCCGGCTGGTCGACCGCTTTGAAGCGGTCGAGGCCGAGCTGTCGTCCGGTCGCGCCGGGCCCGAATTCGCGAAGCTTGCCAAGGAACATGCGGGACTCGCGCCGATCGTCGACGCGGTCGCCGCCTATCGCACGGCGTCGCGCGAACTGGGCGAAGCGGAATCGCTCGCGGCCGACAGCCAGATCGATCCCGAGTTGCGCGCGATGGCCCTCGAAGAACACGCGCTTCTCAAGGATCGCTTTGCGAAACTCGAACACGAGTTGCAGGTCAAATTGCTGCCCAAGGACGCCGCCGACGATTCCTCGGCGATCGTAGAGGTGCGGGCCGGCACGGGCGGCGATGAAGCCGCGCTTTTCGCGGGCGATCTGCTGCGCATGTACCAGCGCTATGCACAGCTCCAGGGCTGGCGTGCCGAGATTTTGAGCGTCAGCGACAGCGATCTCGGCGGCATCAAGGACGCCGTCATGGAAGTTGTCGGGCAGGGTGCCTATGCGCGGCTCAAATTCGAAAGCGGCGTGCATCGCGTGCAGCGAGTCCCCGTGACGGGGGCGGGGGGGCGAATCCATACCTCTGCCGCCACTGTCGCAGTGCTGCCGGAACCGGAAGATGTCGATGTGCAGATCGAAGACAAGGATCTGCGGATCGACGTTTATCGTGCGAGCGGCGCCGGCGGCCAGCACGTCAACAAGACCGAGAGCGCCGTGCGCATCACGCACCTGCCGACCGGCATCGCGGTGGCTCAACAGACAGAGAAATCGCAGCACAAGAACAAAGCCCAGGCGATGAAGCTGCTCAAGGCGAGAATCTTCGAGGCGGAACGCTCGCGCATCGCGGCGACGCGCGCGGCGGATCGCAAGGATCTTGTGGGTTCGGGCGACCGCTCCGAACGGATTCGCACCTATAACTTCCCGCAAGGCCGCGTCACCGACCATCGCATCAACCTCACGCTCTACAAGCTCGACCGTATCCTTTCGGGTGACGATCTGGCCGAAGTCGTGGACGCGCTGATCACCGAGGATCAGGCGAGCAAGCTTGCGACGCTGGAGAGCGAAACGCTGCGGTGAGCGGGTTGAAGGAGCCATTCGCGCCGGCTGTGGCGCGTCTCGCCGCAGCCGGCATCGAATCCGCGCGGCTGGATGCGCGGGTGCTGCTGGCACATGCGCTGGATTGCGAGCCCAACGATCTTCTTCTGCGCGATGACCCTTCGCCCGAGCAGGTGGCACGATACGAATCTTTTCTCGTGCGTCGCGAGGCGCGCGAACCTGTCGCGTATATCGTCGGCTCGAAAGAGTTTTACGGCCTGGCATTCGACGTCGGGCCAGGCGTGCTGGTGCCGCGGCCGGACTCCGAAACCCTGGTCGAGGCAGCGCTGCGTGCCTTTCCCGAGACTGCAGCCCGCTTGCGCGTGCTCGATCTGGGAACCGGGTCCGGGTGCCTTCTCGCCGCCTTTCTCGCCAACCGGCCAGCTGCCACTGGGGTTGGTGTCGATGCTTCCCAGGCCGCCCTGGGATATGCGCGGCGGAACATCGAAAGGCACGGGCTGGCTGCCCGATGCATACTGGAATGGACCGATTGGGCGCAGCTTGGGCCGGGACAATTCGAGGTCATTCTCGCCAATCCGCCCTATCTTTCAGAGGCCGAGCGAACGCGGTGCGAGCCGGAGGTGCGGGATTTTGAGCCGAAGGACGCTCTGGCTGCGGGGATCGAAGGGCCGGAGGCCTATGGCGTTCTCGCCCCTCTGATCGCCGATCGCCTTGCGCCGAGTGGCCGGACATTCCTCGAGATCGGCCGGGGCGCGGAGGCGGCCGTTACGCGCCTTCTGCGGGCCGGAGGGCTTGAAGTCCTAAGGCGTTCTCCCGATCTCTCGGGGGTCGTTCGCTGTCTGGTAGCCGGCCGGGCGGGCTGACGTGGCGCCAATGCCGCAAAAAATCAGTTGGAAAGACTGACGCAACTCGTTAGCTTCCATCGTGTCTTGGGGAGCAGAGATGCTGCCGAGCGCCCACTGTCTGGCGCTTGGGGACCGGGGGCGGTTGGCGCAGATCAGGCGCCGCACTCTGTGCAAGGCAAAAACAGGTTCCGCGTCCTACCTGGCTGGCAGACGGATCTGCGCGAAATGCGCCGTCCCTGCGACAAAGCGGGAAAAACACGCGGGTTCGATGTGCCGCGGACGGCCTGAACGGCACGAAAGGATAAAAGGGGATCACGTGAAGCGCTCTCGTGGACGCGGTCGCAGGCCGCAGAATAGCAGCAACAATAGCAACAATATCAATCCCAACCGGACGTTCGATTCGAGCGGACCGGAGATCAAGATCCGCGGCTCGGCGGCGCATGTGTATGAGAAATATCTGCAGATGGCCCGTGACGCGAACTCGTCGGGCGATCGCGTGATGGCCGAGAACTACCTGCAGCACGCCGAACACTATTACCGCATCCTGGCCGCAAGCCAGCCGGTTCAGCAGCCCTATCAGGGGCAGTCACAGCCCAATCAGCAGAATGGCGCACCGCGTCCTGGCGGCAACGGCAATGGCGGCGACACGCCAGCCCCGAATGGCAGTGCGCCGTCTTTCTCCCTCTCCGACCAGATGGAGATGGAAGACGAAGAAGGCGACGAAGCCACGGTCTGAGGCACGCATTTTCCGGCATCGCCATCGAGCGGCGACATCGCCCGGCGCGCCGCGGCACAGTCCCGGGGCTCTCTTGTCGCCCCGCAAATTCGCTCTACATATCTGATGGAACACGGCGCTCCATGGAGGCCGTGGCGCAGTATTGCGACATGGCGAGCGGCTGCCTTAAGGGGCCCTCCCCGGAGAGGTCGACATGGATATCGAGAAATTCACCGAGCGGGCGCGCGGGTTCATTCAATCCGCCCAGGGGCTGGCGCTTCGCTCCAATCATCAGCTGTTCAAGCCCGATCATCTTCTGAAGGTTTTGATCGACGACGAGGAAGGTCTGGCGGCGCGGCTCATTCGCGCGGCCGATGGCCGGCCCGATCAGGTGCGCGAACAGGTCGAACTCGCGCTGGCGAAATTGCCGCGCGTGGAAGGTTCGGGCGTAGGCCAGGTCTATCTCGCGCCCGAAACCGCGCGGTTGCTGGATTCGGCGGAAGAGATCGCCAAGAAAGCCTCCGACAGTTTCGTCACCGCGGAGGTGCTGCTTCTGGCGCTCGCGATGGCGCAGGGCACCGATGCCGCCCGCATCCTGAAGGATGCGAACGTCAATCCGCAGGCGCTGAACGCCGCGATCAAGGGGTTGCGCCAGGGCCGCACGGCCGACAGCGCCACCGCCGAAAACAGCTATGACGCCTTGAAGAAGTATGCCCGCGATCTGACGGAACTGGCTCGCCAGGGCAAGCTCGATCCCGTGATCGGCCGCGACGAAGAAATCCGCCGCACGATCCAGGTTCTTTCCCGCCGCACCAAGAACAATCCCGTCCTCATCGGCGAGCCGGGCGTCGGCAAGACGGCCATCGCCGAAGGGCTGGCATTGCGCATCGTCAATGGCGATGTGCCGGAAAGCCTGCGTGACAAGCGATTGATGGCGCTCGACATGGGCTCGCTCATCGCCGGCGCGAAGTTTCGCGGCGAGTTTGAAGAGCGGCTGAAGGCCGTTCTGTCGGAAGTCACGTCGGCGGCCGGAAAGATCATCCTGTTCATCGATGAAATGCATACGCTGGTCGGCGCCGGAAAAGCCGATGGCGCCATGGATGCGTCCAACCTGCTGAAGCCGGCACTGGCGCGTGGCGAACTCCACTGCGTCGGCGCGACGACGCTCGACGAATATCGCAAGCATGTCGAGAAGGACGCTGCCCTCGCGCGGCGCTTTCAGCCGGTCTTCGTCTCGGAGCCGACGGTCGAAGACACGATCTCGATCCTGCGCGGCCTCAAGGAGAAATACGAAGTCCATCACGGCGTGCGGATCACCGATGGCGCCATCGTCGCCGCCGCGCAGCTTTCGCATCGTTACATTGCCGACCGCTTCCTTCCCGACAAGGCGATCGATCTCATGGACGAAGCGGCGAGCCGCCTGCGCATGCAGGTCGATTCCAAGCCGGAAGCTCTCGACGAACTTGATCGCCGCGCCATCCAGCTCAAGATCGAACGCGAAGCGTTGAAGAAGGAGAGCGACCAGGCCTCGCGCGACCGCCTCGGCGCACTGGAAGTCGAGCTGGCAGAAACCGAAGAGAAATCGGCCGTCCTGACTGCCCGCTGGCAGGAGGAAAAGAAGTCCCTGCAGGATGTTCAGGGGCTGAAGGAGAAGCTGGAATCCGCGCGGCAGGAACTGGAAATCGCCCAGCGCAAGGGCAATCTCGGACGCGCCGGCGAGTTGACCTATGGCGTCATTCCGGACCTTGAGCGGAAGCTGAAATCCATCGAAGAAAAGCAGGCGAATGTTCTCGCCAACGAGGCGGTCACGCCGGAAAGCATTGCCGCGGTTGTATCGCGATGGACGGGCATTCCGGTCGACAAGATGCTCGAAGGCGAGCGCGACAAGCTGCTTCACATGGAATCTTCGCTCGAGCGGCGTGTCGTGGGGCAGGATCAGGCGGTGCGGGCCATATCGAACGCGGTGCGCCGCGCGCGCGCAGGCCTTCAGGATCCCAATCGCCCCATCGGCTCGTTTCTGTTTCTCGGACCGACGGGCGTGGGCAAGACCGAACTCACCAAGGCGCTCGCCGAATTCCTGTTCGACGACGACAGCGCGCTGGTGCGCATCGACATGTCGGAATTCATGGAGAAGCATTCCGTCGCCCGGCTGATCGGAGCTCCTCCCGGCTATGTCGGTTACGAGGAGGGCGGAACGCTTACGGAAGCGGTGCGCCGGCGACCCTATCAGGTCGTGCTGTTCGACGAAGTCGAGAAGGCCCACCACGACGTGTTCAACGTTCTGCTGCAGGTGCTCGACGATGGCCGGCTCACGGATGGGCAGGGCCGCACGGTGGACTTCCGCAACACGGTGATCATTCTGACCTCCAACCTTGGAACCGAATTTCTTTCGACGGCAGAAGGTGCAGAATCGCGCGAAGCGCGGGCCCAGGTCATGGGCGCGGTGCGGGCGCATTTCCGTCCGGAATTTCTCAACAGGCTGGACGAGATCATCCTGTTCCATCGCCTGAGCCGGACGAACATGGACAAGATCGTCGACATCCAGATCGATCGGCTTGCGCGGCTGCTGGCCGACCGCAAGATCGAGATCGACCTCGATCCCAAGGCACGCGAATGGCTTGGAACCGCGGGATACGATCCCGTCTATGGTGCGCGTCCGCTAAAGCGCGTCATTCAGCGCCGTCTTCAGGACCCGTTGGCGAGCCTCCTGCTCGAGGGAAAGATCGGTGATGGCGCCAAGGTGCATGTGAGCGCGGCTAAGACCGGGCTCACGATCAATGGTCAATCGTTCGAAAGCGGCGACGACGTGATGAATGAAGAATCCGCGCCGAGTCACGCTATCCACTGAAGGATGCGGTTGCAAACCGCTTGTGTCAGCAATTTCGCTGACGCAAGCGGACGCATTCGATCAGTCCTTCGCGGCGCGCAGATCCGTGGCGGTGTCCGCGATTTTTCCTTCGAGCGGCAGGCTTGCGACTTCGCTGTCGACATGCAGGCGCGCAATCTGGAAATCGGTCAGTTCGCGGCCGTCGAGAATCCGCCCCTGTGCAACCTTCACGGCGGCCGGGTTGACCTGCGAACCATTGATGCGGATTTCGTAGTGCAGGTGCGGGCCAGTCGCGAGACCGGTCGCGCCACTATAGGCAATCACCTGACCCTGATGCACATGCGATCCCTGGTGCAGACCGGGCGCGAAACGCGAGAGGTGTCCGTAGGCGGTCGAATAATTGTTGCCATGATTGAGGAGCATGAAATTGCCGTAGCCGCCCATCCAGCCTTCCATCTGCACGGTGCCTGCGCCTGCCGCCATGACCGGCGTGCCGGTCGGAACCGCGAAATCGATGCCCTTGTGCATGCGTGTGTAGCCAAGGACCGGATGGAAACGCATGCCGAAGCCGGACGAAATGCGTGCGCCATCGACCGGCGTTTTCATCAGCATGCTCTTGGCGCTCTGGCCGCGCGAGTCGAAGAAGTCGGCCGTGTCCTCGTCTTTCGGCTGATAGCGATAGAGCGCCACGGTGCGACCGAGAAGATGCATCGCGGCGTAGGCGATCTCGCCTTCCTTCGCCGGCCGCCCGTCGCGCGTGTAGTAGTAGTCGTAATAGACCTCGAATGAGTCCCCAGGCTTGATGTCGCGCTGGAAGTCGACCTCGTACGAGAACATGTGGATCAGCTGCACGACGACGCGGGCCGGAATTCCCGCCTGCATCGCAGCGAGATAGAGGCTCGAATCGATCTTGGCTCCGGCGCGATGAAAGCGCGCCTGCAGTTCGAGATGCTTGTTTTCGGCGGTGAATCCACCGGCTGCCTCACGCGCGATCGTCACGTCATGATCGAAGGTGGGCGAAAAGGTTACGGACAGAAGACGGCCGACCGGTTGTGGCGCGGCCTGCGTGTATTGCGCGTCTACGCCTGTGGCCTGGGAAGGCGGAGCATAAATGATTTCGGCCACCGCTTTCGGAGGCGGTGCGGGCGCAAAGGTCACGTCGAGTGTCTCGCCCGCCTTGAGGGCGCGCAGGTCGAAAACCTTGGCGAGCGCGTCGGAAGCCGCCTGGGAATCTTCGTCGGTCGCGCCTGCGTTCGAAAGCGCGGAGACCAATGACTGGCCGCGCTCGATCGCGACAGTGCGGACATCGTTGTCCACATCGCCCGTTTGCGAATCGTCATTCGAAGCGGCGAGGGATTCGTCGAGCATCGCGGGCGGGCGCGCCGTCTGACTCGGGGCGACGGGTCCCAGGGGCGATATGACCGCGAACTCTGCCGCCGCCGGGTGTGCCTGCGCGACAAGGCGCTGGAAGATTTCGTAGGGCATCAGGGCGTGCGCCGATGCCGCCGGGTGATACGCGACAGGATTGGCAATGCCCATCGCCAGCCACGCGATCGAGCCCGCGATCAGGGCAGTCGCAGATGTGGAAGCAACGGCCCAACGGCCGTCTGGAGAGGAAAAAGTTGCCGCGGCCGTTCGTGCCGATTGATGCCAATAGTTTATGTATGCGTCGGTCATCCTCGCGTCGCGGCGCTCCACGACTCCCACCCGTTGTGTGACTTCAGGCTGTTGTACCCCAGCCCGTTGGGGCGCCCGGCCGAAGCGGGGCATTTGATATAGCCTGACCGACATAAGCCACGTCAACCATTACGGCCGGGTTAACACTGTGGGCAGTCCCGGCCTGCTCAGTCTGCATGCACAGCAAGAGCTGGGCCGTTTTTGCAACCGTATTTCGTGGGCCGCTTATTTCGCAGTGTTGTGTCGCTGCAGCTGCCTGCGTTGACACAAGAGCAAAGATCAAGCGGAAAGCGACGAGCGAAAGAGTGCGTGTGGGACGCATGACGGACTCCGGGTAAAGCCGGTTGCAACGAAGGCGAATGGTGAAGAACGCGGCTGCTGCTGCCCGTCAGAGTCTGACGAGCAGCATTTCTGCGACGCGGCCGTGGAACCAGCCGATGGCCTTGGCGACGTGGAGCACCAGGAACACCAGCATCGAACCCACCGCCATTGCGAGCACCAGACCAGGTGCAGTGTGGAAGACATGATCCAGCCACGGCACATCGCTGAACATGATGCGGGAATGACCGCTGATCAGACCGAAGAGCGAACCGCCGATCAGTGCGAAGGGAACCACGATGCCGACCAGTGCGACGACAAAGTAGAAGATGCCGAGCGGCAGCATCAGAAGCATGTAGAGCAGCGACGACCAGGTGCGAATGTCGGTAAGCGCATCCTTGATGCGGCCCCAGAGCGGCTCGGCCGAATCTCTCGATGCTGCCGGCAGACGTCGTGGCATGCGCACCCCGAGCAAGCCTTCGACGATGCGTCCCTCGATATGGGCCAGGATTCGCACGGAGCCGACGAACAAAAGCGCGAAGGGAATTCCGAAGATGAGGACGGCAAAGCCGGCCGTCAGGCTGATGCCGGTAACGGCCCAGACAAAATAGAATATGCCTGTCGCGAGCGAGAGCAGCATGTACATGAGCGCGCCATAGGCGCGTGCGTCGCCGATCACGCCGAAAAATCCGGGGTTCGGGTCGGGCTTCTGTTCGGGCTTCGGGAACGGTCCGGCAATCGCAGCTTCCATGGATCTATACTCCTCGGCGATCTCCTGGGGCGTTCCGTAGGTCGCGATCACGGAAGCCAGGACTTCCGATTCGCTCTTGTCGGGGTTGGAAGCGATCTCGCCCTGCAGATGCTCTTCGGCATCGGCGAGCGCATCGCTGATCAGTCCGGGCGAACATCCCTTGAGCGCATTTTGCAGCGCGCCGAGATAGGCCCGAACCGTCTCAGGCGGACGGTCTGTGTTCATACCCGGCTCCCTGCGCCGCAAGTGCGTCATCGACGAAGCCGCGCATGTCGTGCCAGGCGCCCTGCCAGTCGGACAGCGCGTGGCGGCCCTCGTCGGTGATGCTGTAGTAGCGGCGCGGCGGCCCAAACGCTGAGGCCTCCACCCGGCTGTCGAGCAGCCCGGTGGTGTTGAGCGAGCGCAGGACGGGGTAGATCGCCCCTTGCTTGAAGATCAGTCCGCCTTCGCCTTCCGCCTTCACGGCTTTGGCGATCTCGTAGCCGTACATTTCGCGCCCAGCGCGGGCGAGCACGGCCAAGAGGACGAGCGAGGAAAGCCCGGCCATGAGTTCCTTACGGAATTTGCGCGTATGGGGAGATTCCTCAGTCACGCGCCGTTTCCGCCTCCCATCTATTACGGACTTCAATATAGCATGAAGTTCGCACTATGCAAGAGTGCCCTATACAGAAGTTGAGAATATTTTTCAGCGGGCGTTCATCTTACAAATGCGGGTGTTTTTCAATATATACAACTATTGGTTGCATAGCGTGACTGGGTTACTGGCTCGCCGCAATGAAGGATCGGAGCCTGGGGTAGATTTCGCTGCGCCAGCCACGCCCCGCGAAAACGCCATAGTGGCCGACGCGCGGTTGCAGGTGGTGAAGCCGGCGCGACGAGGGCACCCGTTCGCACAGTTCCTGTGCCGCCGCGGTCTGGCCGGGCGCGCAAATGTCGTCGCGCTCGCCTTCAATGGTCAGAAGCGCCGTCGCACGTATCGCCCGCGTATCGACCGGCTCTCCCCGCCACACGAGGCGTCGCCGCGGCAGAAGATGATCCTGGAACACGCGCGACACCGTCTCGAGATAAAATTCGGCCGGAAGATCGAGCACGGCGAAATACTCGTCGTAGAAATCGCGGGCGTGCTGTGCCTTTGCGTCATCGCCGCTGACCCGATCCCGCAGGAGATCGAAATGCGCCCGAAGATGACGGGGCAGATTCATCGAGAGGAAAGCGATGAGTTGCATGAAGCCCGGATATACTCGGCGATGGGCGCCACGATGACGCGCCGGCACAACCGAAATCAGATGCCGCTCGAACCAGTCGATGGGATGGCTTTTCGCGAATTGATTGACGCTGGTTGGCGAAATACGCGTGTCGATCGGCCCTGCCATCAGCGTCATGCTGCGGGGCTGGGCGCGATGTCCCTGATCCGCCATCACAGCCACCGCAGCCAGCAAGGCCGCGCAAGGCTGGCAGACCGCGATCACATGCGTGCCCGGGCCGAGGCGATCGAGAAACTGGATAAGATGCGCGATGTACTCGTCGAAGCCGAAACGTCCGGCGCCGCGCGGAATATCGCGGGCATTGAACCAGTCGGTGATGTAGACGTCGTGGTCGGGCAACAGGGTCTCGACCGTGTCACGCAAAAGCGTGGCGAAATGGCCGGCCATCGGCGCCACGAGTAGCACGCGCGGCTGGTTGGCGTCCGATCTGGCCTTCCTGAAATGCAGCAACGCGCCAAATGATGTCTGAGCGATGATTTCCTCGGTCACGGGTATTCGCACGCCGCCGATGTTGACCTGTTCGATCCCGAACGCCGGCCGGTCATGCGCCACCCGCGTCTGGGCGATCAATTCCGCCCCGGCGGCCAGCGTCCGCAGCCAGGTATTGCCGATCGGGCCCAGAAGAGGTTCGCGCCAGAAGGCGTTCGTCATTCCGGCCGTGGCGCGCAGTGGAGCCAGAAGGTCGGTCTGGGCCTGAAATGCCTGATAGATCATGCTGCCCCAATGTCGAATAGCGATTCCCGGCGAAGGCTAGAGCATTTGGCGGCAAATCGAGAAGGCGGCATCGCGTTCACGACCCGCCCGGCAGGCGGGCTGCATCCCGACGCCGCAGAGCGCGGGCAATTGCCCTGTTGGGAGGCGTTCCGTATGTAAGGCGGCGATATTCGAGTCTTGGATCCATGCGCCTGTCCCACTATTTCCTGCCTTTGCTCAAGGAGACGCCTTCCGAGGCGCAAATCGTTTCGCATCGTCTCATGCTCAGGGCGGGCATGATCCGTCAGGAGGCGGCCGGCATCTATGCATGGCTGCCGCTCGGCCATCGCGTCCTCAAGAAGATCGAGCAGATCGTGCGCGAGGAACAGGATCGTGCCGGCGCCATCGAAATCCTGATGCCCACGCTTCAACCTGCCGATTTCTGGCGCGAGACCGGACGCTACGACGCCTATGGCAAGGAGATGCTGCGCATCAAGGATCGACACGACCGCGATCTGCTCTATGGCCCCACCAACGAAGATATGGTGACGGAGATTTTCCGGGCCTCCGTACGATCGTACAAAAGCCTGCCGCTCATTCTCTATCACATCCAGTGGAAGTTCCGCGACGAGATCAGGCCGCGTTTCGGCATCATGCGCGGGCGCGAATTCCTGATGAAGGACGCCTATTCCTTTGACGTCGATGCGGCGAGCGCGCGCAAATCCTACAACAGGATGTATGTCGCCTATCTCAGGACCTTTGCGCGGCTCGGTCTCAAATCGATTCCGATGCGGGCCGAGACGGGGCCGATCGGCGGCGATCTTTCCCACGAATTCATCATCCTCGCGGAGACCGGCGAAAGTCAGGTCTATTGCCATAGCGATCTTGTCGACATGCCGGTACCGGGCGAAGACATCGATTTCGACGGCGATCTCGATCCGATCATGCGCGCGCGCACGAGTCTCTATGCGGCAACCGAAGACAAGCACGATCAGGCCGAGTTCGAAGCGAACGTGCCGGAGAACAAGCGCCTGTCGGCGCGCGGCATCGAAGTGGGCCACATTTTCTATTTCGGCTCGAAATATTCCGCGCCCATGCGCGCGCTGGTGACGGGTCCGGATGGACAGGACCGGCCCGTCGAAGGCGGTTCCTATGGCATCGGTGTGTCGCGGCTTGTGGGCGCAATCATCGAGGCGAGCCATGACGACGCCGGCATCATCTGGCCGGAACCCGTTGCGCCGTTCGATATCGCGCTGATCAATCTGAAAGCGGGCGATGCGAAAACGGATGCGGCCTGCGAAGACCTCTACGCGAAACTCCGCAAGGCCGGCCGCGATGTGCTCTACGACGACACGGCGGAGCGCCCCGGCGCGAAATTCGCGAGCGCCGACCTGATCGGCATTCCCCATCAGCTGATCGTCGGGCCGCGCGGGCTGGAAAAGGGCATGGTCGAGATCAAGAATCGCAAAACGGGCGCGCGCGCGGAGATGTCGCTCGACGCCGCGATCAACCGGCTTGCGTAGCCTGTTGACCATTCGTATCCTATGAAATACAGCTGCAGGACGGAAAGGCGCGTGCGCGAATTCAGGCCCGGATCGACCGTTTCGCCATTGGAAATGCCGGCGATGTCAAATTCGTCGGCGAACGTGTTTGGGAGATGCGCGTAGACTACGGGCCGAGCTATCGAGTGTGTTTTTGCCGGCGGCGCGAACGTGTGATTCTCCTGTTGGCCGGAGGAGATAAGCGCTCGCAGAAGAAGGATATTGCGAGGGCAATCGAGCTCGCTGAAGCATATGGGAGTTGAAGATGACGAAGCCGAAATTGCAGAAGTGGGACTCGGCTGAATATCTCAAGACGGAAGAAGACGTCGCCAACTATCTGGAGGCGATTTTCGAGGACGGCAATCCGGCCCTTATTGCACATGGTCTTGGTGTGGTGGCACGGGCGCGCGGCATGGCTCGCGTGGCGAAGAAGGCGGGTCTGGGGCGGGAAAGCCTCTACAAGGCACTCTCGCGCGACGGCAACCCCGAGCTTGCCACCGTGCTGAAGGTCGTCAAGGCGCTCGGCCTCAAGCTGAAAGTCGCGGCCTGACATGGCGGCAGTCACCCGCGCCTTTGCGCCCTTCGAATGGATGATCGCGCTGCGTTATCTGCGCGCCAGGCGGCAGGAGAGTTTCGTCTCGGTCATTTCCGGATTCTCTCTCGTGGGCATCGCCCTCGGTGTCGCCACACTCATCATCGTGATGGCGGTGATGAACGGCTTTCGCCACGAACTGCTCTCGCGCATCCTGGGCCTGAACGGCCACATCACGGTGCAGGCGCCGGAAGGTTATCTGAGGCAATTCGACGATGTTGCGGCACGGGTCCGCGCGGTTCCCGGCGTGGCGCGGGTGGCGCCGATCATCGACGGCCAGGTCATGGGCACGGCCAACGGATTGTCCGTCGGCGTCCTTGTGCGCGGCATGCGCGCGGCCGATTTGCGCACGCTGACCACCGTTTCGAAGACGCTCTCAGACGGCGCGCTCGAGCATTTCCATGGCGGCGATGCGGTCATCATCGGCGGCCGTCTTGCCGACCGCATGCGCCTCGTGCCGGGCTCGCGCTTCACGCTGATCGCGCCCAGAGGAAACGTCACGCCATTCGGCGTGACGCCGCGCGTGAAGAGCTACACCGTCGTCGGCACGTTCCGTATCGGCATGTCGGAATACGATCAGACCTTCGTCTTCATGCCGCTGGACGAGGCGCAGCTCTACTTCAACATGAACAACGCGGTCACCGGCCTCGAAGTGATGCTCAAGGATCCCGAACAGGCCAACGCGATGGCCGAGCCCATTGCCCGCGCGGCCGGCCCCTATTCGCGCATCCTGACCTGGCAGGACATGAATTCGAGCCTGTTCGGGGCGTTGCAGGTCGAGCGCAATGTCATGTTCCTGATCCTGACGCTCATCATCCTTGTCGCGGCGCTCAATATCGTCTCGGGCCTCATCATGCTGGTGAAGGACAAGAGCGGCGATATCGCGATCCTGCGCACCATGGGGGCGGCGCGTGGCGCGGTCATGCGCGTGTTCCTGATCGCCGGCGCCTCGATCGGTGTGTCGGGCACGCTGCTGGGCTTCGCGATCGGCGTGGTCTTCTGTCTCAACATCGAATCCATCCGGCAGTTTCTGTCCTCGCTGACCGGCACGCAGCTGTTCAATCCTGAGATTTATTTCCTGAGCCGCATGCCGGCCGAGATGGATCCCGGCGATGTCATCGCGGTTGTGGTGATGTCGCTCACGCTGTCGCTGCTCGCGACGCTCTATCCGTCGTGGCGTGCGGCGCGTCTCGATCCGGTCGAGGCGCTTCGCTATGAGTGAAATCCTTCGCCTGAAGGGCGTGGCGCGTCTCTATCAGCAGGGTGAAACCACGCTCGAAGTGTTCCGCGACGTCCATCTCACTCTGCGTCAGGGTGAATTGGTGGCGCTGGTCGGACCGTCGGGTGCGGGCAAATCCTCTCTGCTGCACATGGCCGGCCTGCTCGAGGCACCGAGCGAAGGGCAGGTGTTGATCGGCGGTGTTTCGGCTGCCACGCTGCCCGATCAGGAGCGCACCCGGTTGCGGCGCGATCACATCGGCTTCGTCTATCAGGCGCATCATCTGCTGCCGGAATTCAGCGCGCTGGAAAACGTCATGATGCCGCAGCTCATCGCCGGCCGTGGCAAGGGCGTATCCGAAAAGGAGGCGCGGCGCCTGTTGGGCGCGCTCGGTCTCGGACAGCGGCTGACGCATCGGCCCTCCCAGCTTTCGGGAGGCGAACAGCAGCGCGTGGCGATCGCTCGCGCACTGGCCAACCGGCCGGCCCTTCTTCTGGCCGACGAGCCCACCGGCAATCTCGATCCGCGCACATCGGTGGGCGTGTTCGAGGCGCTCGCGAGCCGCGTGCGTGCCGAAGGCGTCGCCGCTCTGGTCGCGACCCACAATCCGGAACTGGCCGCCAGGATGGACCGGACCGTCGCGCTGGCCAACGGCCGGCTGGTGGCGGCGCAAATGCCGCTACCCGATCCTCGCTAGCCCGCAGTTGAAGGTAGTCCAAATAAATTTCAGACCAAAGCCGTTCAATATCTTCTACCTCGTCAGGCTGTAAACAGCTCCGCAGCCGATGTCGTCGCACCCAGGTCCTCCCACAGCCAGGGTCCCATAGATGGTGCCGGTCTTGTCCAGAACAATATTGCCCTCCGGTGCCCAGTCATTGTTGTTGAAGGTGTAAAGTGCATTCTCGTCACCGTTGCGCGAAAGCCGCCACACAGGACCATAGTTATCTCCTGCCAACCCAAAAAAATCTCCATTTCGATTCTCGATCAATGTATGAGGGTTTTCTCCGTCGGTTCCATTCTGGAAACTGTATAACAACGACTCCGATCCGTCCGGGGCTATCTTGAACAAGCTGCCAAAGTTGGCTGAACCTCCTATGGAGGTGGTGCCAAAGATATTCCCTGCCTTGTCCAAAACGAGCGCGCTGCTTGGGACTGCTCCGTCGGCGGGATATCCCGCGAATTTATGAATGATGTGCATTCCGCCATTGGGGAAAATTTTGAAAACAAACCCGTTCCAGGAATCGTTTTTTCCCGTTTCCGCAGTGCCGTAAATAACTCCCCTCTTGTCGACTACAACCCCAAAATCAGGATGCCAACCACGCCTCTTACCGGAAAACGCATATATTTCTGTTTCCGTTCCATCAGGTGCAATTTTGTAGACAGTTCCACAGCCGTCCCCGTTAAATTTCTTGCATCTGTCGTTACCGCCGGAAAGGGTTGTCCCATACAGGTTTCCAGAAGCGTCCAATGAAACACCCGAACTGGGCTCGCAACCGTCGCTCCCGCCAGCAAAGGAGTATAGAACGGTCTCCGTTCTATCCGGTGCAATTTTGAACACGATGCCGCAGCTGTGGGCGCCGCCTCCTGCCGTTCCATAGAGGTTACCTGTATCGTCCAGCGTCAGACTCGCCGAGGGAACAACCCCGTCGCCGAAAGCGCCAAAGCTATGAAGAATTGTTTCTGTGCCGTCCGGTGAAATCTTGAAGATGGTGCCGCACCCCGGATCGGGGCTCCCTCCGCACCAATATGTACCCCCTACTTGTGTTGTGCCATATAAATTCCCGGCGCTATCCCGGATGACGCCGCCCGAGGCGTATGCACCGTCATTGGGAAAGCCAGTGAACTGATGCAAAACCTTGAAGGTGTAGCTCTGCGCGGGGCCCGCGAGCATCACGGTAATCGCAATGGACCCGGCGCCAACAAAAACCCGTTCGCGAACGCGTGCCCACATTTCCGACATTTATCTCTCCTCTTGCCCAATCTTCACATTATTACCTGGTTGGATGGAAATTGACACGTACTGCGTATTGGCCACGCATTGCCGCAGTACCGGGCTGGCGACACAAATCGCGGACCTGCCCTCACGGGCGGCGGACGATCGAAATGTATGTTCTTGACTTGTTCTTCTGGAGAACATAGAAAGAACAAATGGAAACGACGGAGGAGCCCGATATGGCAGGCTGGATGAGCGACATGGCAGCAGGATTGGGGCTGATGATGTTTGTCGGGTGCGTTTTCATGCTGGCGGGATTCGGGCAATCGCTTCTGACGGCCGTCTGATCTCGGCTTTGGGGGGAGGCGCGCGCCGGCTGGCACGCCCAGATGTGCGTTGGCGCGCGCCCCGAAGCTTTTGTGCCTGAAGGTTTTGTGCCGAACGGCTTTGCATCTGAAACCTCTGTGCCGAAGCTTCTGTGGATGAGCGCAATTTGCCACGGCATCCGCAGGGCAGCGCGCGGATACTGAGGGTTCTCGGATTCGACGCAGGGCGCCATGGCGGAAGAGCGTAAACCTTCGGGCTTTGTGCATCTGCGGGTGAAAAGCGCCTATTCACTGCTCGAAGGCGCCATTCGTCCGGAGCAGCTGGCCCAGCTCGCAGGCACGCACGGGATGCCGGCGGTTGCGGTCACCGACGTCAACAATCTCTTCGGGGTCTATGAGATCACCGAGACGCTGGCGAAGGCCGGTGTGCAGCCGATTGTCGGATGCCTCTTGTCGGTCGAACTCGACGATGCGGGGCAGGCGCAGGGGATGCGGCAGAAGCCGCCCGCCTTGCCGCTGCTCGTGCAGAACGAGACCGGCTATCGCAATCTGCTCAAGCTGCTGGGGGGTGCCTATCTCGATGCCGAGCCGGGTGACTGGCCGCATGTCAAAGCCGACAAGCTGGCGCGTCATGCCGATGGCCTGATCGCCCTGACCGGTGGCCCGGGCGGACCCGTCAACCGTCTGCTCGCCGAAGGCCAGCCCGCCGCCGCCGCCGCGCTGCTCGATACGCTGCAGGCCATGTTCGGCGACCGGCTCTATGTCGAGCTGCAACGCCATGGGCTCGCCGAAGAGCGCGCCAGCGAGCCGGGACTGATCGATCTCGCCTATGACAAGCGGCTGCCGCTCGTCGCGACCAACGATGTCCATTTCGGTGTGGCCGAGATGTACGAGGCGCATGACACGCTGTTGTGCATCGCCGACGGGACCTTCGTGTCGCAGGAAGAGCGGCGCCGGCTCACCCGCGAACATCGCTTCAAATCGCCCGCGGAAATGGCGGCGCAATTCGCCGACCTGCCGGAGGCGATCGCCAACACGATCGAGATCGCGCAGCGCTGCGCCTTTCGGCCCAAGAAGCGCGATCCGATCCTGCCCAAATTCGTGCCCGAATCGGGGCTTTCGCCGGCCGACGAATTGCGCGCCCAGGCGGAAGCGGGACTGGTGCGTCGTCTGGCGTTGCATGGCCGCCACGCCGAAGAACAGGTCTATCGCGATCGACTTGCCTACGAACTCGGCGTCATCATCGGCATGGATTTCGCGGGCTATTTCCTGATCGTTTCGGACTTCATGAAGTGGACGCGCGGGCAGGGCATTCCGGTCGGCGTGCGTGGCTCGGGGGCGACGTCGCTCGTCGCCTGGTCGCTCGACATCACCGGCCTCGATCCCATCCGCTTCGGACTTCTGTTCGAACGCTTCCTCAATCCCGAGCGCATCTCGATGCCGGATTTCGACATCGATTTCTGTCAGGAGCGGCGCGACGAAGTGGTGCGCTATGTGCAGCACAAATATGGCGAGGACCGCGTCGCCCATATCATTGCGCTGGGGTCGCTGCAGGCGCGCGCCGCGGTGCGCGATGTCGGACGCGTGCTGCAGATGCCGCTCGGTCTCGTCGATCGCATCGCCAAGCTGGTGCCCAATCCGCCGGGCAAGCCCGTCCCGCTCGACGACGCCATCGAAAGCGAACCGCGGCTGCAGGCGATCGCCGAACAGGAGCCGGTCGCAGCCCGGCTGTTCTCCATCGTGGGCAAGATCGAGGGCCTGTATCGCCATGCCTCGACCCATCCCGCCGGCGTGGTGATCGGCGACCGGCCGCTCGACGAACTCGTGCCGCTCTATCGCGACCCGCGCTCGGAAATGCCGGTGACGCAATTCGACTACGAAGACGCGGAAAAGGCGGGCCTCGTCAAATTCGATTTTCTCGGTCTGAAAACGCTGACCGTGATCGCCAAGGCCGAGGAGTTGCTGAAACAGCGCGGCATCAGCCTCGACACCCAGAGCATCAGCTTCGAAGACGGGCCGACCTTCGAAATGCTGGCGCGTGGCGAAAGCGTGGGCGTGTTCCAGCTGGAAGGCGCCGGCATGCGCGACCTGCTGCGCAAGATGCGGCCCGACCACATCAACGATCTCGTGGCGCTGGTGGCGCTTTATCGCCCAGGTCCGATGGATTCGATTCCGAAATACATCGCCTGCAAACGCGGCCGGGAAGAGCCCGATTATCTGCATCCCACGCTGGAGCCGATTCTCAAAGAGACGTTCGGCGTCATGACGTATCAGGAAGACGTCATGCGCATCGCGCGCGAACTGGGCGGCTATACGATGGGCCAGGCCGATCTCTTGCGCCGCGCGATGGGCAAGAAGATCCCGTCCGAAATGGCGAAGCATCGCGAATTGTTCGTGAAGGGCGCGGGGGAGAAGAAAATCGAGCGCCGAATCGCGGAGGCGATCTTCGAGCAGGCGGCAAAATTCGCGGGCTATGGCTTCAACAAGGGCCACGCCGCGGCCTACGCGCAGGTGGCGTATCAAACGGCCTATCTCAAGGCGAATTATCCGGTCGAATTTCTCGCCGCTTCGATGACGCTCGATATCGGCGTGACCGACCGGCTCAATGTGTTTCGCCAGGAGGCGGAGCGACTCGGCATCCGCGTGGCACCGCCCGACATCAACCGCTCCGGCGCCTTCTTCACCTGCGACAGCGAAGCGAAGGTCATCTTCTACGCACTGGCCGCAGTGAAGGGTGTGGGCCGGCAGGCGATGGACCATGTCGTGGCCATGCGCGAGGCGGACGGACCGTTTCAGAGCATCGGCGATTTTGCCCGCCGCCTCGATGCGAAACTGGTCAACAAACGTGCTTTCGAAAGTCTTGTCCGCGCGGGCGCGTTCGATCGCCTCAATGCCAACCGCCGCCAGCTGGTCGAGTCGTCCGATGCGGTCTTGAACGACGCGGCGCGCACGACGCGCGAGCGCGAGAGCGGCCAGTCGACCCTGTTCGGCGCGGTGGCCGTCACGGAAGAACTGCGGCTGTTGCCGATCGACGACTGGCTGGCGCATGAACGGCTGGGCGAGGAGTTTTCCGCCATCGGGTTCTATCTCTCGGGACACCCGCTGGACGGCTATGACGCTTCGCTGAAGCGGCTGGGCGTCGTCAGCCATGCGGCGTTGCTGGAAGATCGAAGGCGCTCCGGTTTCCGGGCGATCCTGGCCGGCACGCTGATCAAGAAGCAGGAGCGGCGCGGGCGCAACGATCAGCCCTATGGGTTTCTCTCGCTCTCCGATCCCAGCGGCATGTTTGAAGTGATGGTGTTTTCCGAAGTGCTGGTGGCGGCGCGGCCGCTGCTCGAAGCCGGCAAATCCGTCATGCTCGCGGTCGGCGTCGACTGGATCGACGAGGAGATGAAGCTGCGCGCGCTGTCGATCTCCGATCTCGACAAAGCGGCTGCCGAAGCGGGCGAGGGCCTGCGCATCTATCTCGAAGACACGCGCCCGCTCGGCGCCATCGCCGGCCAGATGAAGAATGGCGGCAAGGGCATCGTGACGCTCGTCGTGCCCGGCCATGACGGCCAGGAAGTCGAAATCCGCCTGAAGGACCGCCACCAGGTCACGGCCGCGATGCGCAACGCCATCAAATCCCTGCCGGGCGTGGCCGCGGTGGAGTCGGTGTGATGTCTCGCGCAATTTGTTCCTCCCTCGCGCGAAGCGCGGGGAGGGGGACCACGACGTGGTGGAGGGGTCAGTTGCGCGCACCAATTTCAGTCTTGAAATGGATGGGCAGCCGCAGCGGCTCGCATCTGTTGAACGTTCTCTTGGGCGCGGCGTGTGCGCTGCTGCTCATCATCGGCAGCGCATGGGCGCAGAATGGAGAGATCATGCAGGAACATGCTACCGGGACGTTCGACGTGAAGATCGCGCCCGAAACGGTCGCGGGCAAAGCGACCGATCCCGATCTGGGCCAGATGTCGATCGACAAGATTCTTCATGGCGATCTCGAAGGCACGAGCCTGGGCTCGATGCTGACGGCCGGATCGCCCGCCAGGGGCTCGGCCGCCTATGTCGCCATCGAAAAAGTGACGGGCACGCTGAAGGGGCGCAAAGGCAGCTTCGTGCTTATGCACAGCGCCACGATGGCGCAGGGTAAGGGCGAGATGAACGTGACCGTCGCGCCCGAATCCGGCACAGGCGATCTCACGGGCCTCACCGGCAAGCTCGCCATCCGTGTGGAAGGCGGCAAGCACCACTACGATTTCGACTACACGCTGCCGGGGGAGTGAGGGAGGCAGAATGGAAATCCTGAGCGAAACTGCTATTCGCGAATCACAAAACGGAGGCACAAATTTGGATCAGGCAAAGAGTCTCCATTCGCTTGCGCGGGCCCGCAAATTCGCAACGGTTCTCGCCGATCCGCCGTGGCGATTCGACAACAAGACGGGAAAGGTCGCGCCTGGTCACAAGCGACTCAATCGCTACGACACGATGAGTTTCGAGGACATCGAAGCCCTTCCGGTAGGCACCATCACGGCCGGTGTGTCGCATCTTTATCTGTGGGTCCCGAACGCGCTTCTCCCACAAGGACTTTCGGTCATGAAAGCATGGGGCTTCCAATACAAATCGAATATCGTCTGGCACAAAATCCGAAAGGATGGTGGCCCCGATGGGCGCGGCGTGGGTTTCTATTTTCGCAACGTAACGGAGTTGCTGCTATTTGGCGTCAAGGGAAAGAACGCACGCACATTGGCACCAGGCCGCAGGCAGGTGAACTTTCTCGCCACGCGCAAGCGCGAGCATTCCCGCAAGCCCGACGAACAATACGCCTTTATCGAATCCTGTTCGCCCGGACCATATCTGGAGCTCTTCGCGCGCGGCGCACGGCCAGACTGGACCGTGTGGGGTCATCAGGCTGACGATGGCTATCGGCCGACTTGGAAGACGTACAAGAACCACAGTGGTGCTGTGTTGGCGGCCGAGTAAGCCGGCCCCGATTCGTTATCGCCCTGTCGTCAGTCTTCGACGTACAATCGATCGGAGATGGCAAACACCAGGACGGGGCATCCTCCACCGCCCCCGCCGTCAATGCGCGGCAGTAGCTTGGCTAGATGGGTCGTCGAGTCTCCGTATGATGATCCCTTCCCAAGGCGGTTGAAGATGGTCTGCAACTCGGAGCCACGAGTGACGATTACACCTGCATCGATCGCCCTGAGGTCGAAGAGCAATCGAAAGTTGTTCAAATCCCTGTCGTTCGCCCGAGCCGCACGAAAAAACGGGATTTCGGATTCCGGTCTGCGGGAAGCGGTCGACCGGGCGCAAAACGGATTGATCGATGCCAATCTCGGGGGCCACCGGATCAAGCAACGGATCTCGCGGGAAGGAGCACGGGAAGTCGGGCGGCTTTCGTGTGATCGTCGCCTTCGATGCGAATACGCGCGCGGTGTTTCTGCTGGCCTTCGCCAAGAACGATCGGGACAACATCACAACGGAGGAATTGGAGTCGCTCAAAACGATCGCGGCTCTCTGGCTCGAAGCTGACGAAAAAAGCATTGAACGATCAATGAAAGAACGCGAACTAGCGGAGGTGAAGGATGACGAAGCGGAAAAATAGTTCGGTAACGGAAGCGATACTTGAAACGGCGGATGCACCGCACGGGTGTCATGAACGATGCCGATTATGCGAAAATCACCATGCGCCATCTGGGCAAAGACCTGACGGCGCAAATTGAGCCTGTATCGGCCGATGAAATCCGTTCGATCCGCGAGCGCGCAAATATGAGCCAGGCGGTTTTCGCGCGCCAAATCGGCGTGACGACAGGCTATGTCTCGAAGCTCGAATGTGGCGCAAAACACCCGACAGGACCGGCACTTGTGCTGCTCAACGTCATCCGCCGCAAAGGCATGGAAGCGATTTTGTAGTTCCTCACACTGTTACTAAAATTGCCGGGCCTTTGTTCGACAGGCGCCGGCAAAACTCGCCTGTAAAACCGCGTCCAACCGCGGGCGGGAGCCACGATCAGGGTGTGCGCAGGAAGCCGTGGGCCACGTTGTTGCTGTCCTGGTACTCCCCCGCGATCGCCCCCTTGTCATTGATCCCGTAGGCTTGGGTATTTGTTGACCCCGGCGGATCGAAACTCGTGATCGTCCCGTCCTTCGCCCGCACAAAGCCGTGGGACACGTGGTTGCTGTCACCGTACTCCCCCGCGATCGCCCCCTTGTCGTTGATGCTATCGGCATCGGTAGCTGTCGACCCCGGCGGATCAAAACTCGTGATCGTCCTGTCCTTCGCCCGCACAAAGGCGTGCTCCACGTGGTTGCTGTCCTGGTACTCCCCCGCGATCGCCCCCTTGGCGTTAATGTGGTCGGCTCCGGTATCTGCCGACCCCGGCGGATCGAAACTCGTCATCGTCCCGTCCTTCGCCCGCACAAAGCCATGCTCCACGTTACTGCTGTCCTCGTAGTCCCCCGCGATCGCCCCCTTGGCGTTGATGCTGTGGGCTACGGTATCTATCGACCCCGCTGGATCGAAACTCGTGATCGTCCCGTCCTTCGCCCGCACAAAGCCGTGCCCATCCACTTGGTTGCTGTTCTGATAGTCCCCCGCGATCGCCCCCTTGTTATTGATGCCGTTGGCAAAGGTCCCTGTCGACCCCGACGGATCAAAACTCGTGATCGTCCCGTCCTTCGCCCGCACAAAGCCGTGCTCCACGTGGTTGCTGTCCTGGTACTCCCCCGCGACCGCCCCCTTGGCGTTGATGCTACTGGCTTCGGTATTTGTTGACCCCGGCGGATCGAAACTCGTGATCGTCCCGTCCTTCGCCCGCACAAAGCCGTGGGAGACGTGGTTGCTGTCATAGTAGAATCCGGTGATCGCCCCCTTGGCGTTGATGCTGCTGGCATAGGTACCTGTCGACCCCGACGGATCGAAGGTGGTGTAGGTTGTGGCCGCCGCGGCGGTCGCCCAAAGTGCTGCGGTCGCACTGCCAGCCACAATCAGGCTTCGCCCAAAACCAAGATTTTGCGTCATCTTTGCCTCCCGCGCTCGCGCAAAGTTTCCAAATATCATAACCCGACGTTTCCCGCATGACTCCAGATCGAAGCGGAAAAACCCACCCGATCATGCCACCCCCGGCCTAAATCTTGCCAGCTTTCTGTTCGACGCGCGCCGCAGGCGCCGTAGAAACCCGAGCGATGCGAGGGACCGGGACGCTTTCCGTCCCGACACCTCCAGGAAGCCGCGCTCCGTGGCATTAGCCGCTGTGGTCTGAACCTTGCTCTTTCTTGCTCAAGGCCGCGCCGAAGGCGCTCTAGCGCCGCGCTTATAGCGCGCGGCGCAATGCGGCCGACCAGGCCGCTCCGATTGTTTCTTTGCCGGCGCAGCGGGGTTCGGTGTTGAAGGTAATAGTTAGTATCTGGGTTGATGGTTCACTGTCAGCCTGGCACTCCGATAAAACCTCACGATTTTGCGCCGTCGAGCGCGCCGCCCAAACGGGCTAGCGCGAGCGCGAGGCTGTCCCCAGGAAGGCTTTCAGGCGTCGTTTTGTATTTCATGGTTGGGCCCGCTCAACGATAGAGCATTCGCCGTCGCAATGGGCGCAATGGGCCAAATCGAAGGTCTCTGCCAGCTCCCACTGCGGCGTTTCGACGTTCCACGCTGCCCAGGCATCGAGTCGGACGTCATCGCTTCCGCAGGTGTCGCAGACCATCGTGATTTGTCTGAGCTTTTTCGCGGTTGCTGCCATTGCATGCACTTCGGATTCGGTCGCCAGCGCAGTATACGGACGTATGGACAATACCGCTAATGTACGCCCGAGTGTCGACGAACCTGCCGGCGGGTGGCGTTTGACATCGCGTCGTATGGTGCTCCGAGGTCTCTGTTCTGCGACTTAGCCGATCGGCGACGTGCAGGACGCTCACTTGCTCTTTATCGTCAGTTTCGTGACCGCGAAGGTTTCGTCCTGCGCGTTGGTGCTGCTGAGTTCGAAGCCGTAGTCGATCTGGTCGAGTGTCGACTTCGCCGGCAGATAGTGGTTGTTCACGAGCCATGTGACCATCTCGAGAATATTCACGCGTCCCTGGTTAATGCCGAAGGTCCACGCGCCTTGCGATCTGGGCCATTGCCAGATGAGTTCGGAGCCGAACTGGCACAAATACCAGGAATTGACCGGCACCCTGTGGGTGCCCCCGAATGCGATTGGTCCCGCGACCGGTGAATCGCCATTGCACTGGCCGTGACCGGCAACCTCGTGCTGGATCATCACTTCGTCGGCGTAATTGTTGAGCCAGATGTCGTAGCCCGTATCGTCGATTGTGTTGGTCGAGGTGTCGGAGGTTTCGGCGAAGGACGAATAGATGAAGCGAAACCCGTCCAGCTTCTCGCCATAGAGCTGTTGTGTGTCGGGATACGATACGACCGCCGTGTTGCCCACCGGCATATTGGCGACGACATGCCAGTTGCCGGGATTGGTCGAAGTGAGCGTCTGGTTCCAGCCATCGATCGGATCCCACACATCCTGGACGACATAGGTGTTGTAGCCATTGCTCGCGGTGATCTGCGGATAATAGGTGTAGGCGCCGCCCTTTGGGCAGGAGCCGTTGGCCTTGGAGGTGACGCATTGTTTGGCGTCGGCGCCGGGCGCACTCCACGCGGCCAAAAAGAGGGCAGGAACAAGAAGAACGCGTGTGAGCCTCATGGCGGACCTCTCGACACGACACTTCTCCGCGCAGGCTAAACCTATCCGCTGGCGCGAAGAAGGGGCATTGCCATGATCGACGGGGCTGGCCGCGCCCTGGCCAAGTGAGACCGCTATATTCCATATTGGTTGACGTTATACCGTTTATGACATAGTCTGGGTGCCCGCTAACGAAAGGCGTCCTCAGGCGCGTGAAGGTCACAAATCTCCCTGTTTTCTCCCTGTTACTCCCTGTTCCTGGTGCGGCTGTTTCTGAAAACCACATATAATCAAAGGCTTGGAGCGTGATGTGGCGAAAAATCGGGAAATCTCCCTGATAAATACCCTGTTCGGTGCCACGTTTTCCGGTTGTGAGCGCGTTGCGAAAAGATTAGCTTAGCCAAGTCTAGCCAATTGTGATCCATGCCCATCGTCAAC
Source organism: Rhizomicrobium sp. (assembly GCA_036490345.1). Lineage (GTDB taxonomy): Bacteria > Pseudomonadota > Alphaproteobacteria > Micropepsales > Micropepsaceae > Rhizomicrobium. Next base: position 72,760 of record DASXEA010000018.1, on the reverse strand, counting down.
ATGCTCGAAGCGAAATCGAACCTCTCGCGCCTTGTCGAAGCGGTCGAGAGCGGAGCGGAAAAAGAGATTGTCATCGCCCGCAACGGCAAGCCGGCGGCGAAGCTGGTGCCGATCAAACAGCCAGAAATGGGAAAGCGCATTGGCGTGGCCGAGGGGAAGTACGTCATCCCCGAAACCATTGATGCGGACAACGCCCTTATCGAAAAGCTGTTCTATGGCGAGGCGGAATGAGAATTCTTCTCGATACGCATATCGCTCTATGGGCCGTGGTGAACGATGCCCGGTTGCCCGCCATGGCTCGCGCGCTTCTCAATGACCCGGACAACTCCATATTTGTGAGCGCTGCGACGGTGTGGGAAATCGCCATCAAATTTGCCGTCTCGCGCGGAAGGGCGGACGCAGTGCCCATGTCCGGCGGCGACGCGCTGAACGACTTTCTGGCAGCCCGTTTCGAGATGCTTCCGATCCTGCCGTCGCATGCGGCGGCAGTCGATTCTTTGCCCCTGATCCACCGCGATCCGTTCGATCGCATTTTGCTCGCGCAAGCTTTGGCGGAGCCATTGAAGCTTCTGACATCCGATCAGCGGATGGCCGAATACGGCGACACCGTGATCCTCGTGTAATTGCTCAGACCGCGGCCAAGGCGTTTCCCAGCCGCTCCAGTCCCGTTGCAACCCGGGTGGCGTCCTGCGCGAAGCAGATGCGCAAATAGGAATCGGCCTGTCTGTCGCCGGCGAAACTGAAGGCCGAGCCCGGTGCCAGGCCCACGCGTGCGGTGCGTACGAGGTTTTCGGCAAAGCCCAGACTGTTGGTCATGCCGTCGATCCTGAGGAAACCGTAGAACGCGCCCTGCGGTTCGATCCAGCGGACGCGGTTCTGGCTTGCGATCCAGTCCTGTACGCAGGCCTTTCCCTCGCGGCAAAGTTCGAGCATCCGGGCGCGAAACGCGTCACCCTCGGCGGACAGTGCCGCGACCGCGCCATATTGCGCGAAGGTGGTGGCGCCGGTGTTGTTGGCGGCCGACATCATCCACATCTGCCGGCTCAGGGACGCAGGATGCACGAGCCAGCCGATGCGCCAACCCGTCATGGCCCAGGGTTTGGAGAAGCTGTTGATCACGAATACCGCGTCGTCGGGTTCGGCGACCTCGAGGAATGACGGCGCATGCGCGCTGCCATCATAGACGAGCGTGCCATAGACTTCGTCGCTGATGATGGCGATACCACGCGCGCGCGCGAAAGCGAGAAGCGACGTCTGTTCCTCGCGCGACATGATCCAACCGGTAGGATTGCCGGGCGAAGAGACGAAGATCGCCTTGGTGCGCGCATCGCAGGCGGCGAACAGTTTCTCCAGATCGAGCGTCCAGCGTGGCGCAGGGGACTCCCAGTCTTCATCGAGGCTGGCGAATTTCACTTCGGCGCCGCACATCTCGGCTGCCTGGAAAATATTCGGCCAGACGGGCGAAAGGACGACGATGTTGTCGCCGGTTTCGATCACGCATTGCAGCGCCGTGACCACGGCCAGCATGGCCGCGCCAGGCACTGTGATGCGCTCGAGACCGATCTCGACGCCGGACACCCGCCGGTGGAATGCCCGCAGGCCTTCGCGCAGGGGCATGATACCGCGCGCGTTGGCGTAAAAGGTCCGGCCTTCGGCCAGCGCATTCGCGGCCGCGTTCCGGATGAAGGCAGGGGTCACAAGATCGCTTTCGCCGAACCAGAGCGCGATGACGTCGGGATCGCCCAGCGCCAGGCCGGAGACCAGTGCGATGCCGTTCGGCTCAAGTGTTTGAATGACCGGGCGAATTGGACTTTTCGGGAGGTGCTGATTCAGCATGGCGCAATCGACACGAGAGTCCTTGCGCCCGTCAACAGAGCTTTCTATAACCCCTGCCATTCCGCACGCGCAGGGTGGGCGTGGGGCGTGTTGCCTCACATCCGTCCGGTTGCCCTTAACGGGTGGTCCCCTCGCGTCAGGTTAAACCGGAAAAGGAGATGTTTTCCCATGGCTTTGCCAGACTTCAGCATGCGCCAGCTTCTCGAATCTGGCGCGCATTTCGGCCATCGTACGCAACGCTGGTCTCCCAAGATGGCGCCTTATATCTATGGCGCACGCAATTCGATCCATATCATCGATCTCACCCAGACCGTGCCGCTGCTGCACCAGGCGCTCGTCGCCTTGCGCGATGTCGCGGCCGGGGGCGGGCGAATTCTGTTTGTCGGCACCAAGCGTCAGGCGAGCGATCCCGTGGCTGCGGCTGCGAAGCGCTGCGCGCAATACTACGTGAACCACCGCTGGCTTGGCGGCACGCTGACCAACTGGCAGACGATCTCGAATTCGATTCGCCGTTTGCGCACCATCGAAGAGACGCTGAATTCCGCTGCAGGCTCCGGACTTACGAAGAAGGAGCTTCTCGGTCTGCTGCGCGAGCGCGACAAGCTCGAGCGCGCGCTGGGCGGCATCAAGGAAATGGGCGGACTGCCCAACATGCTGTTCGTGATCGACACGAACAAGGAGCAGATCGCGGTCGCCGAAGCGCGCAAGCTCGGCATTCCCGTCGCTGCCATTCTCGATTCCAATTCGGACCCGGACGGCATCTCCTATCCCGTTCCCGGTAACGACGACGCGGCCCGCGCCATTTCGCTCTATTGCGACCTCGTGGCGCGCGCGATCATCGACGGGCTCTCGGAAAGCCAGGTTGCTTCGGGCATCGATGCCGGGGAGTCCGAGGTTCTTCCCGACGAGCATCACGAGACGGCCGCTCCCGCCGAAGCTGTCGCAGCGGCAGTCTAAACGAAAGGATTCGAGTTCCATGGCGGAGATCACCGCGAGCATGGTGAAGGACCTGCGCGAAAAGACCGGCGCGGGCATGATGGATTGCAAGGCGGCGCTCGGCGAAACCAAAGGCGATCTCGAGGGTGCGGTCGACTGGCTGCGAAAAAAGGGCTTGGCCAAGGCCGCGAAAAAGGCCGGCCGCGTCGCAGCTGAAGGTCTTGTCGGCCTTGCGGTCGCGGACGGGCAAGGGGCGCTCGTCGAAGTCAATTCCGAGACCGACTTCGTCGCCCGTAACGACACGTTCAAAGCCTTCGTCAAGGAGGCTGCCACACTTGCGCTGACGACCGATGGCGATCTCGACAGGCTTCTGGCAAGCACGACCGCAGCCGGCACGTCCGTGCAGGCCGCGATCACCGAGATGATCGCGAAGATCGGCGAGAACATGAGCGTTCGCCGCGCGGCAACGCTTTCGGTTTCGCCCGGCGTCGTCGCGAGCTATGTCCACAGTGCCGTTGCTCCCGATCTCGGCAAGATCGGTGTTCTGGTGGCCCTGCAATCGACGGCGGACAAGGCCGCGCTGGCCGCTTTGGGCAAGCAGATCGCCATGCATATCGCGGCCGCGTCGCCGCTCGCTCTGACGCCGGATTCACTCCCGGCGGATGTGGTGGCACGCGAGCGCGCGATCCAGGCGGATCTCGCGCGGCAGTCGGGCAAGCCCGAAAACGTCATCGAGAAGATGATCGAAGGGCGGATGCGCAAGTTCTACGAGGAATCCGTGCTGCTTTCGCAGGTCTTCGTCATCGATGGCGAGACGCAGATTTCGAAGGTGGTCGAGAAGGCCGCGAAGGACCTGGGGGCTCCGGTCGAACTCAAGGGCTTTTTGCGCTTCGCAGTGGGCGAGGGAATCGACAAGAATGACGGCGGAGATTTTGCCGGTGAAGTGAAGGCGATGGCCGGCCACTGAGGCTGCCCGCCGGGGGGACATAATGGGCACTGCGCCGAAATACGACCGGGTCCTTCTCAAGGTCTCCGGAGAGGCGCTTATGGGCGCCCTGGGCTATGGCATTGATGTCGGCACGGTCGAACGGATCGCCGCGGACATCAAGGAAGCCTGCGACGCCGGCACCCAGGTTTGCCTGGTCATCGGTGGCGGCAACATTTTCCGTGGCCTCGCCGGCGCCGCGGCGGGCATCGACCGTGCGACAGCCGACTATATGGGCATGCTCGCGACCGTGATGAACGCGCTTGCGCTGCAGGCGGCGATGGAGCGGGCAGGGGTGACGACGCGCGTTCAGTCGGCCATCCCGATGGAATCGGTGTGCGAGCCCTACATCCGCCGACGTGCCATCCGCCACATGGAAAAGGGACGGGTGGTCATCTTTGCCGCGGGCACGGGCAATCCCTTCTTCACGACCGATACGGCGGCAGCGCTCAGGGCGGCGGAGATGAGCTGTTCGGCCATGCTGAAAGGGACCCAGGTCGATGGTGTCTACAGTGCCGATCCCAAGAAGGACCCGACGGCGCAACGCTTTGAAATTCTCAGCTACCACGAGGTGTTGGCGCGCGACCTTCAGGTGATGGATGCATCGGCGGTCAGCCTGTCGCGGGAAAACCGCATTCCCATCATCGTATTCTCCATCCAGGAACGGGGAGCGCTCGCGGCCGTGTTGCGCGGCGAGGGGCGCTGCACAATCATCCGTGAGCCGGGTTAAGCTCGGGCCGTCTCGGAGGATCACGAAATGACCAACGCATCAGATTTCGACAAGGAAGACCTCAACCGGCGCATGAACGGCTCGGTCGCCGCGCTGAAGGGCGAATTTGCCGGTCTTCGCACCGGGCGCGCGAACACGGCGCTCCTCGATCCGGTGACTGTCGAAGCCTATGGCAATTCCATGCCGATCAACCAGGTGGGAACCGTCAGCGCACCCGAGCCGCGGCTTCTCACGGTCCAGGTCTGGGACAAGGGAACCGTCAAGGCTGTGGATAAGGCCATCCGCGATGCCGGTCTGGGTCTCAATCCCCAGATCGATGGCCAGCTGCTGCGCATTCCCATTCCCGAACTCAACGAAGAGCGCCGCCGCGATCTTGCCAAACTTGCCCACAAATATGCCGAGCACGCGCGGATCGCGATTCGCAATGTCCGTCGCGACGGGATGGAACATCTGAAGAAGCTCGAAAAGGATCACAAAATCGGCGAGGACGAGCACCGCAAGCTGGGCGAGGAATTGCAGAAGCTCACGGATGCGCATATCCGTGATGTCGATCAGACTCTCCATGGCAAAGAGCAGGAGATCATGCAGGTCTGATGCGACCGGAGCTCGCCTGATGACCGCAATGGGGCCACCCGCCGACCATTTGCCGCGCCATGTGGCCATCATCATGGATGGGAACGGGCGATGGGCGCGCAAGCGCCATCTGCCACGCGCGGCCGGCCATGTCGCGGGTGTCGCGGCCGTGCGCGCCGTGGTCCGCGCGGCCACCGACATCGGGCTCGAATATCTGACGCTCTACGCGTTTTCTTCCGAGAACTGGAAACGGCCGCCGCACGAGGTCACCCATCTGATGGGGCTGTTTCGCGCCTACTTCCGCGACGACGTCGACGAACTGGTCGAGCGCAATGTGCGCATGCGCATCATCGGCAGCCGCGGCCGCGCCGAGCCCGACATTCTGGCCATGATCGTCGACGGCGAGAGGCGCACGGCCGACAATGCCGGCCTCAATCTGACGTTCGCGTTCGACTACGGCGCGCAGGAAGAGATCGTGGCGGCGGCGCGTGCGATGGCGCGCCAGGCGGCGCGCGGCGATCTCGACCCCGAGGCGATTACGGCGGCGCATTTCGCCGAGCGCCTTCTGACGCGCGGGCTTGTCGATCCGGATCTCATCATCCGCACGAGCGGCGAACACCGGCTCAGCAATTTCCTGCTGTGGCAGTCGGCCTATGCCGAACTCGCTTTTGTCGACACGCTGTGGCCGGATTTCACGCGAGCCCAGTTTCTGCAGGCGCTGGAAAATTACACGCTGCGCGAACGGCGGTTCGGCGCATTGGCGCCGGAAGCCGTCGCTTGAACGAGCCTGCCGACGAAACGGCGATTGCGCCGCGCGATGGGCTTTCACCTCTGCCGCAATGGCGGCGATCGACACTCTGGCGCGAATGGTTGCCGCGCGCGCTCTTCGGCATTCTGCTTGCCACCCTGGCGATTGCGGCGGACCTTGCAGGCCCGCTCTATTTTGCGGCCTGGATTTTTCTTGGCGCCTTCGCGGCGGTGCGCGAGTGGCATCGACTGGTGAGTGGCGAGCGATACGCCCTGGCTTTGGCCGCCAGCACGGCATCGATCGCGGCCGGCCTGTCTGCCATTCTCCTGGCCCCACAGTCCTTCATGCCGCTATGGCTGCTGGCGCTCGGCAGCGTTCTGGCGGCAGCTGGCGCCTCGATGGTCGCGGCCAAGCCGGGATGGAACGCGATCGGGCCGGTCTATGTCGGTGTGCCTTCGGTGTCGCTGCTGGCGCTCAGGGCGGAGGCTTCCCAGGGCTGGGCGGTGTTGCTGCTGATTTTTCTCGTGGTGTGGAGCGCCGATACGGCAGCGCTCCTCGCCGGCCGGTTTCTGGGCGGGCCAAAATTGGTACCGACCCTGTCGCCCAACAAGACCTGGTCAGGCTTCGTCGCCGGCTGCGCAGTGCCCTCGGTCGCCGCCTGCCTTTATGTGACGCTGGTGGGCGGAAATGGCTGGCTGGGCGCCCTGCTGGGGCTGGTGCTGGCCCTGGCGGGACATTCAGGCGATTTGTTCGAATCCTGGGCCAAGCGCCGGGTAGGGCGAAAAAATAGTGGTGGCCTCATCCCGGGACATGGCGGGGTTCTCGACCGGGTCGACTCCCTGCTGTTCGCCGCCCCCCTTGCCGCGGTCCTTGTGTTCGTGTTCGGTCTTGATCCACTTTTTGGAGGCCGTCCTTGATCGGGTCGGGTGAGCATCTTCTTGTTGCCAGGGCCGTCCGGCGGAGCCTCAGCATCCTCGGTTGCACGGGCTCCATCGGACAGAGCACGCTCGATGTCGTAGCCCATGCCCGCCAACGCTATGGTGCCGACGCCTTTCCGATCGTGGCGCTGACCGCACAGGCCAATGTCGCAAAACTTGCCGAGCAGGCTCTGCGTTTCCGTCCGCGCCTTGTCGTGGTGGGCGACGAAAGCCGCTATGGCGAACTGAAAGACGCGCTGGGCGGGGAAGATATCGAAGTGGCAGCGGGCCGCGCGGCCGTCGTGGATGCTGCCGCGCGCGCTTCCGATGCCGTCATGGTGGCAATCGTGGGTGCGGCGGCATTGGAACCCGCATTGGCTGCCGTGGCGCGTGGCGCCACGATCGCGCTCGCCAACAAGGAATGTGTCGTGGCGGCGGGCGATCTTTTCCGCGCCGCACTCGCCCGCTCGCTCGCGCGCGTTGTGCCTGTGGACTCCGAGCACAATGCGGCGTTTCAATTGCTCGATTTTGCGCAGTCGCACGCCTTCGAGCGCGTGACGCTCACCGCATCCGGCGGTCCCTTCCGCGAATGGTCGCGCGAGAAAATGATCCGCGCGACGCCGGAGCAGGCGGTTGCCCATCCAAACTGGTCGATGGGCGCCAAAATCTCCGTCGACAGCGCGACCCTGATGAACAAGGGCCTCGAGGTGATCGAAGCGCATGTCCTGTTTGCCCTCGAGGCCGACAAGCTGGGTGTGATCGTCCATCCGCAATCGCTGGTCCATTGTCTGGTGTCGTACACGGACGGCTCGACGCTGGCCCATCTGTCCGCGCCCGACATGCGGACACCGATCGCGCATGCCCTTGCATGGCCCACGCGCATAGAGTCTCCCGCGAAACGGCTCGATCTCGCTCTCGCAAAACAGCTGACGTTCGAGGCACCCGACCTCGACCGGTTTCCGTGCCTTGCGCTGGCGATGCAATGCCTGCAGAGCGGAGGGCTCGCGCCCACCATTCTCAACGCGGCCAACGAGATTGCCGTTGCGGCCTTTCTCGACCGGCAAATCGGATTTCTGGACATTGCAAGCGTGATCGAAGAAACGCTTGCCCGACAGCACAACGCCGCGAGTTTCGAAGCAAGCGACCTTGCCGGAATCCAGGCCGTCGACGCGCAGGCGCGCGTGGCTGCGGGCGTCGAGTGCCAGCGTCGCGCGGCCTGACGCTCTTCGAAGAGAGGTAATTGCATGTTCGTGGCGATCGCCAATGATCTGTTCGGAGGAATCTGGCACTATGTGGTGCCGTTCCTCCTGTTGATCACGCCCATCGTGTTCTTTCACGAACTGGGACACTTCCTCATGGCGCGCGCCTTCGGAGTGCGGATCGAAACCTTCTCCATCGGCTTCGGGCCGGAGATTTTCGGTTGGAACGATCGGAAGGGAACACGCTGGAAGGTGAGCTGGATTCCCCTCGGCGGCTACGTCAAGTTCTTCGGCGATCTGAATGCGGCAAGCGCACCCGACCGCGAGCAGCTCGAAGGGCTTTCGGCGAACGAGAGGGAGGGCGCGTTTCCCTTCAAACCGCTTTACCAGCGCGCACTCGTCGTCGCTGCGGGTCCGGTTGCCAATTTCGTGCTCGCCATCGTTATCCTTGCGAGTTTCCTGATGGTCTTCGGCACCTATGTGGCCCTGCCGGTGGTCGACAAGATTATTCCCGGCGGCGCGGCCGCCCAGGCCGGTTTCCATGTCGGCGACACGATCCTGTCAGTGAACGGCCAAAAGGTTTCGCGCTTCGACGAACTCCAGGACCTGATCTGGGGTCACCCGGGCGATTTGCTGTCGGTGGTTGTCAGCCGGCCAGCGGGCAGTGTGCTGCTTCACGTCACGCCGCGTTTGACGAGCCTGAAGCTGGTCGGCGGAATCCAGAAGGTGGGACTTCTCGGGATCGACGGACCGCCGCAGGCGAAATGGTCCCATGTCAGCTACGGTCCTATAGGGGCGACGACCCAGGCCTGCAGAGACGTCTGGTCGATCGTCGCGACGACGTTCGAGCATCTGGGCCGGATCGTCATCAGCAAGGACAAACCATCGGAACTGAGCGGCGTGATCGGGATCGCCAAGCTTTCCGGGGATGTCGCGGCCATCAGTTTCCTGGAGCTTTTCAAGCTTGCGGCGCTGATTTCCGTAAGTGTCGGACTGGTCAATCTTTTCCCGATCCCCATCCTCGACGGGGGCCACCTTCTGTATTATGGAGTGGAGGCGGCGCTGGGACGGCCCCTTGGGGCACGGGCCCAGGATGTCGGGTTTCGGCTGGGATTGGCGGTCATGCTGGGTCTGATGCTGTTGGCGGCTTGGAATGACCTTGTCCGCCTGAACCTTTTCTGAATCGATGTCGCGCTGCGGGCATTCCGCCCGTGCGCCTTTTGAGACGAGCGGATGAGCTTGATCGCCTTTCCTTTCGCCGGATGCAGGCGTGTGGCCCTGATTGCGGCCTGTACGAGTCTGGTGTTGCCGGCTGCGTCCTTTGCGCAAAGTGCGGATTCTGCCCAGCCGGCGCCAGCACCCGCACCCGCCGCCGGCCCAACGGCTCCGGCCGCGCACGGTCCCGCGACCCCGGCACCGGTTATCAAGCGCATCGTGGTGCAAGGCGCGCAGCGCATCGAGCCTGCAACGGTTCTGTCCTACGTGTCCGTGCGCGAAGGCGAACCCTATGAAGAGCAGTCGGTCGACCGCTCGCTCAAAACGCTGTTCGCGACGGGCCTGTTTGCGGACGTGAAATTCAACTGGGACGGCTCCACGCTGACGATCAACGTCGTGGAGAATCCCATTCTCAATCAGGTCATCTTCGAGGGAAACGACAAGGTTTCCGACAAGGATCTCACCAAGGAAGTGCAGTTGAAACCGCGCACGGTCTTTACCCGCAACCGGGTGCAGGCCGATGTGCAGCGCATCATCGAACTTTATCGCCGAAACGGAAAATTCGCGGCCACCGTCGATCCGCAGATCATCCAGCGGCCGCAAAATCGCGTCGATCTGATCTTCTCGATTGCCGAAGGGCCGACGACCGGCGTGGCGCGCATCTCCTTCATCGGCAACAAGCATTTCAACGACAATACGCTGAGGGGAGAGATCGCGACGGAAGAAAGCGCCTGGTGGCGCATTTTGTCCTCGAACGACAATTACGATCCCGACCGTCTGACGTTCGACCGCGAACAGTTGCGGCGGTTCTATCTCAAGCGCGGCTATGCCGATTTCCGCGTTGTGTCGTCGATGGCCGAGCTGACGCCGGATCGGGAAAACTTCTACATTACCTTCACCCTCGACGAGGGCGACCTTTATCATTTCGGCAAGGTCGTGATCAATTCGAAGGTCAAGGAGCTGTCGCCAGCAAGCCTTCGCCCGCTCGTGCCGATTGTCGAGGGTACCACCTACAACGCCGAGCTGATCGACAAGTCGATCGACGCGCTGACCAATGCCGTGGGGACGAAGGGTTACGCCTTCGCGGAAATCCATCCGCGGATCAAGCGCGATCCCAAGACCCATGCCATCGATGTCATTTTCGATGTCGACCAGAAGCCGAGAGTCTATATCGAGAAGATCAATGTCGTCGGCAACTCGCGCACACTGGATCAGGTGATCCGTCGCGAGTTCCGCCTGGTGGAAGGCGATGCCTTCAATCGCGTGCTGGTCGATCGTTCCCGCTTGCGCATCAAGTCGCTCGGCTTTTTCAAGGACGTCGACATCAAGCCGCTTCCCGGATCGCAGCCCGACCGGACCGTACTTCAGGTTTCGGTGACCGAACAGTCGACGGGACAGCTGCAGCTGGGTGTGGGGTATTCGTCGCTGAGTTCTTTTGTCGGGCAGTTCAGCTATACGGAACAAAATCTGTTTGGGCGCGGTCAGTACCTGCGTGCCAGTGTCGAAGCCTCGACGATCGAAAAGAATGCCCAGTTAAGCTTTACCGAACCCTACTTCATGGGGCGGCCGCTTTCCGCCGGCTTCGACATCTACAAGATCATCACCGACTATCAGCAGGTCGACTACCAGGGTGATACCGACGCGTTCGGCTTGCGCTTCGGGTTTCCGACGTCCGAATTCGGTTCGGTGGGTCTTAGCTATACGATCAGCTATTCGACCGTTTCGCCGTTCGCGGATGCGCCGACCGTCATCATCGACGCGGCCGGAAGTGAGACGACCTCGTCGTTCGGATACAGCTATTCCTATAATACGCTCGATGATCCGATAAAGCCGCGCAAGGGGTTCACCTTCCAGTTCAATCAGAACTTCGCGGGATTCGGCGGCAACACCAAGTACATCCGCACGCTGATCGCGGGCGCCTATCATCACCCGCTGCTGTGGGACGAATTCGTCGGAACGCTCTCGATCAAATCCGCCTACATTCAGCCCTATGGCGGGCAGCAGGTCCGCCTCACGGACCGCTTCTACGAAGGCGGCGACAGCTTTCGCGGCTTTGCCCTGGCCGGCGTCGGCCCCCGCGAAATCAGCGCCGCAGGCGCCAACGCGATCGGTGCCGATGCCTATGCTGTGGGAACGGCCGACCTGCGGCTGCCCGAATTCCTGCCGGCCGACTATGGGATAGCCACCTCCCTGTTCACCGATTTCGGGACGGTCGGGCACCTGTCGTCCGGCGTACCGGCCAACAATTGCGCCACGTTTCCGCCGGGTCTTGTGTGCATCAAGGACAATATGGCATTCCGTGCCTCCGCGGGCCTGGCGGTCAACTGGAAGTCGCCCTTTGGCCCCATTCAGATTTCCCTTGCCGTGCCGTACGTCAAGGAATCCTACGACAAATCGGAAGTCATTTACTTCAGCGCTGGAACGGGACTTTGAACTCATGACCAAATCGTTTGTTGCCTTCCGCGCGGCTTTTGCCGTTGCGGGTCTTACTGCTGCGCTGGCCGCATCGCCGGCATTGGCACAGAACAAGCCGGCGCCGGCCCCCCATCCTGGAGCACCGGCACACCCCGGAGCACCGGCCGCCGCCGGGTTGCCCGCGCCGCGAATCATCGTGGTGGATCGCCAGGCCATTCTTCGCGCCTCGCATGTCGGACAGGATATTGTCCGTCAGGTGAACGCCTACACGCAGAGCGCGGAGTCGCAGTTCAAGGCGGAGAACGAAGCATTGCAGCGAGAGGGCCAGGCCCTCCAGCAACAGGTCGCGATCCTCGCTCCCGATGTGCGGGCCCAGAAAGTGCGGGCGTTCCAGGCCAAACAGGCGGCATTCCGGCAAAAAGTGGAGTCGCGCCAGTCGCAAATCCAGGGCGGCGTCCTCAAGGCGCGCCAACAGGTGGAACAGGCGCTTGGTCCCATTCTGCAGGGCATCATGCAGGAGCGCGGCGCCAACCTCTTGCTCGACCGCGCGGCGGTTGTTCTTGGAATGGTCGACGCCGACGTTACGCAGACAACGATCCAACGCCTCGATCAGCGTTTGCCCGCGATCAAGGTGGAACTCGTCAACCTGCCGCCCGGCGTGAACCCGCAGCAATTGCGCTGATCTGTCCGCGGGCGCGACCTGCGCCCGCGGCCTCGCATCAGATGGCCGATCCCCGCTTCTATGACAATTCCGGACCCGTTGTGGTCGGGGAAATTTGCGTCCTTGTCGGTGCCGATCCTCCGGCAGATGGTGGCGATGGGGGCCGGATTTGCGATCTGGCCACGCTGGAATGCGCCGGCCCGGCGCATGCCACGTTTTGTGCCGGCAAGGATCAGTTGCCTGCTCTCGCGCGTACGGCGGCCGGAATATGTTTCGTGCCGGCCGGACTTGCGATTGCTGAACCGCCCTTGCTGACGCAGCTGGTCCCCGTTCCATCGGTTCTGCACGCTGTCGCGGCGCTCGCCCGGCATCTGTATCCAGGACACGACCGAATTGTTTGGGATCAGGCCTCGGCGATCCATCCCGAAGCACAATTGGGTACCGGTGTGCGGCTGGGACCCGGGGTGGCGATCGGGCCAGGCGTGGAGATCGGAGCGGGCAGCCGGATTGGCGCCAATTCGGTGATCGGCCGCGGCGTAACGATCGGCCGGGATTGCGATATCGGCAGCAACGTCTCGGTCGGCTTCGCCCATATTGGCGACCGCGTTTCGATCCTTCCGGGAGCGCAGATCGGGCAGCCCGGATTTGGCTTTGCTGCCTCGCCGCGTGGCCATACCAGGATCCCGCAGCTCGGTCGCGTGATCATCCAGGACGATGTCGAAGTCGGGGCCTGCACGACGGTCGATCGTGGTGCGCTTGGCGATACGGTGATCGGCGAAGGCACGAAGATTGATAATCTGGTCCAGATTGGGCACAACACGATCATCGGTCGTCATTGCGTGATTGTTGCGCAGACGGGTATTTCCGGCAGTTGCGAGTTGGGCAACTTCGTTGTTCTGGGCGGCCAGGTGGGCATTTCGGATCACGTCCGGATCGGCGATGGCGCACGGATCGCGGCCCGTGGTGCGGCGACGCCGGGCGATCTCGCAGGCGGCGAGGATTATGGGGGAGTGCCGGCAAGGCCGATCAGGCAGTGGCGGCGCGAATTGGCGGCCGTCGCGCTATTGGCCCGGCGCCGCAAGCACAATCGTGACGGTTGAAATGGCAGCTGAAGAATTGACGCTCGATGTCGAAGATATCAAACGGCTCCTGCCGCATCGCGCTCCGTTCCTTTTCGTGGAAAAGCTGACCGATATCCGCCCCCACGAAAGTGCCGTCGGTTACAAGGCTGTTTCGTATAACGAGCCGCACTTTCTGGGACACTTTCCGGAAATTTCGGTGATGCCCGGCGTGCTCATCGTCGAAGCGATGGCGCAAACTGCGGGCGCGCTTGTGGTCCATTCGCTGGGCCTCTCCAGCGAGAATCGTGTTGTCTATTTCATGACCATCGACAAGGCGCGGTTTCGCCGTCCGGTCAAGCCGGGAGATCTGCTCCGCATTCCCGTAAAGGCGTTGCGGCGGCGCGGTCCGGTGTGGAAATTCGGTGGTGAGGCTTTTGTCGACGGCGAGCTTTGCGCGGAGGCGGAATTCAGCGCCATGATCCGCGAGACCCAAACCGGCACCAATGACGATCCATCCAACAGCGATCATTGAATCCGACGCCCGCATTGCGCAGGGCGTGATCATCGGACCCTATTGTGTGGTAGGCCCCCATGCCGAACTCGCCGAAGGCGTGGTTCTTCATTCGCACGTGGTGATCAAGGGGCACACGGAGATCGGCTCGGGCACCGTCGTGCATTCCCATTGCGTCCTGGGCGGCCCCGCGCAAATGCGCCGGAACAATCCGCCGGGCATGCGTCTTGTGATCGGATCCGAAAACATCCTTCGCGAAGGCGTGACGATCAGCACGGGAAGCAGTGCCGGTCATGGCATCACGACCATCGGCAACCGCTGCTATCTGATGGCGGCCAGCCATGTCGGACATGATTGCATAGTCGGCGATGACGTCACCCTTTCAAACGGCGCGCAACTGGGCGGGCATGTCGAGATCGGCGACGGCGCGATTCTGGGAGGCCTCGCTGCCGTCCAGCAGTTCGGCCGCGTGGGACGCTATGCCTTCATCAGCGGCCTGTCCGGCGTGACAACAGACGTCATTCCCTATGGCATGGCGATCGGTCTGCATGTTCGGCTGGGCGGTCTCAATCTGATTGGATTGCGCCGCCGCGGCATTCCGCGCGAGCGCATCCATGCCCTGCGCGCGGCCTATCGGATCATATTCCTGGAAGGCGACGGACGAATTCAGGATCGGGCGGCGCATGTGGGCGCGCGCTGGCCCGAAATGCCGGAGGTGCAGGAGGTGGTGGCATTCATTCTCGCCGAAGCCAAGCGGCCCATCTGCCCGGCGCGCAGCCGGGAAGGCGCGAGCGACAGCGAGGAATGAGCACGCTCGGCATTGTTGCCGGCGGTGGAGACTTGCCGCGCGCCGTGGCGCAAAGCGCGTGCGATGCCGGCAGATCGGTCTTCATCGTGGCGCTCCAGGGACAGGCGGATGCCGATCTCGCGGCATTTCCGCATCAATGGGCGGGGCTTGGCGAGGCGGGCAAGCTGTTCAACCTTCTTCGGGCGCACCACTGCGATGATGTGCTTTTCGCCGGCCGGGTGGCGCGGCCGAATTTTTCGGATTTGAAACCTGACGGCAAAGGCCTCCTGCTCTTGCCGCGGATCGTGGCCGCGGCACGCAAGGGTGACGACGCGCTGCTGCGTGCCCTCGCGGACATGCTGGCAGACGAGGGATTTCGTCCCGTTGCAATCACCGAGGCGGCACCCGGTCTGCTCGCACCCACAGGTGTGCTGGGCCGCTTGAGTCCGAACAGCGAACATCAGTCAGACATTGCTCAGGCGACACAGGTTGTACGCCGCCTGGGTGAACTCGATGTGGGACAGGCAACCGCGGTTTGCGCCGGCCTCGTGCTGGCTGTCGAGGCAGCCGAAGGCACCGACGCAATGCTGGCGCGTATCGCCGGACTTCCGGCTGTGATCCGCGGCGATCGCACCAACCGCCGCGGCGTGCTCGTGAAGGCTCTGAAGCCGCTGCAGGACGGCAAGACGGATCTGCCGGTGATCGGGGTTGCGACCGTGCACAAGGCGGCTGAAGCCGGCCTTGCCGGCATTGCCATCGAAGCCGGTCGAACACTGATTCTGGATCGCGCCGCCGTCGTTGCTGCCGCGGATCACTATGGAATGTTCGTTGTGGGATTTGCGCCGCTCTCATGAGCGACGGATCGCCAGTCACTCGCCCGGTGACGCTGATGCTCGTCTGCGGCGAACCCTCGGGCGATCAACTTGGCGCCGAATTGATGGCGGGGCTGAAGGCCGTCGGGGGAGGCCAGGTGCGCGTCGTCGGCGTTGGCGGCCGGGCGATGGCAGAGCAGGGGTTGAAGTCGCTTTTTCCACTGGACGACACGGCGGTGATGGGTCTGCGCGAAGTGGTTCCTCGCATTCCCGCCATCTTGAGGCGCGTTCGCCAGGCATCCGATTACGCGACGGAGATCAAACCGGACGCGATCGTGCTCATCGACAGCCCCGATTTCACCCACCGGATTGCGCAACGGCTGAGGCGGATGCATTCCGGAATCCGGACCGTCAACTACGTCGCACCGCAGGTCTGGGCATCGCGCCCGTATCGCGCAAAAAAAATGGCGCGCTATTTCGATCTGGTGCTGGCGCTTCTTCCGTTCGAAGCGCCTTTCTTTGAAGCGCATGGGTTGCACGCGGTCTTTGTCGGTCATCCGGTGATCGAGCGCGTCCGGCGCATGATTGGCGGCGAGGCGCTGCGCACCCGAATGCAGATCAGCCGGGACGCGCCTGTGCTCGCGTTGCTGCCGGGCAGCCGTATGAACGAAGTGCGCCTGCTTCTGCCGGAATATCGCAAAGCTGCGGAGATCCTGAAAGCGAACGTGCCGGGCCTCGTCATGGTGCTGCCAACCATGCCCCATGTGGCGCGCTATGTGCGAGAGAATACCGCGGATTGGCCGCTGCCGCTTCATATCCTCGAGAGCGACGCAGACAGATTCGCAGCATTCAATGCCGCCGATGCGGCCATCGCCGCGTCTGGCACGGTCACCACCGAACTCGCTTTGGCCGGCACGCCGATGGTGGTGGCCTATCGGCTGGGCTGGCTCACCTATGCGCTGGTCAGACCCTTCGTCACCGTGCCGTATATCACGCTCGTCAATATCATCCTTGGGCGGGAAGCCGTGCCGGAGCTCATCCAGACGCGTTGCACTGGCGAGGCCCTGGCGGATTCCATCTTGCCGCTTCTGCAGGACGAGAGTGCCCGCGCCGACCAAAAACGCGATCTCGCCGAAGCGATGGCACGGCTGGGGCTCGGCGGCGAAGCGCCAAGCCTCAGAGCGGCGCGAGCGCTTCTCGATTTCGCCCGGGAGACGCCGGCGCGCTAGCGCTTTTCGACCGGCACGTAGTCGCGTTGCTTCGGGCCTGTATAGAGCTGGCGCGGCCGGCCGATCTTCTGGTGCGGATCCACGATCATCTCTTTCCACTGCGCAATCCAGCCGACCGTTCGCGCCAGCGCGAACAGCGCCGTGAACATGCTCATCGGAAAGCCCAGCGCCTTCAGCGTGATGCCCGAATAGAAATCGATATTGGGATAGAGCTTCTTCTCGATGAAGTAATCGTCCTTCAGCGCGATCCGCTCCAGTTCCAGTGCGACCTTCAAGAGCGGATCGTCATGGATGCCGAGCTCGTCGAGCACGGCATGACACTGGATCTGCATTGCCTTGGCACGCGGGTCGTAGTTCTTATAGACGCGATGGCCAAATCCCATCAGGCGGAAGGGATCGTTCTTGTCCTTGGCGCGCGCGACGTATTCCGGAACGCGATCGACGGTGCCGATCTCCATCAGCATCTTGAGCGCCGCTTCGTTGGCGCCGCCATGGGCCGGACCCCAGAGACAGGCGATGCCCGCGGCGATACAGGCAAAGGGATTGGCGCCGGACGAGCCCGCGAGGCGGACGGTCGAGGTCGAGGCGTTCTGTTCGTGATCCGCATGCAGGATGAAGATCGTGTCGAGCGCCTTGGCGAGCACCGGATTGACCTTGTATTCCTCGCACGGCACCGCGAAACACATCCGCAGGAAGTTTTCCGTGTAGCCCAGCGCATTCAGCGGATACACGAAGGGCTGGCCCACATGATATTTCAGGGCCATCGCGGCAATCGTCGGGATTTTCGCGATCATCCGGTGGCTTGCGATCTCGCGCTGGCGTGGATCGTTGATGTCGGTGGAGTCGTGATAGAAGGCCGACAACGCGCCGACCACGCCGCACATGACGGCCATCGGATGCGCATCGCGACGGAAGCCGCGGAAGAACGAGGCGATCTGTTCGTGCACCATCGTGTGATAGGTGATTGAGCGCTCGAACTCCTGGCGTTCCTTCTTGTTCGGCAATTCGCCGTAGAGCAGGAGGTGACAGACTTCGAGAAAATTCGAATGTGCCGCGAGCTGGTCGATCGGATAGCCGCGATAGAGCAGGATGCCCTTTTCGCCATCGATGAAGGTGATGTCGCTCTCGCACGCGGCCGTCGACGTGAAACCCGGGTCGTAGGTGAAGACATCGACCGTGTCGTAGAGCTTGCGGATGTCGAGAACGTTGGGCCCGACGCTGCCTGCCAGAGCGGGAAACTCGTAGGTCTTGTTGTCGTAGATAAGGGACGCTGTGCCCGCCGGGGTGGCTTTGCTGTCTCTCATGGGGTCACCTCATGGAAGCCGGCCGCATTGCCGGCGCACGGTTCTTCTTGCGGTGCAGCAAAGATAGTCCTGTTCGGTTAATTCCGTCACCTCCCCCGAGGTCTTTTTTTTGCGGACCTGGGCGTCAGGCGACGAAGGCTTTGATTCTGTTGATAGATTCGTCCCGGCCGAGAACGGCCATCATTTCGAAGATGGGCGGGGAGGTCGCCTTCCCGGTCACGGCGGCGCGGAGCGGCTGTGCAATCGCACCGAGCTTGGCCGAATGTTCCGCCGCGAGGTCGCGCACTTTCGCTTCCAAGGCCGCCGCGGTCCACTCCGCACTTTCCAGCGCCGGCAGCGCTTTCGCCAGCATCGACCGCCCGTCGCCGGACAGCAGCTTTTCGGCCTGGGCATCGAGAGCGGGCGCGCCGTCCGAATAGAGAAACTCGGCCGACTGGGCGAGTTCGACCAGCGTCTTGGCGCGCTCCTTCAATCCGGGCATCGCGCGCGCGACGCGCGACAGCACATGCGGTGCAAGTCGAATCGGCGGATCGCGCCGTGCGAGGAAGGCGGAGAGTTCCGCCGTCAGCGTGTCGTCGTCCGTCTCACGGATGTAATGCGCGTTCAGATTGTCGAGCTTCTTGAAATCGAAACGCGCGGGGCTGCGGCCGATATTTTCGAGGTCGAACCATTCGACAGCTTTGGCAGTCGGGATGATTTCCTCATTGCCGTGGCTCCAGCCGAGCCGCAGCAGATAGTTGCGCATCGCTTCGGGCAGATAGCCCATGTCGCGATAGGCATCGACGGCGAGCGCGCCGTGACGCTTGGACAGTTTCGCGCCGTCGGGCCCGTGGATGAGCGGGACATGGCCATAGATCGGCTCGGGCCAACCCATCGCGCGAATGATCTGCAGCTGCCGCGCGGCGTTGTTCAGATGGTCGTCGCCGCGAATGATATGGGTCACTCCCATGTCGAAATCGTCCACCACGACTGCCAGCATGTAGGTCGGCGTGCCATCCGAACGCAGCAGGACCATGTCGTCGAGCTGTTCGTTGGCGAAGCGCACATCGCCCTGGACGACATCGCGGACGATCGTCTCGCCCGATTTCGGTGCTTTTATTCGGACCACGAACGGCGCGCCCGTCGGCGCCTCGGACGGATCGCGCTCGCGCCAGCGGCCGTCATAGCGCATCGGCTCGCCGCGGGCCCGCTGTTCTGCCCGCAGAGCTGTCAGTTCATCCGGCGTCGCGTAGCAGCGATAGGCGCGTCCCTGCGCCAAAAGAGTGTCCGCGATCTCGCGGTGGCGCGCAGCGCGCGAGAATTGCATGACGGGATCGCCGTCCCAATCCAGTCCCAGCCATTTGAGCCCGACCAGAATGGCGTCCACGGCCTGCGGCGTCGAACGTTCGCGGTCGGTGTCTTCGATCCGTAGCAGGAACGTTCCGCCCGTGTGCCGCGCATAGAGCCAGTTGAACAGGGCCGTCCGCGCGCCGCCGATATGCAGATATCCGGTGGGCGAGGGTGCAAATCGCAGGACAGGCTTCTTGGATTCTGCCATAAAGGTTCCGGGAGCGGTTGGCGGTCACCCGGATGTATCCGGGCGGCGCGGCTCTGGCAAACCGGTTCCCGTGGGGATAGCGCCGACACAGGTCGAGGATTGGCCAACGCGCCTGCATGGTGCGGGGAGCGCGGCGTGGCCGCGCGTGGCGTCGTTCCGGCTGGGTCCGGCACTCGTCGCGGAGCGCGAGCGCTGGTTTCTCTGGGTTCCCGTGCTTCTCGGCATCGGAGTCGGGACCTATTTTGCGCTGCCGTCCGAGCCATCGTGTGGCGTTGCGTACGGACTGGCATTTGCTACGGCCGCGCTGACGGCTTTTGCTTTTCTTCGCAAGGGATTGTGGCCGAATGTTCTCGCGGGCGCCCTTGCACTCGTCCTGGCCGGCTTTTGCATCGCCAAGATGCGGACCGAGATCGTGGCGGCCCCCGTTCTCATGCATCGCGTGGGACCAGTCGAGCTGGATGGCAGGGTCGAATCCGCCCAGCTGCACGGCAAGGGGATCCGCGCGGTTCTTGCGGTGAAACGGATCGATGGCGTCGACGCATCGCGCCTGCCGCGCAGGGTGCGCGTCTCGGTACGGCGCGGCGGCGAAGTGCTGACGCCGGGCGCCGTTGTCCGGCTCGAAGCCGTCCTGTTGCCGCCGCCGCCGCCGGCGGCGCCGAACGATTACGATTTCGCCCGCACGGCCTATTTCGAGGGCATCGGTGGTGTGGGTTACGCGTTCGGCAGGCCGCATCTCATCGCGCCGTCACCGCCACCCGGTTTCGGAGGCCGCATCGGCCTCACGCTCTCGGCACTCCGCTGGCGGATGAGCGCGCGGGTCCATGCCGTGCTCCCGGGTAGCACCGGTTCGATCGCATCCGCCCTGATCACCGGCGATCGCGGCGGCATTTCCGAAGCCGATGAAGCAGCATTGCGCGATGCCGGACTGGCACATGTGCTCGCCATCGCGGGTCTGCACATGGCACTGGTCGGCCTGGGCCTGTTCTGGGCAGCCCGTGCCCTTCTGGCGTTGATTCCCGTGATCGCGCTGACCCAGCCGATCAAGAAATGGGCGGCGCTCGCAGCGCTCGGAGGCGCGTCGTTCTACCTCGTCATCAGCGGGGCCGCGGCGCCCGCGATGCGTGCCTTCACGATGCTTGCGATGATGCTGCTGGCCATCCTGTTCGACCGGCCGGCTCTGTCGATGCGCTCGCTGGCGTTTGCCGCGATCATTCTTCTGATGTTCGAGCCGGAAAGCCTCGTCGAACCGGGTTTTCAGATGTCGTTCGCCGCGGTTGCGAGCCTCATCGCCGTGGCCGAATGGGAGCATCGCCGCGCCGCCGCGCGCGAACGCACGCCGCCGTGGCGCTTTGCAAAAGTGTGGGCCTATCTGCGCGGGATTGCGGTGACGAGTTTCGTCGGCAGCATCGCCACGATGCCCTACGCCGCATTTCATTTCGATCGCGCGACGCATTACGCCGTGCTCGGCAATCTTCTGGCGATGCCGATCATGGGCTTCGTGACGATGCCGGCGGCGGCGGTATCGGTCGTGACCATGCCGTTCGGGCTCGACGCGGTTCCGTTGCATGTGATGGGCGCGGGAGTCGATGCGATGCTGGCCATCGGCCGTTTCGTTTCGCATCTGCCCGGCGCGGTGACCGCGGTCGGCGCGTGGCCGATCTCGGCATTGGCGCTTCTTTCGCTGGGCGGATTGTGGATTTTGCTCTGGCGCTCCGGCCCCAGATGGCTGGGGTTTGCACCCATTCTGGCCGGCGCGGTCATTGTTCTGCTGACACGGCCGCCCGATCTGCTGATCGCGCGCGATGGCGTGACGATTGCCGCGCGTGGCGCCGACCGCCGACTTTATTTTGTGCGCGATCCGGCCGACGAATATTCGGCCAGCGAATGGCTGAAGCGTGACGGCGATGCGCGCGTGCCGGATCAGGCGCTGGCGTCGCCGAACAATGGCGTGCGCTGCGACGCGCTGGGATGCATCGTGCGAATTTCGGGCGGAACGGAAATTGCCGCCATTTCGCGGCCGGAAGCCTTTGGCGAGGACTGCGCGGCGGCGGATATCGTCATCAGCAGCGAACCCGCGCGCGGCGCCTGTCGCGGGCCCAGGCTCGTGATCGACCGCATCGATGTGGCGCGCAATGGCGCCTATGCTCTCTGGCTCAGCCGCGGCATCGCTTTCGAGACGGTGCGCGACGCGCGCGGCGACCGGCCGTGGAGTCGCGAACCGTTCGAACGCAAGGCAGCGCGCAGCGGCGTCAGTAGCGGCGAATGAGGCCCACCAGCCGGCCCTGGATGCGGACACGGTCGGCGCCATAGAGACGCGTCTCATAGGCCGGATTGGCGGCCTCCAGCGCGATCGTGTCGCCGCGCCGGCGCAGGCGTTTCAGCGTCGCTTCCGCCTCGTCCACCAGGGCCACCACGATGTCGCCCGTGTTCGCGGTCGGTGTCTGATGGATGACCACCGTGTCGCCGTCGAGAATGCCGGCATTGATCATCGAGTCGCCCGTGACCTCGAGCGCATAGTGTTCGCCGCGACCCACGATGCCGGACGGCACCGGCAGGTCGCCCACCTTGTGCTGCAGCGCCTCGATGGGCGTGCCGGCAGCGATCCGGCCCAGGATGGGCACATTGGTCGAGCCTTCGCTCTCCGAACGGCGCGGACTGCCGCCACTGCGCGAATCCGCCGCCGGCGCGCGCGAACTGCGCCCGCCAGGCGCGATGCTGAGCCGCTGGGCCTGCGCCCGCGATGTGGCCGGCCTGAGCGTGTCGGCGACATTCTCCGGCAGGCGCACGATCTCGAGCGCGCGCGCGCGTTTCTCCAGCCGTTTTAGGAAACCACGCTCCTCCAGAGCCGTGATCAGGCGGTGAATCCCCGATTTCGACTTGAGGTCGAGCGCGTCTTTCATCTCGTCGAAGGAGGGTGGAACGCCGGTCTCGCGCACGCGCTCGTGGATGAACATCAACAGCTCGTGTTGCTTGCGCGTCAGCATGGGGAAGGGCTCCTTCGCGGGGTCGGCCGGGGCCGAACAAATCCGAAACACCGCGAATCGTTCTACTTTAGTTCCTCCAAGGGGTCAACGCGCAAAATGTTGAATCGATTGGACCGAGGGTGACCAGAACGCTTCCTTCGCGCCGCGATTTTTCGAAGGTCATTCTCGGTAGTTCGCGCGAGTTTTGACTCGGAGCCTTTGTTCAGAATCATTTTCGTCGCCGGATATCAGGTCGTCATTTTCATCGTTCACGCATCCGGGTCCCGGCTCGCGCTGCGCGTCCGGGATGACACGCTGAAGGAAGGAGCAAGATTCTCTGCGTCTTTGCGCCACTGCGGTTCAGGAAGCTTAGAACAAACACTCCGGCGCGGCGCGGATCAAATCTCGGCGAAGTGCGGGCTTTCATGGAACGACTCGATCTTCTCCTCCCGGAGCGCTGCATAGAGCGCGTCCGAAACCAGAGCCCATTCGTTCGTCATGTGGGGATCCATCCACAGGTGCCGGCCCACCAGGCGCGCCATGTCAAAGGTGAACGTCTCGCCCAGATGGAGCTCCGGCTGCCAGAGCCCCTTGCCGGGAAGGGTTGGTGTCCACCTTGACGTCGTCTTTTCGCGGACAACTGCATCCACCATCACGGTGGTGAAGAAAAAGTAGCGCACGCCCGCCGGCGATTTGTCCTTCCAGACGCAGTCCACCGGAAAGTACTGAAGCTCTGTCTGGAACCGCTCGACGATATCGATGAAGCGGCGACTGACGAAATAGATGTGATAGGCCACGTTGAAATCGACGAGCTGCTTCTTGCGGCCGGACACGCGCATCTTCGTCGGCAGGTTTTCCGGTGAGACGGGCGCCCCGCCGCCATAGCCCGAGCGCGGCCCCCAATTGCCCATCGGAGTATGAAAGGCCTCGGGCACAGGCTCGGCGAACGCGAGCTTCATCATGTCGCCGTCGAGATTGTCGAAGTTGAGGCGATACATGCCGGTGTGCTGAAAAGCCAGGAAGCGTGCCATCGCTGAAAATCCTGTCTCTGTGGGTGCGCCATCGCGGGAACGCCGGTTTAACCGGGATGCATGTACAAGCCGTGAAGCATCTGCGCGAGGAAGCATGGCTTACATCGTACTTCCAGATTACGGCCCCAGGCATACGGGCACGCGTCTGGAATTTCCCGACGGCGATGCGGCGCTAAAAGCCTATTGCGCGCATGCCCGGATCGATGCGGCCTCGCCCATCAAGGTGAGTTGGGAATGCGGGGTCGCGATCCCGTCCGCGGTCGTGCCGACGCGTGTGCGAATCCTGAAGGGCAAGGGCCCTTACGACTGGGCCCAGATCGGCAATCCTGTGCTGGTGAGCAGCCGGTTCAGAGACTGCGTCGAGATGCTCGATCCCGGCCGGCATGGGTTCTTCCCGGTGACGGTCGAAGACAGGAACGGTGTCGCAAGACCCGAACCCTTTTACCTGTTCAACGTGATCGGGCGGGTGGACTCGATCATCGAAGCGAAAAGCAATTTGAGCGCCGTGGGGCGCGGACAGGTCGACGGCTGGGGATATTCGCGTCGCGTGGGTGCATGGCATTGCGCGCTGGATCGCAGCGTCATTGCCGACCGGGCATGCTGGACGGAGATCCGGTACACGCGCCGGTGGTTTTTCAGCGAACGGCTCGCGAATTTGCTGCGGAAGCACCGCCTGTCGGGCTTCAAACTCCACGATCATTGCGCGGAACTCGATCCCGGATAGTCATGTGACTGCCACGACAAAGAACGCTGAACCGCAGAGACGCCAAGACGCAAAGGCTCGGGGAGTTCATTGCGGGCGCCGTTTCCTCTGCGCCTTTGCGCCTCCGCGGTTCATGAATCGTTGACGCAATGGCGCGTGCCAGCGTCGCGAATTTCACAGCCGGCACGCCCCCAACGCCCCATTTACGCGGGCTTAAGGGCATTGGGGCAGAGTGGGAGGCTCCCGAATCCCCGAGAAGGATCCGTCATGACCGCTCCCGATCAATCCGCCGCAGGCGGGATCTCCGCCAGCCGGGCGCTGGACATTCGCCGGACGATCTATGCCCACGATCCGCTGACGCCGGCCGACATGGACCTGGTATTCCAGACGCAGCGCAGCTCCGCGGGGGCAGATTCGCCGGAATGGACCACTCTGTTCGCTGAGGCCGTGACCAATTACGTCGTCCATCAGAACGATCCGGCGGATTACATTCCACAGGAAAAGGCCGACTGGCTGGCGGCGAAACTGCGCGAGACGGGCGCGATCGCCACCGCCACGGAATTCGCCATGCTGATCGACGTGATGCAGGCCGCTTTCGACGTGCCGCCCTCGCTTGCGGCCTTTGCACTCGGCGAAATCGAAAACGCGATCCTGAGCGGCCGGCGCGCGGCCATCGGCGGTGGCGACCATGCGGCCGGCACCGTCACCAAGGACGATGTGGAAGCGTTGCGGTCCGTGCTCTATGCGGCGACAACGGATTCGGCCGGCCATGTCACCCGCGAAGAGGCCGAAGCGCTGTTCGACATCGCGCATGCGACCGCCTCCGGCACCTGCGATCCCGCCTTCGGCGAGCTCTTCGCCCGCGCCGTGGGCAATTATCTCACCGCGATCTGCTGGCACGAGACCGGCCGCGAAGACGCGCTCCATCGCGAACACTGGCTCGACGCGCGCGAGTCGCTGTTCCAGTTCCTGCTGCACCGGCCGGCGCGCGGGCAGGAGGAAAGCGTGCGCACGCTGATGCAATCGCCGCTCGAGCAGGAGAATGCCGATCTGGCGGTGCAGGAGCAGCAGGACGACGCGGCCCGCGCCGAGAGCAACAGGATCACGGACGACAAGGCCGATTGGGTGATCGCCCATCTCACCCGCCAGGGCCCGCTTACCGCTGCTGAAACGCGCCTGCTGCAATGGCTCGGCGCCGAAGCAAGCGCCATCCCGCCGAAACTGCGCACCCTGATCGACACCGCCAACACGGCCCGCTCGCAGGTTGCGTGAGGGCAGGGGGCTGCGGAACCGAAGACATCGCTTCAGCCTGAGCGCCGTGGTGAACGGACAACGGTTCGGACTATTCTCGGGGCATCTCACCCAATTGGACGTCTCCCAGTTTACGCGACCTCGACTGGGTTGGTACGGATACGGGCCTTGAACATGGCATCGTCGCGCGCGGCCTGATCTATCGCAGCAGCCAATTCGGCACGCGCTTCCTCGACATGAAACCCGCCATTCTTGACGGCAGTGAGCAGCGCAACGAGATACGTATCGACAGCGGCCTGATCGCCGATTGTGAGTTCCAGAGCCATGGAAATTCTCATGCTTGCGGCAGGCATGGAGCTTGCTCGTCGGGGCGCCGATTTTCAATCGGAGACAGCACAAGGCAGCTGCAATAAACTATCCGGGTGCAGTTATTCCTGTCACAGTAATAGCGAGAAATGGATCTTTTTTCGGAATCCACAGGGATAACGCGATTTCGCAATCCTTAGTCGAGGAACGAAACAAGCCCCACACCTCATTGAGATCGACCCGCGCGACGTTCTGCGCGGACGAAAGGCCGGGATTTACGAACAGGGTCGTAGGAAAGCCATTTCATTCTCTAGAAGGCTTTCCACTCGATGCTTCGGGACAAGCACACTTGTCCAGAGGCACCTGTGAACTTTTCCTGCCAAGTCAGAGTGCGCGGCAATCGCGGAGAGCTTGTTCTACATATTTTCTTAAGTGCGGTGGACACGGATTCGCTCTGCAGCTGGGGCATATTCGGTTTGGTGCAATCCGAACTGTGAGCCCGTGCTCGGCTTTTACATGCGCGACGTGGCAGGTCTTTATTCCTCGAGCTCCGAGAATACGCGCGCGCTCAATAATCTGTTTGTAGGTAGCCATGTGAAGCCTCCTTGGAGAGGTATTTCAATTGGCTCACATCAGCTTCCTTCTCAATGTTCAAAATGTTGGTTTGTGGCGAGATGTCGCATGACCGCGGGTTTGTAGAAAAATTCGAGAACGTATGGAAATGACCATAGTATCACCTCGCGCCGTCAACATCCCTCCAGTGACAGCGCCTCTACCCAGTCGCCCGTATTCGCTGCTGCTGCATGCGGCGGGCGGATGAGCAGCGCGTCTGCAAGGGCCAGTGCGCTTTGCATCGAGGAATCCTGGATGGGCAGCGGCTCCGCCCAGATTTCGCCGCCGCGGCGGACAAGGCGCGCGCGGAGATGATCCTGCCGCGTGTCGTTGGCGGGCAGGGCGGTCGCGAGGCGGGCGCGGATGCGCGTGTCGTCCAGCTCCGTGCCCAGCAGGCCCGCGATCAGCGGGCGCAGGAAGAGGAGGGCGCACACGAAACTCGACACCGGATTGCCGGGAAGGCCCAGAAACGGCTTGCCGCGCAGCGCGCCGAAGATCAGCGGTTTTCCCGGCCGCATCGCGATCTTCCAGAAATCGAGTGCGAAACCCATGGGTGCGAGCGCGCGCTGGACGAGGTCGTGATCGCCGACCGAGGCGCCGCCCATCGTCACGATCACATCGGCTTTGGCCGCCACATCGACAATGTTCTGCAGCGCATCAACCGCGTCGGGCAGGATGCCGAGATCGACAGGCTCGCCGCCCCATTGCGCGATCAAGGGCGCCAGCGCGTAGCCGGAGGACGCGACGATGCTGCCCGCGCCGCGTGGCGTGCCCGGCGGCGAGAGTTCGTCTCCCGTCGCCACAAACGTCACGCGCGGCTTGCGGCGCACCTCGATCGTTGGCGTGTCGCCGGCGGCGATCAGTGCAAGGTCGCGGGCGCTTAGCCTCCTGCCGGCAGCCACGAGAACCTGGCCCTTGGCGAAATCGGTGCGCGCCTTACGGATGTGCCGCGCCGCGCCTGCGACGCTGAGAGTCACATGATCGCCCACGGCATCGGCGTCTTCCTGGATGACGATCCCGTCGAGACCCTCGGGCACCACGCCGCCGGTGAAGATGCGGATCGCGTCGCCTGGCGCGAGCGCGCCGGTGAAGGTGTGTCCGGCTGGCGCCGCGCCCGCCACGCGCAAGGTGACGGGTGGGTTTGTTGTTTCCGCAATCCGCACGGCATAGCCGTCCATCGCCGAGACCGGCGCAGGCGGCTGGTCGACACGCGCCACCACGTCGCGCGCCAGCACGCGGCGAAAGCCCTGGTCGAGTGGGACGGATTCGCTGTCGATCAGGCTCGCAGCGGCCACGATCCGGCGAATGGCGTCGTCAACGGAGAGCATGGCGCGCTAATGCCCGAACAGGTCTTCGACGTGTACCTGCGCCGCGCGGGCGAGGCGTTTGGCGGATTCGGGCGGAATGGTACGGGCGCGGCCGGTCAGGAACGCATAGATCTGTGCGGCGGGAATGCCGGCCTGTTTCGCCCATTCCGTGGCGCGCAGGCGGCGCGAAATCATGAAGCTGCGGAAGGCTTCGCGTTCGGCGTTGGGATCGCTGCGCTGCGTGGTGGCTGCGGTGTCTGGCTTCGGTGCAGGGGCGCGGGCGCGTGGCAAAGATCGCTGCCTGTCCGGGCGCGCTGGCGCCGCACCTGGCGGTGCCATAAAGGCGCCGCTCTTGCCGCCGGATTTTGCCAGCAGCTTCACCGATTCGATCCGGGCGCCGTGATCGATGGCTTTCACCATGTCGTAAATCGTCAGCGCCGCAATGGCAGCCGCAGTCAGCGCTTCCATCTCGACCCCGGTCGGGCCGGTCGTCCCTGCCGTCGCGATGATGCGGAACGCCTCCTGTTCGGCAAGCGGCTCGAAGGCGATTGCGGCTTTGGTGAGCGCCAGCGGATGGCAGAGCGGAATGAGCTCGGAGGTGCGTTTCGCAGCCATGATGCCGGCGATGCGCGCGGCTGCCAGCACATCGCCTTTCGGCGCGGTGCCTTCGGTGATCGCATCGAACGCCTCGCGCGACATCGCGATGATGGCTTCGGCCTGGGCCTCGCGCTCGGTCGCGCGCTTGGCCGCCACGTCCACCATGCGTGCGGCGCCTTTGCCGTCGAGATGGGTGAGCCGTCTCATCGCCGTGCCTGCAGCAGAGCGGCTGTAGCAGCGGCGACATCGGATTGCCGCATCAGGCTTTCGCCGATGAGGAAAGTCGTCACGCCATGCTCGGCGAGACGATGCAGATCCGCCGCCGTGGCAAGGCCGCTTTCGGCGACAAGGAGCGCGCCCGCCGGCATTTGCGGGGCAAGCCGCAACGTCACCTCGAGATCGGTGACGAAGGTGCGCAGATCGCGATTGTTGATCCCGATCATGTCGGCGTCGAGCGACACCGCGCGCGCGCCCTCCGCTTCGTCGTGAATTTCGACCAGCACGTCCATGTTCCAGCGATGTGCTTCGGCGATCAGGGCGCGGGCTTCGCGATCGGTCAGCGCCGCCATGATGATGAGGATGCAGTCGGCGCCCCAGGCGCGTGCTTCTGCAACCTGATAGGGCTCGAACAGGAAATCCTTGCGCAACACGGGCAGAGCCGTGGCTTCGCGCGCCTGGGCAAGGTGGACGGGCGCACCCTGAAACGAGGGTGTGTCGGTCAGGACCGAAAGGCACGCGCCGCCACCTTCCTCATAGGCGCGGGCGAGCAACGTGGGATCGAATTCGGCGCGAATGAGGCCGCGCGAGGGGCTGGCTTTCTTGATCTCGGCGATGAGCCCGTAGCGGCCGGCCTCGCGGCGAGCCATGAGTGCGGCGCGAAAGCCCCGCGGCGGCGTCGCTTTGGCGGCAAGAACTTCGATCTCTTCCTGGGAGACGCGCAAGCGCGCTTCGGCGATCTCCGCACGCTTATAGGCTGCGATGGCGTCGAGGATGGTCATGGCGCCAGCCTCGCCGTTGCGGCACGCATGCGTTCGCACATGTCGTTTGCGTGGCCATTGTCGAGTGCGCCACGTGCCATCTCCGCGGCCGCGCGCAGATCGGCGGCGCGGCCTGCGACGATCAGAGCTCCGGCCGCGTTCAGGATCACCATGTCGCGATAGGCGGGAAGGCCATCGCCGGCAAGAAGGCATTGCAGCGCCTGCGCATTGAAGGGCGCATCGCCGCCGCGAATGTCGTCGAGCCGGGCCGAGGCAAGTCCGGCATCTTGCGGCGTGATCTCAAATCGCCGCACCTGGCCGTGATCGAGCTCGGCGACAAAGCTGCGTGTCGTGGTCGTCAATTCGTCGGTGCCGTCGCCGCCATGCACCACCCAGGCGCGTTCGGTGCCGAGTTTCGCAAGCACATGGGCGAGGGGTTCGATCCAGCTCTCGCTGAACACTCCCAGCAATTGACGCTTGACGCGGCCGGGATTGCAGATCGGTCCGAGCAGATTGAAGACCGTGCGGAAGCCGAGTTCCTTGCGGACCGGCGCAACATGCTTCATCGCCGGATGATAGGTCGGCGCGAAGAGAAAACAGAGACCGGTTTCGGCGAGACATGCGGCGGCGGCGGTCGGTGTGAGGTCGATCCGGATGCCGAGCGCTTCCAGCACATCGGCCGCGCCCGTGCGCGACGACATGTTGCGATTGCCATGTTTGGCGACGGGAACGCCGCAGGCGGCAACGACAAAGGACGCGGCAGTCGAGATGTTGAGCGTGCCCTGACCATCGCCGCCCGTGCCGCAGAGATCGATCGCGCCCTCCGGCGCCGAGATGCTGCGCATGGCGCCGCGCATCGCGCTGGCCGCGCCGGCGATTTCTTCCACCGTGGGCGAGCGCAGTGCCAGCGCCGTCAGCAGCGAGGCCGCCCGCGCCTCCGAGACTTCGCCAGCCACGATGGCCGTGAACGCGGCATCGGCCGTCTCCGTGTCGAGTGTTTCACCCTCGACCAGCCGCTTCAGGATGCGGACAAATTCGGCGTCGCCGCTCATGCCACAACGCGATCATGGGCAAGCGTCAGAAAATTCTGCAGCAGCGCATGGCCGTTTTCCGAGGCGATGCTTTCCGGATGAAACTGCACGCCATGGATCGGATGCTGGCGGTGCATCACGCCCATGATCACACCGTCCTGCGTTGTCGCCGTCACTTCGAGGAACGCGGGCATGCTCTCGGGTTCGAGCGTGAGGGAGTGATAGCGCGTTGCCTCGAAATCATTGTTGAGACCGCGAAAGACACCTTTGCCGGTGTGATGGACGCGACTGACCTTGCCATGCATGGGCACCGGTGCGCGCACGACACGCCCGCCAAAGACCTGCCCGATGGCCTGATGGCCAAGACAGACGCCGAGCAGCGGCACGCGCCCGGCAGAGGCCGCGATCAGGTCGAGGCAGATGCCGGCCTTATCGGGATCGCACGGACCCGGCGACAGCACGATCGCGTCTGGCCGCAACGCCATCGCGTCGCTCGCCGAAAGTTCGTCGTTGCGCTTGACGACAACGTCCGCTCCCAGCTCCGCGAGGTAGTGGACGAGATTGTAGGTGAAGCTGTCGTAGTTATCGATCAGGAGGAGCATTGGGGCATAACCGACTTTCCGATTGCGTATTGGGCCGAAGCAAAAGGCAGGAATTCCATTTGATCCATGGGAAGCCCGATAGTGGGAGCCGTAACACGTGCAACCCAGGTACACGCCATCTACGCGGCTTTCGAAGAATTTTTTTTGACCGTCGGCTGATAAAGCGCCCGAGCCAGCACATCATTGATGCGCGATTGCCAACCTTCGCCAGTCGCCTTGTAGGCTGCAAGCACCTTGGGATCGAGTCTCAACGAAACCCGCTCTTTCGGATCTTCGATCTTTGGTCGCCCACGTCCGCGCTTCATGGCTTCAACGACATCGGGCATCTCTTTCTTGAGAGATTTTCCGGCAACAAAATGGGCTGCGGTCATTTCGGGTCTGTCATCGTCTGGAACGATGCGCTTGCCGTGTCTACCTGCCATAGCGCCTGACCTCCCTGTTCGCCTTGCGAAAACTGACAATCCTCACCTTCGTGCCCCGTCTGCAAAAAGGCGACCAGGTGAAGTCGCTGATTCAACTGGGCGAATGCCCAATATCGCGGCTTGGCATAGGAAAACCGGGCATCCTCGACATATGTCGCGCCGTTCCAGTCGAGGTGTTTGGCATCGGCAAAATCGAGACCGTGTTTTTGGATATTTGCGAGCCGCTTTCCTCATCCCATTCCAGATCAAGCATTTTTTGTAGGACAAAAAATAACCGGTTTCAAGAGAGGATGATGGCCGCAATCCTCCCCTCCCGTATCTGTCGAGGGCCAAGGAATTCCAGGATGGAAGCGCATTCGGATCATCTTTTGAGAATGAGCGCGGTTGTCCACCCTTTTGCGTCGCCAGGCTCTTGCTAGGCCTCTCGCCATCGATGCTAGCCTCGGCAGGTGAGATTCCCCCCGCGGCAATGACCGTGCCTGAGAGTCCTGAAGGTATCGATCCGTCCTGGCGGCGGAGATTCTTCCTCCGGATCTCCGCCGTCTCTTTTTTATGCTGGTCGCGCAGCCGCGTCGTGAAGGTGGTTGCCGACGGCATGTGATGCCGCCGGCAATGATCGCTTCAAAAGTTCTTCGTGATGCCGGCAAAGAAGCCGCGCCGTGGTCCCCAGCTTGGCGCGCCCACGCCGACTCCCGTGCCGCTGCGGATTTCGTATTTCTGATCGAGCACATTGATGACGTCGAAGCGGAGCGAGATGTCGCCCACGGTCGGCAATTCGAACGCATGCGTCGCGCCGAAATTTACCTGCTCATAGGCCGGAAGATGGTCGCCGTTGGGCGCTATGCCGTCCTCTCTGAGGCCGGAGCCATACAGCATGTCGGCGCTGAGGCGTGTGCCCGCCCAGAGATACGATACGCCGGCCGACGCGCTCGCCGCCTGCTCGTGATCGAGGTGGATGTAGTGATCCTGGATATAGGCGAGATCGCCGGGATCGAACTCGAACTGACTCGTGAGGATGTCCTTCCCCATGGCGTGCTCGAAGGACAGGTTCGCATAGGCGGAAAATGGTCCGCTATCGTAGGTGGCGCTGTATTCGATGCCGTATTGCTTGCCATCTCGGTAGTTGAACGGGGTGAGGATGATCGGTGCGCCGAACTGGCCTTCATCGATCAGATCATCCGACAGTTTGTAAAATCCATCGATTCCGAGGGTCACGGCGTCCCCGGCAAGGATGGCGCCGTCGAATTTCTGCTGGATGCCGGCATCGTAATAGTCGGCGCGCTCCGCAACCGGCGTGGCGTCGGCGGTGAGCGCGGGCGTTGCCGTGTTGAACTGACCGGGGTTAGCGAATTTGGCTATCGTCTCGTTACCGACCAGTTCGAAGGGTGGCGGCGAGAAATAGCGCGCAAACCCCGCATGAAGCGTCGTGTGGTCCAGCGGCTGCCACACCGCGTTGACCCGCGGGCTTAGCTGATCGCCGCTGCTGTAGGCGTGGTAGCTGTCGTAACGAAGCCCGTAATTGAGTGTCAGCGTCTGCAGAATTTTCCACTCGTCCTGCAGATAGGTGCTGAAGCTCGAAGCGTCCTTGCCGCTGTCGTCGAGAATGGTGAAGGGCGAATTCGAGGATTGGCTGCACGCATAGGGATCGGCCTCTGTCCCCGCACCCATGCATGAGGCCGGAAGAACCTGTGCGGTCGAGTCGCTCGTCAATTTGTCTTGCTGGACAAGGATGCCGCCGCGCAGGGTGTGGCTGTCGGTCAAGTGGTAGGCGCCTTCGGCCTGCATGCCATAGCCGATGTCGCGCTTGTAGGCCGATTGCGAGACTCCCAGATAGGACAGGTCCCCCAGATTCTGATCGGGCGAATAACCGAGACTCGAATAGCGGCCGAATGCCGAGATCTGAAAGTCGAGCGGTCCCTGGCTGCGCAGATAGCTGAGCGAGCCGAAATGGGTGATCTCGCGCTGGGTGTCGTTGAGGCTCTGGCTGGGCGTGGGCGTGATGCCCGCGACCGGGAAGGCGGCCGATTGGCCCGCGGTGTCCGGGATCTGGAAATTGTCGTGGTCCGTGCTGAGCACGATTGCGACCCGGCTGTGACTGTCGAGCACGTTTTCGGCATAGGCGAAGCCGTGATATTGCGACGTGAAATCATGCAGCGGGTCGGAGCGGCCGTCGGGCGAGTCGATGCCCAATCCGTCCTGGAGATAGTCTCCGGTCACGAAGTAATTCCAGTTGCCGGTGGAACCGCCATAGCTGCCGCTCGGCTCGATCTCGCCATGGCTTCCGCCATAGAGCGAGATTTCGCCGCCATCGTCGAACAGACCGCTCTTGGTCTGCACATCCACGATGCCACCGGTCACCAGGCCATATTCGGCGGGCAGGGCGCCGGTGATGAGCTTGACCTGATCCGCCAGCCTTGGATCGAGAGTCTGGCTGAAGACGCTCAGCCCTTCGGGTAGGATGACACCGTTCAAGCGATATTGCAGCGCGTTGTGCTCCGCGCGGATGTGCAGCTGGCCGAACTGGTCCTGCACCACGCCGGGTGCCTGCAAAAGAACCTGATTGAGCGGGTTGTTGGCGCCGCCCGGTTGCGCATCGATCGCAGCTTCATCGATCGTATAGGTCGATGCACCGATCTGGGTCTGGATGCCGTTGCGGGCTTCGTCCAGATGTCGCGCAGTCACCGTGACGGTTTCGACTTCGCCGGTTGTTTGCCCGAAGGCGCTGTTAGACATGAGAATGACACTCGCGCTGGTCGCGAGAACGCATGCACGGAACATGGAGATTCCCCTTGCTCCCGCCACGCGCGCGCAATGGCTTCCGCGTGACGGATTCGACGTCGATAGGCTGCGCGGGGCCGCCAAGGCCGCGCACAGCAACGGAAAAATGGAGAGTCGATCAGGAGTGAGGGGGAGCGCGCCCGCGCCAGCTATGGGAAAGCGTGAAAACGAAAGGCAATGCCTGTTCGACCGTGACAATGGTCGAGACCGCAAGCGCGGGCGGCAATGCCAAAATCGCGGCCGGGGTTATGAATTGGCCGCTGTGAAGCATCTCCTGACAGATCGGGCAGTTCGCCGGATCGTCATTCGCCGGGTATTTGTCTTGGCGATCCTGACGCGTGGCCGGTGTGCCGGCTACCGGCACGCCCACGCTCGATCTTAGCCCGGCAGGCACGTGGATGTGCGTCTGGATGACATAGGTTTGGAAGGCAAAGATCAGCGCAAGCAGGGCAGCAAACGCGAAGCGCCAGCCGGAAACCGGCTGAAAGGCGCGCATCCGCTTTGTCCTCACTTGTGCCATTGCCGAGTCGCGAAACCACGAAGGCAACGCAGTTTAGCGGTCGGCCGAGCGCGTGTCACTTCTCAAGAATGTGAAGCCAGCCTTGCTCTTTTTAGTGAATCGGCATTGCCTCCCGTGCTGTAGAGTAGGGCTGCATCCTATCCGCTGGAACCCTGGGCCCCTTGCTCTGCAGGGCCCGGCATGGATACTCCCGCCGAATTGCGGAGTCTGCGTGTGAACGTTTCTGTCAAGACCAAGTTGGATTCGCGTGAGGCCAGGCGCCATGCGTGGCAAAGCGCTGCTGTGCTTGTCGCCATCCTCATGATCGCGCTTGCGCAGTATTTCCTGATTCCACTTTTGCTGCCGACAGGTGCGGCCGTTGACGTTCTGGCCATTCTCCTTTGCGCGCTGTCGACTCCGTTGCATTGGGGCCTGATGCACGAATCCATCCACGGCAATTTGTTCGGCGACACGCGTGGCAACCGGGTAGCCGGCCGCATCCTTGGAAGTTTCCTCTTCCTCTCATGGGATGTGATGCGTTTCGGGCATCTGCTTCATCACAGCGCAAATCGCCATGTCTTCGACAGACCGGAAGCCATTCCCGACGGCAGTACGCGGCTTGCTGCTGCCGGACCTTATTTCGCGAAACTTTTCGGCGGTCACGCGCTGATTTCGGCACTGACGCCGTTCGCTATTCTGCTGCCGTTCAGTCTGCAGAAACATGTTCTGAAAACCGCAGCGGCGGGCGACGAGGCCAAGCCGTTTCGCGTCTTTGTCCTGCGTGCATTGTCCGATCCGGCGCGGCGCCTGCGCATTCGTGTGGATGTTGCGATCAATATCGCTTTGGTTGCACTCGCTGTGTGGTGTTGGGGAGCGCATTGGCCGGTCTTTGTCGCGTGTCTTGCGGCGCGGTTCTGTGTGCTGTCGTTCCTCGACAATGCGCCGCATTATGGCACGCCCGTCGATTCGGGCGTGAAGGCGCGCAATTCCCATCTGCCGCGATTCGCGTCGTGGCTGGTGCTGGACCAGAATTTTCATGGTGTGCATCACGGCTTCCCGGCGTTGCGGTGGCAGGAATTGCGTTCTGCCTTCGAACGATCGGAAATCCCCTATGATTCCCGCTGGGTGGCCACCGTACTGCGGCAATTGCGCGGTCCCCTTGTGGTTCCGCGATCGACGCGCTGATAGCGTCGATACCATTCGCTGCCATCGCGCGTTTCCCTATCGAAACCCATCAGTCGTTTCCCATGCGTCGATACCTGTTTCGCAAGCGCCGTTCGTCAAATCGTGTGATCCGATTCCTGCTTGGCACGGTGGTCTTGGCCGGCGTTGCGTTTGCGCTTGCCGCGGTGCTTCGCTGGTCCGAAGTTCCGGACAAAGTGCCGATGGAACGCACAGCGTCGCAGGCGGAACTTGTCTTGCATGGATTTGACACGTCACACCGGGATCTGGCGGCGGTCATCGCGAAGGCCCAAAAAACTCGTTCCGGCTCCATGATCCCGGTCGGAATGCACCCCGTTATTGCCATCGTGATCGATGATCTCGGTATGGACGTCGCGGCGACAAGGCGCGCCATGGCGCTCCCGAAAGCGGTAAGCCTTTCCTTCCTCCCTTATGCGGGCACCACCCCGGCGCTCGCCCGGGAGGCAGAACGGGACGGTCATCAAGTCCTAGCCCATGTTCCGATGCAGCCTCTGGGGACTGCTGACCCAGGCCCCGACGCGCTCGTCACTGGCCTCAGCCCGGACGAAACCAGAAGGCGCCTCGACTGGGACCTTTCGCGGGTTCCGGGATTTGCCGGGATCAACAACCACATGGGAAGCCGCTTCACGAGCGACCGCGAGTCGCTCGTTCCCGTCGTAAAGCGGTTGGCTGAAAGTGGGGGCTATTTTCTCGATTCACGTACCACCGCTGCGAGTGCCGTCGTGCCGCTTGCGCGTGCTTTTGGTGTCCGAAGTGCGGATCGCGACGTTTTCCTCGACGACAAGGAAAATCCTGACGCCGTGCTCGCACAGCTGAACGAGACGGAACGCAAGGCTCGGGAGGCGGGTGTGGCCATCGCCATTGGCCATCCGCATGCGACGACCCTGGCCATGCTGGAAACGTGGCTTCCCCGGGCGCGGGCCCGGGGCATCGATTTTGTGCCGGCCGGCAAGGCGATCAGGCTCAAGACCGAGCTGGGCGCAACGCCCCCCGTGACCTCACCAACAAAAGGGCAGTAAATCCGCGGGTTATCGCGCATTCAACCTCAAGTTAAGGTTCTTTCCGCATTGTCTTCTGCTGCGAAAGAGAAGGCATGCTGGCGAACCGCAATTCGATACGTTGCCTGAGTGGGCTGCGCGGCGCCTCCACCGCCCGCGTTCTGAACCTTGCGACGCTTGCTCAGCTGCACGCGCATGAAGATGCCTATCGTGCCGAGCCCCTGTTTGAATCGGCGATTCTGAATACCGCGATTCTGGTCAAGCACCGCGTTCGTGCCGACGAGGCCTATCTGTTTCCCACCTCGCGGGCGGTTGCCACAAAAGTAATCATCCCCTTCGATCGCAACGATCTGCGCCTTGGGGGCAGGTCCGTGTTCGTCGACCAGGTGTCGTTCAAGGACGCGATGCGCGAGGCGGGAAACTACTTCGACAAGAGCGCCGACCGCGATTTCGAGGTTCTGCGGCTGATTGACGAATTGCCTTCGCTCGATCCGTTTCTGCTACGCGAACATCTGCGCAACCACGGCATATCTGTCTCCGAATTCTACTTCGAAATATCCGATGCCGACAAATCGGCGATGCATGAGTTTGCGTCGCAGGACGTGCGCGAACTGATCGGACTTGCCACGGGAGGCGCCGGAGCGGCGCATTACTCCTCGACGGCCCGTCTGGTGTCGGCGCTGCTTTCGGCCGGCGTCAATGAAAAGCTGGAGCCGTTGCGACAGACCCTGATGCTGGAGGGGCGCGAGTTTCGCGAGGGAGTCTTCAGCTGGCGCGGGTTTCTGTACTACAAGTGGTGCGGCCGAAAATTGTGGCCCCAGGTCGGCAAGGTGCTGCGCGAAATCCGGCACATCCAGGTGCGTGGGCCCGATAAGGAACTCCTTGCCTATATCGAGAGCGCGAAACGGCAGATCATCATCGCGGCTCACCGCACGACCAAAGAGGTCGATGCGGTCCTGAAAATTTACAACGACGCCTATGACAGGCTCGTCAAGCACGGTGAGCCGCAGCATTTTCGTGAATTTCTGTTGCTCGCGCCGTCGATGTTTCTGGATCTCGGCGAAAAGATGGGTGCGATTTCGCACATCGTCAGCTTCTGGCGCCACCGGTTTCCCGAACAAAAGCGATTCCGCGCCGATCCCGACGAAGTCGCGGCGATCTTTCAGGACTTTCTTTCGGGATTCCAGGCTCTGGCAGGAGAAGCGGAACGCCGGCTGGATTGGAACGTCGGCAGCGGGGCCGGAGCCTGAGGAACGGAGAAAGCGCTACGGCGCGTTACCGGCAGCAAGCGCGAAACGGGCCGCTTCCTCTGCAGCACTCATGAGCGCCTTCGCCTTGTTGACCGTTTCCTGAAATTCCGCCTCTGGGTCGCTGTCGGCCACCACGCCGCCGCCCGCCTGAACGTACATCGTCCCGTCCTTGACGATGGCCGTACGCAGCACGATGCAGGTGTCCATCGTGCCATTGGCTGCGAAATAGCCGACGGCGCCCGCATAGGCGGCGCCTCGCTTCTCACGCTCCAGTTCGTCGATGATTTCCATGGCCCGGATTTTCGGGGCGCCTGTCAGCGTACCGGCAGGCATGCCGGCAGACAGCACGTCGATCGCATCGAGACCGTCGCGAATACGGCCTTCGACATTCGAGACGAGATGCATCACATGAGAATATCGTTCGATAAAAAAGCGGTCGGTAACGGTCACGCTGCCGGTTGTCGCGACCCGGCCGACATCATTCCTGCCCAGATCAAGCAGCATGAGATGTTCGGCACGCTCTTTGGGGTCGCGGGCCAGCTCTTCGCCAAGCCGCTGATCGTCGCCCTGCGTCATGCCTCTCGGTCGGGTTCCGGCAATCGGCCTGATCGTTACCGTGCCGTCCCGAAGGCGAACCAAAATTTCTGGACTCGACCCGACGATCGCGAAGCCTGGCAACGAAAGATGGTAGAGAAACGGAGAGGGGTTGAGCCGGCGCAGGGCACGATAGAGCGAAAAGGGAGGAAGAGAGAAGGGCCGCCGAAACCGTTGGCTCGGAACCACCTGGAAGACATCCCCCGCACGAATATATTCCTTTGCGCGCTCGACCACAGCCAGATAGTCGGCGCGCGTCGTATTGGATTCGATGGGACCGGCAGGGAGCGAGCCGGATAGTGAAGGCGTTGGCTGTGCCGGAACACTCTTCTTCAGGCTTGCAACGACCTCCCGCAGGCGATCGCATGCATGCGCATAGGCTTCAGCGGGACTGAGCGACGCGTCATGCCACACCGGCGAGACGACGATGATCTCGTCCCGGACATTGTCGAAGATAGCGACGATAGAGGGGCGCAGCAAAACGGCGTCGGGCAGCTGCAACACATCAAAGGGCGCCGGTCCGAGGCGCTCGATGAAGCGCACCATGTCATAACCCAGATAGCCGAATAGACCCACGGCCATCGGGGGCAGGGAAGGCGGCAGCTCCATGCGTGTTGCCGCGATCAGCTCGCGCAAGGATCGCAAGGGTTCTGACGCGTGCGATGCCGGGCGAAATGCGTGCGGATCGGAATGGGCGTCTGGATTGATCTGCGCCAAACCATCGCGGCATCGCCAGATCGTGTCGGGCTTCATGCCGATGACTGAATAGCGACCGCGCGTCTCTCCGCCCTGAACGCTCTCGAAGAGAAAGGCGTTGTCGCGGCCTTCTGTGAGTTTCAGGAAGGCCGAAACAGGCGTTTCGAGATCCGCCACCAGTCTGGTGAAGACGGCCTGGCCGCGACGCTGTTCATAAATCGTTGCAAATTCCGAAAAGTCCGGCGCGATGGCCATGAAAGAATTACGAGCCTCCGGTAGCGCGATCGACCTGCGGCTGATTGATGGTCACGCCGACGCTGTCGCGTGCGGCGAGTGCGAGAAGTGTATCCATGTCCGACGCCGCTTCGCTGGTCAGGCTGTCGCCGAACCGCTTGTATTCTCCTGTGCCGACCGGCGGCGGCGGATGGGCAATTCCGGTCACGCGCGCGATGACGAAGGCCTTGCCCGTCTTGTCGGCCATGTTGATGATCTTGAGGGGAGGCGTTTCGAAAATCTTTCGCGCCATCGCTGCCGAAAGAAGATCGGTTTCCGCATTGCGTGCCAATGGGCTGGCGGTCTGGACGGTCGTGTGCAACGCCGCTGCAACTCTGACAAGACTTTTGTCGCTCTCGGCCTCCCGCGCCAGGAGCTGCGCTTTCGCGGCCAATCGTTCCATCTGCATCTGCGCCACAAAATCCGCGCTCACCTGCGCACGAACGCTGTCGAGCGGCTTGAGTTTGGGCGGCGTGACGCCGTTGACCTTTATGACATAGACGTTGCCGTCGGCGGTCGGAAAAGGATCGCCCTGTTCGCCGACATCGGAGCGTTGCAGCTGTGCGAGGAAATCCGGACTGGCAGGAAGGGGGGCCTTGCTGCCATCGGGCGTCAGGCCGCTGCGATCCACGGCCTGCACATGAACGACCCGCATGCCGGAGCGCTTGGCCGACTGTTCCATGTTGGCGCCTCCGGCGCTGGCGTCGTCGAACGCGTTGATGACATCGGTGAGCTTCGCCTGGGCAAGCTGGTTCAAGACATCCTTGCGCAACGACTCCTTCACATCGTTGAAGCTGTGGCTCACACCCGGGGTGATCGTTGTGACGTGAAGCATCACATAACCGAAGTTGGATTTCACGGGCTGCGAGACGCCACCCTGGGGCAGCGCAAAGGTGGGTGGGCCGCGATCGGCGCCAAGATCGGCCTGGACGACGGTGCCAAGTGAAATGTCGGAAGGCTTGAGGCCGCGACCGGTTGCAACGTCAGCGAAGCTCGTTCCGTGATCGATCTTGGCGCGGGCCGCGTTAGCGCTGGCTGCGTCCGGAAAGGTGATTTGCTCGACGTCGCGTTTCTCGGGAACCTGATATTGATCCTTCTTCAACTCGTATTGCTGCTGTAGATCCTTTTCGCTCACATGCAGCTGGCTCATGACGTCCTGCGGTCCGGCAACGGCATAGGTCACATCACGATATTCGGGCGTGCTGAACTTGGCCGCGTGAGCCGTCAGATAGGCCTGCAACTGGGAATCGCCGGGCGACGGAACGGGGCCGGCGGTGTCGGAAGACACGGTGACGTATTCGATGGCGCGCTGTTCGTTCAGATAATCGAAAAACAGTTTGGTGTAGCCCAAGGGGAGATCGAAGCCGTTGTGAACGGCGGAGAGCAATTGCGACCGCGCAAGATCCGCGCGCTCGATCGCAACGAACATGTCTTCCGTGAGATTGTTGCGGGCAAGTATCTGCTGGAAGGTCGCGCGATCGAAGGTCCCCAGCGGCCCCTTGAAAGCCGGGACTGCGCGGATCGAGTCCGAAACCTCGCTGTCGGTCGCAATAATTCCGTGACTTCTGACGATCTGATCGACGGCGGTCCTGCTTATGGCTGTCTCGAGCGCGTCACGGGCATAATGCTTGGTACGCGCCTCGTCGGGAGAGATTTCATGCCCCTCCTTGCCGGCCACGTTCCGCAGGAAATTGTGGTAGTCGCGCGTGTAGTCATCGACGGATATCTTTTCGCCCCCCACGCTCGCCACGCTCGTGTCCACATTGCCGCGAAAAATGTCGGCAATACCCCAGATGGCGAAGCTGAATGCGAGCGCCCCCAGAAAAATCGAGGAAATCCAGGATTTCGAGAGCTTACGCAATTGCTGAAGCATGAGGGCGATCCGGCGGTGGCGGCAAAAGGCGGCGGATGATAGGGAGGGGGATTGGTTACGGCAAGCCGAAAGGGACCTTGGGAATGCGGCCATTGATTGCGGGCAATTGGAAGATGAATGGCCTCAGTGCCTCGCTCGCGGAGGTCGCCGAGCTCGCCCGGGCCCTCGAAACGCAGCCGGCAAACGTGGATGTGCTCGTGTGTCCACCCTTCACACTGCTCACGGCTGCCGTTGCGGCGGCGCGAAATCGCATGGGCATCGGCGCGCAGACCTGCCACGCCTCTCCGTCCGGCGCCCACACCGGCGATGTGAGCGCCGAGATGATCAAGGATGCGGGTGGGGTCGCCGTTATCGTCGGACATTCGGAACGGCGCCAGGGCTATGGCGAGACCGACGCCGATGTTGCAGCGAAGGTTCGGGCCGCCTGGCGGGCCGGCCTGCACCCAATCATCTGTGTCGGCGAGACCGAAGCCGAACACGACGCGGGGCACACGCTGGACGTCGTGAAGACCCAGCTGGGCGGCAGTCTTCCGGCTTCAGCCGGGCCGATGAGTGCGACCGTTGCCTACGAGCCCATCTGGGCCATCGGCTCCGGGCGAACGCCATCGCACGAAGAAATTGCCGGCGTGCATCACCATATCCGCAAATCCCTGGAAACGCTGGTCGGGCCAGCGGCCGCCGGGGTCCGAATCCTCTATGGCGGCTCCGTCAAGCCGGCCAACGCGGCGGCGATTTTGGCGATTCGCGATGTCGACGGGGCGCTGGTCGGTGGCGCAAGCCTCAAAGCCGCCGAATTCCTGCCGATCATAGAGGCGCGTTCCTGAAAAGTCGCCGGCCGGCGCCCACGATTCCTTAACCCGGACTTCATATCTTTGCTCAGAGCAGAATGCTGGGCTGATGACGCGCCTTTCCTACGATACCGCCGATACGCTTGTTTTCGATCCGGTCGTCGCCAACCGGACGGCGACGCGCATGGCTCTCTACAATCTCGGCTTCCGCAAGATCGAGGCAGTGGGCACGCTCGACGCGTTTGTCGAAGCGGTCAAGCGCCGCTCGCCCGATCTCGCCCTGTGCGACGCCCAGGGAGCCGGCGACGAGCTGTGTGGCATGATCCAGGATCTGCGACTGGGACAGACCGGCTACAATCCTTTCATCGTGATCATCGTCACATCGTGGGAGCAGAACGGGGCCCTGGTTACCCGCGTGCTCAATTCGGGGGCGGACGATCTTCTGCTGCGGCCGTTTTCCACCGCGACACTGGGGCAGCGGCTTCTGTCGCATATCGAGCGGCGAAAGGGATTTGTCATCACGTCGGAATATGTGGGGCCCGACCGGCGCCGCGAATCGAGCCGCCCCTCCGGCGTTGAATTGTTTCAGCCGCCAAATTCTCTGAAAATGAAGGCACGCGACGGGCTCACCTCCGAGGAGGCGACCCAGAGGCTCGATCTGGAACTCAAATCGGCCCGCGAAATCCTGAATTCAGAAAAGCTTCGTCGCGACGCGTTCCAGCTCTGCGTGCTGGGGCGCCTGATGCAGGTGAATGCGTCGGGTTCCAGCGCGTTCGAGATCGATCTTTCAAAGCTCAAGGATATCACCAAAAGTGTTGCGCGCCGCTGTACCGGCAGTGCGTTCGAGCCGGCGATCGAATGGTGCGACAACGTGCTTGCCGCGCTCGACGGACTGGAAATCGGCGCCGACCGCAATGCCTCGATGCACCTTCTGGGACATGCGACCCTTACCTTGAATCAGCTGTTCTCACCGGAAAAGAGCCGCGTCGAACATCTGACCGCCATCGATGCGACAGTGGCGATCGTGCGGGCGCGTCTCGAGGCCGGAGCGGCAGCGCAAAAGCCCGCTCCCGCGCTCGCGGCGAAATCGGCCTAGCGCTCCGGTCAGTTCGTGATTCCGCGTCGCGGTCCTGGACCGAAGGCGAACAGGGTTCCCGAGTCGACACAATTGCCGTTGTCATCCGAGCCGTAGAAGTTGCCGTCCGAGGCCAGCAGCAGGCCACCATAGGGCGTCCCGCCGACGCAGCCGGTGGTACCGGTCAGCGGCCATGCATTCGCGAGCCTGTCCTTTGCGATCTGGTAGACGAACCCGTTGCCTGGATTGCCGCCATAGGCGGTTGTTCCAAACAGCGTGCCGTCGTTCGCAAGGGTTAAGGCGGCATAGGGATTAGCAGGCGTCGTGCCGGCCTGGAAGGCGACGAGAGACTTGAACTTGCCCTTCGGCGTGATCTTGAACACGGTGCCGAATTTCGCGCCGCCATTGACGGTCGTGCCGTAGAGGTCGCCATTGGCGCCTTCGACGAGACCTGCCACAGGCTGCGCGCCGTCGGCGCATTGAGCCTGCGAACAGAACGAATAGAGTGTGGTGACTTTGCCTGAGAGGGACATTTTGAAGACGGTGCCTTCATTGCCGGCCCCTCCGGCGACAGTGGTCCCGAACAAGGCCCCTTTTCCCACCTGCATCAGGGCTCCCTCGGATCCACCGCCTGCCGGCCAGGTGTAGAGCAGCTTGAATTTGCCTTTCAGGCTGATCTTGAAGGCGGTACCCGATGTTGTCGTGTCGTATAGATCGCCGTTGCTCGCCTGAATGAGCCGCCCATACGTCCCGCCTCCCGAATAAGAGGCGCAGGTATTGGGATACCAGCAGAAATTGTAAAGCGTGGTAAGCTTGCCGGATGGTGTGATCCTGTAGATCGTCCCGTCGTTGTAGGTGCCGCCGGCGTATGTGGTTCCGTAAAAACTCCCGTCGGTGGCCTGGATGACGCCGCCTTCCGGGCTACGCCCGTCGGCGCAGACGCCGCCTTGCGCGCAGGAGAAGGCCCAGAGCTGGGTCAGCTGTCCCTGCGGCGAAACTTTGAAAACCGTGCCGGCACCGCCCCCGTAGTTGGCATAGTCGCCACCCGCGAAAGTGGTCCCGTAGAAATTGCCGTCCGTTCC
This sequence comes from Rhizomicrobium sp., assembly GCA_036490345.1. Lineage (GTDB taxonomy): Bacteria > Pseudomonadota > Alphaproteobacteria > Micropepsales > Micropepsaceae > Rhizomicrobium. Next base: position 28,393 of record DASXEA010000018.1, on the reverse strand, counting down.
CTCGACCATCGTCATCTGGGAAATGTCGCTTCCAAGCCCGCCGTCCTGCGGAAATGCGTAGAGGACCGAGAAGGTCTGCGCGTGGGCGCCGGTTGCTGCTGCCGCAATGGCAAGCCCGGCGAAGCAGGCTCGCCGCAGGCTGGCTCCTTTGCCAGGATGGTGTCTGTTCATCTTTGCCCCCCTGAGTGTGAATTCCGACGTAAGCCCGAAGCGCCCGCGCTACCCTCTGAACACGGCCTCGGATAAGGTTTCGCGTGGCCTTCCGGACTGTTCGGAAGCAGACCCTGCCGTGTTCGTCTCCCGCCCTTCAAACGGCGAGGCGCGGCAGGAAACGACATCAGGCGACAAGGGGCTGTTACAGCAGCGAAAGATGGGCTCGACGGGGCAAAACGGGGAGAGCAGGGGGCGCCGCCTGGATTCCTGGAAGGCGATCGCGCAATACCTTGACCGCGACGTCCGTTCGGTCCAGCGCTGGGAGCACGAACGCGGCCTGCCCGTCTATCGCTTGCCCGGACAGAAAAGCAGCGCCGTCTTCGCCTATGAGGCGGAACTCGAGAACTGGCTGCGGTCGCGCGGGAATGATTCCCCCCTGGCGGAGGCGTCCCACGCCCCGGCCGCGGCGTCCCGGTGGCCTTTGAGACGCTCCTTTGTCTGGGGCACGGGAGCCGTGGTTGTAATTGTCCTGGCCGGCGCGGCCTTTCTCCATTGGAAACCAGCGCCACCCGCGTCTGTGGCCCCGTCGGAGCCGCGGACGATTGCAGTTCTCCCGATGCAGAACCTCTCGGGGGATGCCGCCCAGGATTACTTTGCCGACGGCTTTACGGAGGAACTCGTCACCGAACTCGCGGAGGTCCGCTCCTTTCGCGTGATCTCGCGCACCTCCACGATGGTCTACAAAGGCAGTCGCAAGCCATTGCCGCTGATCGCGCGGGAGTTGCACGCGAAATACGTGGTGGAAGGCTCCGTGGCTCGGTTTGGCGCGCACGTTCGGGTCATCGCCCAGTTGATCGACGCTGCCAGCGACACGCATATCTCGGCCAGAACCTACGATACCGACGTCAAGGACGTGCTCGATGTCCAGGGCCGCATCTCGCGCGCCATTGCCGACGATGTGCGCCTCGATCTTTCGCCAGAGGAGCGCGCGCGCCTCGCTTCAGTCCACCAGATCGATCCCGCAGCGCACGATCTGTACCTCAGGGCGGGATATGCGTTCAGGCAGCAGACGGCAAATTCGATCCGCCAAAGTCTCGCCCTCTATCAGGCGGCAACAGCCAGGGCGCCAGGTTTTGCGCGCGCTTATCTCGGAATTGCCCTCGCCGAGGCAGCCCTTCTGCAGATCACCGCCGAAAGCCCGGCCGAATCGGTCCTGCATGAGCGGGAGGCGCTCGCAAAGGCACTCGCGATCGACCCCCACCTTGGCGATGCGCACGGCCTGCTTGCCTCGCTGGTTTACTACTACGATTGGGATTGGCCCCGCGCCGAGCGGGAATTTCGCCTCGCGGCGACCGAAGGCGCCCAGGCGCCGACGGAACAGCGCTACGGATTTGCGATAATTACGCGCGGCCGGTTCAAGGAGGGCTTGGCCCACTTGGAAACGGCGCTCAAGCTCGACCCTTTGGGCAAATCGCCTCGGGTCAACCAGATCATCGCGCTGATGCTCCAGCGCCGCGGTGCCGACGCGCGGCGCGAGCTGAACGAAATGCTCGCTTCGAGCCCCGATTTCCTGGCAGGCCATGTACTGCTGGCCTCGCTTACAGCGCAACAGGGCGACTGCGCGCGGACGGGTGTCGAATCCAACTGGGTGGCCTTGCACTATCCTTCGCCGATGGCCGACGTCGCTTTGGCCATGGCGAGTGCCTGCCACGGCGATATCGCGGCCGCCCGCACGAATTTGGAACACGCGGTGGGCTCCAAGAGCCCCAAATTTGCATCTGCCTATCAGATCGCGCTGGGCTATGCGTCCATTCACGACAAGGAGGCTGTTCTTTCCTACCTGAAGAAATCGGCCGACTTGCACGAGCCGCAAATCCTCTACATCGGGGTCGAACCGTTGTTTGACCTGGTTCGGTCCGATCCGCGCTTTGCCGCGCTGGAGCGTAGGTTAGGACTAACCGGTTAGGGTCATCGGGAACTCGCTCTTTCCTTGGAGGCGGCTTTGCCTTATGAGCGGGGCCGAAAGTTCGGGTCCCCTGCATGCAAACCGTCCTGATCGTCGTTCAGCTCATCGTTTCGATCTCGCTTGTGATTGTCGTTCTCCTCCAAAAATCGGAGGGCGGCGCCTTGGGTATGGGAGGGAGCGGCTCAGGCCTCGGCGGGTTTTTCTCGCCCCGCGGTGCGGCGGACACATTGACGCGCACGACGGCCATTCTTGCGGTTCTGTTCTTTCTGACCAGTCTGGCGCTCACGCTTCTTTCCCTGCATGGGCGGCCACAATCGTTGCTGGATCAAAATCCGGCTCTGCCGTCGCAATCCTTGTCGCCGGTCCAGAAGGTCCCGGCGCATGCGGGCAAGCCGCCAGCCCCAGCGGTTCCGGCACCGCGCGGATAGAAGCGTACTCTTCCACCGACCGGGCGCGCGCCGTCCGCGCGCGAGGTTTCCTGTGCACTCCTGTCTTTTGTGCTTGAGAAACGACCCGACCCTTATCTATGGTGCAATTCCATGGCGCGGTTGATCTTCATCACCGGCGGCGTGGTTTCCTCACTTGGCAAGGGACTCGCGTCTGCGGCTCTCGGGGCGGTTCTGCAGGCACGCGGCTATCGCGTCCGTCTGCGGAAACTCGACCCCTACCTGAACGTCGATCCCGGAACCATGAGCCCGTTTCAGCATGGCGAGGTCTATGTCACCGACGACGGTGCGGAGACCGACCTCGATCTCGGCCACTACGAGCGGTTTACGTCGGTCTCATCTCTACAATCGGACAATGTCACTGCGGGTCGCATCTATCAGGAAGTGATCTCCACCGAGCGGCGTGGAGGCTATCTTGGCCGAACGGTGCAGGTCATTCCCCATGTCACCGATGCCATCAAGCAATTTGTCATGACCGGGGAAGATGAGGTCGATTTCCTGCTGGTGGAGATCGGCGGCACGGTTGGCGATATCGAAGGCCTGCCGTTTTTCGAGGCGATAAGGCAGTTGGGCAACGAGTTGGGGCGCGACAGGGCGGCCTTTGTCCATCTGACGCTCGTTCCCTATATCGAGACCGCGGGCGAGTTGAAGACCAAGCCGACGCAACATTCGGTGAAGGAGCTGCGTTCCATCGGCATTCAGCCCGATATTCTTCTGTGCCGCGCCAGCATTCCCATTCCGCCGGAAGAACGACGCAAGATCGGGCTGTTCTGCAACGTCACCGCCGAGCGCGTTATTCCGGCGCTCGATTTGCCCACCATCTATGAAGCGCCGATCCGTTATCACGAAGAGGGTTTCGACACCCAGGTCCTGAGCGTTTTCGGAATCAAGGACGCGCCACCGCCGGATTTGACGCCGTGGCGCGCGGTGGTCGAGCGGGTCAAAAACCCGGAGGGCGAAGTGCATATCGCCGTTGTCGGCAAATACATGCAGGTCAAGGATTCCTACAAGTCGCTTTCGGAAGCGCTCACCCATGGCGGCCTCGCCAACAATGTCCGTGTCCAGATGGACTGGATCGACAGCGAGATTTTCGAGCGCGACGATGCGGCGTCCTATCTCGAAGGCGTTCACGGCATTCTGGTGCCCGGCGGCTTTGGCGAGCGCGGCACCGAAGGCAAAATCCGTGCAGTGCAGTTTGCCCGCGAGCGGCGCGTGCCGTTTTTCGGCATCTGCTATGGCCTTCATATGGCGGTAATCGAGACGGCGCGCGATCTGGCGGGTCTCGAAGGCGCAGGATCGACCGAGATTTCGCACCCGCGCCATCCCGTGATCGCCCTGATGACGGAGTGGACGAAGGGCAATGCGGTCGAAGCCCGAGAGGAAGGCGGCGACCTGGGCGGCACGATGCGCGTCGGCGCCTACCCGGCGGTGCTGACACCGGGCAGCCGCGTCGCGGAGGTGTATGGAGCGACGGAGATCAGCGAGCGGCACCGCCATCGCTATGAGGTCAACACCGGCTACACGCAGCAGCTCGGCGAACACGGGTTGATCGTGTCAGGCTGGTCGCCCGATGGCCGTCTGCCGGAGATCATGGAGATTCCGGATCATCCGTGGTTCATCGGCGTGCAATTCCATCCCGAACTGAAATCGCGGCCGCTGGCGCCGCATCCGCTCTTCAGCTCTTTCGTCGCGGCCGCGGTCCGGCAAAGCCGGCTGGTGTGAATCGGTGCACTGGCTGCTCTGCCCGCGGCACCATAGCACAGCGCGGACGCAAGCAGGGTTTCGGAGCACGCATCCTCTGCCACCGAATGTGAACACGGCTCCCGTTGCCGCGCGGACTTCGCTCCTGTCCTGATGGTTGTTCGCTTCCGTCCAAGATACCGCACGCGGTCCGGGACATGATTCGTCTTACCTGGCGAGTCGTGGCCGGGGAGCCGGCGTCGGAAGGAAACAGTCGCATGTCCAGCAGGTCGAACACGAAAATTCGAAAGACGTCCGTCGCTGCCAGGGCGAGGCACAGGCCAAGCGCGTCGCGATGCCTGCTGGGTGCGTCGACGATCGCGATGTCCTGCGCACTGCTCTCTGCGACTGCCAATGCGCACCGTCCGCTGCATGCAGGGATCCCCCTGCGTCAGCCGCCGCCGGCATTCCGCGACGCAGACCCCGTCGTTTCCGGCACGTGGTTTGAAATGGTCAATGCGTTTCCTGGGTCTGCACCCGATACGGCGCTGCTGATGACGGATGGCTCTGTCATGATGCACGACACCTGCACCTCCAACTGGTACAGGCTCAAGCCCAGCGTGACGGGCAACTACAGCAAGGGTACCTGGATCAAGGCGGCGTCGATGCCGGGCGGCTATGCGCCGCAATATTTCGCATCGGCCGTGCTGAAGGACGGCCGGCTGATCGTCAATGGCGGCGAGTATGACGCCGGCTGCAATCAGGTGTTCTCGAAACTGGGCGCGCTTTACAATCCCGCCAAGAATTCATGGACCAGGGTTTCCGCGCCCTCGGGGTGGAATGCGATCGGGGACGCCGCGAGCGATCTTCTTCCTGACGGCACGTTCATGCTGGCCCAGGCCGTAACGGAGCAGAACGGACACTACGTCGGTACCAAGGCGCAAGCGATCGGGACGATCAGTGCGCTGCCCTCCACAACGGTGACGTGGATCGACGCCGGAAAAGGCAAAGCCGACAACAATGACGAAGAAGGCTGGACGCGGTTGAAGAACGACGACGTCCTCACGGTCGACATTTCCATCGGCCACAATGCCAATTCGCCGGCGGAAATCTACTCCCACAGCGGCCATAGCTGGAGTTCCACGGGCACTGCGGCAAACATTCTTGTCGATCCGAACGCAAGCGAGATCGGACCGTCGGTCAGGCTGCCCAGCGGCGCGATTTTCCAGGCCGGAGCCAAGCCGTGTGGCGCATCGGGTTGCGTGGCGCATACCGGAATATTTTCCGCGGGCAGCTGGACGGCGGGCCCCAACTTCCCGGCTATTGGTGGCCTCGACTACGACGCAACGGACGGACCGGCTGCAATCCTGCCGGACGGCAACGTTCTGGTGCAGGCGAGCCCCGCCTATTCGTGCATCGATCAGACGACCGGAAATCCTTCCGCTTATTGTCCGCCGTCGCACTTCTTCGAATTCGATGGAACCTCGCTCGTCAGGGTCAATGAGCCGTCCACCGCTCCCGGCCTCGCGTCGTTTCAGAGCCGCATGCTGGTCCTGCCGAGCGGCAGTATTTTATGGACCAGCCGCGATGCACCCGATGTCGAGGTCTACGAACCCCAGGGTGCATCGTCGAAGGAGTGGCATCCGACGATCGGCTCACTAAGCTCGACCACCTTCACGCGCGGCCACAGCGGCTACCTCGTGCAGGGCACGCTGTTCTACGGTGTGTCGAACGGTGCCGCCTACGGCGACGACGCGCAAATGGACAGCAACTATCCGCTCGTGCGTATCACGAACAATGCCTCCGGCCATGTCTGCTTTGCGCGCGTCTATGCGCGCAGCGCTACAGCGGCCCGATTTGCCATTCCGGGTGCGTCGCCGCCGGCGTGGGAGAACCCGTGTGACACAGGTGCCAGCAAGATGGTGGTGGTCGTGAACGGACTGGCTTCGTCGCCCGCCTCGGTCACGGTAAATTAGCAGGAGCGCCCGTGCCGGGAACACCTCCACGATTCCGCATATCGCTGGGGGTGCTACCGAAACGACCGCGGAATTTCCGGTTGAAATACGAAACGTCGCCAAAACCGCAGGACAATGCGATGTCCGTGATCTTGCGACCCGTGGAACCTGGGCCCGCAAGCAGCCGCCGTGCGAGCACGAGCCGCTGTTCGAGCACGAATTCGGTGAATGTCGTGCCGTCTTCCTCGAACAGGATCTGAACGTAGCGTGGCGTAAGGCGATGGCGCACGGTGATTTCGGAGAGCGTGACGCGTGGCAGGTTCTGCCGGACGCTGTCCTTGATTTCTGCGAGCCGCGCCGCGCGAACCCCGCGCGTGCCGGCGGTCTCCGCCGCATCGCGCGTCGCGCCCAACGCAACGGCCAGCAGATCGTACACATGACCGGTGACGAGGTCGCGCAGCTCCGTCGCGTCGGCGGAAGATTCATCGCGCAACAACTCCAGATAGCGAAACAGGAGCCGTTGTGCCGCCGATCCGGCGTGTAGTGGCCGGCAGAGAGCAGAATCGATGTCGCGCAGGCGGGGCCCCAAGGCGCTGCGGGGAACACTCAGACTCAAGGTTCGATAGTCGGAAGGGTGCAGCACGCTGCGCGTATCGGCGCATGAAAACATGATCCCTTCGCCGGGACCGACGAAAACTTCCCGGCCGAGATGCTCGACGTGCCGCGCGGTCGAAACCCATTGAATCAAAAGGCTGTCGTTTCCGTCGGAAAGGAGCTGGCGCGTGCGCCGGATTTGACGCGCCGATGAGGTTGTCGTCCCGGTGGTCCAGTACATGAGCAGCCCCGGCAGGCGCCGCATGGTTGTGTCTGTGCGAAACCGGTGATCCGGGAGCGGATCAATATCCTGCCGCATCACTTGCCGTCCGAGAAACTCCCGGAAGAAGGGCAGGCGCTCGGATTCAGGCAAGTCATCTGTCGCAATCCGAAACGTCGACGGCCACTCGGCAAGCGGAATCGTCAAGAGATTCGCCGAACCTGAACCGTTTGTCGGGGTTTCCATCCCTGTCAGGCCATGCCGCTCCACAGCCATAGTACCAACGCCTGCTCGCACCTGTCCAATGGGACGGTTCCCCTACAACCGAGCTTCGGCATCACCGGAAAATGCGAGTTCCCGCCCAAGCGCACCTGCTTATCAGACGGGAGGCTGGCCCGGCGCTCCTCAACATCCCTGCATCCGGCCACTTTCCGTGCAACAAGGGCGCCGTATCTGCTGTCTTGGCTCTCTCGCAGTTGCCGCCACCCGGCAGAGCGGGCTGGCGTGATTTCTCCTCAGGCGAGGATTCTCCGCGCAGCTGCGGAAATCCCGTCGGAAGCGAACGGATTGCAGACGGTGACGGATCCAGGCCTCGCGCCATCAGCCATGTCTTCCGACAACATGGTCGTGCATCCCGCCTCTGCCGCTGACGCTGACGCTGACGCTGACGCTGACGCTGACGCTGACGCTGACGCTGACGCTGACGCTGACGCTGACGCTGACGCTGACGCTGACGCTGACGCTGACGCGGGAAGAACGGCGTCCCAGAAGGAAATATGGCCCTCGGCAGACGTCGCAAGGCCTACCCTGATCGCGTTTGCGGAATGGGCAAACGTATCGAAGCTCGTCACAAGCTGAAGGGCCCTGCGGCCGGCGTCTTCAGATGAAAGACGCACCTTGCGAATCGCCGCAACGTGAAACTCTGCTATTGCCTGCAGCGCGAGAGGGCAGTCGAGACGAATCGATGCTCTCAGGATGTCGAGTGCAATTGCGCGTTTCGACTCTTCGCGAGAGTCGATGCCGTAAACGAGAATGTTCGTGTCGAGCGTAAGGCGTTCACCGCTCATGCAGGTCTTCGCGGGACCAACCGGGAGTGCCTTTCGAATTGCCCGGGCGTTGCTGCGCTGCGTCCATAAACCCTTCGAAGGCAAGTTCCTGTTCGCGTGTCAGCCGCCGGAGCGCTTTCCGCGCGATGTCGGGGTAATCTCGACAGCGGGATTGCCATTGCGCAACACGATCACTTGCTCGCCCGTCTCTTCGACTTCACCAACGAGCCGCGAGACCTGTTGATTGGCTTCCCGCAGCGTCACCTGTTTCACAAGCCACTTGTAGTACGCTGGTGGCACGGCTGCGAATCGGCCAGTCCGTCCTTTATGAGCGCCTCACCAGACCTGAACCCTGTCTTTCGGCGCGAGATAGAGTTTCTGGCCCGGCTTGATGCCGAAGGCAGGGTACCAGGCGTCGAGGTTGCGCACCGTATCGGCGCGATACTGCGGCGGCGCGTGACCGTCAGTCAGGATGCGCTGGCGGAGCGCCGCTTCGCGAATCTTGGTGCGCCAGCTTTGCGCAAAGGCGAGGAAGAAACGCTGATCGCCGGTCAGGCCCTGCAGCACCGGCGCGGGCGCACCGTGCAGCGACGCGACATAGGCGTCATGCGATGCCGACAGGCCCGCGACATCGGCGATGTTTTCGCTCAGCGTCTGCTGGCCGTTCACCGCCAGATCGGGAAAGGGATGATAGGCGCTGAACTCGGCCGCGAGCTGCGCCGAAGCCGCACGGAAATGCGCGAAATCGGCAGGCGTCCACCAGTTTTTGAGCCGGCCTTCGGCGTCGAACTGGCTGCCTTCGTCGTCGAAGCTGTGGCTGATTTCATGGCCGATGGTGGCGCCGATCGCCCCGAAATTCATCGCCGCATCGGCATCCGCTGCAAAGAATGGCGCCTGCAGGATGGCTGCGGGGAAATTGAGCGCGTTGGCGATGGGCAGGTTCACCGCGTTCACCGTCTGCGGCGTCATCACCCATTCGCCGCGATCGACCGGCCCATGCAGCTTGGCGAGGTTGCGCCTGTATTCGAATAGTTCGGAGCGTTCGAGATTGCCCAGCGCATCGGAGGGGTCGATCGCGAGCGCGGAATAGTCGCGCCATGAGTCGGGATAGCCCACGCCCACTTTGAGCGTAGCGAGCTTGGCCAACGCCTTCTCCCGCGTGGCCGGCGACATCCAGGCGAGATTGGCGATCCGGGTGTGATAGGCCGCGAGCAGATTCTTCACGAGGCCTTCGATCCGCGCCTTGGCTTCCGGCGGGAAATAGCGCGCGACGTAGAGTTTTCCGACGGCTTCGCCCAGCGCGACATTGGTCGCGTCGACAGCGCGCTTCCAGCGGTCGCGATTTTTCGGCGTGCCGGACAGCACCGTGCCGTTGAAGGTAAAGCTCTCGTCGACAAAGGCCTTTGGCAGCACCGCCGCATTGTGTTCCAGCACATGGAAGGTCAGATAGGCCTGCCAGTCGGCGATCTTCTGATCGCCCACAAGCGCAGAAAGCCCCGCAATGGCGCTGGGTTGCCAGACGATGAAATCCTTCTGGTCGTCGAGGCCGGCGGCCTTGAAATACGCGTCCCAGTCGAGACCGGGGGCGCGTTTGGCGAACTGGTCGCGCGTCCAGGGATTGTTGGCCTTGTGCACGTCTTCGGAATCGACGCGCGTCCAATGTGCCTTCGCCATCTGTGTTTCGAGGGCGAGAATGCGCGCCGCCTTTTCCTCGGCGCCGGCCACATGCGCCAGCCGCAGCATCGCTGCGACATGCGACTGATATTTCGCCCTTATGTCGGCCATGCGCGCCGAAGGATCGAGATAATATTCGCGATTGGGCATGCCGAGGCCGCCCTGCAGCAGATAGGGCACGTTGCGGTCGGGATGTTCGAAGGCCTGGGTGATCCACACGCCGAAGAGATGGTCGGTGTAGAAATTCGTGCTGTTGAGCGCGTCGACATCGGCGCGCAGATTCGAGCCGAGATAGGCGGCGAGGGCGCGACGGTCGCCGATCGCGGCGATGCGGTCGAATTCCGGCTTGAGCGGTGCCAGCCCCTTCGCCTCGATCGCTGCTTCGTTCATGTAAGCGGAGAAGAAATCGCCGATCTTCTTCGCGTCGGGATTCTTGGCGCCCGCATGATGCGCCGCGTCTTCGATCAGGCCACGCACCTGCGCCGAGGTCTTTTCGACCAGCATGGCACCCACGCCATAGCTGGAGCGGTCCGCCGGGATCTCAGCCTTGGCGAGCCACGCGCCATTGGCATAGGAGAAGAAATCGTCGCCGGGCGCTACGGCGTGGTCGATGCCACCAAGGTCGATGCCGCTGCCCGATGGTGGGGCAGCGCCCCAGACAAGCATCGCCGCACCCAGGGCCAAGGCTACGCTGCCAATTCGCGAAATCGACATGGATGATTCTCCGGGAACCTCGACAACCCGGCAGCCTACAGGCTTTTTCGGGCGCGGAAGAGGGACGTCGCATCAATTTGATGTGTCACGATTTCGCATCTTCCGCGCAGGCGAAATACAGGAAGGCCCACACAGGGCCACAGGGCCGGCCTCGCCTGTAGCAACCGAAGACAGTCCGCATGCCCAGGTCGCGTCTGACACACGCCTGCGGCACGAGGATTTGGCGGCAGGATACAGACGGCTATTTCTTGTGGCGGCGGTGGACGCGGTGTGGAAGACCCACCGCCCAGTTGAGCATTTCCTGGTAGATATAGGCCTGGAACCGGTTCCTGGTTCCGTTGACCGCCTGTGAGCTTGTAACAAGCTGCGAACTCAGCGGAATGATGAAGTCCCTGTAGGTGTTCCCGACGTTTTCATAGGCAACGAGGAACGCGCCTTCCGAATCCCAGGTAGCAAGCTGGCCCGGCGTGAGAATTGCGCTTTTGAGATCAGCGGCTGTCCAGTTCGGATTGCTTCGGTCAACCTGGATATTTTTTCCATTGTAGATGAAGGGTTGAAACACCGTCAGATTGTCGAAGCTCAGCGGCGAAACCGCTGCCTGGACATTGAGCATGCCACAGCCATAGATCGGGTCCACGCCGGGGGCGCCGAGATCGGTGGCGGTCTGCAGAATGATCTGGCTCGTCTCCGCGGGATAATTGCGCAGTTGCGGCCAGCGGCTTTGCAGCAAAGAAATAGCGCCGGTCACGAGCGGCGCGGCGAAGGACGTGCCCGTCATGCGCGTGATACCGCCATGATTGTCCTCGACCAGCATCAGTTCGCCGGGAGCTACCAGGAAGCGGTATTTGAGCTTGTTCTGCTCCTGGCAGGCATTGTTGATCAGGATACAGGCCTCGCCCGGCGTATTGGAAAAATCCGAAATCTGTTCCATCGGGCCGACCGAGCCGACAACGATCAGGTTGTTCGGCGCATTTGCACCGTTCGGCCACGCGATGTCGGATGTTTGCTCCACGGCTTCGTTGCCGGCCGCTTTTACCAGGATGAAATTGTCGCTCAGCGAAGCGAGGATCGGCCCCCACTCCTTCGATACCGTCCAGCCCGGAATACCAAGCGAAGCATTGATTACGGGATTTTGCTTCGTATCGAGTTTGGCAATTCCCTTGGCCACGTCTTTCCACGTGCCGCTGCCGCTCGCGTTGAAGGGATCGAACAGCGCGATCTGCGATTTCGGCGCCACACCCATGACGCCGGTGCCGTCTTCCTGGGCTGCAATCAGACTGCCGACGGCCGCGCCGTGGTCGTCGACATAGCCGGCATAACCACCAACGAACCGGAAGCTTTTGACGTCGGAATCGGCGCCCGTCGTGCTCGCATCGAGCAGCCCTACATGCGTGCCCGCGACGCCGTTCGTCAGAGCAATCTCCGGCGACCACTGCACCGCGGCCATCCACCAATCGACATCGTCCACCCCGATGCTGGTCATCAGCTGGTCGTACCAGTTCAGATAAAAGGCCGAGCGCATTTCAGGGGTGGCGGCAGCCAGCGAAGCCTGGCTGTTCGGATCGATCCCGTATTTTGCGAGCATCTGGTTGCCCAGCTGGCTCGCGCGGGAGCCCCATACGAGATCTGCGTCGGTGAAAAGCGCCGCCAGCTGAAGCTGTATGGTGAGGTAATTTTTCGAGCCGGATTGCTGCAGCAGACTCCACTGCAAATTCATGGCTCCCCATTGCGGGCCGGCAACATCCCAGTAAGCGTAGAGCAGGGAACGCAGCGGATCGCCATTGAACGGATTCACGATCCCCCAGAACGGATCGATATTGCCGTAGAACGGATTGAGCGCGCCGTAGAAGGGATTGACGGTTCCCCAGAAGGAGCTGATGTCACCCCACAGCGGGCCGGTCAGGCCGTAATTCGGATTGCCGTTGCCGAAGAAGGGATCGATCGTGCCGTAGAAGGGATCGACAGGGCCGCCGTCGGTCCCGTAATCCTGGGTGATTGCCCCGCCCTGGTCGGCGGTGCGATCCGCAGCCGCCGCACCGTTCGCCGCTGTCAGCAAGCTAACTGCTACGCCCGCCAGGAGCCAGTTGCGCATATTCCGTCCCATCCGCTTGAATGCGGACGAATTGAGCTTCAGGCGTAACGATTTGAAAACTGGATTGTATTTGACTAGTTATTAATTCGTTTAGCTAAGCCGCTTCATTTGTGGTTAAGCCGTCAACTGACGACCCGATGCCAGGCTCGGACATGTTGAGCACGCGGTCGCCGGGGAGATGCACGCGGGCTTCCGTTCCCTCGTTCACCGCGCTGACGATCGTAAACTTGCCGCCGTGAAGCTCCGTCAGCGCTTTCACCATCGGCAGGCCCAGCCCAGCACCTTGATGCGAACGGGCATAGGCGCTCTCCGCCTGGCCAAACGGCTCCATGATCATGGCGAGTTTCTCGGGAGGAATGCCGTTGCCATTGTCCCGGATCACGAGATCTACCCCGTCGGGCACGGGTTCAATGGTGATGTCGACGCGGCCGGTTTCAGCGGAGGTAAACTTTACGGCGTTGGAGACAAGGTTGACAGCGACCTGCTGCAGGCGCGCCTTGTCGCCGCGGACGAAAACATCGCGACTGCCGCATTCGAGCCTGATCTGCCTCTTTGCAATCTCTTCCGGCGACAAAGTGGACTTCGCGTGATCGACCACATCTGCCAGCGCTACAGTGTCTTCGCTCAGCGAAACGGTGCCTGCTTCCAGGCGCGCCATATCGAGGACATCGTTCACGGTGGACAAGAGCCGCCGGCCGCTCTCGACCACGTTGGAGGCGTATTCCCGCGATTTTTCCGGTTTGATGTTGCACGACATGATGATTTCGGAAAATCCGATGATGGCATTGAGGGGCGTTCTCAGTTCATGACTCATATTGGCAAGGAAGTGGCTCTTGGCACGGCTGGCCTGCAGCGCCGCATCCATTGCCACGCGCAAATTTGCCAGCGTTTCGGTGAGCCTGCGGTTCTTTTCCGCCACAATGCTGCGATGTCTGCGCTCCAGAACATGCCGCCATGCGATCCATGAGGTGATGACGGCGCCGGCGAACAGGATGACAACGATGGACAGGAGGAGTGTGGTCTCACGCGATTTTCTGAGGCTGATGTCGCGCTCCAGTCCGGCCGACCTTAGCTGCTCGATTTCCAGCCTTTGGTTCGCGAAATCGAACTGCGCACTCATCAGCGCGAGATTCGCGGAGGATGCAAGGGACCGGCCCTCATCGTCCAGACGCTTGAAGGCTTCGAGGTGTGCTATGGCCAAAGGCAGATTGCCGTTGGCGCGATAGACCCGGAACGCAATTTCGTGGATGTCCCGCAGTTGCGCGGTCGTCGTTTTGAGATCGAGTCCGCGGAACGCCTGCTGCAGATCGTCAGCCGCGGCGGTCATCGCGCCGCGCCTATAGGCAATCTCCGCCTTTACGCCCCAGGCGAACCGGCTCTCGCCTCTTTCATCGTTGTTCTTGAGGATGCGGAGCGCTTCGTCGGCATTGCGATCTGCTTCATCAAGCTTGTGCGTGCGGGCGTTGCTGATCGCCAGGTTGGTGAGGATGTGGGCATCGACAACCGGGCTGTCCAGCGCTGAAGCGATCTTCAGCGCCCGGTGAAAATCCTCGATCGCCTCGTTGTACCGCCCCATCTGTTGCAGCGCGAAGCCGATATTGTTTGCGGCCGAAAGGTCCAGTGCCGGATCGCCCGCATACGCCTGTGACGCCTGGCGGTAGTAGCCAATCGCGCGTGGGAATTCATGTGCCTTGTCATAAAGGCTGCCGAGGCCCAGCAGCGCAATGGACTGTTTGCGCGGCACTCCCAGATGAACAAAAATTGTATACGCCGTTTGATAGCTCTTGAGAGCGAGCGCGATATCGCCGCTGGCATTGGCCAACCGGGCTCGGGTCAGTTCGAGCTCGCCGTCGAGGCTGGACAGTTTGGCCGGATGCGCGGCGAATTTTACCGCGCGGTCGAGCGCGGATTGTGCCTCCGAAAGCCGGTTCAGGCGCGTAAGCGCTTCGGCTTCGAGCCACAGACTTTTGGTCCGCAACTCGCGGTAATTTGGAGATGAGCCATACCGATTGGCGAGCGTGTCTGCCTGGCGCGCGCTTGCCAACGCAGCCGCGGGATCGGCCATCATCAGGTGTTGGGCTTTTGCGATCGTGCCCTCTATTTCGTTCGAGCTGCGGCTGCCGGTTGACTGGCCCGGCGGCACCGCAGCCGAGGCCACCGCGACGCAAAACACGCAAGCGAGAAGACAGGGAAGCCGCCGGATGCTTATGACATTTGGCTTTTCGTCGGGGCGCATCTCAAGCCTTACAGCAAGCTTCTGAGGCCCCAAGGCGGCCTCGCCCAAGCTTCATCCATGACCGGGTAAACCAGGGGCGCATTGCGATTTTGACAAAGGACAGTTTACGAGCCGTAAAGCCGGCCCATCCGGTGCTAGGACCCACGCAGCCGGGCGAGGGCGTCGGGAAAGCGCCGGGACAGTGGGACGTCGAGCGTGTCCAGCACGACCACGTAGTCGCCTGAGCCCTGTGGCCTGAGCGCGGTGAGGCGCGCGCTGTTGACGAGCCAGGATCGGTGGGTGCGCAGGAAGCCGCGGTCGGCGAGTTCTTCCTCCAGCGCCGACAACGGCGAACGCATCAGAAGCCTGCGTCCGTCTGTGAGCACGAATTCGACATAGTTTCCCGCCGACGCGATGGCGAGCACATCCTCAAGCCGGACACGGTGGAGCTTTGCGCCGTCGCGGATATCGAAGGTCAGCGTCTGCTTCGGGGTCTCGATCAGCTGCTGCTGGCGCAGCAGGCGTTCGATCAGGGCGAACCCACCCATGAAGAGCGCATAGCCGAGCGCATCCTTCCTGAACTCATAGAGCAAACCGGAAAGGAACGGACCGAAATCGTAATGCGCGCCCATCGCCAGATAGGCGAGTTTGCGCAGCAGAATGAAGCCGCCGACATGGCAGAGGGAGAAGGCGAGCGCCATCGGCAGATGCACGAGCAGTTTCCAGCGCGGCCGGACGAAGGGCGGTGCCAAACGGTAGCCGAGCCAGGGAATCCAGAAAAAGGCGAGGAGGGTGATCCAGCTCGACCCCTCCCAGATGATTGGCGGGACAAGGCCGGCGCGCGGCATCTCATGCGTGACAGTGATGACGTTGATCGCGTTGACCACCGCGACCATCGCCGCGACGGCACCAAAGGAATAGAGGAACGTCTGCCTGAGCGCGCCGCCCGGCCCCAAAACGTCGCCGCTCATCCCAAGCCATTGCCAGATATCACCGATCGGGCGCGCCGCATCCCGCGGCGCTTCCTGTGGCGCCGCCATGATGGGAGACATGTCGTGGTGGCTGGTCACGCCGGTGCTCAAGCAACTCGCAGGCGCCACTATAGAATGATCGATGGGCAGGAGAATGCGCATGTTGAGACGGACGTTGTTGAAGGGCCTGGCGGCAAGCGCGGTGTTGCCGGCATGTCCGTGGCTCGATCTGGCGGCACGAGCGGCCACGTTGCCCTCGCTGCGCCGTGTGCGGCCCGGCGATCCCGCCTGGCCCAATGCCGCTTCCTGGCAATCGCTCAAGGACTCCGTGGGCGGCAACCTCCTGCCCGTACAGGCGCCCTTCGCCATATGCGCCGCCGACATGGAGGCGGCTGCGTGCCAGGACGCAGTCGGCAATATCAAGAACCCCTTCTATCTCGGCGATCAGGCCGGCGGCACGCAGGTGTCCGGCTGGCTCGATGCCTGGATGCCGCAACCGAGCGTCTATGCCGTGAGAGCGCGCCATGCCGCCGATATGGCGGCCGCCATCACCTTCGCGCGCCGCAACAATCTCCGTCTCGTCGTCAAGGGAACCGGCCATTCCTATCTCGGCACCTCGAACGCGCCGGATTCGCTTCTTCTCTGGACGCGCGGGATGAACGACGTGACGCTGCACGACGCCTTCGTGCCGGCGGGCTCGAAGCTCGCGCCCGTGCCTGCGGTCACCGCCGGGGCTGGATGTGTGTGGATCGATCTCTATCATGCCGTGACGACGGTCGCCGGGCGTTATGTGCAAGGCGGCGGCTGCACCGATGTGGGCGTCGCGGGCCTGGTCCAGGGCGGTGGCTTCGGCAGCCTTTCCAAAGGCTTCGGGACCGCGGCTGCGAGTTTGCTGGAAGCGGAAGTCGTGACCGCCGACGGCGCCATCCGCACGGTCAACCACGCGCAGGAGCCGGATCTGTTCTGGGCACTCAAGGGCGGGGGCGGCGGCACATTTGCGGCGGTGACGAAACTCACGCTGCGCACGCATGATCTGCCGCGCTGGTTCGGCTTCGTGTCGGGCACGATCAAGGCGGCGAATGACGATGCCTTCCGGCGCCTGCTGGCGCGCTTTGTGGCGTTCTACGCCCGTGATCTCTTCAATCCCCATTGGGGCGAGCAGGCAAAAATCGGCGCCGACAACACGCTGGCGCTCTCGATGCTCTGCCAGGGTCTCGAGCAGGATGCGCCGCAAAAAATATGGCAGCCCTTCTTCGACTGGGTGCGCGGTTCTTCGGACTACACGATCGCCGAGCCGTTGCGCGCGCGGGGCTTCGAGGCGCGGCATATGTGGAACATCGCAGGCAATCCGGCGATGATTCCCGACAAGCGGCCCGGCGCGCCCGGCTGGCATGGTTGGTGGGAAGGCGACCAGGGTCAGGTTGGCGCGTTCCTGCACGGCTATGACTCACTGTGGCTTTCGCAGTCGCTGCTCCGTGCAGCCGCCCAGCCGAAGCTTGTCGAGGCCTTGTTTGCAGCAAGCCGGTTCAAGGAAGTGCAATTGCATTTCAACAAGGGCATTGCCGGTGCATCGGCCGACGCCATGAGCACTACGCGCGACACGGCGACGAACCCGCAAGTGTGCGAAGCCTTTGTGCTCGTCATCATCGCCGATGGCGAAGGGCCGGTCTATCCGGGCCTCGGCCGCACCTTCGATCAGGCCGCGGCGCACAAAGATGCGGATGCGATCGCGCATGCTTCGGCGGCGCTGCGCAAGATCGCGCCGGATGCGGGCTCCTATGTGGCCGAGAGCAATTACTTCATTGCCAACTGGAAGGACGCTTATTGGGGCGACAACTACGCCCGCCTGCGCGCCATCAAGGATCGCTACGATCCCGACGGACTCTTCTTTGCGCATCACGGGGTGGGCAGCGAAGACTGGAGCGCCGACGGCTTTGTGCGCATGGTGGGCGGGAAGGGATAGCGACCGCACCCTTTCCTACCACCCCAAAATTGCGCCGTTGAATTGGCCCTGGCGCCGCGATCTCCGGCCGAATATCGCGGCGCGCAACAATGCTCTCAACGGATGTAGGAGAACGTTCCGCAAAGGCCGGGCGAGGTCGCGCTGGCAGGTTTGTCGGCGCCGCTGAACGCATCGATCTCCAGACCGGCGGGCGGCTGCGGCACCACGACGATCCATTTGGGTGGTGTATCGCCGCACAGTTTGTTGCCGTTGAGGAGCGCAGGGTTGGCCGCGCTGGTCACCGCGTAGACACGGGCCGGAATCGAATCCTGGCCGGGCTTGAAGGTGGCCACTGTGTCGTCCAGACGCAGCAGGATATCTGCATTGCCCGCGTGCATCCGGTTGGGCTGCATGATGATCGGCCCCGTGATCGATTCGGCCGACGTGCTGTTCGGCCGCCAGCTCGGATAGTCATCGTCATCAGCCATTGCTGCAGAGGCAACGCAGAGCGCCGCCGCGAAGAACGTGACGGCCATGCAGGATACCAATTTCATTTCGTGAATCTCCGTGCGGACCACCATTGCAGGATCGATGGGCCAGGTGTTTGTACGACTACTGAAATTTTGCGCGCCGATCCACTATCGGCGAAATATGCGACAGATTCATGTTGACCGGTGAACCACAGACATTGCGTCGCGACGAACCCGGCACATCCACGCGACCGCGAAGCTTTTTTCAAACTTCTATAACTGTCGGGGCGTGCAACGGACCGCACGCGGCAAAACCTGGTGGTGCTCTGCATCACGCGATCATCACGGCATCGTCACGGGCCTGCAACAGTTGAAGCCCACTCGTTGCGCGCCGCAAACAGAGCCTGGCGGCAATCACCAATTCGCGAGCTATTCAGGGGAGACTTCTGATGCAATCAACATTGTCTTCATTCAAGGTGATCTTGCGCGGCGGAGTCGCTGCGCTCGTCGCTTTGCCCATGATCTCCAATGCGACTCTCGCAGCCGCAACGTTTCATGGAGAAAAACTGGTCAATCCGAATGTTGCGCCGCCGACGAACGTTATCGTTCCCATGGTGAAAACGCCGCAGGGAAGCAACGACAACAACACGACGACACCCATCAA
Organism: Rhizomicrobium sp.; assembly: GCA_036490345.1. Taxonomy (GTDB): domain Bacteria; phylum Pseudomonadota; class Alphaproteobacteria; order Micropepsales; family Micropepsaceae; genus Rhizomicrobium. The sequence continues at coordinate 9,591 of DASXEA010000018.1, read as the reverse complement.
GCACGTCATCGTCATCGTCGGCGAAAACCGCAGCTTCGATCATCTGTACGGGACCTATCAGTCTCCGTCAGGCGACTCGGTGATGAACCTTCTGTCGGAAGGGATCATCAACGCCGACGGCACGCCTGGCCCCAATTTCTCCAAAGCCAGGCAGATGCAGGCGTCGGACACGACGACGTTCAGCGTCAGCCCGACGATCACCGGGCAATACAAAAAAATGCCGGCGCCGAATCTGGCCTTCACGCCCGAGGCCACGAGCTATGCGGGCGCGCCCTGGCCCAACACCAAAGTCGCCGGAAAATACGATTACGGCCTGCTGCCCAAGCAACTGCCTGCCGCGACCGAAGGCGCCTCGGGCCTGCCGCAGGAGACGATCGATACGCGCATCGCCAACGTCAACAATCTGCGGTCCGGTCCTTTCCAGCTTTCGCCGGGAGTGGGTTCGGGCGACTATGCCGACAGCCCGGTTCATCGTTTCTATCAGATGTTCCAGCAGCTGGATTGCAACGCAACCCATGCGACGGCGGCAAATCCCAGCGGCTGCCGCGCCGACCTGTTTCCGTGGGTCGAAGTCACGATCGGCGCCGGTTCCAACGGCAAACCCCAGCCGCCCAATTTCAACGACGAAACGACGCTCGAAGGCGCCACGTCGATGGGCTTCTACAATGTCCAGCAAGGCGATGCGCCGTACTTCAAGCAACTCGCCGATCAGTACACGCTGCTTGACAACTACCATCAGCCGGCCAAGGGCGGCACGGGCCTCGACAGTCTCTATATCGGCTATGCCGACGACCTCTGGTACAGCGGCGGCAAGGGCAATGCCACGACGCCGCCCTCGAACCAGATCGAGAATCCCGACCCGCAGGCGAACACGAACAACTGGTATACGCAGGACGGCTATTCGGGCGGCACGTACAGCAATTGTTCCGATTCGACGCAGCCCGGCGTAGCGTCCGTCAACGCCTATCTTTCGAGCCTCGGCGTTAGCCCGAATTGTGACGCCAACCACTACTATCTCTTGAACAACTACAATCCCGGTTATGTCGGCAACGGCGACCTCGCCACAAAGACACAGGGCCCGTTCACGATCCCGCCATCCTCGACGCCTTCGATCGCCGACGTGCTGATCGCGAACAATGTGTCCTGGGCCTATTTCGGCGAAGCCTGGAACGCCTATGTCAACGATCCGAGCTACTACGCGGAAGACTCGGAATATTGCAACATCTGCAATCCGTTCCTCTACGAGACCAAGATCATGCGCGGCAAGGATCCGGTGAGCGGCGTTCCCTACCGGATCAGCAATCTTCATGATACGACCGACCTCTACGATGACCTCAGGACCGGTGAACTCCCCGCCGTTTCGTTCGTGAAGCCGAGCGGCGTCAACGACGGGCACCCAGAATCTTCGCAGGTTTCGGAACTCGAAGGCTTCGTGAAGAAAATCATCACGGAAGTGCAGTCCAACAAGAAGCTCGCCGGAAACACGGCCATCCTGATCACCTTCGACGAAGGCGGCGGTTACTATGACTCCGGTTACGTGCAGCAGCTGGACTTCATTGGTGACGGCACGCGTATTCCGATGATCATCGTTTCCCCTTTCTCCACGGGCGGTCATATCTCGCACACCTACAGCGATCATGCTTCCGTGCCGAAGTTCATCGAAGCGAACTGGAGCCTGCCGACGATCTCCAGCCGCAGCCGTGACAACATGCCCAATCCGATCACCAATCCGAACAATCAGTATGTTCCGACGAACGGTCGGCCGGCGATCAGCGATCTGATGGCCGCGTTCAATTTCAACAAGTGAGAGATTTTTTCATACCAGCCGGAAAGGGCGCCTTCGGGCGCCCTTTTTGCTTCTCTTCCCTGGCAAGATGGAGCAGCGCGATATCGCCGTCAGCGACGGCCCTTTCGCGTGTCGCGTGGCGTCGCGCCGAAGCGCGCCCGGAAATAACGGTTGAAATGCGACAGGTCGCCGAAGCCGCAGGCCAGCGCAACTTCGGTGACGCTCATGGCGTCGAACCGTCGGCTCGAAAGCATGCGATGCGCCCGCTTGAGGCGGCGCTCGCGGAGAAACTCGGTAAATGTGGTGCCGTCGCGTTCGAACAGCCGCTGGATGCCGCGGGCGCTGATTCCAAAACGAGCCGCCAGCAGATCCGGCGAGAGATCGCCGCGCCAGAGATGTTCCTCGAGATGTGCCTTGAGGGATTTGAGTTGCGCGGCGGCGACGCCGCGGCTGCGCGCCTGTTCCGCCGCATCGCGTGTCGCGCCGATCGCCACCGCCACCAGATCGTAGACGTAGTTGATGGTCAGTGTCTGCAATTCCGGCGTGGTCGACATTGCATCGTCGTTCAGCGTCGCGAGTACGGTGCGGATGAGTCTGAGAACCGGCGTATTCGCCGGTATGGCGCGGCCGACGCCGGATTCGCCTTCGCGCAACAGCGGTCCCAGAGCGCTGCGCGCCAGGAACAGCGAAGCCAGAGCGCCCGAGGAAGGGAAGGCCCTGCTCACCGCATCGCTGTTCGAAGTGAGGATCGCCTCACCGACATCCAGGGGAATGTCGCCGCCTGCGTGCGAAATCACGGAGGGGTAGTCGTCGATCTGGAATACGAGCCGATCGTCGCCGTCGTTCAGCAAGGACTTCGTCCGTCCCACACGGAGCGGCGAACGCGTGGCGGAAATGTAGTCGAGGCCGGGCCAGGTTCTCACCGTGACATCCGCCGAAAAGGGATGATCGGTGAACGGCTCGATCTCGACTCGCATCAGTTTGCGGCCGAGGAATTCGCGGAACACCGCGACGCGGTCGCGCTCGGGCAGCGTGGCGGATGAAAATCGCACCACCGCGCTCGTCTGTTGCGGTGTTTCCGCTTGCGACACGGGTTGCCCTCTTCCGGAGGTCCGATCGGCCGGCCGCCCCTTGCGCCTGTCACCATCGGCCCTGTTCCTAGCCGATATTGTCGTCAGGCGCCAAGAACGGCCTGGCGAAACCCCTAATATCTGGTTGGTGCGGCGGCGAGCCTTCGGGCTTGCGGCTTGCCATGATCGATTCCGATGCCTTGCGGCAAACAAGAGGAGTGACGATGAATTCCGTGTCAAAGATGATCGCCGGTCGGCAGGCGATCCTGCTGGCGTCGGCCTGCAGCGCGTTGCTGGCGGTGAATGCCCCGGCAATGGCGGCGCACATTACGACGTCTGACGTCGACGCCGCGACGTTGACCATGGGCGTTGCCATCGATACCGCTGGCGACATCGCCGGCACCTGGTACGATTCGGGATTTGTCACTCACGGTTTTCTGCGCACCGCCGATGGCACGCTTACGAGCTTTGACCCAACGGGTTCGACGGGCACCAATGTCTATGGCGTAAATGACAGCCAGTCGATCGTCGGTTCCTTCGCCGACGGTACCGGAACGCACGGCTTCACGCGCACTGCCGACGGCACCGTCACCGTTTATGACGCACCGGGCAGCGCGGGCTATACGGAAATCTTCGCCATCAACAGCGACAATGCGATTGCCGGCGACTATTTTGCCGCCGACGGCAACGAGTACGGTTTCGTCGTCAACAAGAAAGGCAAGTTCACGAGCTTTGCGGCGAATGGCGCGCGCGACACGAGTGCGACCGCCATCAACGCGAAGGGCGACGTTGCGGGCGAGAGCACCGATCCCGACGGCACGTTTCATGGCTTCGTGCGCACCGCCAAGGGCAAGCTGACCGCGTTCGACGTGCCCGGCGGCGACGAGCCCTTTGCCGACGCCATCAACGCGAAAGGAACCGTGGCCGGCACGTCCTTCCTCTATCCGGACAGCAATTCGGGGCAGGGCTATATCCGTCTTCCAAGCGGGACCACGCAGACGTTCCAGGTCGTCACCGGCTACGAAACCGACGAAAGCGGCCTCAACGACCAGGGCGTGGTCTGCGGAGACTATTACGATGCCACAGGCCGCTATTACGGCTTCATCCGCAAGAAGAGCGGCGCTATCACGACCGTGGATGTCGGCGGTACAGGCTCGACGGTTTGCCGCGCCATCAATAATGGCGGGCAGGCGACGGGCTACTACTACGACTCGCAGAATGTCGGACACGGCTACCTGCGCAATCCCTGAGAGATTTCGCGGCGCAGCGCGGGGGAGGGGACGGGGCGTGCACCCCCGTCCCCCTTTTTTTGATCCGAGCGCCACGGTCGCAGATCACCGATCCAAGGGCGCGAATGACCGCCGCTCGCGTTCCCGCTGCCAGGCTTCCGGAGACCAGGCCTGGCTTTCGCCAGCGGGCACGATGCGGCGCCAGCGCAGGAAGCGCGAGGCAATGCGGAAGCGGTCTTCGCGTGTCGCCCTGCATGAAGCCGAAGCTCGCCCCGCTCCGGCCTTTGCAGGCATAGGAAAGTCTGTAGGGCGAATCGTTGCCGATCTCGTTCTGCCTGATGGCCTCGCGGATGGCCGGCTCCAGTGTCACGTCAACCAAGGCAGATCTCCCCTTCCGGATGCCCCGTAAAGCATCAAATGAAATGAGGCTTGCACTTGGGCAACGCGGTCCGTGATGGCGGTCGCGCGCCGGATCTTGCGGCGGCGCACAAGGACGCCGACTCGATCGCGCGCGCTTCAGCGGCGCTGCGCAAGATCGCGCCGGATGCGGGCTCCTATGTGGCGGAGAGCAATTACTTCAATGCCAATTGGAAGGACGCTTGTTGGGGGCGACAACTACGCCCGCCAGCGCGCCTTCAAGGATCGCTACGATCCCGACGGACTTTTCTTCGTCCATCACGGCGTGGGCAGCGAAGACTGGAGCGCCGACGGCGCGAAGACTGGAGCGCCGACGGTTTTGTGCGCGTGGCGGGCGGGAAGGGATAGCTATCGCGCAGCTACCGAGCCCGTCCTATCGCGACAAGGCGAATATCGTGCCGCAGCCTTGTTTGTGACAATTTTCGCCACGTGCGCCTCCCAACGGTGCAGCACCCACGAGTGCACCGTCGACGTTAATCGTCAAATCACCCTTTGGGGAGTTGCCGCCCTGTCGCGACCGAAATGAATAGAGCACCGATTGGTCGCCCTGCGGCGTGAGTTCGAACACGGTTCCCAGCGCGTGTTGGCCGCCGGCGAAAGTCGTGCCGAACAGATTGCCTTGCGAATCGGCAATCAATGCCGATTCCGGTTCGCTGCCGTCCGGGCCCGCAAACGTGTGAACCAGCGTCTCCGTTCCATCGGGCGCGATTTCGAATACCGTTCCCGAGCCGTTACCACCGGCACGTGTTGTGCCAAAGAGATTTCCGGCTGCGTCCATCATCAGCCCACCAGCCGGGTTTGCGCCGTCCGGCGTTTTGGCGAATGAGTGGAGGATGGTCTCCGACCCGTCGGCAGCAACCTTGAAGACTGTTCCTCGCCCGTTGAAGTTGCAGTCTGAGACGTCCGCGCCGCCAAAATAGGTGGTGCCATACAGGTTTCCGGACGTATCGAGCAGCACACCCGCGTTCGGGTTGCAACCGTCATGCGCTCTGTTGAAGGAGTGAAGAATTGTCAGCCCCACACTTGTGAGCTTGAACACGACTCCCTGATCATCGCCACCGAAATATGTCGTGCCATAAAGACTGCCGGCGGCGTCCTGCGTCAGTTTTCCCACCGGATAATAGCCGTCGCCGTCTCCTGCATCGAAAGAGTGGAGAATCGTTTCTTTCCCGTCGGTCGTAATCTCGAAGACCGTGCCGCATCCGGAATCCGCACACCCGTTGCCGTCGCCACCTTCTTCTGTCGTGCCATAAAGATTTCCGTCACTGCCCATGATCAAGCCCGCGAGAGCCGTCTGGCCGTCATAGGGATAGCCCGAAAAGCTGTGAAGCACGGTCTCAGTCCCGTCGGGAGCAAGTTTGAACACCGTATTTCTTGTCGTTCCATAAAGATTTCCGGACTGGTCTGCGACCAGCGCACCGTTTGGTCTGATTCCATCACCATTCTTGAATGTGTGGAGGATCGTGTAGGCGCGCGCCTCGGCAGGAGCCGCCAGCAGGCATTGCGCAAGGAGCGAGCAAAGAAGCAGGAGCGGACCTGCGGCCAGACTATGTTTGGTCATGGTGTCCTCCGGTGGTGGGAAATAGTGGCACGGAACGCGGACCGGCCCAATGGGGACCGCGATGCGCCCGAGCCGCCCGGGCGCGGGATGACGCGTCGCGCCGTACGGTTCTGCGCCGTGTCGTGCGCCTGGTGTTCGATCACCCGCCGTCGAAACGGCTCCCGAATTCATTTCTCCGCAAACAGCGTCTCGCGGGGGTGCATGTTCTTGGGGCAGGGCGCCCATGCCCTTCATTGGCGTTGACAGAATCGTTTTCCCCGGAGAAGACGGAAAGGGTCATTCTCGAACGGCACTCAAAATGCGAAACATCCTCTTTGCGGCTCTCCTCGCGGGCACGGCAACGGCGGCGCCGGCTGCCAACGCGCCGGTCTTCGGGCCCTGGGGTGTTTCGCTCGATTATATCGATGCGGGGGTGAAGCCCGGCGACGATTTCTTCCGCTATGCGAATGGCGGCTGGCTCAAGAATGCCGCGATCCCGTCGGACCGCACGGCCGCGGGCGTCAATCTCGAACTCGACCAGGGCAATGAGGCCAAGCTCAAGACGATCGTGGCCGGCCTGGAGGAAAAGCTTCTGGCAGACCTCAATCCGGAGGAGCGCAAGCTCCGAGATTTCTATGACGCTTTCGAGGATGTGAAGGGGATCGACGCCGCCGGGCTCGCACCCGCCAAAGCGGATCTGGACGCCATCGCCGCGCTCAAATCGCTGCCCGAAGTGGCCGCGTTCATGGCCTCGCAGGCCCTGCAGGTGGGTGGGCCGATCGGCGTCTACATCTCGACCGACGAAAAGAATCCCAGCGCCTATGCAGTGCAGCTCTACCAGTCCGGCCTCGGCATGCCCGACCGCGATTATTATCTGGGCAAGGACAAGGAACTCGCGGCGACGCGCACGGCCTACCAGAAATATCTCATGCAGATGCTGCTGCTCGCCGGCGTCAAGGACCCTGGGCACCGCGCCCCGCTCGTCTACCGGCTGGAAGAGCGGATCGCCGCGGCCCATTGGCCCGCGCAGGACCGCCGCGACGCCGACAAGACCTACAATCCGATGACGTTTGCGGCGCTCGAGAAATACGCGCCGCAATTTCCCTGGGGCGAATTTTTCGCTTCTGCCGGCATCTCCCGCCGCGGGAAATCGGGCGAACGCGTCGTGATCGCCAAAGAGAACACCACGCTCCCGAGACTCGCGGCCATCTTTGCCACGACCCCTGTTCCCGTGTGGCGCGACTATCTGACGGTGCGTTACCTGCATCAATTCGCCGACGAGCTGCCGACGGCGATCGACGATGCGGATTTCGCCTTTCACGGCACGGTCGTGAAAGGTCAGAAAGCGCAGCTGCCGCGCGATCTGCGCGGCATTCACCTGCTTGACGACAATATCGGCGAGGCGCTCGGCAAGCTCTATGTCGCGAAATATTTTTCGCCCGAGGCGAAGGCGAAAGCCACCGACCTCGTCCACAATCTGCTGAAAGCCTACGAAGCCGATATCGGCACGCTCACCTGGATGGCGCCGGAAACGAAGGCGAAGGCGCTGGAGAAGATCCGCCACTTCATGCCCAAGATCGGCTATCCCGACACATGGCGCGACTACTCGGCGATGGTGATCCTTCCGCATCAGATCGTCGCCGATGTGAAGAACGCCAATAGTTTCGAATGGAATCGCGAACTCAAACGGATCGACGATCCGGTGGATCGCAGCGAATGGGGCATGACGCCGCCCACCAACAACGCGTATTACAATCCGACGCTGAACGAGATCGTGTTTCCGGCCGGCATTCTGCAGCCGCCCTATTTCGATCCCAACGCCGACGACGCGGTCAATTACGGCGAGGCAGGCGCCACCATCGGCCATGAAATCAGCCATGGCTTCGACGACCAGGGCAGCAAATTCGACGCCTTCGGCGTGCTCAAGAACTGGTGGACGCCGGACGACCGCAAGAATTTCGATGCGCGCACCGACAATCTGGCGAAGCAATATGACGGCTACACGCCGCTGCCGGGTCTGCACATCAATGGCAAGCTGACATTGGGCGAGAACATCGCCGATCTCGCGGGCCTCGTCATCGCGCACAAGGCCTATGGCATCGCGGAAAATGGCAAAGCCGTGCCGGTGCTGAACGGCTTCACAGGCGATCAGCGTTTCTACATCGCCTACGGCCAGAGCTGGCGCGAGGTTTGGACGGACGGCCGCACGCGCTCCATCGTTCTCTCGAACCCCCACAGCCCGGCCAAATACCGCGTCAACGGCGTCGTGCGAAACGATGACGGCTGGTACCAGGCCTTCGGGATCAAGCCGGGCGAGGCGCTCTATCTGCCGCCGGAGCAGCGCGTCAGGCTGTGGTGAGGCCGGTCAAGAAACTGGTGACGCCACTTCACCTCCGCCATGGCCGGCCCTACCGGATCGAGAGCGAGAACCGAAGGCGCACCGATTGCGAAGCGGCCACCACCCCCTCACCCCGACCCTCTCCCCCACATGCGTGTGGGAGAGGGAGTTACAAAGCGAGGTCTGAGGGGATTTTTGCAGGTGCGCACGCACACGCATGGCCTTTCCCTCTCCCCCAATGTCCTGGGGGAGAGGGCAGGGTGAGGGGGCGGTGCCGCCTCGCGGACGGTGCCGCGGTTCCAAGCACCATACGGACCACCCCAGCCTCCCGCTTTAGGAGTGCCGTGGTCGTCGTCGGCGGACGCGTGGCGTGTCGGCGATGTCGGCGGCCACCCGCTGGAAACGTTTCAAACATGCATCGCTTGATGCATGGACGGAGCGAGAGCGGCCAGCGTCGCCCAGACGTTCCAGTTGACATTATAACCATAATGGTTATCATGGTGCCATGCATGTTCGTCGAAGCGGAACGGTCGGTGAAATGTTCCCTGCTTCAGGGAAAAAAGCAGGGAAAACAAAAAAACCGGGTCGCACCAATTCGAAAATGCCAATGAAAACAGGCCTAAAATGAATCGCAACGTCCGGCGGCAGGGAAAATCGGCGCGAAGGCAGGGGCAGTCACCCGACGCAACGGTACGCTGCGCCAGACTCGACGGCCGGAAGGTTTCGACGCGACAGGACCAAACCGGTACGATAGAGGGAGGAGCGGCGGCGCATGTCGCCATTCTCCGACTGTCCGAACGACAGGTGAAAATCCGGCCATTTTCCCTGATAACTCCCTGTTCTTCCCTGTTCCTGGTGCAAACAGTCTGGAAAACTCAATAAAAACAGTGGCTTGATTTTTTCACAGAAAAAATTCCCTGATATTCTCCCTGTTCTGCCGCAGCACGGGCGGGCTAGAGTGGGGCATGACCACACCGCATGCCGTCGTTCGCGCCGGCTCCGTCGCCTTCGGAAACGACCTGCCGCTCGCTGTGATCGCCGGGCCGTGCCAGCTCGAGAGTCGCGCCCACGCACTCGAAATGGCCCAGGCGCTCAAGGAGATTGCTGCCCGCCATGGCGTGGGCCTCGTCTACAAGACGAGTTTCGACAAGGCCAATCGCACCAGCGCCGGCACCGCGCGCGGCATGGGCCTGGATGATTCACTCCCCATC
>DASXEA010000021.1:0-9900 GCA_036490345.1 Rhizomicrobium sp. | reverse complement strand
GAGACCGGCACCGTGAAGATTCGAAAGCTGGTCGGCGTGCAGCTTCACGCGCAGGCCAAGCGCCGTGGCCGTCTCGAACACGCGCGCAATTTGCCGGGCTGAAAAGGCGATGCCCTCGCAGAAACCGTCGACCGCGTCCGCCAGGCCGTCGCGCGCGATGGCGGGAAGCCAGTGTTCGCAGACGGTATCGATATAGGCATCCCTGTCGGCGAATTCGGGCGGCAGCGCATGCGCCGCAAGAAAGGTGGTGGCGATGTCCACGCGCCGTTCCTTGCCAAGCCTTTGCGCGGCGCGCAATTGCTTGCGCTCGTCGTCGAGCGTGAGGCCGTATCCGGATTTGATCTCGACCGTTGTTGCGCCTTCGGCGAGCAGCGCATCGAGCCGCGGGAGTGCCTGGGCCACCAGCGCGTCTTCGCTCGCCTGCCGGGTCGCCTTGACCGTGGAAAGAATCCCACCGCCGGCGCGGGCGATCTCTTCATAGGTCGCGCCGGCCAAACGCTGCTCGAACTCGCGCGCCCGGTCGCCGCCGAACACCAGATGGGTGTGACAGTCGATCAGCCCCGGGGTGATCCAGCGCCCTTCGCAATCGATCCGGCTTTGGGCCTCGAAGTTCGGTGCCTCGGCGACCGGGCCGGCATAGACGACCCGGCCGTCCCGCGCCGCCACGCAGCCCTCCTCCACCGCGCCCAGGCCGGGGGGCTTAAGCGTCAGAAGGCGTGCCTGGTGCCAGAGCGTGTCGCAGCGCATCGCAAGGGTCTTAGGTCTCTGCGGATGGGCTTGCAATGAGATCAAGTGTCGAAAGAATTCGCTGGAGTTTTCCCCCTCCCCCCCGCATGTGGGGGAGAGGGAGAAAAAGGATGCTCTGGTTCGAGACTGCCTTGTTGCCGGATGGGTGGGCCGTGGACGTGCGGCTCGACGTTGCAGATGGCCGCATCGCGCGGATCGAAACCGCTGCCACGCCGCAACCCGGCGACGAGCGGCACGCCATCGCCGTCCCCGGCCTCTCCAATGTCCACAGCCATGCCTTTCAGCGCGGCATGGCGGGGCTGGCGGAACGCCGCGGGCCCGAAGGCGACAATTTCTGGACGTGGCGCGAGATCATGTACCGCTTTCTCGACCGGATGACGCCGGACGAGATGGAGGCGATTGCGGCGCTCGCCTATGTCGAAATGCTCGAGCGTGGCTTCACCCGCGTCGGCGAATTCCACTATCTGCACAAAGATGCCGCGGGGAACGCCTATGCCGATCCGGCGGAGATGGCGCAGCGCATCGTGGCAGCCTGCGCTGCCACCGGGATCGGCCTGACGCTCCTGCCGGTCTTTTATGCCCATGCCAATTTCGGCGGCGCCCCGCCCACCCATGGCCAGCGCCGCTTCATCACCCGCGTGGACGAGTTTGCGCGCCTGGTCGAAGCGAGCCGCAAAGCCATCGCGGCATTGCCCGATGCCAGTCTGGGTGTTGCGCCACACAGCCTGCGCGCCGTGACGCGGGACGAACTTGCGCAGATCGTGCCGCTCGCGGCTGGCGGCCCGGTGCATATCCATGCTGCCGAGCAGACCAGGGAAGTCGACGACAGCGTGGCATGGTCGGGTGCGCGGCCTGTCCAATGGCTGCTTGAGCACGCGCCGGTCGATGGTCATTGGTGTCTTGTGCATGCGACGCATATGACGGAGGCCGAGACGCGCGGAATGGCCGAGCGCGGCGCCGTCGCAGGTCTCTGTCCCATCACCGAAGGCAATCTGGGCGACGGGATCTTTCCCGCCGAAACCTATCTGGAGTCAGGCGGCGCTTTCGGCATCGGCACCGATTCCAATGTGCGCATCGATCCGGCGGAAGAATTGCGCCTGCTCGAATATGCCCAGCGCCTGTCGCGCCGCGCGCGCAATCTGTGGCCGCGTCACGAAGGCCAATCGACGGGTCGCGCGCTGTTCGACGGCGCGCTCGCCGGTGGCGCAAAAGCTCTTGGGCAATCGCAGGCAGGGTTCCGGGTGGGCGCGTCCGCCGACATCGTCACGCTTGATGCCGCGGACCCCGCACTCGCCGGCCGCAAGGGCGACGCGCTGCTCGACAGCTGGATCTTCGCCGGAGCGCGCATCGACGGCGTGTGGCGGCATGGGATCAAGATCGTCAGCGCCGGCCGGCACCGCGCGCGCGAAACCATCGCGGTACGCTATCGGGATTGTCTCGCGCGTCTGATCGCCTGACGGGCGCACGAAACTTCCTTGCGAATGTGCCGCGCGAATGCCGCAAGCTACGCCGCACTTGCCGCGGCTACGCCACAATTCCAGCGCGATCGGGGACAGACTTTCCCGCGTCACTTTTATGGGGTGGTGTCGTGGGAGCTTCGCAGAATCGACCCTGGATCAATGCCGCAATTGCGGCCACTTTCGCGTTTGTCGGCACGCTGAGTGCCGTCACATTCGCCCGCGCTCCGGAAAGTCCGCAGGCGTCGGGCACCGGCACCCTGGTCGCCTTCAAATCCGATGACGATCTCCGGCAGTTCCTGAAAAAGCACGTCTCGACGCGCCGCGCGATGATGAAGGCCGACATGGCGGCTTCGCCGATGGCCGAGCAGGTGGCGACGGTCGCGGCGGCGCCTCCTCCCGCATCGTCTGGCATCACCAACAACCAGGAAGCCAATGTCGATGAAGGCGACATCGTGAAGATGCATGGCCAGACCATGGTGATCCTGCGCCGTGGCCGCCTCTTCACGGTTTCTCTTGCAAGCGGCGGCATGCATCCGGTCGACCGGATCAACGCCTATGCTCCGGGCGTCAACGCGCGCGACGACTGGTATGACGAAATGCTGATCGCGGGCGACCGCATTCTTGTCGTCGGTTACAGCTATGCGCGCGGCGGCACGGAGATCAACCGCTTTCACATCGACGATGACGGACGGCTTGCCTTCGAGGATTCCTACCAGCTCCGCTCCAACGATTATTACTCTTCGCGCAACTACGCCTCGCGGCTCATCGGCAACCAGCTGATCTTCTATTCGCCGCTCTATCTGTCGCCCTGGGGCGGAGATCCGCTCGACTCGTTGCCTGCCCTGCGCCGCTGGACGGGCGATTCCAGGGCGGGTTTCCGGCGCATCGCAAGCGCCAACCAGGTTTACATTCCTGCCTCGTTGCGTGACTCCGACGCGCCCATAGAGGCGTTGCATACTGTCACCTCCTGCGATGTTGCGGCAGCGATCCTCGATTGCACCGCCACAAGCGTACTTGGCCCCAATTCGCGCTCGTTCTATGTCTCGGGCCATGCCGTCTATGTCTGGGTGGCGTCGTGGCAGGGCGAACAGGCGCGGCATGCACCGTCTGCCATGGTCTATCGTTTGCCGCTCGATGGCGCGCGGCCGCAGGCTGTCGGCGCATTCGGCGTCCCGACGGATCAGTTTTCCTTTCGCGAGGACCCCGCCAGCCAGGCGCTCGACGTGCTGGTGCGCGCGAATGGCGGCGGCGACGCGATGTGGAATCCGGAGTTCTCCGACGGCGCGGTGGCGCTTGCGCATATTCCGCGCGACGCGTTCGGTGACGGCAACAGCGTCGTTTCTCACTACCGCGAGCTGCCGCGCCCATCGCGCGACGTTTATGACTTTCACAACCGCTTTGTCGGCGATTATGTTCTCTATGGCGCAGGCAATGGCTGGGGCACCCCGCAATCGCAGCAGCAGGAACTGGTTGCCGTGCCGCTGGACGGCGGCGCGATAACGCAACTGCCGCTCGATCATGCCATCGACCGGATCGAAGCCATGGGCCGTGACGCTGTCGTGATCGGCAGCGGCGACGACAAACTTGTCTTCACCGCCATCGAATTGAGCGCCGGCCGCAAACCGCTGGTCGGCGACCGCTACGCGCTCGAAGCCTCGCAGGCCGAGACGCGCAGCCATGCGTTCTTTTTTTCGCGCGATCCCTGGTCGGAATGGAGCAACAATGGCGTGCTCGGCCTGCCGGTCGCGCGGCCGGCGCGCACGGCCTATCACCAGCTGTTCGAGAATTCCGCCGCGATGATTTACCTACGCCGCCAGGACCATCGTTTCATGCCGCTGGGCGAACTTGCGGCGAGCGAAGAGGGCATTGTCGACGACAGATGCACGGCCTCGTGCGTCGACTGGTACGGTAATGCGCGGCCGATCTTCCTGGGGGATCGCACCTTTGCGCTGCTGGGCTATGAACTGGTGGAAGGAAGGCGCGGCCGCGACGCGATCCACGAGCTGCGCCGCGTCAGCTTCGCGCCGGGCAGGGAGCGCGTGATGCGGCCGATGCCGTCCTAGTGGAATGAGTGCAATTTCTCACACCCAGCTCTGTCATGGTCGGTGTCTGCGGGCCACCCAGTTGTGACAAACGAAGAGTTTCAATTGCAAGCGACGTATCTTTGTCACCCGGGTAGCCCGCATATGCGGGCCATGACAAGCTTGTTGATATTTTGTTCGCTGGATGCGCGCGATCAGGTCACGTCAATTCGGCGGCGGCAGGATCATGCCTTCGTAGAGATAGAGGTTGGGGCGCATCGGCGGAGATCCGCCGCGGATCTGGGTGAGGCTGTACACCGACAAGGAGATGCGCTTCGGCGGCGCGAAACTCGTGTCGGGAATGGCGACGATGGCTTCGGCAAAGGCGCGATTGCCTTCGCTGACCAGCCGGGCCACCGCAAAAGTCACTGATCCGCTATGTGTGGGCAGCGGGATCACGACCTGGTCTTCGTCGGACATTTCACTCTCCTGATGGGCGCGAGGGGAGGGCCGGAACTACGGTCTTGACGCACTCCGGACCGTGGCCGGTTTACCTTTTCGCGTAAGGCTTCTGCAACGAGTTGGCGCTATTTTTTCGGGCACCGATGAGGCAAGCCATCGTGCGGCCGGCGGATTGACTCGCACGTTCGAAAGCGCAGGTTCTTTATGAAAATCCATCTCGTGAGCAGAACTACGGTCGCATGCGCGTTGCTGGCCGCAACTTCGGTGCCGGCATTCGCTGCGGCGAACGGCGCTGCTGCGGCAATTCCGGGCAATGCCATACGCGTACACAGCATTGCCGAACTGGCGGCCGGGATCGCCGCCAATCCTGATGGTAGCTTCGCTCTCGCAAACGATTATGATGCCAGTGCCGATGGCACGTACGTTGCGTCGCCCATTCCTGCGCTCTTCAGCGGCACCTTCGACGGACACGGCCACACGATCTCCAACCTGTCGATCAACGACCCGACAGCGAAAGATGATGTGGGGCTCTTTGCAGAGCTATATGAAGGCGCGACCGTTCGCAATCTGAAGCTCGCCAATGTGAACGTCGTAGGCGCCGGATCAGAACAGTGGATTGGCGGTCTTGCCGGTTTGCAGGCCGAAGGGTTGATCAATCACGTGTCGGTAACAGGAACGGTCAGTGGCGGCGAATATTCCTGGGTCGGGGGCTTGGCAGGCGGTGCGGAAGGCACCGTGCACGCTTGCGATGCCGATATTACGGTATCTACAAACGCCTCAAACTCGGCTGGCGGTCTCGTGGGCGGAAACTTTGGATTGCTCTCGAATTCCACAGCGGAGGGGAACATCTCGGGAGACGCCGTCAACCTTGGTGGGTTTGTTGGGTACAATTCAGCGGATAGCCGGTTCTTCGGAAAGATCCGGAATTCTCATTCGAGTGCTAGTGTCACCCAACTTAAGAAGGGTGTTTCAGGAGGGCTCGTCGGAGACAACGGAGGCACTATCGAAAAATCGTTTTCAAGCGGAACTGTTGTCTGCCAATCCGTTTGCGGAGGCCTCGCGGGGGCGAATGCGTCCGGAGAGATATCGAGATCTTATGCCACCGGAAACGTCTCGGGTTCCGGAGCGGGCGGTCTTGTGGGCCAGAACGAAGGCATAATCACGAATTCCTATGCGACAGGAGAAACGTCGGGTTATTCTGTCGCGGGTGGACTAGTGGGCCTCAATTCACAAAGCCAAGTACATCAAACCATCCTGAAATCTTACTCGTCGGGACTGGTCAATGGTGACGCAGCCGAGCCGGGTGGGTTGATCGGCAGCGAGGACATCGGTGGCGATCTTCAGCACGATTACTGGGACACGACTACGAGCGGCATCACGAATAAAAGCCAAGGCGCCGGCAACGTCAGCAACGAACCTGGCATCAAGGGGCTGAGCAACGCCAAATTGCAGGCGAAACTTCCCCAGGGGTTTGATCCAAAAATCTGGGGCCAGGATCCCGCCATCAATGGCGGCTTGCCCTATCTGCTGGCCCTTCCGCCGGGCTGAATTTCCACAATGCGACCTTTATGGTCGTATAATACATCGTTTCGGTACAACGAGCCGCTTCTGCTGCCTTCCGCTTGTCGAAAGCGTTGCAGCAGACACCTGCCGCATGGTCCCGGTTGGTTAACGGCTTCGTGTTAGGTTCAATCCTGCCATGCGCAATCTGATTCCCTCGGTGCGGATCGAGTCGCCGGCTTCGGCGCGCGTCGAGCGCCGTGGCGGCGCCACACGTCTTGTGCTGACGGGGGACTGGATCGTTGCCGAGGCGGCGCGGATGGACCCCATACTGCGCGGGCTCGATTTCGGTGGCGCGCGGGAAATTGCGTTTGACGGCAGCGGCATCGAGATGCTCGACAGCGCCGGCGCGTGGCTGATTCTGCGTACGAAGCGCGATCTCGAAGCCCGCCATGCTGCGGTCAAATCGCTCGATCTGCCTGAGCGCTATGTGGCGCTGTTCGACACATTGCAGCAGGAGGCATTGTCGCCGCCCGTCGCGCACGCCCGCATACCGACGGTGCAATATTATGTCGAGCGCGTCGGCGAGGGCACCGTCCATGCGCTGCGGCAGGCCTATGACATGGTGGGCTTTCTCGGCCGCGTCACCGTCGAGGCAACCGAAGCGCTGTTCGCTCCGCGCCGCGAATTGCCGCTGGCGGCCTTCGTGCAGCAGATCGAGGAAACGGGGCTGACCGCCTTGCCGATCGTCGGCATGCTCGCCTTCCTGCTCGGCATCGTTCTCACCTATCAGGGTGCGGACCAGCTCAAGCGGTTCGGCGCACAGATCTACACGATCGATTTTCTCGGTGTGGGCTTCCTGCGCGAACTGGGCGGCCTCGTCACCGCCATCATCATCGCCGGACGGTCGGGCTCGGCGTTTACCGCCCAGATCGGAACGATGCGCGTCAACGAAGAGACCGACGCGATGGAAACCATCGGTCTCAACATCGCCGAGATTCTCGTGCTGCCGCGGGTGCTCGGCCTCATCGTGGCGCTGCCACTTCTCACCTTCTTCGCCGATGTCGTCGGCATCATCGGCGGCATGGTGATGACCTATTTCGATCTCGGCATCACCATTCCCGCGTTCATGCGCGAGCTCGAAGGCGCCATCACGCTGCGCACGCTGATGGTCGGCCTCATCAAGGCGCCGGTGTTTGCCTTTGTGATCGCGCTGGTCGGATGTTTCGAGGGCATGCGCGTCGAGCGCAACGCCGCCAGTGTGGGCCGGCTCACCACCCGCTCCGTGGTCGAATCGATCTTTCTGATCATCGCCCTCGATGCGGTTTTCTCCATTCTCTTCTCGGCTTTGGGCATCTGATGGACCCGGATGTGCAACAGCACGATGTCGTCATCGAGGTTCGCGGGCTCGTGAATGCGTTCGACGGCAGCATCATCCACGATCATCTCGACCTCGACGTGTATCGCGGCGAGGTTCTTGGCGTCGTGGGCGGTTCGGGTGCGGGAAAATCCGTCCTGCTGCGTTCCATCATCGCGCTCAACCGCCCCGAATCCGGCAGCATCAAGGTGCTGGGGCAGGAGACGGCAGATATCGCCAATGAAGATTTGCACGGCCTGCAACTGCGCTGGGGCGTGCTGTTCCAGGAAGGCGCGCTGTTCAGCGCCCAGACCGTGGCCCAGAATATCCAGGTGCCGATGCGCCGCTGGACGCATATGAGCCAGGAGCTGATGGACGAGCTGGCCGCGATGAAGCTGGCGCTGGTCGGCCTGCCGGCGGATGCCGCGCGCAAATATCCTTCCGAACTTTCGGGCGGCATGAAGAAGCGGGCCGGGCTGGCACGCGCCCTGGCGCTCGACCCCGAGCTTCTGTTTCTCGACGAGCCGACGGCCGGGCTGGATCCGATTTCCGCCTCGCAATTCGACGAGCTGGTGCGCAATCTGCAGCAGAGCCTGGGATTGACCGTCTTCATGGTCACGCATGACATCGACACGCTGAAAGCCACCACCGACCGCATCGCCGTGCTGGTGGACAAGAAGATCAGGGTGGGCACGTTCCGCTCGCTCGCCCAGGATCCGCATCCCTGGATCCACGCCTATTTCGCCGGCGCACGCGGACGCGCGGCAGCTGAGCAGGTCTGAGAATGGAAACGAGAGCCAATTACGTCGCCGTCGGAACCTTCGTGATCGTCTGCCTGCTGGGCTTTCTGCTGGCGCTGCTGTGGCTGGGCGGTTCGCAGTACACGGAGGAATATGCCTATTACCGCACCTTCTTCTCGGGCTCGGTGACCGGCCTCGGCAACGGCACGCTGGTGCGCTACAACGGCATCCAGGTGGGACGCGTTTCCAAACTCGATTTCGATCCCAACGATCCCAAGCGCGTCATCGCCACACTGCAGATCACGCCAAGCCTGCAGATCCATTCCGATTCCATCGCATCGATCGCCAGTGAAGGGCTGACCGGCGGCTCCTATGTCGAGATCGATGGTGGCTCGCGCACAGCGGCCGTGTTGCAGCACACGGTGTTCGGCGACTATCCGGTGATCCGCTCCAAGCCCTCGACGCTCCAGGAACTGGAGCAATCCGCGCCGCAGCTGCTGGCCAAGATCAACGGCATTGCCGATCGGCTGAACGATGTGCTGAGCGTGCAGAACCGCCAGAATTTCGCGCAGACGCTCACCAATCTGCGCGATCTGAGCGGCAATCTCTCGCAGCACACAGGCGATTTCGATATCACGCTGAAGAATCTCGCCCAGGCCTCGGCCGGCATCAACACCGATCTTGTCGATCTGCACGCCGTTCTGCACAACGCCGGAACGACCGAGCAGAAACTCGACCGCCTGTCCGACGATGTCGACCATTTGACCGGCGATGTGGACACGGCCGTCAAATCCGCGCGCCTCGACCAGCTTGTCAACCAGACGCGCGACCTGGTCCGCAGCCTCACCCATGTTTCCGATGAGCTTGAGCACGAGCCGACCCGCCTGATCTATGGCGACCGGCGCAAGGGATATACGCCGCCATGAGCATGACCGCCTCGCCGCTTTCGCGCCGTCAAATCCTCGTCACAGGCCTGGCGCTGCTGGCGCTCGGCGGCTGCGGCGGCAATCTGCTGGGGCCGAGCAATCCGCCCTTGCAGCTTTATCGGCTGAGGCCGCGGTTCACGGCGCCGCCGGATCTGCCGCATGTCGCGTGGCAGCTCGCCGTGGCGCGGCCGGAAACGGCCCGAAGCCTCGATACGGTGCGGATCGCGCTCGTGCGCGGCGAGATGATGGACTATTACGCCGACGCGCAGTGGACCGATTCCGTGCCGCGCCTTGTGCAGGGCCTTCTCGTGGAAGCCTTCGAGCAGAGCGGGCGCATCGCCGGCGTGGCGCGCGAATCCGACAATATTCACGCCGACTATGTGCTCGCCACGGAAATCCGCGCCTTCGAGGCGCAATATGACACTCCCGATGGTGCGCCCGGCGTTACGGTCGAAATCGAAGCGCGGCTGCTCGGCCGCGGCGGCGATGTCGCCGCCACGCTGAATGCGACGGCGGCGTCGCGGGCGCAGCAGAACAGCGTGGCCAGCGTGGTCGCAGCCTTCGATGCGGCATCGGCAGAGGCGCTTCAGAAGATCGTGGCGTGGGTGCTTTCGGCCCCGCCGCCACCGGGCGCCCGACGCGGCTGAGTGCGGCCCGCAGGCGGCGCGCATGCAGTGGCACTGGTAC